>NZ_SODT01000008.1:1097407-1760701 GCF_004366005.1 Kribbella sp. VKM Ac-2566 | reverse complement strand
GCCGCGTCCCAGCCGCCAACACCGAGGAACCATGACCACCAAGGGGTCAATTTTCAACTGCCGCAAGGGGGTCAGTTTTCGTCTGCCGTTGACAGACGATCTCCCATCGCGGCTGACCTGTCGATTGGTTGTGCACGCACGGATCGGTGCTGCTGAGACGGCGGGCTGGTGGTCGACCAACCACGAGGCGCGCCTGATGATCTCGGGAAGTACATCGATTCCGTTGTCGCAGATCGAACGTATCGACGTCATCCGGTCCGACAAGACCGTGCTGACGACCCTGACCAACACCACCCGATAAGACAAAGCGCTATGAGCGGAAGCCGATGGGTTTTGGTCGCATGCCTGTACATGTCCGGCGTGGCCATACACCAGACGACGGTCTGCTACCGGCGATACCAGGCCACCCGTTTTCCACCGACCGCGAGGCTCAGCGGCCGAGCGAGGTCCTCGTTCTCCAGCCGTGCTGTCGTGGGTGCTTCGTCGGCCCGACGTCTGGAGCGCATGGCTCGAACACGTCGAACCGCGTGACGATGCGACGGGTGGGACGGCGCCATCGTCAACGTCCCCCGATTCGATGGGCGCCGCACCCTGACCCCGGACATCACACGTAGCGCGCGGCACACAGTCATGCTCGCGCAGTAGGCCTTCCGGGGTCGTGAGTCCGACGCCGGCGGCGCAGTCGGGACGAGCGATGGATCCGAGTTCATCGACAGCGATCCATTTGCCAGATCCAGAGGTTCTCGTCGAGCCTGCCTTGCGAGGGCACCGTCTCTTGACCTTCGGGCTGCCTGCTGAAGCTCTCCATGTCGAGCTCGAGGTCGACGCGTCGTATCGGATCGTCTGCTAGACCCTGGCAGCTCCGAATCACCTAGCCATACGGACCTTCAACTACCCGGGGCTAGTCATCGTGTCGCGTCCGTAAGAGATGCAAGTATTGTCTGGTCAGCTTTGACGACGTCAACGCGGGTGATGTCGGAAAGGGCGAATGATGAGCTGGCAGGGACATCTGCCTCAGGGATGTTGGATGTGGTCCACCAGCCGGTGGCCTCCGACTGCCCGCTCCGGGTGTACACGACGAGCATGCACCGCTGGCCGGGAGCAAGATCGTTCATGTGTATCTGAATGTCTGTTCCCCAGCTACGGCTGCTGAGCTGCACCTGCGTATCGATCCCGCCGACGCCATCTGTAGCGGACCACGTGACACCCCCCTCAGCTTGCGGCGGAGACGCCGGGTCGTCGGAGATCTGGCGACCGATCAGGCCGCCAGCGACCACCAAGACCACGGCGGCCGTCGCGGCGAGAAGCGTTCGCGTGGAGGCACGCCGAAGGCGCGTGATCGACGAATCGCCCGGCACGACGTTCGCGGCCTTCGGTAGAGAAGCAGGGGCAGAACTGATGGACAATGGTTGCCATTCGCCCGGATCGGCGTCATCGAGCTGCAATGCCACGACGTCTTCCAGCGTGAGACTGTGAAGTACCCCTGGCAAATGCGCAACTTGCTGGACGGCGTCCTGGCAGCTCGCGCAGGCCCGGATGTGCCGCTCCATCTCAAGTCGTTCGTCGGTATCGAGTCCCCCGAGCACATATAGGCCGATCGCGTCGGCTTGCGGACAAGTCATGTGCCGGTCACTCCTCGCTCCTCCAAAGCCACTCGCAGCGCCTGTAGCGCATAGAAGCTTCGCGATTTGACTGTTCCGATCGGAATGCCGAGCCGATCGGCTACTTCGGCGACCGTTCGCCGGCGGTAGAACAGTTCGATGATCACTTGGCGATGATTCCGGCTGAGTCCTCGCAGCACCTCGGCGACCTGCCAAGCCTCAAGCACTCGGTCGATGTCGTCGTCTGCCGACGCCAATTCCCTGTCGGCGATGGGTACCTCGGCCGGACGCGCAGTGCGTCGCCGGTGCCCGGAGATGACGAGGTTCCGAGCAACCGTGAACAGCCAGGGACCTGCTCCATCCGGGTCAAGAGCAGGCGACGTCCGCCAGGCGCGCAGCATGGTCTCCTGGACGACATCTTCGGCGTACTGGTGATCGCCGCTCACTGACCACAGGACATAGCCTAGGAGCGGCCGGCGATACCTCTCATACAGCGCCTCCAGGTCCGCTTCGCTCAGGGATCCACCATGCGTCGACACACGCCTAATACGCATCCGGTACCTGGATGGTTCAGTCGCCCTGAAGGTGAACCGAGTTGTCCCCAATCGCGTACCTCATTCATGGGACAGCGAGCCGCTGTGGGCAAGCCCCGCCGAGCGGATCCCGTCCTGATCGTCGTTGGTGGGCCCCGACCCGGCCCTGACGGGCCTAGCAACGGCGTAGTCAAGGATTCGCCTTACTGGCGATGTCAGCATCACAGGCAGTAGCTCAGACACAGGGAACTAGCGTGCGTCTTCGTCGTACTTGTACTCGCGAACACCGAGTCTGCGCCATGGCCTGGTCGGAAGGCTCCGCTGGAGACGGTGCTGTGCCGGCAACGCCGCGGGTGGTGTCCGGTAGTCGGGAACGGGCATCCCACCCGTGGTCCTCTGCGGTGTGAGATGTCGGCGCTCCGTGATGAACCGATTCCGTGCTGTGCGCGTAGTCACGAGCGTCCAGATCACGAACGAAGGGGATTCCCCGATGTCGCAGAAGTCGACGTACTCGGACAACTCCGCTGTGTCCGCCTCGGAGCGGTCGCCGGTGTCCGTGCTTCTTGTCTGGCCTTTCGAGGGCCGTCCTCTTGAATCACCGTGGCGCCTGGTCGCCGCCTGCGGTGCGATTGCCGAGGCGATCTCGCATCTCCCGCTGCTGATGCAGGCGTTGGGAGAGACGCCGTACATCGGGGTCGGGTTCCTGCTGCTCTCCGTCGCTGGTTTCTTGCTGGCGATCTTGCTGCTTGTCAACGACACGAGGGTGGTTTGGTTGTGCAGCGTCGCGGTCGCCGCGCTGGCGATCCTAGGTTACGTTCTCAGTCGCACGACCGGTCTCCCGCAATTCAGTGAACACGTCGGGCAATGGTCCTATCCGCTCGGCGTCGTCTCGATCGTCGGTGAGGCTCTGATGCTCGGCCCTGGACTCTTGAACATGGCCAAGAACCGGTAAGCCAGCGCTGCGCTGTGACTCGTTCCATGGCGGTCCTGAACACGTGCCAGCAGGACACGTCGTTCAGGATCGGTGGGGGAGTGCAACGCTGACACCGCGAGGGTGTGTGTGATCAGGGCGCTCGCCGAGTGGTGCCGCAGAAGAGCGGAGGACCGACTGAGGGCATCGCTGCTCTGCTCTACGACCCACACCTACTCATCGGGGCGAGAAGTAGGTGTGACCCAGCAGCATGCGTTGCAACCATCTGAACCCAGGCCCGCTGAGGAATCCAGGTCGGCCACCATCGTGGGAGAACCGGCCGGTGTCGACTGCCGGCCAGTTGATGTGCAAGGTGATCTCGGAAGGCCGGTGATCCGGGCGGCCGCGCTCGGCTGACCCTCGTGGCCGATCAGCAGCCACCAACCTGTCCCTTGCAGCGTTAGCAACAGTGATGCAGGTAGCTGCTTTCGGCTTCTAGCTGTGATGGTCATCGGTGTGGCACCGGCACCGACCTTGACGGAGTCTCCGTCTTCATCCTGCCGCCGAGTGATTAGCGTTGCGGCCGCTGCACGAGTACCGCAATGGATGCGTGCCTCGCGCTCCCGGCCCAGGTTCTACACCATTTCTCTGTGCCGAGGCCGCGGAACCCTTCCGCACAGCGTGCACGAAATCGTTCGATCCACTCGAATCCCGGCGGTGATTGAACACGGGACGATCGGCCTGCGTAGTGCTGGGCATGAGTGGTGTGCGACCGGTGGACGAGCAGGCGGTCCGGGCGATGTACGAGCAGCATGCTTCGGCCTTGCTGGCTTTCGTACGCCGCCTGTCCGCCGGCGACCGCCTGCTGGCCGAGGACATCGTGCAGGAGACGTTGCTGCGGGCCTGGCAGAAGTCCGGCCGGGTGCCGATCGAACAAGTTCGGCCGTGGTTATTCACGACCGCACGGCGACTCGTCATCGATGCGCATCGAAGACGCTCGGCCCGGCCTCCGGAGGCGAGCGCTGACCTCCCCACGACGGCGCTCGGTGTCGAGAGCGAGGTCGACATGGCGTTGGACGCCGCGCTCGTCACTGATGCGCTGAGGTCGTTGTCGGTCCAGCACCGCACGGTGCTGATCGACTATTTCTACCGCCGCTACACAACGACTGAGATCGCGGCCGATCGCGGGCTGCCCGCCGGTACGGTCCGATCGAGGGTCCACTACGGGTTGCAGGCGCTGCGCCTCGCACTACAGGAACGCGGGGTGGACGGACCATGACCTGCCCGATGGAAACCTACGTGGGACCGTACGCCCTCGGTGGTCTGGACCCCAGCGAGGAAGCGGACCTCTGCGGTCATCTGGATGACTGCGCACGGTGCCGTGACGTATTGAGCGACATCGCCTGGACTGTTTCGTGGTTGCGTAGGGTACCGGCCGGGGAGTTCGAGATCCTGGTCGCGGGAGACGGCGCTCAAGAGGCCATCGCCACGCCAAGCGTGGCCGGCCGCGCGCTGGCGACCATCGCCACCGGACGCAACGGACGGTGGGGTCGTCGAGACCGATGGCTCGTGGCTGCGGCCGTTGCGGCCGCGGTTGCCGTCGGCGTGACGACGGACTTGGTTCACGACTCCAGGCATGTCACCGCCGCCTCTACGGTGAGGTCGGTCGATCAGCACACGCGGGTCGCCGCGACTCTCATCATGACTCCCCAAGGCGCCAAGACTGGCCTTCGGTTGAACCTGACCGGCGTCGCGCCCGGCGAGCACTGCTCGTTGATCGCCCGCACCCAAGACGGACGGACCGAAGTCACCGCCGCCTGGGTAGCGACCTATCGCGGTGCGGCGGAAATTGCCGCGACCACGGCCCTCCCGGCAACGCGGGTGAAGGGTTTCGACGTGGTCACGACCGATGGCCGGGTCCTGGTGCGACTCGCCGTACCACCTAACCGATGAAGACACCCAGGAGGAATCCATGAGGTACATCCGCCGACTCCGGACTGGCGCGGCCGTGGCCACATTGCTCGCACCCGTTGTGTTGATTGCTTGCAGCAACGACGAGAGTGCTGACGCGGAAAGTAGCGGCGGCTCGTCGATCTCGATCACCGAACCTGCCAAGGACGCCAAGGTAAAGCTTCCGTTCAGCGTGAAGATCAAGGCTGGCGAAGAACTCGGTCCCACCGAGTCCGGGAAACATCACGTCCATCTGTGGCTCGACAACGATTCCGAGAACTACCTGGTTGTCGAGTCCGACGCTGCGACGGTCTCACCAGGCATGAAGGCCACCTTGAGCGGCAAGCCGTTGGGGTTGGCCCCGGGCAAGCACGTCATCCACATTTCCCTCCGTAACGCGAACCATTCCGCGGCCGGTGCCGAGACGGAGATCCCGATCGAGCTCGACAGCGGGACCGGCCCAGCGCCGTCGGTATCACAGACGTCCTCCGAACCACCGGACTACGGGAACGGGAACGGGTACTGACGCCATGGTTAGGCCATCCCGGACGGTCGAACGTTACAACCGGCGGACCCGGTGGTACCACGCAGTCATGTACGTGGTCGTCCTCCTGCTGCTCGGGACCGGGTGGTGGTTGCGCATCGGCCTGGAGGGCAATCCGAGCATCGTGGCCCGTTTGACCGGCGTCGCAGACACGACTCTCCACACGATTGCGGGATGGGTGCTCACCAGTCTGGTGGCAGTGGGCATGACCATCGGGTTCCGGGCAGCGCGTACCTTCGCGGCGGAGTCGGTGCGAGCAGATCGCGGTGATCTGCGCTGGTTCGTGCGCTGGCCGGCCGCGGTCTTCAGCGGTCGGTTCGCACATCACCGTGGACATTTCGACCCTGGGCAGCGCGTGGCGAACGTCGTACTGGTGGTTCTGCTGGCCGCTCTGGTCGCGAGTGGTGTCGGACTGACGCTCGTGGTTGGAGGACCCGGGTTCGTGTGGCTGCAGCAAGTGCACCGGTGGTCGACGTACCTGATCACCCCGGTATTGGCGGGCCACATCCTGATCGCGTCCGGCGTTCTGCCGGGCTATCGCGGAGTGGCCCGCGCGATGCACTTCGGTGGGCGGCTCAGGGTCGAGACCGCCCGCCGGGTCTGGCCGGTGTGGCTTGAGCAGAAGTCGAACAACCTGCCTGCGGACCGTGAGACGAGCGGTCGTGATTAGTAGTCTGCGGGCGGCCAAACAACGGAGGCGCAATCAAGATTCGGTGAATGCACATATTCATGGCCGTGCGTGTGGCGCCAACTGCAGGAGTCGGGGCGGTGCGTGCCCTACTGGCGAGCATGAGGGCCTGCTTCGCCGGTTTCGTCATCTTCGGCTGTGGTCGAGGGCTCGGATGCTGCGCCGAGGGCAAGCAGGTCGAGCCTTGTCCGGGCCAGATCACGGTCTTCGACGTCCCAGGAGCCGTACAGATGACCGGTCAGACCGGTCGAGTGACGCCTGTTACCGAACTCCAGAGCCGCAATCACAGCCAGCACGAGTACTACCAGGACGATGTATCCGATCATGGCAGTAATTATTCTATCTATTAAATCCTGCCACTACTGGCAGTACTGACATAGTCCGACAAATTACTGCCATGTGTCGGAATGCTGCGAAAGATCGCCGTCCGGGGTGATCGCCTGCCGCTGAACAACCGGGTGCTGATGGTGGGGCTGATCGCGTCGTCATGCAATCCGTCATGGCCGGGCGCGTCTTCACGGACCACATCCTCGCCTAGCAGATCTGCCTCCTGTCCGCGGTCAACGGTGCCGAAGTAGCACGAGCCGATCAATGCAACGCCGAAGCGACCAGCGCGAGGCATGGTGAGCATCAGGCCGATCTCGGTTGGTGAGGCGCGCAGTTCAGGAGCCGTGATTAGCCCAATCGAAGTGAAGAGCACCCCGGCCGCCGAGAGCGAGAGCGTGACGCCGCGGAGGAGTCTCTGTATCCACAACCAGCGCGGGCCCTCGAAGAGCGCGAGAGTTCGGCGTCGCGCACGAATCTCCCGCGGCCCGTTATGTGCTCGCTGCCGGCCTACCCCGGCGCTCGAGAGAATATGGTCACCCCGCATCCGTCAAGGGTCATGCCTCACTGTGGTGACAGTGGGAGTGAGTGCAACAGCAAGGTTGCCCCTGGCTGCGAGGCGGACCCGCGCTCGTTCCCATCGCGTCCGTCGATGGACGGGACGGGCGCAAACATCAGCCAGCACCTGGATTGCGTGATCCTAGTTCTGTGGCGAGGCTGGGAGGGCGATCTTCGGGGGCATGGATCCTGGAAAGCTGGACGTTGAAACTGATGCGGCGCGAGGTCAGTTGCGCCCCAAGGCTGGGCTGAATCACTCTGCATGGAGTATCCGCAAGCTCATCGAGTTGATTGACGACGCGATCGAATCGGCGGGGGCGCAGTTGGCTCGCTCTGCCGGGCTTTGGGCAGATTCGCCTGCGCCGTTCGATGAGTGTCCTCGGCCGGCGGCGCCTCGGCAGTCGGGCTCAATGTCCGCGCGGTCGCTGCTGGAAGAGCCGGACAGAGACCAGGGCATCGGCCCTTGCTGATACGTAGATCGGTGGGGATGTCCTTGATCAGGGGTTCCGGGTTCTGGTGGTGGGTTGGTCGGGATGAGCTTCGAAGCAGTCAGTTGTGGATGCTGCTTCGGAGGTTTTGGTGAGTTCTCAGGGGTTTGGGCTGTCGATTGATGAGCGGCGGCGGTTGCTGGCGGCGAATTCTGCGGCTGCGCAGTTCTTCCGGCGGGAGTTGCTGCGGGCAACGGGCGGGTGGCCGTTGGAGTATTTGAAGGCTCATGGTGCGGAGTCGGTGTTATCGGCGGAGTCCCCGTGGAGGGTGGGCTACGCACCGCCGACTTGGTCGAACCTGGTTGATCATCTGCAGGAGCAGGGGTTTGGGTACGGGACGTTGGCGCGGGCTGGTCTGCTGGCCTGGAACGAGCACGGTGATGCGGTTGATCGGCATCGGGACAAGTTGATGCTGGTCGCTCATGATCGGCGGTCGTCGGCAGTTGGGTTTGTCGGTATCGGGCAGGATGGTGTGGCGCGGTCGGCGACTTCGGTGACGCCGGTGCATCGGCCGGCCAACGTCCTGGTTGGGGCAGTCGAGCAGCGGGATCTGCTTGCTGGTGGCGCAGTTCCGGTGATCGTGGACGAGCCGATGGATGCGATCGCTGTGTCGAACGCCGGCGTGCAGACAGGTGGGCAGTGGGCTGGGATCCCGGTGTGCAGCGGTGGCCTGTCGACAGCCCAGGCGAACATGCTTCGCCAGTTCAGTACGAGCGACAAGGTGGTCGTCGTCCTGGCCGGCAGCGAGGCGGAACGGAACCAGTCGGCTGGCTACTTGCTGGATCTTGCGTTCTTCTTCGACAGAGTGCGGGCGGTTGCGTTACCTCCAGGGGAGTCGTTGGCTGGTTTGGCGCAGGAGTCCGGGGCGAAGCGCGTGCACGACCTGCTGCTGACGTCGCGCCCGTTAATGACGTATCGGGCCAGCGGCCGCGGCTTCGTGGCGTTGCGGAGCGCTGATCTGGACCGACCTGGGCCGGGCCCTGGGCTGTGATTCTCGTTGCTGCGTTGGAGTTCCTGGATGTCGTGATCCGGGTTCGGTGGTGGGTGATCTGAGGAGATCTTCGAGGTCGGATGTGTTCGTCTTTCGGAGGTTTTGGTGAATGATCCTGGGTTTGCGATCACGATGGAGGAGCGGCGGCGGTCGCTCGAGGCGGTCGTCTCCGCTGCGCAGTTCTTCCGCGGTGAGTTGCTTCAGGCAACGGGTTGGCCGTTGAAGTACTTGAAGGATGCGCGCATCGAGCACGTACTCTCGGCGGACTCGCCTTGGAGGGTTGGGTACGCCCCGGACACCTTGACCAGTCTGGTCGATCACCTGGCGGCTGAGAACTTCGCATACTCCACGATGGAAGGTGCGGGATTGGTGAACCGTGCCGGCGATGCTGACATCACGGATCGTTTCCGTGACCAACTCGTGCTGGTAGCCAGGGATGCGAAGTTGCATCCGACAGGGTTCATCGGGATCGGGAGAGATGGGCAGGCTCAGTCTCTGAGCCCGGTTACGGCGATTCATCAGCCGTCCAACGTCTTGGTTGGGATCGCGGAGCAGATGGATCTTCTGCGGGGCGGCGCGGTTCCGGTGATCGTGGACAACCCGGTGGACGCCATCGCCGTGTCGAGCGTGAGCCGGGCGTCGGACGGCCAGTGGGCGGGGATACCGGTCTTTGGTGCCGGGTTGTCGACCGCGCAAGTGAGGATGCTGCGCAAGTTCAGCCTCGGTGACACTGCGATCGTCATTGCCAACGGTGACGAGCATCGTCAGAAGCTGACAACCGGCTACCTGTTCGATCTGGCGCTGTACTACGACCGCGTACGCGCGGTCGCTCTGCCGCACAGCCCGAGCACCATCGCGACCGCCGAGTCTGGCCCGCAGATCATGAACGACTTGCTGACCACGGCCCGGCCGGTCCTGACCTACCGGTTCGGTGGCGCGACGGCCGCGGACCTCGTCCGCGATCCAGAGCCACCTGATCGCGCACCAGGCCTGTGAACGATCGTCTGTGCGATGCGCACGCCGCAGCGGTCGCGTTCTACCGACAGCAGATCCATGAGACCCCGAACGGGTGGGCGGCCCAGCATCTGCGGGACCGCGGCCTAGGCATGGTGCTGGCGCCGGACTCCGAATGGTCGGTGGGCTATGCACCCGACGGCTGGTCACGGCTCGTCGGCCACCTACGCCATATCGGGTTCGGCGACGCGGAGATCGTGGCGGCAGGTCTGGCGTTTGTGACCAGCAATGGCTACCTGGTCGACCGGTTTCGGGACCGCATCGTGTTCCCCGCGCACGACGAGGAGCTCCACCCCGTCGGCTTCATCGGGCGCTCCGCAGGCGATCGACTGCGGTACCTGAACACGCGGAACACGGAGATCTACTCAAAGGCGCGCACGCTGGTCGGACTTGACGCCCAGGTTGAGCGGCTGCAGGCAGGCGCAGTTCCGGTGTTCGTCGAGGGCACGATGGACGCGCCGGCGGTCAGTCTCGCGGGCGACGAGTGGGCTGGCGCGGCTTGCTGCGGTACGGCGATCACGCCCGAGCAGGCCCTGATCGCGCGATCGCACTCGCGGACAGGCACGGTCCTCGTCGCGCTGGACGGCGACCTGGGAGGACGGACCGGCGCCGTGCGGAGCCTGCCGGTGCTGTCGGAGGTGTTCGACGAGGTGCTCTTTGCGCGGTTGCCAGACAAACAGGATCCGGCCGAGCTGTGCGCGTCTGACCGAGGCCTGCTGCGTGACGTGCTGGGATCGGCGCGTCCCCTGGCCGACTTCGCGATCGAGGTCGAGCTCGCGAAGTGGAGCAACGTGCTGGACCACCTCAGCGGCCAGGTCAACGCCGTCCGGGCAGTAGCCTCCTTGGTAGCGAGCCTGCCCGCAGGGCGGGTTGCCGGCGAGGTCGCAAGGCTCGCGCGGATTGTGCATCTGGACGAACACGTCGTGTCGCGCGAGGTACTCGCGGCAGTCGGCGGTCTGAGTCACGCTCGCCCGCGGAAACGAGCAGGTCGTCGGTCTGGCCCGGATCTGGAGACCGACGTACCGCAGATCAGCAGAGATCTGTGACCTGGTCTCTGGGCAGTTATCAGATCCGCGGCATACGTCCGCCACCTGATGCACGACAGGGCTAGAAGCCTGTGCCACCACCTGGCGCGCCGGGCGAACGCACGCACATGTCGAGTTGCGGACGTCCGCCGCGATGCGCTTCCCACTGGAACGGTTGCTCACGCTTCGTCGGTCGCCGCGCCATCGGGCTCGGTTGACGATTCGTCTGGCTCTTCATGGACGGAGGGCTCCTTGCTGGCCTCGCCCTTGCGTTCGCCGAAGAGGAACGTGTGAACATCGAAATCGGGATCGTGATTGCCTGCGACGAGGCGCGCTTCCCACCCGAGAAGAGCCTCGTTTCCGGGCAGTTCTCCGACGGCGTTCGCGGCGAAGGAGACAGCCTCATCGTGTCTGCCGGCGGCCTCGAGTTGGTCGGCGGCTTCGAGTTGGATCAGCGCATCGATGGCGGCGGGAAGCGGCGCGTGGGTCTTGGTGTTGCGGGCGTCGTTTCGTGCCTGAGCCATGACGATCCAGTCGTCCGCACTCCATGTCGGCATCGGACGGTTGGACAGCAGCGAAACTGTGAAGGCGCTGGGCGACGGCGTATCCAGGACGGCTTGGTATTCGTCGATGAAGGCCGCAGCCTCGGAGCGGTGATCCGCCGGGTCAACCAACGCATGCCACAGGAGGTGTACGGCGATCAGGGCCGTCTTAGACTCACCGTCGGGCAGTTTGGGGACCAGACCCTCGATCTCCTGGCAGACTTGGTCGAGCGGAAGTCCGTCGGTGTGGTGTCCACCGATCCATCCGATGAGTGCCTCGGCGAAACCATCGAGCCGGCGCGTCGCCGCCTCCGCCGTGAGTCCGCCGGTCTGCCAGATCCAGTACTGGGGCGCAAGTTGCATCTCGACGATGCCGGGCAGGGCGTCGCGGTAGTCCCAGGGGTCGGGCGCGACCTTGTCCGCATCGGTGACGTACCGGCGGACGACGTGTCTGATGAGGCGCCACAGCCCGGCTAGGGTCAGCACGCGCTCGAAGCTCGGCTCGTAGGCCGTTTCTGCGCCGTCGGTGAAGAGCCACACGCCTTCGCCAAGGTCCTCAAGTACGTGGCTTCGCCGCGACCGGATGTCGTAGGCAATGCTGAGCATCCGCTCGAGGTCGGGCGCCCGCGGCGGCCGGACCGTCCCCACTGCGTCATCGCGGTAGTAGTCCGATGACAGTCGGGCAAGGGTGGAGGAGATGAAACGCCGTTTCAGGCCCGTCCGTTCAGCTTCGAGAACAGCAGTACGCACCTTGTCGGCCACTTCCTGATCTGCGTTTGCCAACGCCGCGTCGACAATCTTGCGTTTGGAGCCGTCGTAGCGGTCCCAAGTCACCGGGGCGGACAGCTCATCGTCCGAGATTGATTCGAGAGCGGCGACCAGATCTGTGTAGGCACCTGTGGGGTCATCGAGGGCTCGTCTTGTCGCATCGACGGCGTTACGGATAGCCCGCATGACGCGCGCGAAGTCGTCTCGGTTCATGTTGAGGAGGCCGTGCATGAACTGTCGGAGGTCGTCCCACTGGCTGGGCTGGACTGACTGTCTCGGCTCAAACAGGCCCGGGAAAAGGTCATTGGCCGAGCGCCCGCGCGGCGTGCCATCGCCGGTGACCAGGCGACGGGTCTGGTCGTGGTTCCGACTGACGGTGCGGTTCAGCACAAACGTCATCAGGTAGGCGAGGTCGTCGACGAGGGCGGTCCCACCAGTGGCAATCATGAAGTCGTCAGTGCCGTCGGGGCGTTGTTGCTCTAGACGGTCGACGACCGCGATCATCGCCGACGAGGTAAGCCCCATCTCGGTCGAAGCGATCACCTCGCCGACCGGTAATGCGATTGGCGGGTCACCGATGAACCAGGCATTGCTGTAGACCGTGTAGCGGTGCTCGGTCTCGTTGAGCGTGACGTCGGGACGGAAGAATCGTCCTGCGGCGATCTGGAGCATCAACTGCCCGCGTAGCTGCCGCGCAGTCTTCTTCTTATTAGCCACCGGTCTACTGTCGCTTATCGATGCCGTCTCCACCATCGAAATGCTCCGCCTGGCCAGGCTGCTGGCACCCACGGGCCGACTATTCCGCTGACGGCCCCGAAGCTCCCTGCGAATCTTCCGCGACCGGCACGCTCATGTCGAGATTCCGACTGTCTTGACGCGGGACATCCCGTCGGAGGGGGTGCTAACGGGCTGGCGGTTTGTATCCCGGAATCGGCCAGGTGTAGTCCGCGATGAGTGAATTGCCGGAACGGTCGGTGTGCGTGGCGATTTGTTCGAGCACGTCGGTCAGGGGCCGGTCGCGGTTGGCGAAGTCGGGCCCGCCGGTGACCTCCAGGCGCCTGGGCCGTGGTCGCGGGATGGTCGCATCCGACGGTACAGGTCGTCGCCGGGGTGGAAGTATAGAAACCGTTCTGCGCTGAGTACGGAGGAGTGGTTATGGATGTTCGCGAGGAGGGCGGACGAGTGACGGTCCCGGTCGGCGTTCGGTCCGCGGTCTCCGGACTGTTCGAGCCACAGTAGGGTCCGGCGGTCCAGGGGGACAGCGATTGCTATCCCGCCCGCCAGCCCTCGTTCGTCATAGGCGTCGCCCGGCACCAGAGATACCGGGACGTCTGAGGCTACGAGCCGTTTCCGCGTGTACGTGACGCGGGACCAGGACCGGTCGTAGACCTTGGCGGTCGCGTCGTCGTATGTCCTGGCGAGGACTTGTAGGTGCTCTTCGCCGTCGACGACGACCTCAGGTCCTTGGGGCGAGTGGATGTCGTCCCATACATATTCGGCCTCGGCCATGGATACCTCGCGGCCCAAACCTTGGCTCATCGCGTGCTGGAGGTAAGCGAGGCCGCCCATGCCAACTTGAGCCTGAAGGGTGATCGCAGCTATCTCGGCCATCCGTCGACGATTGTCGGGGCCGCGGAGGTACTGGAGGGCGACCCACCGGGCGAGTCGTTCGCGGTCGTTGTCCTGAAGCTGGAAGGTGTGCATGTCGATCGCTCGCCGCAGGGCCGGGGCAATCTCGTTCTCGACGTCGCTGAGCCACCGTTCCCACGCGTCGGTGACTCTCCCGTTTGGAAGGGTGACGGTATAGAAGTTTTCTGATGACCGCAGCGTCGGTCACCGACACCTCTCGACGACGACCGGTGTCGAGGTCCAGTTGAGTGATGCGTCCATCGACGTCAGCGAAGCCGCGCAGGTGCAGCCGGGGCACGACGTGGTGACGTTGCCGGCGGTTGTTGCTCATAGGCCACAGTCAAGCAGGCGTCGTCGCCGACTGCGCCCGCCGCGATGGCCAGTCGTGCCCGGCGTTGTAGATTTCCGCCCCGTTGCGGCAGCGCGTTAGCGACCAGCGAGCAGTCACACACCTACGGCGATTCCGTCCGCTCACCCAGATCGCCGACGCGGTCGCCTACGCCGTCGACCAAGCCCCTGCAGATCACCGTCAACGACCTCGTCATCCGCCCCGTCAGCTGGACCTGGTCGCGCTGGGGGATTTCCAGGAGTCCCTTGATTCTTGGATCCAGGTTCTGGATCGGGGCGGCGGACAGCAGATTGTGGGCATGGACGTTGACCTGGAGGAACTGATCGCGGAGGCGGCTCGTTCGGGGTGGGCGGCGGAGCCTTCGCGGCGGCTGGTCGAGGAGATCGAGTCGCACATCGTGGTTCCGTTATCGAGCCGGTTGCGGGACGTGCTGGGTCGTGACGAGGCCGAGCAGTTGGCGCGAGTGATCGCTTGGGAGCGGTGTCTTGAGCTGGCTGCCGCGCCGCCAGCGGACGGGGTGTCGTGGGGCTACTTGGCCAACTTGGTCCGGTGGCGGCTGATGGACGTCGCCCGCGCCACGGTTCTGCACGGCCAGCGGCACCGACTGATGCACCGGCTTCCCGAGCCGCCATCTACGCATCGCTGGTCCCTCGGGCCACACCTGGAACAGAT
Source organism: Kribbella sp. VKM Ac-2566 (assembly GCF_004366005.1). Lineage (NCBI taxonomy): Bacteria > Bacillati > Actinomycetota > Actinomycetes > Propionibacteriales > Kribbellaceae > Kribbella > Kribbella sp. VKM Ac-2566. The sequence continues at coordinate 1,746,115 of NZ_SODT01000008.1, read as the reverse complement.
CGCATCCGAGCTGGAGAGCGAGGGTTTGCCAGCCTCGGTCGGTCGCCGGCTCATCCGGGTTGCGGCGGACGGGCCGCCGTACTATCGCGCGGCGATCATCGAGCGCCTCCGGCAGGTGCGGGCGACGGCGGCGCAGGCAGAGGGCCTGGCCTGGTTGCTGCGCGGTGGGGCCGGCAGGCCGTCAGCGCTCGCGCGGCTGGCCCTGGGCCAACCTCCTGACGAGGTCTTCAATGATCCCGCCGTACGCCGATGGATCCGGGCCGCGGTCGGGCGTGACCAGCGGTTTTTCGGCGAACCAAGCCGTCTCGGCCTCCCCCGAGCGGCCGGCGTCGAGTGGCTCACAGCAGCTGCGACAGCCGCCTGACGAAAAGTCTCCTGGGCTCAACCGTTGAGACCCGGCATGACCAACTTCCACCTCCGGCCACCCAGCCATCACCTGTTCGTCCAGTGCTGCCGCGCGCCCGTCAAACTCGCCTCCCATCTGTTCGTGGCGGCGTGGATCATCCCGCAGTTGGTGGCGGCCGTCGGGTCCGCGGCGCTGCGCCGTACCGAGATCCCCGAGAGAGGAAAGCCTGTGAAGTCATCGAGCCGGTCCAGGGTCGTGATCGCGATCCTGGCTGTCGTTGGCGTGGTCGCGCTGATCGCCATGGTGGTAGTGCGCTGGCAGAGCCCAGACGCAACCGGCGGTACGTCGAACTCGGGCGGCACGACCTTCCCCGCTGAGGCGCCAAGGCAGCTGGAGGCCTGGTCACGGCCGACGATAACTGACCCGCGCGCGTTCGCAATCGCCTATGCCCGGGCGATCTGGACCTATGACACCGCTCGGCACAGCTATGTCGACTGGCAGAACGCGGTCAGTGTGTTCGCCGATCCGACCTCGGCTGCGCCGCAGGTCGCCAGGAGCCTGCTGCCGCAGTGGGCGGAGTGGGACCAACTTCAGTCGCACAAGGCCCGCGCCGTGGCGCGAGGTATCTCGGCTGAGGTGACACCAGAGCTCGAGGTGATGATCAAGCGCGGCCACGCACCGGCCGGCTGGCACGCATACGTCGTCCATGGCACGCAGACCGTCGTCACTGACGCCGACACCAGGTTCCTGGACCGGCAGGCCGCAGTAGCCGTCGTCTGTACGCCGACCTGCAAGTTCTGGTCGGCAACGTCGCAGGTGTCGCCGTGATCATCAAAGCGACGCTGGCGACCGCTCTGCTGGTGAGCTCCGTCGGCCTCATGGCGCCGATGGCCCTCGCAGTTGGCGGCACGGAAGACACCTGCGCCGCGACCCCAGCCGAAGGCACCTGCGGGACGCCGGCCGGGGCCGGAGGTGAGCTTCCGGGCGCGGACAAAGCCGTTGCTCGTGCACTACGTCTGGTCGGCGGCCACGGCTATTACCAGCTGTGTGCGCGGCTTGCCGCGAACATCTGGGGTCGGCCGCGCGCCGGGTACTTCTCGGCCGCCGAGCAGTGGCGGCAGATGGTCGCGACCAACAACGCGCATCCGGGCGATCGTCGGCCGCCTACCGGAGCACTCGTGTTCTGGGAGACCGGCGGACCGTACGGCCATGTCGCCGTGTACGTCGGTGACGGCCGCATCGTCTCGAACGACATCGGCGACACGATCCCTGGCGAAGGCGGGGTCTACCTCGTCGACTTCGCACTCATCGAGTCCCAGTGGGGCGTGACTTACCTCGGCTGGGCACCGCCCATCTACTCGACTACTTGAAGGACATTGAAGTGTTCATCGGCAATGCACTGCTCCGGCGGATGGTGATCATGCAGGATCCCGGCGTGACCCCGAATACCAACGGCCTGCCAGGGCTCCCCGCGGTACGGACGCTGGCCGGAGCGACGATCACCTTTGCGCTCGTGTCCTGCGTGGTGGCCTTGATCATCTCCGCGGCCGCATGGGCCCTGGGCAACATCAACGGCAACGCCCACTTCGCGAGCAAGGGTCGTACAGGTGTCCTTGGGTCGCTGTTCGCGGCGATCCTGATCGGCTCGGCCAACGCCCTGATCCGCTTCTTCAGCGGCATCAGCATCGGCTGAGCGGGACGAGCCGATGGCTGAGATGGCTTGGAAGGATTGCCTGCTGGATCCGGCGGCGTGCGTGAAGGAGGCCGTCGACGGCACGGCGTGGGACGTCGTCGCCAACTGGCTGGCCAAGGGACTGAAGGACACGGCGATCAGCGTGTTCGACAAGTTCAGTGCCAGTACGACGCCCGACTTCAACCAGCAGTGGTGGCGAGACAACCTCGACCTGATCGTCACGATCTCGCTGCCGCTGCTGGTCATCGCGTTCGTGCTGCAATGCGCGGCGGCCGCGATCCGTCGCGAACCAGCGCGGCTCGGCTCGGCGGTGTTCGGAGCCCTCCTGGGGACGGCAGGCGTGCCGTTCGCGATCGCTGTGGTCGTGGCCAGCGGCCGGATGGTCGATGAGATCTCGTCCGCGATTCTCAGCCACAATCCCGCGACCACTGCGGGGTTCCGGCGAATCATCGACATCACCAGGGTGCTGTACCACGCCACCAACGGTGGCTTTCTGATCATGGCGATCGAGTTCGGGATCCTCGCCACGATGGCTTTGTACTTCGTGATGCTGATCCGCGAGGTGGCGCTCGTCGCCTTTGTCGTACTGGCACCCATCGCGCTGGCGAGCTGGACCTGGACGGCGACCAGGCACTGGCTGCGTCGCTGGATCGAAGTGGTCGGCGCGCTGTTGTTCTCGAAGATCATCATGGCCGTCATCTTCACGCTGGGGTTGTCGGCGATCGGCAACACGGACCAGGCCGGCGATTCGAGTCTCGGTACGTTCCTGGCCGGAACCCTGCTGTTTGCGATGGCTGCCTTCGCGCCGTTGGCCACCTACTCGTTCATTCACTGGGCCGGCGACCAAGGGCAGAGCGCTCTGTACGCCGTGCAACAAGGATCCGCTGGCCCGTCTGCGATCAAGGATCGCTTGGAGCAAGCGCAGCGCTGGGCTGCGTTCGACTTCACCGGTTCACGCGGCCAATCCGGTCCCGGCCCCGTCATCGGCGAGGGCAATGATTCTCGGGGTGACACGGCGGCCGACACAGCGGCCAGCGATCCTTCTACTCAGCAGCCACCCGGGACCGACATCGAACCTGATTCGTCGCCGGCAACCGCGCCCGGCGATGCCGCCGAGACTAGCCGTGTGTGGGTGGATCGGTCGACAGGACCAGGCCAGGACGGCAAAGAACACGGCCACGGCGATGGTGACGGCCAGGGCGGTGAGATGCGGTGACCAATCCCGACATGCTGTCGACACGCTTCCCTCGCCCTGAGCAACATGCCGTACTGCTTGGGCTTCGGCCGGTGCAGGTCGCGCTGCTCCTGACAGCGATCGGCGTGGTCACGCTGTCCTTCGTCACCCGAATGTCGGCGATCGCGCAGTTCGGCGGACTCCTGACGGCGTCCGCCTGCGTTGCAGTGGCGTTCGGTCGAGCCGAAGAACTGCCCGCGTATCGATGGTTGGTTCTCCGAGCGCTTCACATTTGGAGGTCGATTCGGGGTCAGCAGTCGTATCGTGCTCGCGTTCTCGAACCGCGCCAGCACGGGCGTCTGCAGTTGCCGGGGGAGAGCGGGACGATGCGCGTCCTGACGACCGCCTCGGGGTTCGGCGTGGTACACGATCCGCGGCGTCGGCGGCTGATCGCGGTCGCACGGATCGAAGGCCCGGCGCATCTGCTGCAGAACGCAGACGAGCAGGACCGACGTGTTGCGGCGTACGGGCAACTGATCGCCGGCCTGTGCCAGGGCAACCGGATCGCCCGAGCGCAGATCCTGGAACGCACACTTCCCGATCCTGCTGATGAGCTCGGGCAATGGGCCAAGACGCGGAAGCTCGATCCACGTACGCCGGCCGGCGCGATCTACACCGATCTACTGGCACAGGCGGCGCCGACCGCGGCGAAGCATGAGACGCTGTTCAGCTTCGCCGTGAACCTCGACGCCGTATCGCGCGAGGTTCGGAAGCACGGCGGTGGTCTGGTCGGTGCCGCCGCAGTCTTGGAGTCCGAGGCCCGCGCGTTCCAGACGTCGCTCGCTGCCGCGGGAGTGGCTGGTGCGTGGTTGGGCGCTGGAGATATAGCCGCTAGGCTGCGCACTGCCTTTGATCCGGCGGCGACGCGGACAGTCCCGAACCCGCAGGCACTCGACGCAGCCGACGCGGGGCCGTTGGCGGTCGACGCGGCGTGGGATCGGCTGCGGACAGACACGTCGCTGCATCGGGTGTACGTCATCACTGAGTGGCCACGGATCCGTGCGACGCCGTCGTTTCTCAGCCCGCTGCTGTTGAAGCCAGGCATCCGGCGTACGTTCACGATGGTGCTGCAGCCGATCCCGATGGCCAAGGCGCTACGCGACGCACGACGCCACCAGGTCGAACGCGTCAGCGATCGAGTCACGCGCTCCCGAATCGGGCAGCTCGAGACCGAACAGGATCGCCAGCTCGACGCCGACGTGGCACAACGCGAACGCGACCTCGCTGCCGGCCACGGCGACGTTCGGTGGCTCGGCCTGCTCGCTGTGTCGGCGGACACTGAGGAGGCGCTCGACGACGCGTGCATGGAGATCGAGATCGCGGCCACACAGGCGCTTCTCGACCTACGCCGACTCGTCGGACAGCAACTGGAGGGCTTCATCGCGGCGGCTCTGCCGTTAGGGGTTGGGCTCGGATGAGTCGACACTCGGTGTACTACGAGCGCGAGGGCGTCGACCGCGCCACCCGGCGTGCGAATCGGCGGTCGTCGTACGACGTACCAGGAAAGCCGCCCGTCAGCGCGATCGAGGGCGAGCCGGGATCTGGCCGGAGCCGGAGGCTGCGGGTTGACACGCACCGAGCCACGACCAGGGTGCTGCGAGTGGCATACCCGTTCCTGGCCGAAGGCGGATTGGGTGCTGATGGCACCTATATCGGTTCCGACGTGTTCAGTGGCGGCTCGTTCGTCTACGACCCGTGGGTGCTCTACCAAGGTCGAGTAATCACCAACCCGAACGTCTTGCTGGCCGGTGTCATCGGCAGTGGGAAATCCTCGACGGCGAAGGCACTGATCACCCGTTCCCTTGCCCTTGGCCACAAGGCGTACGTCCCGTGTGACCCGAAGGGGGAATGGACCGCAGTCGCCGAGGCGATGGGCGGAGCCACGATCAAGCTCGGCCCCGGACTCGCAACCCGACTGAACCCGCTCGACGCCGGCCGCAAACCGGCGACAGTCCAGCCCGACGAGTGGCAGCGGATCGCCTGGTCTCGCCGCCGAGCCCTGCTGGGCACGCTGGCCGAGTCCACGCTCGGCCGTCCGCTCGCCGCTGTGGAACACACCGCACTGGACCTAGCGCTCGACACCGTGTCCAGTCAGGTCGATACGCCGACGATCCCCGATGTCGTCGTTGCACTCTTCACCCCAGACTCGGCGTTTGCCGAGCGCGCTGGCCTGCGCACTACCAACCTGACGGATGACGGCCGCGAAGTCGCCCATGCGATTCGCCGTCTTGTGCACGGCGATCTGTCCGGAATGTTCGACGGTCCGTCGACGACCGAGTTCGACCCGGCCCTGCCGATGGTCACGCTCGACTCCTCATGGCTCGGAAGCGGCGGCAACGACGAAGCCCTACGACTCACCCTGGCCTGCGCGTCGTCGTGGCTCGAAGCCGCGGTCGCCGATCCCGCCGGCGGCAACCGCTACATCGTGTACGACGAAGGCTGGCGAGTCATGCGCGACGCCGCGCTGCTGCGTCGCATGCAGGAGCAGTGGAAGCTTTCTCGGGCCTGGGGCGTCTCGAACATCCTCATCGTCCACCGGCTGTCCGATCTCGCAGCCGTCGGGGATCTCGGCTCCGAAGCACGAGCCCTTGCCGAGGGTCTGCTCGCCGACTGCTCCACCAGGATCATGCTCCGGCAAGAACCCGATCAGCTCTCTCGCACTGCCAGCCTGCTCGGCCTCACCGACGTCGAGATCGCCACCATCGCGAAACTGCCCAAGGGCCGGGCGCTCTGGCGTCTCCCGAACCGATCCTTCGTCGTACAACTCGTCCGCCATGCCCGCGAAGTCGAACTCTTCGACACCGACGCCCGGATGTAGACGCCATGAACCAGCGACCACCACGAGACTTCAACGAGACCCTCATCGCCGGTGCGGGAGTCCTGCTCTCCTGCGCCGGAGTCTTCTACGTGGCAGGCGGCCTGGCCTGCTTGCTGACAACCGGCCACTGGGTCACATCACCGTGGATTGACGCCCTATGGGTCGTGCTACACCCGGGTAACCCGGCCGCGGCTTTCGGGCTGACCACGGCACAGATCGGCCCGGTGTCGTACTGGTCAGCTCTCGCAATAGTCGTCGCCCTACCCGTCGGCGCTAGTTTCCTTGCTGCTCGTTTGTGGCAAGGGCAGTCGGTCCGGGGAAGCAGGCGACGCGCACTCACTCGCCGTCCCGGCCTGGCGAGCGCGGCAGAAGTCGAGGCCGCTGTGGGGCGCCGCCAGGTCGTACGGCGGGGCCGCTCAGCCCGCCCGCAAGCGACCACAAGGTCACCAGCCGATGTAGGAACGCTCCTCGGCCACTCCCGCGGTCGCGAATGCTGGGCGTCCGTCGAAGACTCACGCATCGATGTCGGCCCACCTCGTTCGGGCAAAGGGCTCCACCAAATCATCGGCGCCATCATCGATGCACCGGGTGCGGTCGTCACCACCTCGACCCGCCCCGACAACCTTGCCGCCACTCTCGAGCTCCGCCGCGTTATCGGCCCTGTCGCGGTGTTCGATCCGCAGGGCCTTGGCCGCGCCGAAGGCATCCGCTGGTCACCCGTCCGCGGCTGCGAGAACCCCACCACCGCAATGGTCCGCGCCAGCGGCCTGGCCGCCGGCGCAGGGTTCACCAAAGGCGGCGTCACCGACGGAGCCTTCTGGCACGGCCAAACCGAAATGGCGCTCCGCGGACTCCTGCACGCCGCCGCCCTCGACGACACCGGCATCGAACAGCTCTACCGGTGGAGCCTCGAACCAGCATCAGCGACCGAAGCCGTCACGATCCTCAACCGCTCCGACGATGCCGCCGAGGGCTGGGGCGACACTCTCGACGGCATCGTCCGCATGGACGGCCGCACCCGCGACGGCATCTGGGCCGGCGTCAGATCCGCCCTGTCTGCCCTCGCCGACCCCGCCGTACGACGATCCTTCGACCCACCAGCCGGGCAAGGCCTCGAACCCGCCTCGTTCATCCGCGAACGCGGCACCATCTACCTCCTCGGCACCGGAGCCGGCGCCAGTGCCACCTCGGCCTTCATCGCCGCACTGCTGGAAGACATCACCGAGACAGCCCGCCAACTCGCCGCCCACAACCCCGGCGGACGCCTCGAACCACCCCTCGCGCTCGTCCTCGACGAGATCGCCAACCTCTGCGCCGTACCCTCCCTGCCCGGCCTCATGGCCGACGGCGGCGGCACCGGAATCTCGACCCACGTCGTCATCCAATCCCTCGCCCAAGCCCGCGAACGCTGGGGCGAACAAGCCGCGGCCGCCATGTGGGACGCCGCCACCCTCCGCCTCATCCTCGGCGGCTCCGCTCAACCTCGCGACCTCCAAGACCTCGCCGCCGTGTGCGGCGAACGCGACGAAGAGATCCACAACTGGAGCCGTGGCCCCGACGGCGGCCGCACTACCTCCACCAGCACGCGCCGAATCCCGATCCTGCCGCCCGACGTCATCCGCACGCTGCCGTTCGGCACCGGCGTCCTTCTGGCCAGAACCGCACCACCAATCCTGCTCACCATGACACCGTGGACCGACCGCCCCGACGCCGACCGAATCCGCAACAGCATCGGCCGAGCGCTCCTTCGATGAACCCCGACGACGACCTCGCCCGCGCACTGGCCCTCACCCCACCCACAGACCCGTACGTCGTCTGCTGGCGCGACCTCGACCCCACCAGCACGACCGAAGAACTCGATCGCCTCACCGACTGGGTCACCTGGGCAGCCACCCGCTACAACCTCGACCACAAAGTCATTCCACCCTGCTGGTCTCAACACGGTGCCGTAGTCGAAGAACTCTCCGCTCTCCGCACCTTCTGGGAATCCAGCTACCAACCCGACGCCGCCCCCTCCGAACCGCTCGCGTTCCACCGGGACCTAACCCTCGCCCTCCGCCGCCTCCGAGACTGGACCTCCCTCCTCGGCTGTACCCGAACGACTCACCGCCCGCAAGCCGACAGCTGACGAGGGTCTCCAGACATGTCGGGATGACGTACGACGAGCGATCCGGCCATAGCTGAGTTGACCGTGAGATTGTGGCGCTGCGGCTAAGGCAAAGGCGCCATGATCTCTGCCGGTGGCTGCCTCACATGTAGAAGGCGTAGCGAGTAGCCAGGTTTAGGTCGGGGGTGCGCATCTGAGGATATTCCCGACCCGGCGAGCTGTCTCCAAGGTGATTGGCATGCGAGTATCCAGTTGAGTCTGATTCCAGTTCATTTTCGTGAGCGCGAGCACCTCCTCGCACAGCTTGTCAGGAGACAACTCGCTCTCGACGATGCGAACCGCGAGCGGAACCGGTACATACATGCCCGGGTAGGTGCTGTAGAAGGGGACGCTTCCTCGCGTGTAGAGGCTGTGGTTCTTTTCATCGACCGAGAGGAGCGTCCCACGTAGCGGTGGATGTGCTCCCGGCCGAAACAGCCGCGGACTTGCTGCGCCGCCGATCCAGAGCAGGTCTATTTGATCGAGGGCAAGTTCGTCTGCTGCAGCACGGAAGCCGTCAACCTCTTGCGGCGTGTAGGAGGACGACTTGTGCAGGACGACTCGCGCGGGCATGGTCCGGTGTTCTGATCGATACCTCTTCAAAGAGTCGACCAGCAACTGACGAGCGTCCTCGTCAGACAGGTGTGGTTGGCGATCTTCGCGGGACACCCTTGCTGGGCCGCCTCGGACTATCATGCCGTCGCCTCGCTGGTTGAAGACCTGCGCGACGCTCGTCTGCAGGACGTCGGCGGCGTCAGGTGGTCGGTAGAACGACACTCCTACGAAGCACGCGGTGAGGTCCTCGACGGCGCGAGGTAGCCGCCAGGGTACGCCGCCCGCCTTGTAATACAGCGCGGTGTGGAGGTTCCACGCGCTCGTAGCAGGGTCCTGGCGGGATCGAGCTTGCTCGTCCGGATCCCGAAAGCTCGGATCCCAGGTTGAGCGTCGGATCATCTGTATCGGCCGGCTGTGACGTAGCGCCGCCGCCTTGAGCAGGGCGTGGAAGTCGGGTGTCGTGGATGTCATGTGTTGCCCTGGTGCACGAACAGGCTCCGGTAGGTGATCCGGGCGTGCAACCAGCACGACGTCGCAGGCAGGCTCTTCGTTCAGAAGGTCTAGCTCGGCGAGGTAGAGGTCGACGGCCTGACGGACTGCGACGTCTGGTGCAAGGCTTGCCAAGCTGGTGAGTTCGCGATCGCGAATCGGGCGTTCTAGACGTGAGTCGAAGACAAGTTGGGACCGATAGCCGGCCGAGAGATCGAAGCCTGGGAACGCGAAGAATAGATTGCTTAGGTGAGAAGGCTTCGCAGCGATCGGGCGGCGGCAGCTGTCGAGCCACCGTCGAACCCCCTCAATGGATTTCGGTGGTCCGACAATGCCGACGCGGATTGAGCGCGGCGAGTCGGAGGCCGCGTCTGCCGGTCCGTAGTCCGTGATGCCGTGTCGGGGATCGATGTGACGTGTGCCGGCGTGGAACTCGAGCTCTGGCTCGGGAAGCACCGTTGCTTTCACAACGTCACGTCCCACAACGCGTCCTGCTGGGAACCGGCTTCCGTCTTGAATCGCGCACGCGATTCGTCCCAGGCATCGTCATCGATCCCGTGATCGACCTCAAATGTCAGTGGGTCGTGGATCGTTAGGAAGCGCGCGGTTGTTTCGAGGAGGTCGGCTGGTGCCGGTCGCAGGTAGTGCGCCCAGAACTCCATCTGGCCGCGGACCGCGGCGTGCCGCTCCATCCGCTTGATCTTTGAGGTGAGCTCGGCGGCCATGGATGAAGGTCGGTAGCCGTCGACCGTGAACCGGTAGTCGGGTGCGATGTCCAGCAGCCACTCGTCGTGGTCCAGGATGAATCGCCACCGCAGCGCCATGTGCCGAACCCAGTTGATATGGCCCTTCTTCTGGTTCCGGTGGACTGTGACGACCTCTCGTAGTCGTCCATGCGGGCCCCGCTGTTTCATCGTCTTGAGGGGAGTTTTGGCCTTGAAGCACAGGAGCTTTGTCTCGGGGTCGAGCCAGAGATCATCCGATGTGTCCACACGAAGTGCTTGCCCTAGCATCTGGACGACGATGTTGTGGCGGGACACGCATTCGAGCGCGTAGCCGGTCGGGTGATCCTCGCGGATTGGGGCGGCGACAACCGCGTCTAGGCCCAGTGCTGACGGATGCCTGAACGAGTAGAGAGTGTCGTTTCGATACAGCCACGCCTGGGGCCGGAGTTGGACCTTGCGAACCAGATCGCCGATCTCTTTCGGAGTCGACCCCTTGATCTTGGTGCTGAACATGGTCATAGGGATATCCACCGGCAGCAGGCTGCTCGTTAAGGCCTCGGTCCGTCTCGTCATCACAGCCGTGTGGGCGCGGCCGGCTGGGTCGGCTAGTGCGCTCAGGCGTCCAGAGGCGCGGTTGTCGAACATCTGGGTTGCTTTGTCGAAGTCAACCCGCCTGGATGCCCGGCGAGCGGGATCAGCAAACCAGCCTTGAACGTGTGCCCACCACGCCTTGCCGTCAGCCGGATGCGAACAGACCAGGATCACTGGGTTGTCAGCCCTCATCCAATAGTCGAGGTCGCGCTCGTCACAGATGTAGTGGAATGCGACGTCAGACTCGCCGGGGAACGGGTTATTGCTGGCTTTGCTCTGGACGTATAGGAACCGGTTAGCAACCTCACCGGTGGATGGATCGCGAATCTCGATCTGACCATCGATACCCGCGTCCCGCCGGCGTTCGTGCCAGACGTGCTGCATCTGCAGAACGCGCGTATGGATGAGAGCGATGCCCTCATCGCCAGTCTGGCTGCTCTGATCGAACTTCTTACCCGTCATCCGGCCGCATCCTGTCTCGTGGTATCTGCCATCACGCTACGCGCGAGCACCGACAGTTCCGCCGTCCTCCGGAGGCTCGAGGCCCTCCGTAGTGATTCGTTCCGCGTTGTTCCGGTGGTGTACCGATCCCCTTGACGGCAACAACTGACGGGCCCTGATGGGCTCTCGGTACACCGGCGGAACAACGGAGTGAGCATGAAGTACTACACCGCGACGAAGAGCCGAAACCAGGGGCGCGAGACCTGGTCGGTGATCTTCCGGCATCCGGCGAGGTTGGATAGCAGCACGGGCAAGACGGGGCGACGTGTACGGCGGGGATTGGGGACGGCTGACGACAGCGAGGCGACCCGACTCATCGATGAGCTCAACGAAATCTTGTCCACCCCCGAACTGTGGGAGCCATCATCACGCGGCGCGGCAACTGCCCGGTTCGCCCCCCGCGTGGTCGACATCTTCTACGACGGACTTGAGGCGACTCGGGTCGACTATGCAGCCCTCCGCGACCTGGCCATCCCTCAGCCGACGCGAGATGACGGGTACCGGACCGTGCTGCTGCTTGGCACGACGGGCGCCGGCAAGACGACGGTCGTGAGGCAGCTCCTTGGCACTGATCCGACGACGGAGCGATTCCCGTCGACCTCGACAGCCAAGACGACTGTTGCGGATATTGAGCTGATCACCACCGCAGATGGGCCGTTCAATGCTGTCGTCACCTTCGTGCCCCGCGATGAGGTGATCGACTATCTGACGGAGAACGTCTCGGCAGCAACTTTGGCCGCATATCGCGGGCGCCCGGATGAGGACGTCTCCAGGCGGCTACTCGACCACGTCGATCAGCGATTCAGGGTTCAGCTACGTGCTCGGCAGGGTCAGCTCGGCGACATCTGGGAGAGGACGTGCAGCGGGGATGGCAGGAGGCGTACGCGCAGCATGGACGCGGATCGACCTTCGAACGGGCTCGGATCATGCCTCGGAGGTGTATGACCGCGGGGTGCCGGTGCCAACGGTTAGCGCATCCCCCGATCAGAACCGCTTTCTGAAGGACATAGCAAAACTTGTCGGCGAGGTGGCCGAAGAGCATGGAGTCGAGCTGGAGTGAGCACGGGTCGCCCTTGGCTAGTGCCTTCGGCCAAGGCGCTAGGAGGTGGCACTCCCGTGCAATCGAGACTTAGGCTCTGACTCTAGGTGCATGGCCGGACACGTCGCGAGGCGCCTTGGGCAGCGGGCACGCCTTGAGCCCAGGGTCACTCGGGTTCATTGCCTTCCGGTACACCGGGCGGACGGTTGAGGTTTGCTGGCATCGGCAGACCGTACTTCTCGGACAGGAAACTCGTCTGCGCAAACAAGGTGGCTTGCTTCGCGACATCACCGAGAACGTAGGCGTTGGTCCCCGCACCCGCTAGGACTGCGACGACCGGCATGAATCTGGTGACCTTCTCGACGGGGACATGCTGACCATTGGCGAACTGCTGCATCAGCTTCTCGACCGCTGCCATCAGCCGATGGTCCTCTCGTAGCTTCTGGCTCCATCGCTGACGGCCGCGGCCCGCATTGAAGGCCGCAGATGCATCCCGAACGGCAACAGCCTTGATCCCCTGGTCCTTGTACGCGCGCAGGACCATCCGCTCGATGAGATGTCGCTGGTGAGGAGCCAAGGCGTCAAAGCCGTATGCATAGGCCACACGAGTAGCGATGGCTGTGCTGAGAACCTGCATGACGACGACGTCGAGGCCAATTGCAGTGACACCGCCGGCAAAGGGCACGAGTGCAAGCACGCCTAGGGCGCCGCCTTCGGCAGCACCGGTACTTCGCCAACGAAGCACGATCCGGCGAGTGACCTCGTCGAGATCGTTCAGGTCGAGCGCCCGCAGGTCGGCCACGCTCGAAACCTCGCGCCGCCTTTGCCCTGTGATGCGCTAACACCTTTTCGGGGTCCTGGAGCTCGGCTGTCCAGTCGGTGGCCAGCTCCAGAAGATGGACGGCGCCCTTCAGAGCCGGAACTAGCGCGCCTTCGAAGGCCATCTCCGTCACGTCCTTCACCCGCTGCGGAGTGGCATCGGTGATCTTGAGCCCGGCCTTCGTCGCAACCTCGCGTACCGACGTTCCGGCCGCGCCTATCGCCGAGCGTGCCTTGGTCGGGAGCAACGAGCTGGGCTGGGCCTTCTTTTCCCAGTGCCCTTGTAGCTCTGTCCACCGCTTGCGCTCGTATTCCGACATCTCCTGCGGCAGACCGCCCTGTTCGCTCACGACCACGACGCTAGGGCAATCCGACTTCATGTCAAGGTCAGCCCGGCGCTGGCCGTGGGGTGTGGGCGAGTGACATCAGGGCCGGGGCATGCCATGGATCTTTGGCGCGCCTCAAGAGGCGACACCCCGTCGAGCTGGAGTTTACTGAAGCCTGCCTGAGGATGATCTAAACGAAGCTAAGCGGCGCGTAACAGCCCTCATCTCCACCCTTCAGAGGCTGGTGGACGGCGATCCCGAGCAAGAGGTGCAAGGCATCGCCATACCGGTGCTCGATGCGGCTCTCGGCGCGATCAAAGCAGCGCGGCCGAACGACGCGGTGGTCCGAGAGGTCGTCGAGCTGGTGTCAGCGGACGTGATCGGGGCGGGCGACTCAATTCGTGCGGCCGATATGCTGTTGGTCGCGCAGCAGCTCGACGCGGCCACCGGTCCTTATGAGATCGAAGTTCGGTCGCTCTGATGAGTGTGCCGAGTCTCCAGCAAGCCGTAGACCGCTACGGCGTCAGTCTGACTGTCCCGTCGAAATTGCGAGATCTGCACCCTCGGAAGCAAGGAAACCCGGGCAACGCGGCCGCCTTGGCTCCGGCGATCGTGCTGACAACCATTTCGGCCTTCGAGGGCTTCGTCGAGGAGTTCGTAGCCTTGGTGGTCGGCCATCGTGGACAGAGCTACGGCCAGATCGCCAAGCTCGTAAGCATCAACAACCCGACCGTCAAGACCTTCGATGAAAAGCTCACTCAGGTGCTCGGCTGGGGTACAGGTGTGGCCTGGAAGAGTGCGTACACCGTGGAGGTCTGGAAGCCGCCGGCCATCGGTGACTCGACCTGGATTCAAAAGCAGACGCTGAATTGGTCCGATGCTGTGGATCAGGTCGAGGGGTGGATGCAGGTGCGGCATTGTCTGTCCCATGGCCTCGTTGCGGGCTGGCGTCCCGAGTACTGGCCAGGTCCCATGCGTGGGTCAATCCATGCGAGCAGCGTTCTGCGTCCTTCCGCAGGAGGCAAGCACTCTCTTTCCATCCATGGGGCGGAGTCGTGCGCCCACTTGCTGGTTTCGACGGCGCGAGCAATGGCTAATCAAGCGACGACATACATTGGGCAACCTGCGCTGAACTGGAGCAAGGTGCCAACCTTCGCTCTATAGGAGTCAGGGTGCGAGGCGGTCGCTCATGGCTTCGCCCAGGGGCGGATCTATCGCTAGGTTGCCTAGAGGACTGACTTGACGGCTACGTTGACGGCGACGCAGCCGGTTAGTGACGCGCGATAGCGCCTCGTCGCCGACGCTCGAACAGAGGTCAAACGGCCCTCCAAGGTGTCCGATCGTCGTCGACTATCCCGCACGTCGTAGACGATCATGTCGACCGCCGCAACCTTGAGGGCGGCGGCGCACGCGTATAGCAGTACAAGAACGAGGGTCGCGGCTTCTCAGTTCTCGGTGGTCGACTGTCGAGCAGCGATTGGGCGTTCGGCCTGGCTGCTGGGCTTCCCGCTCAAGCTACTACTATCGCAGCGCGTAGTCACGGCCTGCCGTGGGTATCCCGCATCTTCACGCCCGCCGCTGCAACGTCTTGTAGATCGTGGAATGGTCACGTCCGAGACGCATGCCTACGTCGGCAAGCGACAGCCCAGTTGAGTAGAGCCGCTCCGCTTCAGTGGCGTCGGCTTCGCTCATCCTCGGTAGCCGAATTACGACCCCCGCGCTACGCGGGACATCTAACACGGCTCTTCTGTCCTCAGCTGACCCGAATCCGGCCCTTTCGGCTTTTGCTACCGGGGGCATGAAGCACTTGTGGGCGACCGCGGGGTGACGCGGCGCGTACTCGAGAAACTTCGCACGATGGTCGCGCCCGTAGATCGGTAAGGCGCGTCACCTATCCGCCTCGTGCATGGGCAAAGTGCCTCCGTGATGCCATTCGACGGCAGCCGCGCGTGCTTCGCGGAAGTAAGACAGCAGGCGATCGTAATGACGGCGTTGGACGATCTGATTGCGCGACGGGGCGGCGCCGAGCGGCGCGGGGCTGTCCACGCCGTACCGTTCCCTGTAGGCGGCGATGTCGCGCACGAGACCAATGGTCCCGGGCAACGAGTGCACGAGGCGCTGATGCCAGATGGGCCTTTCGTTCGCGACCTTCGCTGCGAGCCAGTCGGCACGCTGGGCGATCTGCGCCTCGAGTTCTCGGAGTGGGGCTATCAGCGTGGGGTCGTTGACGTGCTTCGCGGGTACGACGAGGCCGGCGATTTCTGGTGCGCTGTTCTGGCGTCGTGATCGTGCGGTGAGTCGTTCGACTCTGGCGTGAAGGACAGCGGCGAGGTCATGGGCGTCGGCGGTCGGCGCTTGGTTGACGGCCCGTCGCAGAAGTTCAGGGACGTCGATGCCGGCGTTCTCCGCGCGGCGTAGCTGCGCGATGAAGGCGCCGTAAGCGGGAGCGGCTTGGAGTGCGACCTGGTCCGCTGGGTCGAGGCCGGAGGTGGTGATTGCCGGCCGGTAGCGCCTCCTGGCGTCGAGTTGGCAGAGGTGTTCGTGGATCGGAACAAGGCGGTCGAGGCGGGTGGCGTTGTCGAGTTCTTGGCGCATCACTTCGTGAGCGGATCGTTCGACGCCAGGGTCGTTGAGGACGGCTTCGAGGACGTCTTGCATGGTTTGTTCGGGGTGGGGTTCGTGTAGGTCTGATGTGGTTTCGTGGGTGGCAACGTATGCGGTGTTGGTGTGGCGGCCGCGGGTCATGCCGACGTACATCAAGGCTCGGGTGAGATTTTCGGTGACGACGAGGTGGGCCGTGTCGACCGTGGAGCCTTGAGCTCGGTGGGCTGTGGTGGCGTAGGCGAGTTCGACGGATTCTTGGACATAGCTGCTGGGCAGCGTGACGGTGTCGCCGCTGTGGTTTTGGACGGTGAGGGAGCCGTCGGGCCAGCGGTAAATGACGGTCCACCGGTCCCCGTTCTTCACGTAGTTGTTGCTCCCGTACCGGAGGCGGCGGTTGTTGAGGCGGGTGACGATGTGGTCCCCGAGGCCGACGTGGTTGCCGTTGTGGAGTTCGATGCCGTCGGGTTCGACTTCGCCGGTGGTGATGCGGTCGAGGCGGGCGCGGGCGTTGAGGCGAGCGACTGTGGTGTTGTCGGCGGCGACGAGCAGGCTGGTTCGGCCGGTTCGGGTGTCGGCGAGCCAGGCCTTGTACGCGGCGTCTTCCATGTCCTCTGACGAGCCGGCGGTGAGTCGGTTGTGGTCGTCGTACATGTCGATGGCGGTGAGGTCGCCACCTCGCAACGCGAGGCTGGCGTCGCGCTCCCAGGGGTTGGTGAAGCGCCAGACGTCCGTGAGCTCGGCAGCCTGGGTGTCTTTGGCGATGAGGCGGAAGGCGCCACCGGTGTCGGCGGCGGAGAGCTGGGCGTCGTCGCCGACGAGGAGAAGTTTGGCACCGGCGATGTTCGCGGCGCGGGCGAGGGTGGCTAGCTCCATGGTGCTGGCCATGGAGGCTTCGTCGACGATGACGAGTTGGTTGGTGCGGAAGTTCCACTTGTCGTGGTTTGCGTGCAGCGCCGCCAGTTGGGTCATGAGGCGCTGGTGGCGGCGTTTTCGACGATCTCCGTGGGCGAGGTTGGCGGCGTACTCGGTCTGTTGGATCATGTCGCGGCGTTGCTCGGCGCCGAGGCCCGCGGATTCGTAGATCCACTTCGCGATGTTCTCGGTGGAGATGCCGATGGCATCGGACAGGATGGTCGACGCGGCCGAGGACGGGGCCAGCGCGATGACAGAGCCTTCGCCGTGCGCAAGTTCCCAGCTGGTGGCGAGGGCGGACAGGAGGCTGGTTTTGCCTGTGCCGGCGGGCCCGACTAGAGCCTCGAGCTTCTGCCCGCTTGTCGCGATTCGGTGAAGAGCCCGGACCTTGTCGGCGCTCAGGCCGGCGCTGTGCGGGGCCGGAATCGTGGGTCCTGCAGAGTCTCGGGCTAGCTCGAGTAGAAGGGACTCTGCGCCGAGGATGACGGGCGAGGTGTAGATCTGGCCGTTGTGGATCGTGTAGACGCTCTCGCCGTTTGCTCGTGTTACCGGCGCTGAGACCAGGTTGGGCGCCTTGAGGCTGATCGAGTGGCGTTCGGCGCACTGGACGACCGATTGAAGTACGGCGAATCGTTCGCTGGACGAGACGATGCGCAGCAGCCGGGTCTGCCGCGCGGCTTCGGCCAGGAGGTTCCAACGGTTCCAGGTCGCGCGCTTGTTCTGAATCGCGAGGACGGTCGCGCCGCCGTACGCGTCGATGGTCTCAGGGCTGAGATCCGCGGCGGCCAATGGGCGGTCGCCAGCTTGTTCGAGTGAGCGCTGGATGGCGGAGACGGCGTCGGAGCCGATGGCCTGGTCAGCTCGGGCTCGCCACTGGGCCATGAGCGCTGCGAGGGGTTTGGTGAGGTGCTTTGGCGGACGGTTCATGAGCGTGGCCTGCTGGCGAAGGACGTACATCTCGCGGCGGCTGGGTGGTTGAATGTGGTCGCCGCGCTCGTCGAGAAGTGCGGCCAGGTTGGTCTCGATCTGTTCGGTTCTGGAGGAGAACTCTCGGATCAGTTCATCGGGTACTGCGTCAATCTCGAACGCCGGGTTCCGCTGACTCCCTCGTTCTCGGAGCTCCCAGTTCGCGCCGAGCCGTCGGCTCAGGTTGTCGGCGACGAAGACGTTGTGGATCTCCGACATTGCCACGATTGAGCGATGCAGGGTGCGGCTGTCGACCGTGCGCCAGTCACCGTCGACGCCTTGAACGCGGTTGGCGATCACGACGTGGGTATGGAGTTGGGGATCGCCGCTGCGGGTGTCCCAATGGTCGAAAGCGGCGGCGATCAGGCCTCGTACGTCGAGTTGGGCAACGCCGTGGTCTCCGGTTCTGGTGAAGGCAGCGTGCTGCTCGATCAACTCGAGGACGTCGCGGATCGCGTCTTGGTGTGCGGCGACGATCTGCTCTTGAGTACCGACATCGGTGGTCGCCCAGAGGGCTGAAACCGACTTCACGGGGGAGAAGGTGAGGTCGAATCCGGCCACCGCTTGTTGCGTCTTCTGACGCATCTCGCGCTTGCGAATCTGCTCGATCTCGACCTGCCGCTCGGACTCACTCAGGCAAGGGTCGAGCGCCCGGATCTGGTCCTGAATCCGTACAGACGGGCTCTTGAAGGTGGGGTACGGGCGACCCAGCGGAAGGCCTGTCAGCGGGTCTTGGGCACGGCCGAAAAGGGCCGCCATCTGCTCCTCGCTGACCTCGCTTCCTGGGATGAGCTCGCCGGCGCCAAGGCCACTCAGCCCACTGCCCATCCATCGCCCGGACGGGTACCCGGACGCCGTGTAGTAGGTCGTCAATGCAGTCGCCATCCGGCGGTCGAGGTCGCCAGAAGCGATGTGGCGCAGCAGGTATTTGTAGCCATCTCCAGCGGTCAACCGATGGATGCTCAACATGGCCGCTCGCCGCCCGGAGCGCTCTTCGCGCGATACCTCAGACGTCCCATAGCCGCTCAACGAAACGGCGCTGACAGGCCCGAATCGGGTGCGCCCACCCGACCTGGTCCTCAAGTGCCAGAAGTGTGACGGCTTCCGACTCCGTCGCTGCGGCGGTGGATGAGAATCGGGGTGCGTCGTCCGGCAACGTCGAGTCACGCTGGTGCGGGTGAGCCCGCAGAAGTGTAAGGCGCGGGGTCTTCGAGTGCCGGTGGATTGTTGCTGCGAGCACGTGGGTCTGTGTCCTGGCAGAGGGCCCTCTGGGCGGCGCGTGGCCGCGGGGATCGCGGCCGGAATCGAGGCCGGAGGCAGTTCTCGATGGAGATGTTGTTCGAGCGGGTGGCGGGCTTGGATGTGGGTAAGGCGTCGGTGACCGTTTGCGTGCGCGTTCCGGGCCTGCGGCAGGGGAGCCGTTCGTCGGTGACGCGGACGTTCAAGACCACGATGGGGCCGCTGCGGGTGATGCGGGACTGGTTAGTCGAGTGCGGTGCGACGGTCGCGGCGATGGAGTCGACGTCGACGTATTGGAAGCCGCCGTTCTATTGCCTTGAGGAGGTGATGGAGGTTTGGCTGCTGAACGCGGCGCATATGAAGGCGGTGCCTGGCCGCAAGACCGATGTGCGTGATGCGGAGTGGATCGCTCAGTTGCTTGAGCATGGGTTGTTGTCGCCGTCGTTTGTTCCGTCGCCACCGATCCGGCGGCTGCGGATGCTGACCCGGTATCGGGTGCAGTTGATGGGCGACCGGACCCGCGAGGCGGTCCGGCTGGAGTTGATGCTGGAGGACGCGTCGATCAAGTTGCCGACGGTCGCGTGGTCGGTGACCCCGGTGTCGGCGCGGGTGATGCTGCGCGCGATGATCGACGGTGAGCGTGATGCGCGGGTGCTGGCCGGGATGGCCAAGGGCAAGATGCGGTCGAAGATCCCTGATCTTGCTCAGGCGCTCGAGGGACACTTCGATGACCACCACGCGCGGATGGCCGGCGCGATTTCGGACCGGCTCGAGCTGGTGGAGCACGCCCTGGCCGACCTGGACGTGGCAATCCGGGCGCAGTGTCTGCCGTGGGCGCATCAGATCGAGTCGTTGCAGACCATTCCTGGCGTTGAAGAGAAGGTCGCCCAGGTCATCGTGGCCGAAACCGGTGCGGACATGACCTGGTTCGGTTCGGCGGCCAAGCTTGCGGCCTGGGCAGGGGTCGCGCCCGGGTTCTATGAGTCGGCTGGTAAGCGGACCCCGACCGGGAAGCGGCAGCGGAACAAGTGGCTGACCGCGATGCTGGTCGAGGCCGCAGGATCGGTCGGCCGGATGCACGGCAAGAACTATCCCGCCGCGCAGCACGCCCGGTTGTCCAAACGCCGCGGCCCGGGGCGCGCCCAGCTCGCGGTCGCGCACTCCATGCTCGTCGCGGTCTACCACATGCTGAGCAAGAACGAGTCCTACCGCGACCTCGGCGCAGACTGGCTCGCACGCCGCCACGACGAGGCCCACACTCGCCGGCTGGTCGCGCAACTCGAAAGGCTCGGCCACACCGTCCAGCTCGACTCGGTCGCCTCGCTGCAATCACCGAAGAACGTGTCGGGCAAAGCCCGACGCGCTGACGTGCCTGCGCACCAACAGATGATTCACGGGTCTGTGACAGCGGCGATCTTGCTTCCACGAGAGCGAGGCGTGGAGTGCATAAGCACGTGAAGGCTGGCAACTGTGTAGAGCATACATAATTCTCGGGTCGGTGTCGCGCAGAGAATGCATATGGTTGACGACGCCACGATGCGTCGCTGCCGTTCGGTCAGAGGTCGCGAACGGCTCGAGACCGGCCCTATAAGTTGGTCAAGGGATCAGATGCGTTCATCGGGAACGTGTGGAGGTGGATCGGTCGCTGTGATGTCGATGTCGATCGGCTTGCGCGAGGCCGATCGCTCTGAGTGGTGGATCTGGCCTGTCTCGCCGAAGCTGGTGTGGGTCCACGCCTGGTCGCAGCGCCGCACGACACTCGGGTGGTGGCTGATGATGGCGACTTGAGCGTGTTCCGATTCTTGTTCGAGTTGCGTCAGGACGCTGTCATGCAGCCGTCGGTCATGGGTGCGATCGAGGAACTCGTCGAGGATTAGCAGGGTTGGTTCGACTCGGGCATGGTGCCGGGCATGGGCACACGCCAACTCGACGAAGATCGGCAGGTTCAGGTCACTGGCCTGTGGCCAAGCATCCGAGGCGATCTTCGTGGTGCGGCCGTCGCGATCAACGACGAATGTGACCGCTGCGTCGGTGATGTCGATTTCCTTGATCATGCTGCTGTTCTCGGGAAGCGCGTTCAGGGTGGCCGCCATCGCCGCGGTGCTCAAGTCGAACTGCTGAGCGAGGGTAGTCAAGCTCCACGGCTGAGTGAAGTCATTGATCGACAACATGGTGGCCTTGTATGGGCGGGCTACGTACGGAACAGGTACGCCATCGAGAACGTGACGGACTTCGCCGCCGCGTCCTGAGGTGGACACCTGATGCTTGTGGGGATCGAACCACTTCACCGAGATGTCGATGTCGCGTGTTCTGGACAACGTGGCGACATAGCTCGGGTCGGAAACAGTGGTGAGCAGGCGAGCGAGCATCGTCTTCCCGGTCGCGTTCGGCCCGGTGATGAGGTTGAGCATCCCGAGTTCGACAGTTCGGCCGGCTCCATGGATCGCGGGCGAACGGACGGTGATCGATTCCACGAGTCCGCATTTGTCAGGCATTAGGCCGTGCACTTGCATGCCCTTGCGTGCCTCGTGCAGCCGCTTCCAGGCTCGCAGGTCATCCGCCGTGTAGATGGTGCCGTTGTCCGCGTCGATGGCCTTGCCGTGGCTGTAGCAACACCAGATGCCGTTGCTCACGTCGGCCAGCTCGGCGCTCGAAAGACCGCTGCCGCCGCGAGGACCGGTTGGTGTGGCGGCATGGATGTGAGCAGCCATACCGATGTCGATCACGTCGTGCGGGCCGGTTCCCGGGCCGACCGTGAGTCGGCCACAGTTGAGGACCGAGCATTGATAGCCCGCTCGGCGTGCGAGCATATTCCGCGTCGCGACAGAGAATTCAGCCCGTTGTGCCACGTCCTAGCCTCGCCTGCAGAGATCGGTACCTGCGATTGTAGGGGACGCTTTAGTAGGGGATCTCCATGGGCAGATCCGCGGTCAGGTTTGGTATGTGTCGACGTCGACAGGATAGGCGCGCCTTACGCGGCGGGTCGTATCGCACGCAGAATGGTGTAGCGAGAGATCGCGCAACGATCGGCACACTAGCCCGGGGCTTTCACGCTGACGTCGTGTCCTTGAACTGAAAGGTGCTCCTGACCAGCGACGATGTGGTTTTGCCTAGGACCATGTCGTGCCGGATCGAGGAGCACCTTCCAGGTGAAGAAGGCCACCGGGTTGTATCCGCGTGTTCGGGTCGACGCGCGAGGATCGGGTGTGGTGTCGCAGGCCGGTGGTCTGCTGCTCACCAGCGCGGTCCGAGTCAGCGGGCTGGACGGCGAGTTGTCGCGGGCGTTGGCGCCGTGGCGCAAACCGTTGGCCAGGCACGACCCGGCCAAGATCGTCTGCGATCTGGCCGTCGCTCTCGCGCTGGGCGGGGACTGTCTTGCCGACATCGTGGTACTGCGCGGCGCACCGGATGTGTTCGGTCCGGTGGCCTCAGACCCGACCGTGCTACCGGCCGGGGCCCCGGCCGGTAGCAAGGTGCTAATCCGCGCCGACTCGGCCGGCTGCACCCACGACTTCCTCGACTGGGTGGTGTCGCAGCGCATGAGCTACTCGGTCGGGTTGACCCTGCCCGACGACTTCTGCGACAAACTCGCACTGATCCCAACCAGGTGTGGGCACCGGCCTACCACGCCGACGGCAAGGTCCGCGACCGCGCCTGGGTCGCAGACGTCACCGGGCTGCTCAGCCTGTCCACCTTGCCCAAGGGGAGGCGGGTGATCGTCCGCAAGGAACGCCCGCACCCCGGCGCGCAGTCGCGGATCACCGACATCGACGGACATCGCGTCACCGCGTTCGCCACCAACACCACCCGCGGCCAGCTCGCCGACCTCGGGCTCCGGCACCGCCGCCGCGCCCGCGCACCAGACCAGATCCGCTGCGCCAAGGACACCGGACTCACGAATCTGCCGTTGCACGAGTCCACCAGAACCAGATCTGGTGCGCCGTCGTCTCGCTGGCCTGCGAGCTGACCGCCTGGACGCAGCTGCTCGTCTTCATCTGCGACAACCATCACGAATCCCGCCGCTGGGAGCCCAAACGCCTACGGCTGCGGCTGTTCTCGACCGCCGCAAGGATCGCCCGCACCGGCGCACGCATCATCGTGCACCTCGCCCGCGGCGACGCCTGGACCGGCGTACTGCTGACCGCGATCACACGCCTATACCCAGCTCGCCGTTCCGGGCTGACCACCGCGACACCCGCCCCAACGACCAAGGACCCACCCGGCCGGAACCGGCATCTACTGAGACGACACTCGGCGATCTATCACACCCAATTGCTGAGAATCAGACTCAGCGAGCGATCCCAGCGCCCACGCAGCCGAACTCAGCAGGCCGATAAAAGATCCGGGTTAGTGAGATCGGAGTGGCCACTCGACGTGCGTTAGGCGCGTCAGTAACGGCTTCTTTTCTGGCGAGCAGCGGAAGAGGACAAATACTGCCTGTGGTGTGCACAGTGAGTCGAGGTGTACGGTCGCGATTCTGCCTCTAACGTCCGCCAATGTGATTGGCTCGAGTGCGTCGCCGCGCTGCGCTGCCCTGAGGTGCTGTTGAATGAGGGGTGCAGGCGCTCGGTCTGATTGCCAGTGGAAGCCTTCTTCGAAGGACCGGGAGCTGTAGAGGTGGGGTGGCATCAGTTTGCCGGTGCCGGATCCACGGTAAGAAATGGCCAATGCGCATGCCTGGTGGGTCTCTTCGACGACGTGCCGCGCGGTTGCCTGAACGGAGATCTCGAATTGGCTGCCGACACGGTTGATCAGGTCGAAAGAGAGCGCTGAGTCGTCGGCCTCTGCGCGAAGCCGGTCTCCTTGAGTGAGGATTTCTATCGCTGCCTGGTTGGCCTGACGCTCGTACTGATCGTGCACCTCTGGCTTGAGACGGGTCTTGTCATCAAGTGACGCATAGAGCTCACGGTGCCATGGCAGCAGATCGTGACCGATCTCGTGTGCGTGCACGAAGCGATGCTTGAGGTGGTACAGGCCCTTCTGCAGGTAAACCTCGCGTGAGTCGAATTGAACCGATCCCAAGATGAGTTCGAGAGCCTTGTCGACTAGATCACCAAATCGTTCACGTAGCCTTCGTGTAACCGCCGGTGACAGCGTGACCTCGCCGGCGATCACCAGTTTCGAGATCTCGGTGACCTGATCAAGTGGAGTTGGAATTACGTCGAGCGCGTCTGCGCGGCGCAGTAGTGCCAGTACGTGGCGGCGTATCTCGGCGCGATCCGCCTGATCCAAGTGTCCGTCCAGTCTCTGGAGTGCGCTCATGTCGGCTCGACCGGCTCTCATGGCATCGAGTACTGCCTTGATCGCTTGAAGTTCGGCGGCGGTGGGCTCGCCCATGATCTTCAGGGCGCGGGACTGGTTGGCTGATAGACCTTGCGGGTCATCCTCAAGATAGTTGGCCCACCGCATGAGCAGCAGGAACGGCTCATCGTAGGCGGCGGCCAACTTCTGCAGTACCGGGGGCGCCGGCTGAGCCACTTCGTCGCGTTCCAGCTGGCTCAGGTAGCCGTGGTTGATCCCCGCGATCGTTGCTGCCTCTCGCAGGCCCAGGCCCTTGGCCAGCCGCAACTCGCGCAGGCGCGCACCGAGCGTCGTCTTGTCCGTCACTGCCACATCACCGCCACGTCCGCCACCCCAACAGTCTGCCTGCGCCTGGCCCCGAAGGCAACCAGTGCGGTTGTGGTTGCAACCGCAACCGCACTGGTTGTTATACTGACCACGGCTTCGGGTTCCGGAGCTGCCGGCGGGCGGGCAGGCCAACGCCCTGACCCCCGCTCCAGATCTCTCAGCACCGAGGAGACGTAATGCCTGTCCAGCTCAAGACCATCAAGGTCAAGGTGACGTTCGCGGCCGCAGACCACGACTACGACCACGAGTACGAGACCAATTCCCTGATCGGGGACGTGCTCCGCGACGCCCTGACCGGGTTCGGCGTCGCCACCGACGGCACCACGCGGTACTACCTCAAGCACGACGGCGACGAGGTCCCAGCCGACACGACCGTCGGTGACGTGGCCGGCCACGCCCGGTCGCTGCACCTGAAACTGCGGACCGAAACCATCCAGGGCGCGAGCTGATCGGCATCATGGACGCCGAGAGCACCGTCGCCCTCGCGCGGGACGTCCCGGCGGTGGAGGCCTACCTGGCCACCACCGGCGGGCATCTCGCCCGCCGCAACGACGACCCTGCGGGCCTGTACTGGGTGACCATCAGGCCCACGAACCCCGCTGCTGCCGCATTCGTCGCTCGTGTGGCCTGGTCGGTGTACCCGCACCGCCCACCGTCGATCCTGTTCGCCACCGCGGTCGGTGAACCGACCGGCGATCCGCGCGGGTGGCCCGCCGCCGCGGGCTACCGCGCACCAGTCGACATCTGCAAGCCGTTCACGGCCGAGGGGCAGAACCTGCACGCCGAATGGGCCACCGGTACCCACGCCTGGCGCAACAACGGCAACCCGTTCTTGTACGTCGTCGAGAACCTGATCGATGACATCAACCGCGTCCAAGGAGCCCGCGCCGCATGAACCCCTCCCCGCTCAGCCTGCCACCCGCGGCCATCCAGCGAATCTGCGACGACATCCGCGACCACGGCCGCGCCGGCGTCGAAACCGGCGGCCTACTCCTGACAGGGCGAGGCCAGTCTGAAGTGCAGGCGGTCGCGATCGCCGGTCTGGCCGGCATCACCCGGAAGTACGGCATGTTCCTCATCGAGCGGCCCGCGTTCGACACCATCTTCACCTGGGCCGAGGACCACGGCCTGCAGGTCCGCGCGATGGTCCACTCCCACGGCGAAGAGGCGTTCCTGTCTCGAACCGACCGCGAAGGCGGCCTGCAGGTCCCCGGCTTCATCAGCGCCGTCGTACCCACGTTTGCCGACCCGCCCGCCGACCCGTCCGCCTGGGGATGGTGGACCTACCGCACGGATCCTGGTGCGGATCGTGGTGGAGAGCGTGGATCGGAGTGGACGCCGATACCGGCTCCGGCGATCGACGACTCGCGGCGCTCCGTCACGTCAGTTGTCTTCGATGGGGACGGTGTCCGTGTCGAGTGACTACAGCCGCAGCCTCCTGGTCGCGAGCGCGGCAGCGGGCGACACCGGTGACGCTGGGGGCAGCCTGCGGGCGCGGATCGAAGCATCCCGGGTCCACGTCTCGATCGACCCCGCGGTGCCGGGCAGCGCCACGGCGCTCGAGGTCCTC
This sequence comes from Kribbella sp. VKM Ac-2566, assembly GCF_004366005.1. Lineage (NCBI taxonomy): Bacteria > Bacillati > Actinomycetota > Actinomycetes > Propionibacteriales > Kribbellaceae > Kribbella > Kribbella sp. VKM Ac-2566. The sequence continues at coordinate 1,719,914 of NZ_SODT01000008.1, read as the reverse complement.
GTCGCTGATCTGCGGCGTCTGCCCGTTCAGCTCAGCCTCGACCCGGGGCACGGAGCGAACCGTCTCGGGCACGATCTTGTTGACCGGCTCCAGGACCTCGCGACCGGCATCGACCCCGACCGGCCTCTCACCATCGGCGGCATGCCGCCATCGGCGTTCCATGCGCGCCTTGGCCTCGATCACTCCGAAGCCGACGTCACGGGTGCCCCGGATGGCCACGGCGCGTCGATCCGCCGCACGGGGCACGCGTTCCGGTCACTGCGCCATCGCGGCAGCGGTCTCGGCGCGATGCTGACCGCCGCATTGCTGACCGGCGAGGTCTTCAAGTCCGTCACCGGCCTCAAGCCCGGCACCTACCGGCAGATCACGAGCCTCGACTTCTGCCCAGTCACACTCACCGGATCGGACAGCGTTGCCCCGGCGCCGGTGCACGTCGAACGGCTCGCGCTCGCCGGCGCAGGCGCGATCGGCACCGCCGTCGCCCTGATTCTCAGCATGCTGGAGGCAACCGGTGAATTGATCGTGGTGGACAAGGAAGTGTTCGAGCCCCCGAATGTCATGACCTATAGTCTCGGGACCACGCACGACGCCGCACGTGCTGTGCCCAAGGTCGACCTCGTGAAGGCCGCGCTTCCGCTGATCGACGTCAGCGCGGTGCACGGAACGATCGACGACCTCATCGCCAGGATCGACGCCCGGCAACTCGAGATGCCCGCCTCCGTGCTCGGCGCCCTCGACAACATCGCGGCCCGCCATGACATGCAACGGATCTATCCCGACCTCATCCTCGACGGCGGCACCGGCGGTCGCGCCGGTACAACCGTCAGCCTTCACGAGGCACGCCCAACCGGTCCGTGCATGCGCTGCTACTTCCCGAACGCCCCGACCGGGCCTAGCCTCGAGCAGCGCATCCATGAAGCGACCGGGTTGCCTCTACCGCGGATAGCCCGCGGCGACGACCCCCTGACCGAGGACGACCTCCGCGGCCGCTCACCCGACGAACGGCGACGGCTCCGGCCACACCTCGGACGGCCGGTCTGCGGCCTGGCCCGGCTCATCGGCCTCACCGCCGACGACGGACCCGTCGACTTTCGGCCGTCCGCAGCCTTCGTCGCCCAGCAGGTCGCCAGCCTGATGATCGGTGCACTGATCGCCCGCAGCCGAACAACCAACCTTGGTACGACCCGGCAGGTGGAATACGACACCCTCTACGGACCCCACCCAGACATGGTCGACGGCCGGCGACCACATGCAGGCTGCTACTGTCAAACCAGCGCAAGCGTCATCGAGGCGGTGCGGCAACAGCGCGCCTGAGAACGTCGGAACCTCAGGCGAGATCCGACTCGCGGCATACCGCTGGTCCAGCGGGGCCCGCCGGTCAGGTCGTTATGCGGCGGATGCTCAGTGTCCGTTCTTGATATCGATGGTGCGCGCGATCACCAGGCCGCTTCTGATGGCCGTGACCTCCAGGTGGGAGTCGTCTGGCACGACGAGGCCGGCCGGATCGACGCCGTCGGCGAGTCTCTCCATGACGACGTCGTCGATCGCGCTCGCCTCTGCGCTGCTCAAGAGTGAAGTTCGTGGAATCGCGCCAATTGACTGTCCGTGGGTGGGCAGATCAGGGAGCCTGATTGCGAGCCAGGCCTGGGCTGCCCAGACGGCATGCTCAAGTTGCGCGGCCGACGGTTGGATCGAACGGTCGCGGGGCAGTCCATGCCAGTACGCCGCACAGCTGCGGCAGCACGTCGCGGTCGCGTGCTGGGCGTAGGCGACGATGTTCTTCGAATACGCCGCCGCGCGGCCCGCCCAGATATCGGTCGAGGTCAGCGCATCGATAACCCTCTGCTCAATGCGGCGCTGCAACTCGATGCGGCCCAGCCGCAGCGCCTGGTTGTAGGCCCACCGATCGATCGGCACATTCCAGTAGTGGGCGCGGATCAGCTCGTGTTGCTGGTCCATACACGTTTGCAGCAGTTGCTCGGGACTCCCGTATTGCTGATCGCCGGAGTCGGGCATGGTAATGACGGGGGCGCCGCAGTCTCGGCAGCTGCCCGGTGCGACAGCTGCCGAGTCCTTGTGTGGGCGACGCATGAAATCGAGGCAATGCCTGCCGTTGCGACACGAAGTCATGGTGCAGGCGATCTTGAGCGGAACGAGCCCAGCGTCGGCCGGTGCCTTGGCGAGCTCGGTCTGCTTGGCCTCGATCTGCTCGCGCAGGCGCTTCAGGAGGTCTGGAGCGAAGTCGTGACGACTCATATCCCGATCCCGTCAATGAGGATCTCACGGTCCAGCGCGTCGAGCCGCGAAAAGTCGACGTACTCGAAGAGGATGCTTCGACAAACTGTCCAGGCGTCTTCTTCAGACTCGTGGAGCCGGTTCGCGGTCGGCCACCAGTTGATGCCCTGAGCGCCAATTCTGGTCGCGGCGTAGTCCGCCAAGAGCCCTACTGATACCTCGCCGGCAGCCGCGACCGCAGGTAGCACTGACTTGAGCCGGGCGATATCTCCGTTGGCCTGGTCGACGGCTACATGCAGCATCGCCTCTGCCGCGTCGCTGAGCAGCAGTTGGGAAGCAAAGTCGTCCGCGGCTTGCTCGCTCGGCAGTTCCCTCCACTCGCGGGCCTCGAGGTCTGCTTCGATGACCGGCTCTTCGCTGGGGTTGCGTGCGTGGTCGACCTCGTGAGCCAGAAGGAAAGCCCAGCGATCGGGGCTACGAACGCCGTGCTTGAGAGCGATGACGGGCCGGCCGCTGACCTGCCAGCACGCTCCATAAAACGAGCCGGGATCTGACAGCGGCAGAATCGGAACACCGTGCTGCCAGCACAGTCTTGTCAGCGCGTACAGCGGTTTGTCGACCAACTGATCTGCGAGCTGGCTTCGGATTGCGGGGAGGTCAGGCAACGGTTGATAGTCGACGGTGCAGGCCCGTGTCAGCAGTTCCCCGAGGTACTCCGCGTAGCGGGCGTATCCGTTCACGGTCTCGCGGTTGGCTGCGCGTGACGCTCGGAACGCGCCGGCGTTAGCAACGGTTGGAATCCTACCGGCTAGGACATCGTTGATGTCCGCCCTGAAGATCCTTGCGGCGCGTGCAGCGGCGTGCATCCAGCCAGCTGTTGGCGTTCCGCCGATGTCGCCTCCGAAGAACCGACGGCTCAAGGTCGCCTTGCTCAGACCCATGTCGGTCAAGTTGCGGCGCAGCGCACCTCCGTTGGCCCCGACGGAGGGCAGGGAAACTTCGCCTCTGAACGTGACGTTCAGCGCTTGCATGACCTCTTCGAGTCGGCTGATGCTCGCGCCGGCGTAGTCATTGGCCTCGTACCGCTGAATCTGCTGTTCGCGCAGCCCTAAGCGTTCGGCCAGATCTCGTTGGGTGAGGTGCGAGGCGATACGGGCTGATACAAGTGCACGGGGGAGCTCGGACAGGTCAGCGACCTGCGTTGCTGCGGGCGCAGCTCCCGAACGCAACGCCTCGTACTCCGCGATCTCGTCGTCCATCTCCAGGACCTGTGACGTCAGGGCCTCACGTGTGACCGCGAGGATCCACCCTGGTACATCGGCGACCTTGCCCTCGGCAAGCTCAGCCAGGAGGCGATCGCGTTCGCTCAGCGTCACCCTGTACTGACGCTCGTTGCGAATCATGGAACCTCCACCGGATTGATCAGCACAATTCCCTTCGTGCCACCGTCGCGAGTGCGTTGAAAGAATTCCACGAACGGCAGGCCGGACCGGCCCTCGACGCCGGCGATCAACACATCACCCAGGTACTTGGCCTTGATGGCCGCCCGCCCCGCGCGGCTGTAATCGATCAGGACCGGATCAAGAAGTTTGTCGTCGACCCCAACAGGGTCCCAGCACGCGTCGTAGTCGCCCGGCTGCTCCTTGTCGGTTACGAAGCTGCCATCCACCCACAGCTGGGCACAGCCCGCCGCGCTCAGCGCCGCGCAGGCGAAACTGAGACCCCCGAGCAGCACGCGTCGTCGCTCGTTCGTACCGAAACGGCGAACGAGGTCATCCCAGCTCGCCTTGTGTATCCCCGGCGGGAGCACTCCAGCGGACGTCAGCTCTGGCAGCACAACACAACAATATCATTGTGTCCCCGGGCTGCAACCTGCCGCTCGTCGCCGACGGGATCCGGCCTTGGTCGAAACCTGCCGACCACTTCAGCGCACTGGGCCCCGAGTGGCGTCGAGAAGCCGCTCTGGACCGCGCGATCGCCCGGATCGGCTGGCGGCCGCGGCGGGCCTGGGTGAACACGTCCAGCGAGTCGCACGAAGATCTAGCATCGACGATCACTGACCGTAGTTGACGCACCCTGGTGTTTAAGTCGAGTCGCTCGCGGTCTTGGTGCGTGGGATCTCCGGGTAATCGCCCGGCGAGATCGTCGCCTGCTCCTCGCTTCGAGCGCAGGCGAAACCGACGAGGGCTAGTCGGCAGCCGCGGCAGCGATGATGCGCGACGCTGTCGACGCCGGCATCTGCGAGGTGTCGATGGTGATGGCAGCCCGGGCCTGCAGCCCGGCCTGCTCGCTCTCGATGACGTGGTCAGTGGCGTCGTCTCGTTGGAGCGTCGCACCGCGATCGTTCCATCGGCTATCCAGGACTGCGGTGGGTGCCGTCAGGTAGACGAACAGCGGCCTGTCCAACATCTCCAGCAGGGCGTCCAGGACTTCGACGTGGCGCACGCCCTCGATGATGACATTGGTGCGGTGGGACGCCACCAGGGCTTCGCTCATGCCGCGGGCGCCAAGGGTTTCGAGCAGGGTTTGCCCGAGTCCCTGAAGGGTGACGCGATCATCGGGCAGCCCACGCCGCTGGGCCTCCTGCCGCACGAGGCTGCCGAAGGACAGCATGAGACAGTCGGTCTCCGCGGCGACGATGCGCCCAATGGTGGTCTTGCCGGCTGCCATCGGCCCGGCCAGAATGATTGCTCGCACAGGCTCTCCGCGGCCTAGAAGAGCATTTCCGGTGAACCAACACTGGTCGGCGCTGATTGATGCATCGCAAAGGGGCGGACGGTGATCCACGCCTGGCGTCCTCGTTTGGCCAGCGCAATCTTCGGTACGGTCCGCACCTCCCGCAACCAGAGGAGGCTGGCGAACCTGGCCTGCATCTTGGTCTCCAGGTACCCGGGCTCGTAACCGAGTCCGTCGGCGTACCGCTCGGCCAGAGATTTCGGTCCTTCCCTCGGCGAAAGGTACTCGAAATGTGTGTCCTCGACGAGCGCCATAGCGGTAATGGCGCCGCCCGAGCGTTTAAATAGGACGATATCATCGGCTGATGCGCGCTCGAAAGGAGCGATGTTGACCTTGGTTAGGCGAGATTCGATGTACTTCTCGCCGGTGCAAACCTTCGAAAGGTACGGCTCCGTCATAATCGCCAGGTGAACAGACACCCCTAGTTCATCAGCCCATTTCTGAAGGTCGTTAAGAGATAATGGGCCACCGGCCGACGGTTCGCTCGTGATATAGCTATACAGCTCTTCAAATGCATTCATTGCCTTTTTCTAATCTATTCCGAGCGAACGGAGAGTGCAAGTCTCATCTGCGATGAGACGGTGCGCGGCATTTACGACCTCATCGTCACCGTCGTGGCTGGCTCCAGTCATCACTGCCTCCAGACTTGTTAGCAGGGCCTCGGGGATGCCTGTGCGGAAGACCCTATTCGTTGCCGTCCACACGTTGACCCCGACTCGCCGAGGATCGCGGGTGGAGACGCTGTCGAGTACATCCCCGGGCACGATCGACTCCAGCAGTGCAGCGCCAGGATACCGAGACGCCACGTCGACGCGGATGCGCCCGCGGCCGATTGAGACCTCTCGCCAGTCCTCGGCCCTGGCAGCGTGATGTCTCTTGTCGGTAGTCGTCAGCGCGGAGTCGTGGTTGGTCGACAGCCGGCGGAACCGGAGGAGGTCTCCTCGCCGCCATCGACTGTCGTACGCGTGAAGGCCAGCTGCGGCGAGCGCGGCGATCTCGAATGGTGGCGACTCGTACTCGATCACGCTGGGGCTGAGGCTTTCGAGCACTAATCCGTTGTCGAGGGCAACCTTCGTCAGGTTCGCGCGCTCTCTGGGCAGGTTTGGACGAGTGCCGAGACCTGGGGCGCAGAAGTAGAGGACGCCGCCTGTTCTGAGCAGCCCTGCTCCTGCTTGTAGGAAGATCTCGGTGATTGACGGATACCACGGAGGGTCGGCGACGGCTGCCATGAAGCCTTGGCTGTGCTGTGGCCAGGTCTCCTGTACGTCGCCGGGGACGATGTCCAGGGATGGGATCGATCTCAATGCGTTGCAGGCTTCGAGCCGTCCCTCGAACAGGGTCGCGCTTCCTTGCTTCGCGAACTCGTGGAACCGCTCCGCGAACCCGGGAGTGCCTAGGAGGGCAACTGGCTCTCCCGGTTGGCGTACTTCGTCGACGAGTCTCGCCAGTGCGGCACAGCAGCTCGAAGAGAATCGCCACTCGAGGTCAAGCGGGTGCGGTATGGGAAGAACGCTGTCGGCGGCATCGAGCCGGCCGGCATCGGTGAGGGTTCGAGCGAGAGCCGCAGGGTCGATTGAGCCAGGGTCATCTTGCGCCATCTTCCGAGCAATGGCTTGCACCACGGTCGGGAAGGCGCCGTGACAGGCGCGGACGAGCTGTTCGAGTCCCTCGGCGTCGTGACCATGGCGCCGCACAAGCGACGCCACGTACAAGTTGACCTCAGGCTCGGAGGCCAAGCGCTCAGCGTGGGACATCTTCGATCGCCGGTTTGGCGCCGGGGAAGCGACGTTCGATCTCCTCGCGCCATGCGTCGACGGCTGCGATCTGATGCTGAAGTGCCTCCTGCCGCTCGGGAGTCAGGCGCGGGGTGACTGGACCCCACTCGAGGATCTTCAGCGGGACACAGCGCAGCGGGAGCCACTCATGAATTTTCTGCAGGCCGTCGACGAACGCCCGCATCCGCTGAACCAGCCCGACCGTGGTGGGTGTCGTGATCGTCAGGTACACGTAGTAGTCGATGCGGGTCGTCTCCCGCAGGCGGCGGAGCAGATCAAACTGGCGCCTAAACATCGCCGGCGCTGCGAGCGTGTTGAACGAGAATGATTCCGCGTCGTAACCCTTGATGCAGCAGGCGCGGCCGTACCGAGGGTGCTCCCCAAGGAAGTCCCGCTCCTCGGGGGACAAGGTGGTCCACAGGTAATCGGTGCTCAGATTGTCGTCGGACCACACATAGACGTGCGCCGCATTGCGGTCATCAAGCTTCTGGAGGAACCACACCGGCCACTCTGGCGTCAGGTCCGGCTGACCGCCGCTGAGGTCGACCACATGCGGTCCGTCGTGGGCGCGCAGAGTTCCCTCCACCATCTCGGATACAGCAACCATGGTTCCGCGCCGCGCTGTCAAGTCGGCGAACGGGACGTAGCAGTACCAGCAACGCCAGTTGCAACCCGAGTTCTGAAACACCTGCGCTTGTAACGATATGGGCGAGTTGAGACCAAGCGCACGAGCCGCGGGCCGAATGGGCAGTGGGTTCACCGGCCAGTCTTCGAACGCGTCCTCAACGAAGGTATGAACGCGACCGAAGCCATCGCAGTTGGGAGCTACCGAGAGGTCAGCGAGCTGGTCACTGTCCGGGAACCGGGTAAGGGAGATTGCTCGTCGATCGTGGTTGATCATGCGTAGCCGAAGGTCGGCCGACACCGGATCGGTGTCGATGAATGTGCCCATGCTGCCCCCTAGACTTACATACCACTAGCATACGGTGCCGTCGAATGCGACGGAGTCGGTGAACGTTGCTCGGGAGACGGCGGCGCGATTTTCTCCGCCGCGGGCAGAATCGAGGACGTCACGGGCACTTCCCTCGCCCTGCGTGGAATGGGCCGGTGATGATCAGCCTACATGTCGAAACCGCCGCTGCAGTACCAGTTCCGCCCTGCGGAGTGGTTGTAACATGGATTGGTTCAACCTGATTCTGCACGCAGCCTGCGACGATCGCAGTAGGAGTCAGTCAGGCTCGCCGGCCGCCTCGTCTCGAGTGTGTGGTTCCGTTGCTGACTCACCTAGAGTTGGGGTTGAGCGCGGTTCACATTTGGTTCAAGGTTGCTATGGGCAAGTACCTGCTGCGTCACAGTTCCGTGGGACGATAGCAAGTGATGCGTAGGGCTGCGCAGCGCTGGGAAACAAACGTGCAGGTCGAACGCAGACTCCCGCCTGGGGCGCAAACCGCCCGGAAGACCGGAAGAGATCTACACCATCTTCGAATCCGGCTGGTCTGAGCGTCCCCAAGCAGTTCCTGCGCGTCGTCTGAGCATGCCGGCCTGAAGAGCCGTTCCGGCAGCTTGGCCGGGCAAATCTTGCCGTTGAGCCGAAAAGTTGTCTGTGGCATCCGTTGAGTCGCCGTGGCCCCGGACATATGTCCTGGGCTGTGGGATCCAGGACTCGAATGGAGCTGCAGATGGACGAGAAGCGGGCGAAGGGCGACGACGTGCGGCAGCGTGTGGTGGAGCTGGTGACTCGGGCTGAGGCGATTGTTGAGGCGCTCGAGGTGGGAGCCGCCGACGGGCGGTGGGCGATGACAGCGTTCAGCCGGTATCGGCTGTGTGAGTTGCTCGAGATCATGCCTTACGTGCGGTACGACGGTGAATCGGATGGGGATCCGGTGGAGCTGCTGGATGAGGCCGCCCGGCTCGCGGTGCAGATCGACGTACCAATCGAGGATCTCAGTTGGAGGCTCGCGTTGGGTGATGCGCTGCGGACGACCGCGGCGGACATCCGGAGGGTCCGGGATGCGCGCGACGTATGAGGATTTGCTCCGTACCGCGCGGCGTATCGCTGTGAGCGCGCAGCGTAGGGTGTATCCCGATGAGGCTGAGGTGATGGGTGATTGGGACGCTGTCCTCGCCGCGACGAGCCACCACTTGCAGTGGTTGCGCGGAGGTCTGAAGACAGCGACTGGCGTGTCGAGATTCGACGTGCGTTCAGACAACTCGCTGGGACGGCTGGCGCAGGCGATAGGTGCGAGTGCGGACCTCCTCGCCGTACAGGATTCGGCCTCTGCAGCTGCGCTAGACGTGCGTGAGGATCTCGCCGCTGCGCGTGCGGAGGTCGCCGCCATCGCCCTGATCGGTGCGGAGGTTGTCGCACGCAACACACGGAGTCGAACGCCGGGGCGCTCCCAGCTTGGGTGTGCGATGCGGGAGTTGGCGGAGCTCGCAGCCTCCGATGTGCGCCGTCGTGGACTTGGCGGCCTTGCGGTGCTCGCTGCCGGCGGACCAGCGGCCTTGGCCAACGACGTGTCGGCAATCGCGCCGTTGGCGGACAGATGGAGGCGCGCACACGCCTCGATGCCGCCGCAGAGCATGCTGACGCGGGATCTGCGTTCTACGACGGCGCAACTGCGGACTGTTGGCGGGCAGGTCGCGCATCTCACGACGCATCTACTGGCTGCGGCACCTGCTCGTCTCCAGCCCGATCAGAGGATCGATCTACAGATCGTCCGTCGCGAGCTCCAGAGGTTTGATGCTGCGGCTCGCGATGTCGGACTCGCCTGGCGGGGGCGTCTGTCCGATCTGAGCGGCCACGGGAGCCCGGAGACCGAGGTGGCCTTCTTGGACCTGAAGAGTGCGGTGGACCGGAACCTGCGAGGTGATCGCGGCATTCGTGCCGCTCGTCATCAGGTGCGTAACCATTGGGCTGCGGCGGGGCTGATTGATGCTGTTGACGAGCTGCTCTGGTCCGCAGACCAGGTCGCTCGATGGCAGGAGCGGGCGGTGAGCGTTCTGATCGCTCGCGGGCGTCTGTTTGTCCCACGCCGGGATGCGGCGCAAGTAGAGATCTCATACCTGCGTCGACCCGGTGGAGGGACGCGTCCATTGCAGGCGAAATGGGTGCGCACAGACCTCGCGAGTTGTTTTGGCCAGTTGACAGGCCAGCTGGCTAACGCCGGAGATCACCTGACGCGTGCGGCAGAGGTTGCTCGTCGGATCGCTGGGACGTCGGCGTTGTCGCGCCGTACCGCGGATCCAGCGGTCAGGACTCCGCCGCCGTACGTTGACGTGGCCACCGGGATCGGCGATCCAGGACAGGAGTTGTCGGGCCTCGGCCGTTGAGATTGGCAGCCGATTACTCAGGAGGTTGCTGTGGGCAAGGAAGCTGTGCGCGCGGAGGATCTCTATCGCGTGCTGGACGCGGAAATGAGCAGGTTGGCGGCGGGATCCGACTGGAGTAGGTGGCTAGATGTGGCGGCGTTGCTCCCCACGTACGAGTTCGGGAACCTCGTTCTGATCAACCTTCAGATGCCGCAGGCGAGTTGGGTCGCACGTGCTCAGCGGTGGAAGCAGCTCGGCCGGCGCGTCAATACCGGGCAAGGCATCAGGATTCTGACACCGATCCGTTCACAGGAGGTGGCCCGCCGTCATCACGGCGCCGAGACCTCGGTAGACCATCAGGAGCGCCGCTTCAGCATTGGTGTCGTGTACGACGTAACCGCTACGGTCGGCGCACCCATTCAACTCCCACGCCTGCCGGTGACCCCCGATGAGGCTGCGGCCAGAGGTCTGTGGGATGCATTGTCCCATGACGTCGCAGCCGACGGTTTTGCGGTCGATGTGCGGCCTACCGGCGATTCCTCGGAAGGCTTTACCGACTATGGGGCCAATCGGATCGTGATCGCCGATCATCTCGACGACTTCCGCGCAGTGGCGCGGTTAGCGCACGAAGTGGGGCACGTCCGTATGCATTCGCCGGCCGATCCGGACGCGACTGCTGCATGCAGGGGTACCCGTGAGGTGGAGGCCGAGTCGGTCGCGTATGTCCTGCTGGCACGTCATGGGCTGAGCCGCCAAGCGGAATCCTTTGACTACATCGCAGATTGGGCACGACAGGTGGATCCGAAGGAGCCGGGCGGTGTGATCAAGGCGACCGGGGAGCGGGTCGTCAACACTGCTAGGCGACTGATCGAGTCGACAGACAAGTATTTGGGCGCTCAGCGCACCCCGCTCGTTCCGGTGCAAGCGCGACAGCTCGACTCGGCCTGCCCGACTCACGACATCGACGGTCCTGCGTTGTGAGGCGGCTCGGCCATGGGAGCGAGCGAGAGAGTCGCAGCGCTGCGACGAGCAAGGGAACGACAGGCAAGGATCGAAGCCGTCACCGCCCGCGCGGTCAAGGCCCGGGACTCCCTCGACCGTGCCGTTGTGGCCAGGGAAGTCGCCATCGAGCGGTACGACCAACGCGTCGCCGACGCCGAGGCTGCCTGGGCAGCTGAGACTGCCGAGCTCGCCCGCGTCTGTCGATCCGCCGAGGCGGCGGCCGAGATCCTCGGCTGGTCAGTCCGCGAACTCCGACGGGTCGTGAAGTCCGATCGAGAACGACGTGCCGCTGCCGACGAGCCCCACGCGGGAGGTCATGATGCCGACGCTTGACTCGGATCCGCTGTGGGACATCGATCAGGTTGCCACCTATTTGAACGTACCGAAACGGACCCTGTACCGGTGGCGAACCTTGGGGTACGGGCCGCCAGGCAAGAGAGTCGGCCGTCATCTGCGGTACCGCGCGAGCGACGTCATCGCCTGGTTCGCGGACCTGAGCGACCAGATCCTCGACGAAAGGTGGGACTGATGATCGAGATTGCCCACACTTTCGACGAGGGCACCGTGGCCCGGGGAGTGCCGAAGGACGATGAATTCGCCGCATTCCTGCGGGGTGCCGGCTGGTGCTGGTCGCATCACCTGGCTGCTTGGCATCTCCCAGGTTCGCGTTACCAGGCAGTAAGCATCTTGCATGTGGACGAGGCTGCGGTAGCACTCAAGGCGGCAGGCTTCGACGTCTCGCTACGGGTCGACGACGAGCGAAGCCAACGGCGGTATTCGCTTAGGTTGATCGGTGACCAGATCACGCATCTGGAAGGGAAACTGAGCAAGGTGGAGCGCCTGCTCGACGAGCACTTCCGAATCAGTGCGGCCTGGTCACAGACGTCAGTGGCAACGGATGTGTGGACGATCCGGATGCTCATCCGGCGGATCGACCTCGACGAGCAGCTCCGACACTGGCGGGGGATCGGCGAACGGCTCGCTGAAGGTACGCCGGCGCGCAGCGCGGGAATGATTCGGAAGTCCGGCCCGACCCCATACCCCGACACCACAGGGCACCGTCACGCGGACAATCTGGACGGCCCGCTGCCATAGGGTCGCCGACCGCGGGAACGGCGAGGCCGTCAGGGCATGGTGATGACCCTGGCGTCGGTTGCGGCCTCGAAATACTCCTTGATGCGTCTCGGAGATCCAAGAACCATCAGGTGGAGCACGCTTGGCACGAGCACCACCTTGACCTCGTCGCGAATTACGGCCTCAAACAGTCGACCGAAGCCAGCTGTCGATCGTGTGTCTCGCCCGATGAAGACAGCCGCGAGCTCGAGGTTGGAGCTGGCGGCGAATCGGGCAAGACGTTCCTTGGCGCGGTTGACTTCGGATCTGCAGACCAGGAGGTCCTCGCACAGGTAGGCGTAGGCCCGCGGGAGGTCAACCTGCTTGCGACGCTGTTCGGGTTCACAGCTACAGAGGTACGAATAGCACGCATGGGAGGCGGGCCGGCTGCCCGCCATTCGTCCCTGCGCCGCGAGTGACCCCGTAGGCGTCCGAGGGTCATGGTTCGTCATCGCACCTTCCAGGCTGACCATTCGTGCGTCCTGTCGCGTTCGACCGAAGTGACGTGTTGTGGGCCCTGCCATCGACAGGGGAGGCGACGGCAGGGCCCTGCAAGCCCGTTGCGGACCGGCACGCGCAACGGGGTTTGGAAGGCGCGACCGACGCGGAGGTGAGGCTCACACGCCGGCCTCGCCGGTCTATGTAGGCGAGGTGGTCTCCGCGAGTGCCGGATCGTCGCGGTCGAACGGATCCGGGTCCAGCCAACGGACCTCCGATGCGCCGAGGTGTCCGTGGACCTCCAGCAGGTCACCGATGCCTGGCCAGAAAGTCATGCACGGATTGGGCCCGAGCCATTTGGCGGCGACCCACTGCTGACCGTCCTCGTTGGGTGGGAACTCCACCACCAAGGCGACGACGCCGGTGCCGCTCACTCCCGATGGATCGCGATAGCGATACAGCTCCCCGCGGCGCATCAATTCCGTCTCCTTGCTCTGTTTGGTTGCGGCCCGACGACTGTGTCGAGCGTGCCTCAAGACTCGCGGTCGTGAGCTGGACACCAGAACCCTGTCTCCAGACATTTACGGACATTTCGTGCTACCGTCCAGGCAGACATTTACAGACATCTACCCATGAGTAAGGGTGGGCGATCCGAGTGAACGACGTGCTCCGGCGCGCGATGTACGACGCGAACCTCACTGATCTGGATCTGTCGGTAGAGCTCGCTGTCGACCCGAAGACCGTGCGGAACTGGATGCGGGGCCAGGTACCGCATCGTCGGACCCGCGTGCTTGTCAGCCGGCTCCTCGGCGTCGACGAAGAAGTGATCTGGCCTGAGCTTCGGTCGACCGACGGAGGGGGCGGACGGCCCGCAGAGATCGCTGGCATCTACCCGCGACGTACGTCGATCAGTTCGCAGAACTGGTTGTCGTTCTTCGAGTCCGCCAGGTCAGAGGTCGGTATCCTCGCCTACAGTGCGCTCTTCCTTGCCGAGGACGCGCGGATCATGCGCCTCCTGGGCGAGAAGAGCGGCAGCGTTCGAATCAGGATCGCGCTAGGTGCGCCGAACGGGACGAACGTCGTCAAGCGCGGGGTCGAGGAAGAGATCGGCGAGGCTATGGGGGAGAAGGTCCGCAACTCGCTCACCCTGCTGGGGCCGCTGTTGGGGAAGGAACGCGTCGAGCTGCGGCTGCACAACACCGTCCTCTACAACTCGATGTTCCGCTCGGATGGCCAACTTCTCGTCAACCAGCACGCCTACGGCATTCCGGCAGCGCAGTCGCCGGTCTATCACTACCGACACTCGGAGGACAGCGAGATGTTCGACTCCTATCTCGCGAGCTTCGAAGCAGTCTGGGCGAAGGCCCAGGTGCAGTCCTTCGCGAGCTGAGGTGACTGTCGCGATTGCGTGTGCCCGTCGTACCCTCTCGCTGATGATGACTGTCGTGGAAGCAAGATCGGTCGCCCGTCGGCTGCTCGCTGACGAGCTGCCCCGGCGCTGGGCGCACACTCAGGGCGTCGCTGCTCGCGCGCGCGATTTGGCACCCATCCTCGGCGACCGGTCCGAACTCATCGAGGCAGCCGCCTTCCTGCACGACATCGGTTACTCATCCGTGGTGCGATCGACAGGATTCCATCCGCTCGACGGGGCGCGATACCTGCGCGACGTACTCGGTGCAGACAGCATGATCTGCCAACTCGTTGCGCACCACACAGGTGCGCTGATCGAGGCAGATGAACGGGGGATCGACAGACTCGCGCTCGAGTTTCCACTGCCCGATCAGAGCTTGCTCGAGGCCCTGACGTACTGTGACTTGACCGCGGCCGCCGACGGGTGCCAGGTCGACGTCGAGGAGCGCCTCGAGGAGATCCTGAATCGCTATCCGCGCGAACACGTCGTACATCGCTCGATCGTGCGGTCGAGGCCGGCGCTACGGTCGGCAGTACAGAACGTGCAACGCAGGCTCTGTGCCTAGTCGAAGTACACAGTCGCAGTTGGCTCCAGGTAGTGGTCGATGCGGCGACGCATTGTGTCATTCATCTGCAGGCTGCTGAGCTCGGACTGTGGAATCCAGCGGACTCGGGTGCTCTCGCTGCTGGGGGTAGGAGCGCCGCCCGTGGCGCGGGCGCGGAGGAGGATGGAGAACTCCTGACGCGCTTCGCCGTTGCTCGTGTACAGGATGATGTGCTTCGGGTTCGTGTAGATGCCGAGGACGTCGAGGATCTCGCAGTCGATGCCGGTTTCCTCCTTGGTCTCGCGTACGCCGGCCTGCGACATGGACTCTCCGAGATCGATCGCTCCGCCGGGAAGCGCCCAATTGCCGTTGTCGGAACGCTCGATCATCAGGATCTCGCCGGCCTCGTTCTCGATGACGACATTCACGGACGGAACCATGCTGTTGGCGGCAGGCGCGTTCGGATCGTCGTAGTAGTCGATGCGCTGGGCCATCAGGACTCCGTCATCGGTGTTGCGTCGTCCCACACGCGCTCGAAGCTGTTGAGGTAATGCCGCGCGAGTTCGCCGCCAGGGATCTTGCGGAAGTGCCACACGGGCGCCTGTGCCGCAGGCAGTCCGTAGATGTGCGTATTCACGAACAGCCGGTCGTCGGAGCGGAAAATCGAGTTGTACAGGACGGTTCGATGCACACGGAACTCGACGTTCGGGACTTTGGACAGGTCGCGGTAGAGGACGATGGCATTGCGAATCTTCGCGGCCAGGGCCGTACCGATGCCTTCCTCCTCGCCCCGCTCGGCGATCCGTGGATCATCCGGATCGCCGATCAGGATCCGGACACGCGCGCCGGCCTTGGCCCGCTTGCGGAGAACCCGCTGGAGCCCGGCGTCCTCTGCCAGGAACAGGCCTGCATAGACGAGTACGCCGATCTCTTCCTCGCCGGACTCGAAGAGTTGCCGCCATTCGTCCATGGTCACGTCGGAGCGGTGAGGGTAAACGCGGACGACTTCGCTTTCTGCCACGGCTGCGGCTCGGTCGCGGGAGAGTGCATCCGGCCAGAGGTACGTCTCGTCCCTGCCGAGCCGGGTTGCCAGCCGGTGCCGGTTGCGCGGGAACGGGAGCTTGTCGCCCACGACCCAGCGCTCAACGGTCTTGACGTTGACTTCCAGCTCCTCCGCGAGTGCATGATGGGTCAGGCCCTGCTCGACCATCGCGGCTCGCAGTCGTTCGTTAGGCACGGGATCTAACCTAAGACATTTCAGGACATTTTGAGGCGAAGCGAGACATCCCGGAGATGTCCGATCGTGCCGTGACGCTGTCCCGGTCCCAGCAATCATCCTTGCCGTCATGACGGCAAGGATGATTCGGGCTCATGGCTGACAGGTCGCGTCAGCCGAACAAGCTGCTCCGGCAAGCGCGTGGCCGGATGTCGCAAGGCAGGCTCGCTGACCTGGTGAGCGCCGAGATCTATCACGCGACCGGCAAGGAAGCGCTCATCACAGCCAAGGCGATCTCCGACTGGGAGTGTGGCTGGTACACCTGGCCGTCGGCCAATGTACGCCAGGCGCTGTGCCGGGTGCTTCAGAAGGCCGATCCTGCGGACCTCGGCTTCTACAAACGACGCATCACCGCGAGGCAGGCACCGGACCCTCTCTCGCTTCTCGAGTTGATCACCGGCCCGCCTTCGGTGCAGTCCGCCACCGTGCGTCTTCCGGCCGGCAGGTCGTACGCCGGTGTGGAAGTTGGTGCGCACTACTGCCAGGCGGAGCTGCCGGGGGAGGGCTGGTTGATGATCGATCCCAAGGAGGCCGCTCTAAACCGGCCTGATCGACGTTCACTGGTGGTCGTCGCTGACGATGAGGGCCGGTACTACGCGTCCGACGGACGTCGGTTCGTTGACCGCGCAGGTCGACGTACGGGACCACAACCGATCTCGTCAGCGGCTCTTCTCGACGATCTGACAGTGGGCATCATCTGGGCGACGACGAACACCGACGTCGCGCTATTGGCCGACGATGCACAGTTGGTGAGTAGCCAAGCCCGGCTAGCGCACCACGAAAGACGACGTACGTCGGATGTGTCGCTGAACGAGGTCCCGACACTGAATGCGGTCGCGAGCCAGTGGTTGGGGTCCAGGTTCTGTGCTCGGCATATCACGCGGAACCTTGAGCGTTTGTCGGGGCAGCCGTTCTTCTGGACACGGGAGAACCGAGGTGAGGAGGCTGCGTCGTGGCTGCTGTGGCGGCACAAGTTCGACTACCTTCGCCGTACGTCGCGTTGGTTCCCGCGCATGCGTCGAGGCTTCTACATCTCAGAGACGGACGTCGCCGAGTCTCCGATGTACGAGCGAGTCCTCCTGCTGCTCGCTGCGGCGCTGATGGAGGCCTTCGGTATCACCGTCGAGCTGAGTGCCGAGCCTGAGCACGCGGAGTTCGAAGGTTTCGTGCTCGGCGAGGAGGCGATTGTCGCGAATTGGCTGGGCGGTTCTGGGCTTTGGTACGTCGACGCGAGCGCGCCGCCGTCGCGCCGATCGATGTTCCGCGCGATCGCCGATCAGGTGTCGGCGGAGCCGCTGGTTGGCGAGGCCACAGCGCAGCGACGGTTGCAGGCGCTCGCCAGCTATCTGAACGTTTCCTGGCCGTGGTTCCGCAGACGTTGCGAGGAACTGGCGACCATCGCCGTGGATGACATTGCTCACCCACGTAGCCGGCTGCTGTCCACCCAGGGCCTGAACACCGCGATTCGGTACGTTGCTTACATCAACGACATCTGAGGAGCTGAGATTGCGCGCCGCTGAACTGACGATGGGCCGCACTTTTGCGGTCCATTTCGACCATGGTGACGACTTCTATCCGGCGCTGGCCGAGTTCTGCGCGGAGTACGGCGTGCGGCAGGGATTCATCCCGATGTTTATCGCGGGCATGCGAGACGTCCAACTCGTCGGTACCTGCGAGAAGCTCGAAGATCCAGACGCGCCGGTCTGGAGCGCCGTACACCTGGAGAACGTGGAGGCGCTCGGAGGTGGCTCGCTCGCGTACGACGCGGAGTCCGGAACCGTCTTGCCACACATTCACGTGTCGGTCGGTCTGAAGGCCCATTCGGCGACGGCTCACACCAGCCATCTGTTGAGCGCGAAGATTCAGTTCCTCACCGAGATGTATCTGGTTGAGGTGACGGCTCCGGCTTTCTCGCGCCCGCGCCAACCGGACCTGTACAACGTCCCGCTGCTTGCCTTCGACTAGTTCCTGGATTCTCTCTGCCGGGTTCAAAGGGCGTCCGCTGCTGATGACGCTCGTGTCATGGGTAGCAGTCATGGGGGAGCCGGGAACCGATTTCGGGTGACCGTTGATGATCTCCGCAGAGCTGTCGATGCGGAGGTACGGCGGAACTGGTCTGATCGTCAGTGGATGCGGTGGCCGGACGCGGCAGCGGTTCTGCAGGGTCAGTCGTTCAGGAATGTCGTTCTGATCAAGTTGCAGATGCCTGACGCCATGTGCGTTGATAGTCGGCCCGGGTGGCAACGTCAGGGACGTCGAGTCGCCCGTGGTGCCTCCGGCATCAGGATTGTTGCGTCGGCGCGCGATGTCGATCGCGCTGCGGGGCCGGTGCAGGGGCACGGAGTTGCGACGGTCTGGGATATCAGCCAGACAGAGGGCGGCCCGATGCCTCCGATCGGGGACCTGCGGCCAGAGCATGTGTATGTCGCGTTGGCGCGAGTTGCGCTCGATGCTGGGTACCGCGTCAACCGGCGGCAGTTGCCGGACGAATCAACTGGTGCCATCACTGACCGCCGACGGCGGCGAGTCATCGTGAGTGACGATCTCGACGGCGCTGTCGCCGCGATGAGACTCGCTCATGAGCTGGCTCATCTCCGCATGCACAAGATGTCCCCCGACTCAGGCTGTCATGGCCTCAGCAAACTGGAGGCCGAATCGGTTGCTTACACAACGCTTGCGAGATTCGGTGTCCTGCCCACGCACCAGATGGCCAGCGCCGCAGGAACGATCGGCAGAAACCCACCGATCCGGCTTGTCGAGACACTGGGCGGTCGAGTTGTCGCCGCTGCAGGCCGGCTGATCGGAGACACGGAGCGCCGCTTGTCAGCGGCGCAGGTGTTACGTGACAAAACGAGAACCGACCCAATTTGTCTCGACATGGAGGACCGAGAACTCGACCGCGGCTTGTGAGCAGTTCCTGGCGTCTATAAGTCGCGTTCCGGTCGGCGAGGCCAGGTGAACGTACTTGAGACTCACCCGACACCACCGGAAGCATCATGAACAACCGGAACGCTGCCAGCACAACCCCTCGCCGCGATCACCTGATCCGAGGCTCGAGCGACGACGGTTGATCGCAATGACTCGAGCCCCAGAACGCGACGTACGACGCCGGAACGAATGCGACCAGATGCCGAGCCTTGCGGGGCGAGGTAACCAGGCGGCGTTGCAGCGCGTCAAAGTCAGCCGGCTGTCGACGAGGTTCACCGGCTCGCCGTCCAGCACCGCACCGTCTGGCACCTGAGTGGTCGCCGTTGTGGCGATGTCAGGAGACCGGTCGGTCAGGTTTTTGGGCTGCCGAGGCCAATTCTTGTGGTGTCGACGCGGCGCACGATAGCGGCGCGGCTAGTTGACCGAACCCTTCATCGTAGAGCTTCTCGCGGCAGGACGCAGCGCGTGTACTGCGGCCGGACGCCGACTCTGTGAGCCTGGCGCCCGGCTTGGTCGCTGATTGTGATCTGTCGGTAGGGACAGGGCCGCCGACATGGTTGATGAGGCTTACTTCGTGGGTGGCGCGGCGGTGGTGAGGCGGGTGGTGAAGGAGACGGCGTTGTAGACGTCGCCGGCGCGTAGGGCTCCGGCGACGTTCGATTCGCCGTTGGGTAGGGCTGCGCCGTCCTTGGATACGACCAAGCGGGAGCCGATGCTCTGTCCGTTGGATGGCGAGATGATGATGTCTTGCCGGTAGCCGTTGTAGGTGAGACCGATTGCGCGGCCATGCCTGCCGTCGAGAGCCACTACGTCGTCCAGGAGTTGGATTCCGGGGATCTTGGCGGCGGCTTGGTAAAGGGCCGCTCGCAGGTCGGCCGGCGCGATTCCTGAGTTCAGAACAACGCCGATGCGGCTGAGAGCCCTCTGGTCGGGAGTTGTTGCCTTGGCCCGGGCCAACTCAAGAGGCGTCACCGGACGCCCTGCCGGGGGCGTGTCCTTGCGCAGCGCAGCGAGCAGTGCGTCCGGATCCCGTGGCAGGCTGGCAAGGAACAGGGCTGTCGGGAGTTGCCAACCTGGCGTACACGGCGCGTTCACGACGTCCGGTGGAGTCCTCGGCTCGATGGCGGCGCCCTTGCAGGTCATGCGGTACAAGCGTGGCTCCGGGCGTGCGAACAGATGCGGGGCCAACGTGCGGGCGGCCACCCTGGCCTCGGGAGTCGCGAAGTCTACTCTGACAAGCTCCTGGACCCTCGCCAAGTACTGGCGGGTGGGGTCGGCCGTGACCCACTTGTCGATCTGCATGTGCGTCGTCGCCCTGAATATCTTCTTGGTGCCGAACTCGTACAGGTAGGTCTGCTGGATTGTGATCTGGCGGAACTGCCCGGGTGGGATCGGCGCATCGGGGTTAGCGTTGGCCTGGGCGGCGGCGTCGGCGAGGAAGGTGCTGGCGTCGGCGGCCGTGCCGGGTAAAGGGCTGCTGTCGTGGCTGACGACGTCGGCGGCCAGGAAGGCTCCGCCCAAGGTCAAGGCGAGGCCGCCGGCGACGACAAGCCGGGGGCGAACGACACGGCGCCGTCGCTTCGCTGTCGGCATCTCGGCGCGGAGGTTCGCCCAGGCCGCCGCGGGCGATTCCATCCGGGAGGCCGCAGCGGCGAATATCCGCAGGCTGTCCCGAAGGTCGTCTTCAGTGTTCATAGGTGGCACCTTCCAGAGAGTCAGAGGTGAGTTGGATTCGGAGAGTGGCGAGGGCCCGGGAGGCGTATCCCCGCACGGTGACAGGCGAACATCGCAGCGTCTCGGCGATCTCGGCGTCACCCTGGCCGCACAGATAGCGCAGCACGATCACAGCTCGTTGGCGCTTGGGCAGCTTGCACAGTTGGGTGAGTAACTCCATCCGGTCCGCCACGGCCGTCGCATGGTCAGGTGCGGCGCGCATCACCTCCACCACGCCGTGCGGTTCGATCCGCGCCCATTTGCGACGCCAGGAGAGGAACTCGTTCACCAACATTCGGCGGATGTAGGCATCCGGATGGTCCATCCGACTGATCACGTCCCATTTGCTGTGCACCCGCAGCAATACCTCCTGGACCACGTCTTCTGCCAGGTCAGGACCGCCGCACAGCACCGTGGCGAACCCCAGCAGCCTCCCGCGCTGACTGGGCGCCCATTCCTCGAAGGTCATTCGTGCCTCTCTTATCGGCGCCGACGTCGGGCCGGTTGTCAGGTAAACGCGGGCTGGCCCGAATTTGTTGTCTCAGCCGCACTCGGCCTTCTAGGGACCGCGGCGAATCCGTGGACTACAGTGGACTGCAACGGCAGTTAACGCGGTCGCCGACGCAGGTCCTTGTACTCCGCGGCGGGGTGGTGTGCGTCCGGACGTCCTGCCACGTTGTGTGTTGGTGATTCAACTTCCATCTGCGGCCGCGGCGACGGTGCCACCAGCGAGCAATCGGACCGACGAGGTCGGGTCTCTAAGAGCGATTTGCCACCGAAGCTGGGCGATGTGGACTTCTGTGTTCGTCGACGCGTACGGCGATCTTGGCCCGCTCCTCGACAGCGAATCTGCGACCTGAAGGTTCCAACCACCTGCGCGAGCGCGCCATTATGCTTGGCCTCACCGCTGCCCAGGCGACCGCGTTGCGGGAGATGACCGGACCGATGGCCATGGGAGAACTCGCCGAACGCATGAGTTGCGAGCCTTCCAACGCAACATTCGTGGTCGACAAGCTCGAGAAGCAGGGTTTGATCGAGCGCCGCGCACCCCAGCGACCGTCGGGCCAAGAATCTCGTCCTCACAAATGACGGTGCCACTCTTCGCGAGCGGCTACTCAGCCTCCTCGCTCGTGATTCACCATTGGCTGGCCTCACCCCTACGCAGCAGCGCAGCCTTCAGCTCCTGCTCAGGAGTGCCATCTTCCGCTCATAGGTAGACGCTGACCAGACAGCCATGTACAGCCACTCCAGCACGCCATGCGACCGGTGATAGCTCATGCGGGCAGGCTCGCGGAACTCGTCTGGCGGATCGGTCAGGGCGTGGGCAGCCTCCGAGGCCATCAGGTACGGGCTTCGCTGCGGCCACGATGACATCACGCAATGGCCCAACCTCAACGTCGGCGTCACGGCTCGGCGCGCCAACCAGCCACTTTCTCGATTAGACGCACGTGCACGGCGATGCTTCCACGAGGTGGCAGACAGCTTCAAGAGTGTCAGCTATCGCTGGGCCGTTCCGTCGTCGAAGACTGCCGGCCGCGAAGCGATCAGCGAGATCCCCGGATTATGAACTGATCGATTCCGAATCGTGCTAACCTGCCTGTGATGGCACGTCCGAAGGCATTCGATCCCGATGAGGCAATAGACCGCGCCCTTGAGGTGTTCTGGACGAACGGCTATGACGGCACCTCGACCCAGGATTTGGTCGACGCACTTCAGATCAACCGCTCAAGTCTCTATGGCACGTTCGGCTGCAAGCGGGAGCTCTACTTGCTGGCGCTCAAGCGTTACGGACTTGGCGCCGATAGGTTGCGGCGAGCGCTCGAGGGACCAGGACCGGTGAAGGCCCGGTTGCGACGCGCTCTTCTGAGCATGGCCGAGGACGACCTCAGCGTCGTCCGCGCACGTGGGTGCTTCGCCGCGAATGCCGCACTGGAGCTCGCCCCCGCGGACGAGGACGTGCGTCGGCTCGTTGCCGCAGCGTTCTCCCAGAGCCAGGCCGCCCTGCACGAGGAGCTCGAGCGGGCACGGGATGCTGGTGAGTTGTCGTCCGACGCCGACGTGGACGCGTTGTCGGCCTTCCTGCTCAACACATTGCAGGGGCTGCGTGTGATCGGTATAGGCACCGCCGATCGCCGACTCGTGGAGCACGCCGTCGACATGAGCCTCGCGGCGTTTTGAAGTTTCCTTCCTCGCTGAACTGACTACTCCAACTAGGAGGAGAACAGCGTGAATACATACCGACCGCCACGCCTTGGCTGGAGCCTCGTCATGCTTGCGATGGCACAGCTGATCTTCGCGCTCGATGTCTACATCGTGTATGTGGCTCTTCCCGACATCGGCGCAGAACTTGGATTCTCGAGCCAAACGCTCCAGTGGGTCGTAGGGGCGTACGCCGTGTTCGCAGGCGGGTTTCTCTTGCTCGGCGGGCGGGCGGCGGACCTGCTTGGCCGCCGCCGCATCTTCGTGACCGCGCTCGCCCTGTATGCGGTCTCGTCCTTGGCAGGCGGACTGGCGCGGAGCCCGGAGGTGATCATCGCGGCCCGCGCAGTGCAGGGGATCGGCGCGGCCTTCCTGTTCCCATCGACGCTGTCGCTGATCAACACGCTGTTCGAAGAGGGGCCTCGCCGCAACAAGGCACTTGCCGCGTGGAGCGGGGCCGGAGCTAGCGGGCTGACGCTGGGCTCGCTGCTCGGCGGGATCCTCACGCAGACCTTCGGCTGGAGTGCTGTCTTCTTCGTCAACGTGCCGCTCGCAGGCATCGTCGCCTTGGCAGCCCTCTTCGTGATTCCGCGCGACCGACCCCAGGCCGCAAGACGCCGCTTCGATCTGCCCGGGGCGGTCACCGTCACCGGCGGCGCAACGCTGCTCGTCTATGCGCTCGTTCAAGGACCCGAGCTTGGCTGGACGTCGGCCAGCGTCCTCGCCGCCATGCCGCTGGCAGTCGCCCTGCTCGCCATGTTCGCGCTCGTCGAACTGCGAGGCGCCGATCCGCTCATGCCGCCGCGACTACTGCGCAACCGTAGTCTGGTCGCGGTCATGGCAATCACGTTCATCTTCATGGGTACGCTCGGTGGCCTGCCGTACTTCCTTACAGTGCTCTTCCAGGACGTGCACGGGTTCACCACCCTCGAGACCGGGCTCGCGTTCCTGGTGCCAGCCGTGGCGATCGCGACCGGCACCCAGGTCGGTGAGCGGGTCACGACGCGCCTCGAGAGTCGCACCACGCTGCTGATAGGCATCGGTATCAGCGTGGTCGGCACGGCATTGATCGCACTCGGCTACGACGACTCCAGCAGGTACCTCCCCATCGTGCCTGGATTGATCGTCATGGGAGTCGGCCAAGGCATCACGTGGACGAGCATGTGGATCGCGGCTGGCTCTGGGGTGGCGCCGCACGAACAGGGCGTGGCCTCGGGCATGGCCTCGACCACGTTGAACGTCGGCAACGCCGTCGGGCTCGGCATACTGATCGCGATCGCCAACGCCGGAACTCGCGGGCTGACGGGTGGGGCGCTTCGCGCTGAGGTCGCGGCCGGCGGCCGCACTGCGGTGCTTCTCGGCGCCCTCGGCCTGCCGATCGCCGCCGGCGCCGCGTTCGCGCTGCCGCGGTCATGCTCCCATGCCGGCGCGCTGTACCAGTCGCGGGCAGGGGTAGACGGCCACTTCGCGGTCACGCAACGCGGACCCTGTTATGAGGAGCACAGCGAAGCCGAACGTTGAATGCGTGTGACTGTCCGTTGCACCTCCGCCGCCTATCCATTCAGGCTAGGTCTGCTCCTACTGTCAATCGTCATGACAACAGTCCGTGCAGTCCGACCTGGAACGACGCAAGGGTGGTTTCTACTGACGGGTTGCAACATTTCGTCCTGAATTGGGAGGTTGTGTTGTCTAAGTCTCGTCGTGTGAAGAAGGGGCCGGGTCGTCATCCGCAGTCCGCCAAGCGTCAACGGTTCATGGAGATGCGTGGGCGTGGCTGGAACATCCTGGCAGCGGCGCGCGAGGTC
The DNA here is from genome assembly GCF_004366005.1 of Kribbella sp. VKM Ac-2566. Classification (NCBI taxonomy): domain Bacteria; kingdom Bacillati; phylum Actinomycetota; class Actinomycetes; order Propionibacteriales; family Kribbellaceae; genus Kribbella; species Kribbella sp. VKM Ac-2566. The sequence goes on along the minus strand of NZ_SODT01000008.1, from coordinate 1,695,427 downwards.
GGTGTCTCGAGGACCACGGGGAACAACTGGTCCCGCGGCTACAAGACCTACCGCAAGGGTGAGGTGGTCGGGTTCGTGGCTCTACTCGACAGGTTGGCGGTGCGGGAGGTCAGCTCGCGATTCTTGTCGCAGGAGGAGCGGATCGAGATCGCGGACCTGCGCCAGGCTGGGTTGAGCATCCGTGGGATCGCGGAGCGGCTGGGTCGGGCGCCGTCGACGGTCTCGCGTGAACTGCGCCGCAACGCGCACGCAGGCGGTAGTTATCGTCCGTTCCATGCGCACCGTCAGGCGACGGCTCGCAGGGCATGCCGCCATCGGCGACGCCTCGACACCAACCCTGCGCTTCGTGAGTTGGTGGCAGAGTGGCTGTCGCAGCGTTGGAGCCCGCAGCAGATCAGCCGGCAGCTTCGGCTGCAGCACCCTGGCCAACCGGCGATGTGGTTGTGCCACGAGAGCATCTACCAGGCCGTCTATGAGCCCGGAACCACGCTGCTACGCCCAGCACCGGTGGCGCCGCAGCATCGTTCACCGCTGCGCACCGGCCGGGACCACCGGCGAGCACATCAGAAGACCGAGCGTCGCAGGCCCCGCTTCGAGCAGCCCATGCTGTCGATCCAGGACCGACCCTTCCCACCGGAAGACCGCTCCGAGGCCGGCCACTGGGAAGGTGATCTCATCATCGGCAAGGACCAGGCCTCAGCGATCGGCATGCTGGTCGAGCGGACGACCAGAAACATCCGGCTGCTGCATCTCCAGGCCCGCGACAGCGATGCCCTGCACGCTGCATTGCACGAGCGCATGAGTGACGTGCCGCTGTCGCAACTGCGTTCGGTCACGTGGGACCAGGGAACCGAGATGGCTCGCCACACCGCTATCGCCGCGACGCTCGGGGCGCCGATCTACTTCTGCGACTCGCCCTCTCCCTGCGCAACGCGGCTCGAACGAGAACCGGCACTGAGGCGTCATACCCGGGCGACCTCGACGCGCCCAAGAGTTGGAACGACATCGGCGACGTAGCACGGACTCTGATCGCCGCCAGCCGCGGCGACGACTGGGGACGTGCCTGGCACGTGCCACCGACGACCACGCAATCCGTCCGATCCCTCACCCGGCGCCTCGCTGACCTGGCCGGAACACCTGAGCCAGCTCTCACGCCGATGCCAGTCGAGCAGCTTCGTCACCTCGGCGAGACCGACCCGGTCGCCTGAGCCCAATGCGATCCAAGGACTTCATCGCGAACTGTTCGGCCACGGTCGTTGGACAGAAGACGGGTCCCCGCGCGAACGGGGAGCCGCCTAGTACTCCAGCCGTAGTTCGTGATCTGGCGGTGGCGGTCCTGGAAGTGGGGGGCGTCCACTGCTCGATGATCCCGTGTTGTGTCGACTCGAGAAGTTCCGTATGTGACCCGAAGCATCCGATGCCTTCTTCGGCATCCTCCACCAGACCGGGACGGCCCCGCGTCACGCCGGTGACAGCCGCAGGAGGTCGTGGTAGGTCTCGGGCTCGCCTACCGAGGTCGCCGAGGTCCCGCGTCGGACAAACTCACGCCCGTCCGGCCAACGGGCGACGAATTGATCACCTGTGGCATCGTCGTAACGGATGACGGTGATGTCAGTGACATCGACCGCGAACAGATGGAACTGGCCGGGCACAGGATGCCAGCCGAGGGCGTCTGTGACCGCGTCGGCGTAGCGACGCTGAATCGCGGCGTCGTCAGTCGGCTCGGCACGGCCGCGCACCTTGTACTCGCCCTCGCCGCCATCGCGGCTCGTGATCACACTGTGCACAAGGATCCGCGGGTCGCGCAGCAGGTCACGTGCCTTGGTCGACCCCCACATCATGGACAGCCAGAGATCGCCGTCCATCACATACGGCTCGACCGGGCTCAGCCGCGGCGTACCGTCACGCCGAATCGTGGCGACGAGGACGACTCCCGGATCCAGCAGCCGCCGGTGCCCGAACTCGATCAGACGCGGCTCACGGGACTTGATCTCGGCCCAACGCATGGTGTCCTCCTCGGTAAACGCCGTCATCGGTCACCGTTCTACCCAGGCCCACGGACATTTCGCAGGCACGAACAAGTCTCAGCATGCGAATGGATCGCGCTTCCCGCGATCTAACCCTGTGTGACACGGGAAAACTCCGAAGCATCCGCCAACGCGGCGGACAGGCGCCGGCCACTGGTGACTAATCCGCCGAGGCACCAGCGGAGCGCCGCGACGCGACATAGGAGACACGCACGTGGCCGTACCGCCTACCACCCCCTCCACTCCGGCGAACCAGACCCCTCCCCCGACTAAGCGCGTCACCGGCCGCCGACTCATGATCGGCGCAGCTGTGGCTGCCGCAATCGGCGGTCTTCTGGGTGGCATTGCTGCATTCAGTAAGGACGACCCCGCTCAGAAGACCGACGACAACACCAGCAGCGTCGGCGGCGACGGCTGCATCGCGGTCGGTCAGAACAGCCAGTGCAATACCAAGCTCAACGACGTGCTCCGCGACGGCAGGATCAGTGATGCGGACTTCAAGGAGAAACTCGCGGCGACCTCGACGGCACCACCGACCGGCAACGGTCCGTACCTATTCGTCGTCATCGACACGGCCGACCTTGGCCTTAAGGTCCGGTCGGGCCCCCGCGCCAAGGACCAGCAGATCGGCACCAGCGCGAACCGCACGGTCGTGTGGGCCGATTGCGAGCAGAAGTCGGACTTCGATCCCGACCCAAGCCTCAACACGGGCCCGCGCTGGCTAAAGATCCACTGGCCGAACAAGACGCCCGGTGGGCAGTTCTTCAACTCCGAGCCGGGCGCGCCGGCCCAGGGCTGGGTCCACCGCGGCTATGTCGTTCCTGCTGGCCACAACGGCAACATCAAGGCCTGCTGAGGGCGCGCGAGCAACTCGCTGCGTGGTTTCAATGCGTCGCGTATTCGCGGATCTTGCCGCGCTGGTGCGGCCGGTGATCGCCCAGGCGCATCGGCAAGTTGGGAGGCCACAGCAGCCGCCTCTGGTCCTGAAAGGACGCTGCCCACCTTGGATCCGTCGGCCATGTGTGGGCCCCGGCGCTGCATCTGTTTGAACGCCGGGGCTTCAAGCATCCGGATTCTCGAACACCCGGGGCTCATGCGGCTCCGATACCCGATGGCCTTGCTCCAAACTCGTCCCGACCCAGCGTCTGTTGGCAAGTCGATCGATTCTCACCACCAGCAAGCAAGCGGGCGGGTTCGTTGGAAATTCTGGAAGTGCGGAAGCCCGCGGCCGAGTACTCTCGACGTTCACCATGCACGAGATGATCAACAGCCGCGCGCGAGTCGCGATCCGCGAACTTATGAGCGGCACGGTGCTGCGCGAGATCGACACGATGTGGCAAGACGAAGGTTTCGCGCCGCCCGATCCGATCGAACCCGTGGGTGGCGAGCGCGTGACCCGGTTCCAGGAGTACCTCAACCAGGTCGACTGGACCGACGTCGGTCACGTCACCAGGGCGCTCCGGGTGTTCGAGGTGGCCCTGGCCCCACTCATCTCTCCGCCCTCCGACTGGGAGCTCACTCCCCGGCAGGTCAGTCAGCTAGAGCGGGTACGGAAACTTCTCGCCCGAGACAACTACACGCTCACCGAGGACGGCCGGATCATCGGCGGCCCGATCGAGATCATCTCTCCTCCGCTGCTGAGTGGTCTGACAGATCCCCAGGTCATTCACGAGCACCTGGACAGAATCACCGCCGCACTCGAGCGGGACGACCCGGCCCAGGTGATCGGCTCGGCCAAAGAGCTTGTGGAGAGCACTGCGAAGGTAGTCCTGCGACAGTGCGGCGTGCCCGTGAACGAGAAGGACGATCTGCCAGCCCTTGTGAAGCAAGCGCAGGAGGCCCTCGCCGTTCATCCAGGCGGAGTGTCTGTCGGCGCCGACGGTGCCGACGGAGTCAAGAAGATCCTCGGAGGCGCGATCACGATCACCACCAGCATCGCCGAACTCCGCAACCGCGGCTACGGTACGGGCCACGGCCCCGGCCAAGCCCGCACCGGCCTCAGCGCCCGGCATGCGCGGCTTGCCCTGCACGGCGCGAGGACCTGGTGCGAGTTCATGCTCGACACCCTCGCCGATGCCAACGCTCCGTGGCGTACCCGTCAAGCAAGCCACGGTGGCGACATGACGAGCTCGTAGGGACCTCGCGGGGCAGTACCGCTTACCTGCAGGGCTAGTCGGCGCGTCAGCCTGCGCGATCATCAACAAGCGTCGTGGGCGCCGTGGGCCAGCGACGGTCCGATCTGCTCCGGTTGAAGCGCTGCGCTGGTCAGGGGGCGGGCTCGAAGATCCGGGTCTCGAAGGTGATGTCGACGAGGGTGCCGGCGGAGTCGTTGGAGACGAAGAACACCGGTTGCTCGCAGCCGCCAGTGTCGATCCATCCGCCTGTGGCAGTGACGAGGTTCGTAGAGTCTGCCTTGGTGGCGGTCTCTGGGGTGTCGGAGTAGTAGACCTTGCCGATCGTGATCGCTTTGCCGAGGCTGCGCCAGTGCGTTCTCATGGCCCGGGTGGCGCAGCCGTTCATCGTGAGCGGGAATTCTGGGATGTAGTTGGATTGGTCTGAGAAGGCCCGAAAGGTGTCAGACATCGTGGATTCGGCCGTCGCGGGCCGGAAGTGGGCCATCGACCACTGGTCCGTCGGTGACGGCGTCCTGGGAGCAGGCGACGTCGTTGCACCTGGTGGGGTCGACGTCCCGCTTGTAGCGGTTGTAGCGGTTGTGGCGGGCTGGCGCGACGCGGGCGTTTCACCAGTGGTGAGTAGGGCCGCGACGATTGCCGCCAGGACGGCGATCGTACAGATGGCCCCAGCCGCGATCAGCCAGCGCTTGCGGTGCAGGCTGACGGGCGGGGGTAGGACGAGGGTGTCGCCAGGTCGCCTGAAGGTGTCACCGAGCACCGCGGTGATCGAGTCGGGCGCGGCGGACTTCGTGACGGTACCGAGGAGATCAGTCGCCGATGGGCGAGCGCTCGCGTCAGGGGACAGTGCTGCTCGCACTTGGCCGGCCAGCGGTTCGGGAACGCCGGCCAAGTCGGCGAGACCCGAGACCACCCGCTGGGCGATCTCGGGCGCTGGTCCCGTTCCGAAAGGCGCCCGTCCGGTAGCGGCGTAGGCGACCGTCGCTCCCCATGCCCACACATCCGCAGCCGACCTGACTTCGTCACCGCGCAGCTGCTCGGGCGCCATCCAGCCCGGGGACCCGACAACAGTGCCAGCGGCCGTAAGAGATGTGGTGTCTTGGTGTTGGGCAATGCCGAAATCGATGACACGTGGACCCTCGGCGCTGAGGATCACATTCGCTGGTTTCAGGTCCCGGTGGACCAAGCCTGCGGCGTGAATCGCAGCGAGGCCTTCGGCGATGCCCGCGGCGATCCCGACAAGCATTTGACCCGCCAGTGCCCCCCGGCTGCCAACGTGCTCCGCAAGGTTAGGGCCGGCCACGTACTCGGTTGCCAGCCACGGCGGTGATGCGTCGACATCGGCGTCAAGAAAGTGAGCGCAGCACACCCCGCCGACACGCTCGCAAGCGGCAACCTCTCGCCGAAACCGTGCCAGGAACGCTGGATCTCCACCAAGCTCGGCCCGCAGGACTTTCACCGCTACGTTCTCGCCACTGCCCGACTCGGCGAGGTACACCACCCCCATCCCGCCTTGTCCGATCCGCGCGATGAGCCGGTATGGCCCGACCGCGGCAGGGTCTTCATCGGTGAGCCGCTGCATCATCCCCCCGGCTCTCCCTTCCTGATGCCTTCGTCGCCGCGCATCGTACTCGTGGTCGGCCTCCACCCCGAGACCCGCAGACGAATGTCGGTCCTGGTGGCACGATTCAGACGTGGCGAGCATCGCTGAGCGGATCCTGGAGGCCATCAGGTATGTGCCTCTCGACGACGACGAGTTGGCCCAGCGGCTCGGGGTCTCTCCGCGACAGTCGATCAACCAGGCAGCTCGGATGCTTCAAACACGCCGCCTGATCCGTCGTACCCCTGGGCCAGACGGCAAGCTCATCAACGTCCTCGTCGAGCCGGACGCCGCCATCCCGGAAGCCGCTTCACCCGTGCGTGTCATCTCGGGTCAGCGCGCGAACCCGGTCACCGAGGACGAGGTGAAGACCGCGATCCGTGACCACTTGGAGGCCTTGGGATTCGAGGTCAAGGTCGCCTGGGGTCAGATCCAGGGCATCGACGTCGATGCCCGCCACCCGGATGGCCGCCGGTACGTAATAGAAGCGAAGGCCGAGAAGAGCCGGAACGGCCCGCAACAGCACAACTACTTCGTCGGGATGCTCGGCGAGCTGGTGCAGCGGATGTCCGACCCAGCCGCGAAGTACGGGATCGCCATTCCGGACAACCGGCAGTATCGGGGGCTGGTCGACCGACTCCCCCGCTACGCCAGCGAGCAACTAGGACTCGTCGTGTTCTGGGTGACGCGGGACGGGGCCAATTTCGCAGTGGAGGTCGAGGAGACATGACCGTCGACCCTCCAGGCTGGATCGACCCTCCTCCCGCGCTCACGCTCACTGGCGCTGAGCGTTTCCGCGGAGTCGATGCCACGGTCACCGAGTTCTGGGCGTACGCCCTACGAGACCTGAGGACCAACACGACCCGCGGATTCGTAGTGGAGTTCCTGGTGGCGCGCGCAGTCGCCGCGACGGCGCCACGGGTCGAGTGGGGACTCGTTTGACGTCCTCTCACCGGCCGGCGTCAGGATCGAGGTGAAGTCGGCCGCCTACCTCCAGGCGTGGGGCCAAGCGATCCCGTCTCGAATCTCATTCCGAGGCCTGAAGGCCCAGGCCTGGGACGATCGCACCGGCTACTCGGGCGCTGCGACGTACAACGCGGACGTCTACGTCTTCTGCGTGCAGACCGCCCTGACACACGATGCCTACGACCCGCTCGACGTCGACCAATGGGAGTTCTACGTGCTGCCGGTCGAGACGGTCCGCGCGATCAACCAGAAAGAGATCGGGCTCGCCCGCGTCCGCACCCTCACGCAGGCGGTTGCGTTCAGGGACCTCGCCGCCGGGATCGAGCGAACCACCGACGTCCAGTCGGAGCCGAACAGCTAGCCTCGTTTCCTATCGATCGACCGAGCCACCATCGCCGCTGCTCGCCGCGGCGGGCGCGTACTTGCCCATGGCGACCGATGAAGCGCGTGTGCTGACCGTCCGCCAGCCCTGGGCGTGGGCGATCATCCATGGCGGCAAGGACGTCGAGAACCGCAGTTGGCCAACCAAACGTCGGCCGGATCAATCGACCGCTCGCCGCGCTCGCCGCGCTCGCCGCGCTCGCCGCGCTCGACCGCTCGACCCGACACCCCCTTGCGTGTCCTGGAGCTTGTGACATAGCGCCGCTGATCGGTAAGCAGCAGGGAGATCGGGCGCGTCCAGCCCGGTTTCATGAGGCGCCGAACGGGCGGGAGGATTCCGGGTTGGCACGGTGGACGAGTCGGTCGGGTGGCCGTCATCCTCGGGGGAGGCCGACTTCGAGGGGAATCGCAATGAATCTGGGCTTCGAGCGGATATTGCAGGTGAAGATCCCGGTGACGGATCTCCAGCGCAGTGTCAATTGGTACCGGCGGGTGTTCGGGCTGCGGCTGGCCTGGGAGTTCGGCGAGCCCGGTGTCGTCACTGGCGCGGTCCTGACCGATGACGCCGAGCGGTTTCTCATCGGCCTGCGACGGCTCGACACCGTGCCCGGCGAGCCGTCGCTGGCCGGCTTCGACGTCGTCAGCCTCGGTGTGCCGTCCGTCGACGTATTGAAGGCGCTGGCGGAACGTTTCGACGAACTCGACGTGGCGCATGGCCCGCTGTTCGACCGCGGGCCGGGAGGCGGAGTGCAGCTCGACGTACCGGATCCCGATGGCACGGTGATCCGGATCCTGTCGCCGTTCGGGGAGCACGCGCCGTTCATCGGCGTCGAGTTCGGGGGCGACGGGACACCCGCCTTCTACACGGCCCCGCGCCTGCAGCTGGACTGAAGCTAAAGGCCGGAACGCCTGCTCACCACGGCATCACCGCCGAGTCGGCAATCCGACTGCTACGGGTTCCGTAAGGTTCAAAGTGATCAATTGAACCTTACAGAAGGCAGCTTATCGGCTCCGAAAGCACGGGAGTTGCATTAGGTGCAGCTTGCTGCCACGCCAGGCAAGTTTGGTTGGCCAAGAAATCGATCGTTGTGTGCGGTTGAGGTCGCTACGTTGATGTCCTTGTCAGCCGTTCTGAGGAGCAGCGCGATCACCCAATCAACATCGTTCGTCGAGCCGGCTACCGATCCGGCGCTGCTGAGGATCCTGACGGCCGCTGGTCTGCCGGCAACCGGGCGCTTTCTTCCAAAGGCCGGCTGGGTTAGCCGCGCGTGGGTCGGCGACGAATACGTCGCACGACGGAACACCGACGAACGGCACCGCGACGCGTATCGCCACGAGGCTACAGTCGTCAGCCTGCTCGCCGGCAGCGAGGTCCCACACGCCCGGCACCTCGCCCACGGCGACGGCCTGGACGGGCCGTGGTACGTCTCCGAACGCCTGCCCGGCCGAACCCTGTACGACGCGTGGCCGGCGGCGGACTCGTCGACGCGCCAAGCAATGATCGAGAGCCTCGGCGCTGCGTTGCGTGCACTGCACCGGATACCTGTCCCGGCGGGCCTGCTGCCACCCTGGCTGGCCCACGCAATCGCCGAGAAGAAGCCGTGGGCTGCGTTCCATCCACCTGTGGTGAGTGCGGCGCTCCAGCTGGTCGAGGATGCCCGGCGACTGCCCGGCCATGACTCGCGCCTGCTCACCGACGTCACTGATTGGGTCCAGGAGCGGTTGGTGTTGTTCGCCGCCGACGAACCCGTCCTCGTCCATGGTGATCTACATGGATCCAATCTGATGGTCGACCAAGGACGCGTCACCGGTCTTATCGACTTCGCGGAGGCGTTGGCTCAGCCGGCGGATGTCGAGCTCGATACGATCCTGCGCTGGTGCGCGAGGGCGCGAGAATACCCACCCACACCCGACGAACAAGGGCTCGACGAGACCACACTCACAGAGGTCCCCGGATGGCTGCATGGCGCATATCCAGAGCTGTTCGAGCGCGAGCAGCTGCGCGAGCGGTTGAACTTCTATGACATGTACGGGGAGCTCGCGCTCTACGCACACCACCCCCAGCCTGACATACGCGAAGCGGCCCAGGTCCGCATCGCTCGCCTTCTTTTCGGTCGTAACCATCTAGATGGACTCGTCTGGTAGGTCGTACGTCTTCGCGCCTACACGGGCGACATCGTGAGCTGCGCCCGAATCTCTGGGCGCGTTGCGGGACCGTTCGAAGCAAAGCGATCGAGGGTCCAGGCCCAGCCCTGGCAATCTCGGCGGCTGAAGGTCTGCGTCAACCGATGCCGCCGAGGTCCAACCGTCGAGGGCCTGACCGGCGGCATTCAGACTCGGTCCACCGCCTCCGGATCTACCGCGATCAGGGCGCCGCGCACCCGGCCTACTCCCGGCTCATCAACTCCCGTCCCTGCCAGTTAAACAACGGGAGATGCTGCGGCCCTGGAATGTGTTCTGCGGCGGATGATGGTGGCATGTTGACGTGCGGGGCCAGGTCACGCGGACAGGTCTTGATCCTGGCCGCTCTGGTGATGCTTGGAGGCTGCTCATCCGCACCGGTCGAGCGCACTTCGCCGAGCGTGCCGGTGACGACCTCTGCGGTACCTGCCGTATCGGTCAATTACTCTGCGCGACGTCAGGCAACCATCGCGGTCATGAATGGCGATGGGCTTGTCGCAGCCGCAGGCGCCGTCTGGGTGAAGACTGACGACGGTCGCGCCGTGCGTATTGACCCGGCGACGAACCGGGTGACCGACGAGTTCAAGCTCGACACGGTGGCGGACGAGAGCCAGTACTGCCAGGGCATCGGTACCGACGGCTTGTCGGTCTGGGCTTGTGCGACGGCAGATGACGGCACGGGGTTGGCGCAGATCGACCCGAAGGCGCGGCGGGTCCTACGCCGCGTGTCGGTTGGCAAGGTCTTCGATCAGCTCGCGCTCCCGTCCGCGGGGCGCGGCGTCTGGGTGCTGACCGCTGACGGGACCAGGGCGAGCGTCGTCGAGCCGGCGACAGGCCGAGTTACGGCGTACCCACTTGGTTCCCGGTATCTGCAGTTGGCCGCGCTGGCCGATCGTGTCGTGGCAACCTCGGCGACGGAGAATGCGGTGGTCGTGCTCGACGCTGCGAACGGCGCAGTCGTCGGTCGGATTTCCCTGCCTAAACCAGGTATGGCCGCCTTGGCGGGAACCGACCTCTGGATCGACACCGAGGCGGGCCTGGCGCGTGTGACGCGCGGTCTCGTCACACGCTCCGTGTACACCAATCTCGGTGCAGGCTCCGGCGGTGACCTCATCGCGGCTGGGGGCGCGGTGTGGGTGCGCGGGTCCGACGGCGCGATCACGAAAGTCGATCTCGCCAGCGGCCGTGTCGTCGAACGGATCACGCCGGAGCAACCGCTGACTGCCGGGAGCCTGCTCGTAGCCTTCGGCAGCATCTGGACGACGTCCAGCGATCAAGGAATCGTCGTGCGACTTCGACTGGAACCTTGAGCGCGTCCGACCGTCTGTGCCTACCGGCGGCGAATTGGGGCAACCAGAAACCGATGACGCTCCGACTACTCCCGACCCATCAACTCCCGTGCCTGCCAGTCAACAACAGGGTTGCACGCCGCAGAATTCAGGTCGTGGCCTTGACAGCCACGATGTCCAGGCTGATGTTTCGGACTCCGGAGCGGGTCTGGTTTTCGGCGTTGCCACGAACATTGTCGGCGAAGGCCACTGCCGCATCGCGGTCGGAGAAGACGATGAACGTGTGTGACCGCCCCGGGTCCTCATAGTCGCTCCAATAGCCCTTCACCAGGCCGGGCAACTGGCTCACGCCGGCAACGATCCCCTCCAAGGCAGATTGTTGTGCCTCATCCCGGGCTGGGTCCATTTCCCATACACCTAGTACTGCGTACATAGCCGTCTCCCTCACCTGTGCCGATTCCCGCGTCTGTTCAGTGGTGCGGGTAGGTGTCGCAGCGCTCATGCCGTTGAGTGAGCATGCGGCCGCGACGGTCATCTACCCCTGGCGCACGACTCTGTAGATGGTTTCTGATCTCGGCGCCGGACGCGGCACGTCATGCCAGCCGATCTCCTCAGCCTTCAGAGAGATGGCCGCCTTGACCTCGGTGATGTCCACGTCGTCATCAAAGAAGGCGATCGAGAGGCCGTTGCCCGTGTCGGCGTCGAGCAGGTGGTAGGCGTCCAGCACCCCGGGAACCGTCTTGGCCGCGTCGATGACCCACTGGCGATCGTCGTCAGGCATCGGTTCCCAGATAGCAACGCGAGCAATCATGGCGCACCTTCCCGATCTTCGTGAGTGTCTCCAGATAGTGAGGTACCTCAACTGCCGCGATCAGGACGTCGCGCACGCAGCTACTCCCGGCTCATCAACTCCTGCCCCCGCTCGCTTAGCGTCGTCGGTTCCAGAGCTGGTGCGTTGCTGCGGCGATGAGGCGTTGTTCGATGATCGCGGCCGACGTGCGGTCCGGACTGACGGTCCACGTCAGCTCGAGGTCTGCTCGCGTGAGAGCGGCCTGCGCCCACTGCTTGGCTCGCAGAGGACCTTCGGTCCGAGTCCGTTCGATCATGTGGTCGAGCCACGCCGGGTCGGCCAACGCGCGATCGAGAGCTGCTTCGCCCAAGCCGCTGACGGCCGCCTTGCCGGTGAGGTAGATGCGCAGCCGGCCTCGGATTCCCTGGCCACGGCGCTCGCCCGCCATGCCGATGTAGACAATCTGCCCCGTGGGTCGTTCGCGGGCAACGTAGACCCCAGGCTCGCGCGGCGCGATGCCCGCGGCCTCCTCGAACAACAGCCACGGTGCCCATTGCAGCTCCGGATCCAGTTCCATCTACAGATCTTCGGGCACCCGGCGGTAGCTTGCGCACCATGGCGTTCGAGCACCTGCGTGCCGCACTCCAAAACTTCGATGCAGCCGCGGCCACACTCGGTATGCCACCGCTGATCTACGAGGTCGAGGTCCTGCCAGCGCCGCACCAACAGCACACCGTCGATCGAGGCCTTCTGGGCCCAGTAGATATTGGCGCGGTCGAGGTTGACCTTCATCCAATCCCGCACGCAGCTTGCATCTAGGTGGGCGATGCCCAGCCATGGCCATAAGAGCTGGTATTCGACCAGTGAACGGGCCAACGTCGACCTGGCCGCTGTCGTGGAGTAGTGCTGGTAGCGGAACCGGTTGTTGGAGCCGGCACCGACCCGGCCGACCTTGAGGACCCGACCGGGGCCCGCGGGACAGTCCACGTGTTCGGCGAGCGAGAAGACGTAGACGGCACCGTGACCTGGTGAAAGATCTGCTCTGCTCAGCTGATGCGATGTGCGGTTCGGCTCAGCGTTCGACTGTACCGCCGAGCTTGGGTGCGAGCTTGTCGGCCCCGGGTGCGTTGATGATCCAGTTCGCCCCGATCAACTGCGGGTCCACCGGAATCTTGTTCTCCTTCGCTAGCTCGTTCATCCCCTGCAGGTTCTCCAGGGCGAGCTGGAGATCTGCGGCGGTGGCGTAGGTCGAGAGCACCGAGTCTTCGGAGCAGGTCCCCGACTCCGCCGCGGCGACCACGACGTTGTCCTGTACCCAGGTCGGGCACAGCATTCCGGCAGCGACCGCGGCATCCCTCAACGCCTCCACGGTCTGGTACCGCTGAGCTGTCGGTGGAGTTGTCGCGGTCGCCGATGGTGTTGCGGCGGGTGCCTGCGCGGCGGGCTTGTCGGCGCCGCAGCCTGTGATGGTCAGGGCGAGCAGCAGCGCCGCCCCGATGGCTCTTCGCATAATTGTTCCCCCTCGTGTGCGTGTATCGGTGATTGGTGGGCGGATTGGTGGGCGCCTGTTACGCAAAGTCAGCGCGCCACCCACAAGCCGGCGAAGAAGTCCACGGCGAACGACAACCCGACGATCAGCAGGAGCTGAACGAGGTTCATCGAGACCCGGATCACGTCCGAGGGCACGGCTGGTCTCCTGTTGGGTAACCGGCATCCCGACGACGCCCGGCCGTGATGCTGTTCGTGGTGCGAAGTCCTCCCTATCCCCGTCAGAGGCCAGCCTTGTTAACGCCGTAGACGGCCTGCGCGTGGGTGTACCCATCACCGGCGCTCGATTCGAGCTGGTGGATTAGGCCCTTGCGCGAGAAGTGGGTCATGTCCAGGTAGGACTTCGCGGATTTCGCGGCCTGCTCGTTCCAGTTGACCTCGATGTGGTCGACCGCGAAGGTCGCGTCCGCATTCGAGTAGCCATCACCGGCATCGGACGACAGTTGCCGGATCAGGCCCTTGCGACTGAACGCGGTGAAATCCAGGTAAGACTTGGCCGAACCAATTGCCTGCTCCTGGCTCTTGGTCAGCGAAACCTTCGGCGTGGTCTTCGGCACGGTCTTCGGAATGGTCTTCGGCGCGGTCTTTGGCGCAGTCTTTGGCATGGCCTTGGTGGTGGTCGTTGTCGGCGCAGACGACCCGCTCTCGCTAGGGGTGGTGCCGCACGCACCCAGTGCGATGAGTGCGACGGTGCCTGTGAGATTGCCTGCGATGAGCTTCTTCTTCATGTGCGGTGACGCCCTTTTCATCGTTTGACGCCATTTGCGCCTAGATATCGCGAATCTCGGGTGAGCAGGTCGAGCGAGTCGACATACCAGCCGACGGATCGCGTACCCCAGGAGCGCGGCGGACGAGCACCGGTACCGAGAACGCTGCGAAGGGCCATCCTTATATGGACCCTATCAGAGAGCTATCGGATCTTCAAATTGAATCTATAGGATCCCTATTGGCCTGTACTTGCGGTAAGGTTGTCTCATGCCACGCCCCTATACAGACCCTGTGGAGATCATCACCGGGCCGGTCCCCGCGCAGTCCCCGTTCATCCCCACCGACGCGAAGATCGTGGTGGGAGCGGTCGCGCCGGCGTCCCCCGATCCGATCCCGATCGTGCTGCTACCGGGGTTCGAGTACCGGATGCGCGAGTGGCGGCACCCGGACACCCGCGACATCCACTGGCGGCTCGAGCGAAGAAAGTCCACCCAGCAGGGCGACGACGACCAGTAGCTCACCGAACGGCCCATGGGCTGACCCGCCGCCGCAAAGTTCCCGCTGGCAGTCCAAGCAGGCCGCATCGCCGTACTCGCAGCAGTCCCTCGCGGTGCCGACACCTGCCGTCCGGTGCGTCTAATGAACGATCGATTCTCAACACCTCATGCCCTGGCGGAGGATGGGGTCGGGGGAGAGGGCATCCCCGAACGGAAGGGAAACAAGAGTGGCCACCGACATCGATCAGCACGCTACCGACCTGCTCGAAGCGATCTACGAAGCTGGGCGAGCAGGAACGGATCCGGACGAGGCGATCAGCGCCTACCTGCAGCGCGCCGGGCACGATGTCGACTGCGGCTTCCAGCTGGTGGATCTTCTCGCCAGTCAAGGTCTGGTCAAGCCGTACTCGACGTTCGGCACTCCGAGGGCCATGATCACGCCGGCGGGGATCCAAGCGATACGGCAGCTGGTCGCGGACCGCGCCGATCCGAAGGTGCGCTCGGCCGTGCTGCGAACGGAGATGATCACATGGCTCGACGCCCAGGAGGAGCAGGGTGTGCACCCTGGCAGCTTCCAGGAGTTCGCTGACCAGTTGGTATCCCCGCTGGCCTTCAGTGAGCGTGAACTACGCGGCGCCGCCGAGCTCCTTCTGCGCCACTCGCTGATCGACGCGGTGCACGTCGAGGAGTTCACCGAAGGCTGGATCGCGCCTCGGCTGACGGTTGAAGGTCGGGAGTGCATCACCGACTGCGGCGGCGACGTCGGCGAGTATCTCCGCGATCGCCGGAGGCCGGGGCCGGGAAATGATTCCTCGCTTGCCGATGACATCTGGTCGACCTGACCCCGCGGGCGGACTTGGGGTAGCGCGTCAGCCTTCACGCTCTGGCTGCGGTGGAGCCAGAACTCCCGGGATTCGGAGCGCCCAGAGCCCGTCAGGCCGCTCGATCCATTCGCCGATGCTCAGGCTTCGGCCGCGATCGTCTTCGACTTCTACGAAGCGCCCAGCGTCTGGCGCCGGCGGGCCGTCGAAGATCACGTTGATCGCCTGCACTTCATTTGCCATCGGCCGCCTCCTGCCGCTTGGTGGCTTGCGACTCAGTACGACGGTCGCCCCGGCGGCCTCATCTCGTCAACCGGCCTGCGTTTCGGCAGGTCACACCGGAGACGGGTTTCCGGTCGCCGGTGGAGCCGCGAGCAAGGCAACGCGTTGTCAGGCGCCGTACGTGAGTGGGTCGTACAGTTCGGCCGGGGGTGTGGCCCAGGGCAACGGTTCGAGGCCTTTGCCGTTGTGGTGGTGGCCTTCGAGGGTGCATTTTCCGCGGCCGGGGGCCAGGTCGATGACCTGGCCGTCGAGGGCCTCGATGAGGTCGCGGTAGTCGGGTTTCAGGTCGCCGAGGATGAGCGGCTGGACGCCGTGCCCGGCCAGGCCGAGCGCCATCCGGCGTACCACCGTTGACTTCCCGAGCCCAGGCTTGCCAAGCACGAAGGCCGACGGGTTGGAGATCAGCCGCGACCGCGCGACCAGCTGATCGGGTCGCAGCACACCGTGGCGTCGGAGTTGAGGGCGCGACCGAGACCCCACGACTCACTGTTTCCTGCAGGCTGTCGATCAACCGGTCCACCGACTGGCTTCACAATTCACCCCGCCCGGGAACTGGCCACCACCGGAGCGCAGACTCCGTACGTCACTCCATACCGCTTAGGAGTCGTGACGCCGCTGGAACTCGGTGCGCCCTACGGCTGCCTCGGCCTCCAGCATCCGGGCGCGACGCTCCATGTGCCGCATCAACTCCTCGTTGATGCGCCGTCGCTGTGATCCATAAGGGGCGTCAGCCTCCGATCTGTGCGTCCGCCCCGCTGTCCGCGGACGGTGTGCTGGACGGGGGTGGTCGACGTACCGGCGGGAGGACCGGACTGCGGTTTGCCCGGCTCGGGCAGCGGGTTCTGCAGGAGGGTTCTGTTCCGTCGCTGTTCCGTGAGACCTTGGCAATCGGCGGTCAAAAGCGCGAATTGTTGCTCATTGATGCGGGCAGCTCAGGGGCAGAGCCGCCCAACACGATGGGTCACTTAGTGGCGGCCCGTAGGTCGTCTTTGTGCAGGTCAAGCCAGGTTTCGAACGATTCTAGGGCCGGGTTGAGCTCGCGGACCTTCGCCAGGTTGCGGTTGCCGGTGAAGTCTTCGTGGTTCTCGGCGTAGAACTGGAACATGTTGGCCATTTCGACGGCCATGGGGAAGGGGTATTGGCGGTACTCGTCGAGGGTCGGGGAGTTGTAGGTGACCTTTTCGCCGAGGGCTTCGGTGAGGGCGGCGGCGTACTGGTCGCCGGTGAGGTGGTCGCCGGCGACGCTGACGGTCCGGCCGATGAGGTCGGGGCGCTTGAGGATCGCCAGCGCGCTGCGGCCGATGTCCTCGGAGGCGATGCCGGACAGCCGCTTCTCGCCCATCGGGAGCGTGATGGTCAGTGTGCCGTCGGCGTTGCGGGTCGGCCGCATGGTGGTGATGAACGCGTCGAAGTAGAACGTGGTCCGCAGGAACGTCGTCGGTACGCCGTACTTCGTGAACAGGTCGTCGGCCTCGCCCTTCGCGTCGAAGTGCGGGACCTTGTAGCGACCGTCGTCCAGGCTCGGTACGTCGTCGCGTGCACCGAAGAACAGGCGGGTGTCCTCGAGCGTCGACCAGACCAGGTGCTGTACGCCGGCGTCGCGGGCGGCCCGCGCGGCGGTCTCGGCCTGGGCGAGCTCCATCTCGGCGCGGGTCCGCGCCGCCTCCTCGTCCGGGGTCAGCGGCGCCCAGTAGTTCGTCACCACGAAAGCGCCGTACGCGCCGTCGAAAGCGGCCCGGATGCTCGCCTCGTCGTCGAGATCGGCGGCGACCACCTCGGCGCCCGCGGCGGCGAGGTTCTTCGCGGCGGCGGAGTCCGGGTTCCGGGTCAGTGCGCGGACGGCGAACTCGCCGGACGGATCCGTCACGATCGCGCGGACCAGCGCGCCGCCCTGTGCTCCGGTCGCTCCGACGACGGCGATCAGCTTGCTCATAGCGTTCACTCCAAGAGTAGGTTGATGTGTCAACTCGACCGATCGTAGCGCGATTGGTTGATGTGTCAACCCAAGCGGGTAGGATGGTTCTCGTGAGCAAGGAACCGTGGCTTGACGACGACGAGCAGAAGGCGTGGCGCAGCTACTTGCTGATGAACCGCACGCTGGAGACGCACCTGGAGCGGCACCTCCAGCGGGATTTCGGCCTGTCCAAGTCGGACTTCGAGATCCTGGTGAACCTGTCCGAGTCGGAATCCGGCCGGATGCGCGCCTTCGAGCTCAGTCGCGCGACGCAGTGGGAGAAGAGCCGGTTGTCGCACCACTTGACCCGGATGGAGAAACGCGGGCTGATCCGCAAGGAGGCCTGCGAATCGCGGTATCCGGAGATCGCCATCACCGAGGAAGGTCTGGCGGCGATCAAGGAGTGCGCGCCGGCACAGGCCGCACGGGTGCGGGAGTTCTTCGTCGATGTGTTCGGCCCCGACCGCCTCGCTGTTCTCGGTGAGGTCGCCGACGAGATCGTCGGCACGATCGGCAAGCACTGCGAGACCGACTGCCCGCTGGAGGTCCGCTCCTGAGAGCTGTTCTCAGAGAGCTTTCAGCAGAACTTGACGGTGGCTTGATCTTCTCTTGGAGTGCGGCTGACGGGCCTCGCACGAGGCTTACGGCATGGTCACCACAGACGAATCCCACCCCAACCGCCGGCGCTGGCTGCATAGCGCGTCCGCGGCCGCGATAGCCACCGCCGTCCTCGGCGTCGGCGCGACCGGGATCTCGGTCGCGGTCGTGTCGGCGAAGCACTCCGGCAGCAGCGCCGGTACGACGGCGACGTCCAGCAGTTCGGACGACGACAGCAGCTCGGGCAGCAGTTCGGGCAGCGGTTCCGGCTCGAGCTCAGGGTCCGGCGACAGCGGCAGCTCGAGCGGACTCGGGTCCACGAACTCCGGCTCGACCTCGCAGGGCGGGAGCAACGGGTCATGACCGCCTCCCGCACGTGGAACGCGTGGAGTTGCACGGTCCGTTTGACTGTCGACGATCCCGCCGTACTCGGGGCGGCGTGCGGTGAGCTCAAGGCACTGATGGACCGCGTCGACAAGGCCGCGAGCCGGTTCCGCCCGGACTCCGAGCTGTCGATCGTCAACACGAGGGCCGGTGCGCTCGTACCGGTGTCGCGTCTGCTCGTCGACCTGGTCGACGTCAGCCTGGTCGCGGCCCAGATGAGCGGCGGTGCGGTCGACCCGACCGTCGGCCCGGCGGTGATCGCGGCCGGGTACGACACCGACATCGAAGCGGTACGGCGGCGCTTCCCCAAGGCACCCGACGACCCGACGCAGGTCGCCGGCTGGCAGGAGGTGCGTCTCAACCGGAAGCTAGCGCTGCTAGGGGTACCGAAGGACTGCTCGCTCGACCTTGGCGCCACTGCCAAGGCCTGGACCGCGGACCGGGCGGCCAACGTGATCAGCAAGCGCTACGGCTGCGCGGTCCTCGTCGAGATCGGCGGAGACCTGCGCGCAGCGGGTACGCCGACGAAGCCGTGGGTCATCACGGTCGCTGAGCGCGCTGGTGATGAGGGTGTCCTCGTGACACTCGCCCACGGCGGACTGACCACGTCGACCCGGACCGTACGGCGCTGGCAGACACCGACCGGCTACGGGCACCACGTCATCGACCCGCGCACCGGCCGTCCCGCGGAGGGTCTGTACCGGACTGCTTCCGTCTGGGCGCCGACCGCCGTACGGGCGAACACCTTCAGCACTGCGCTCATCGCGACTGGCGAGGCAGCTGTCGGGCGGCTGAAGCTCTCGGGTCACCCGGCGCGGCTGGTTGCCGATGACGGTGAGATCACCGAGCTGTGTGGGTGGCCGGCTGCGAGCAGGGCCGCCTGATGACCCTGTGGTACCTGGCCCGTGCGGCCGGCGTGGTCACGATGATCATGTTCACGCTGTCCGCCGTACTCGGGATGGTCATGCCCGGCGTACGTCGACCGGAGCGGAGGTTCTGGCTCCAGTACGTGCACCGCTCGGCAGCTGTCACCGGGCTGGTCCTGCTGGCGACACATGTGGTTGCCGTGATCGCCGACAGCTACGTGGATATCAGTCCGACCGTTCTGGTGTGGCCGTTCGGTGCCGGCTACCGGCCGTTCGCCATGGTTGTCGGTGCGCTCGCCCTCTACAGCCTGGTACTGGCGTCCCTCGTCGGAGCAGCCCGTGGTCGGTTGGCCGCGTCTGCAACGTTCACGAGGCACTGGCGCAAGCTGCACATCGCTGCGTCGGTGGGCTGGCTGCTGTCCATTGGCCACGCATTGCTGGCAGGTACCGACCGCAGTACGCCGTGGATGCTCGGCATCACGCTCGGCTGCCTGGCCGCTGTGGCCACTGCCGGGGCGTACCGGCTCAACCCGGCCCCTAAACCCACCCGTGCCTGGAGAGCCCAATGATCACAGTGGATGACACCAGAGCCATCGGTGAGGCCAGACTGCTGGCGGGACTCGACCAGGACCTCCGCCACCATCTGTTGACGTACGGTCCGCTACCCCAGCTGACCCGTGAGGACTACGTGCAGCTCTGCGAAGCCGTAGGACTCAGGGGGCGTGGTGGTGCGGCGTTTCCGGTCGCACTGAAGCTGCAGGACCTCCCAGCTCGCGGTGTGGAGGCTGTGGTGGTCAACGGCTCGGAGAGCGAGCCCGTGAGCCGGAAGGACCGTCTGCTGCTCACCCGATCGCCACATCTCGTTCTGGACGGCGCAGTCGGTCTCGCGCATGCACTGCGCGCGCCGCACGTGCTGATCGGCGTACACGACGCTGCCGCGGCCACGTCCCTCAGAGAGGCACTGATGGAGCGTGACGACCACCTGGCGATCGAGGTGCGTGACACCCCGGGGCGGTTCGTCGCAGGTGAGGCCCGCGCACTGCTGAGCGCGCTCGAAGGGCGCGCCGCAGTCCCACCAGGTCGACGGGTGCTCCCGACACGGTCGGGGATCCACAGGCGGCCGACGTTCCTGTCGAACGTGGAGACGTTCGCGCAGCTCGCCGTACTCGCGCGGCTCGGGTCCCGCGGGTTCAGCAGCACCGGTCTGATCAGCGAGCCGGGTACGCAGCTGCTGACGATCGACGGGGCAGTCCAACGACCCGGTGTGATCGAGACACCGACGGGTGTCCCGCTGGACACCGTCCTGCAGTACGCCGGCGCAGAACCGGGACCTGTCCTGCTGGGTGGGTACCACGGCCGCTGGCTGCCGCGGACCGACGGCGTGACGCTGCAGCGACCAGAGGTCTCCGCAGGCATCATCCTGGCGCTCGGCTCCGCCACCTGTCCGCTCGGTGAGGTCACCAGGGTCGCTGAGTGGCTGAGGAGTCAGTCGGCCGGCCAGTGCGGCCCCTGCGTCTTCGGCCTCGCGGCGCTCGTCGACGACTTCGCCCGGCTGACCATCGGCGACCGGCAGGGCTGGTACGACGCCCAGCGGCACCTCGGTCTGATTCCGGGCAGGGGCGCCTGCGCGCACCCGGACGGGGCTGCGAGGTTCCTCACATCGGCGCTCGAAGTGTTCGACGACGACGTACGGCGTCACCTGTCCGGTCAGGGCTGCGGCCGGCCGGTTCTCGGAGTTCTGCCCGCCCCTGGAGGTACCCGATGAACAAGGTGGAGATCGACTGGACCAGGTGCGACGGGCACGGCCTTTGCGCAGGTCTGATGCCTGATGACATCGTCCTCGACGAGTGGGGATTCCCCGTCCTCCGCGGCCGCGAAATCACCACCGGTGAGCTCCCGGACGCGCGCCGCGCAATCCTCGCCTGCCCGGCCCTCGCACTACGCCTCACCAGTCGATGACAGGCCCGTCCCAACACCACACCAGTGACAAAGGTGGACTAATCTCTGAGTGACCGCACAACGTGGTGCGGTCCGGCGCGAGCGACGCCGAAGTCACGTGTGGAGACGGTGGGGAATGCAGAGCAAGCTGGACGTCCAGAAGGCGGATGTGCTCGCCAAGGCGGTGGCCGCGGGAACACACGGTCACGACAAGTCGGCCGACCCGGGCAAGCTGAAGACGTTCCTCGAGCAGTACTACCGGCACGTCGCCGCCGAGGACGTCGCCGAGCGCCAGCCGAACGACTGCCTGGGCGCCGCGCGGCACCACTACAAGTCCGCGATGTCCCGCCCGCAGGGGACGGCGAAGGTGCACGTCTTCACGCCGACGATCGAGGACCACGGCTGGTCCGCGAGCGGGCGGACCGTGGTCGAGATCGTCAGCGACGACATGCCGTTCCTGGTGGACAGCGCCTCGATGGCGATCACCGAACGCAACCTCGAGCTCCAGTTGCTGGTCCACCCGACGTTCGTGGTGCGGCGCGATGTCGCCGGCACCTTGCGGGAGGTCCTCGACGACAGCGCGAGCGCGGACGGGCACGACCTGGTCCGCGAGAGCTGGATGCACCTGGAGATCGAGCGGATCGCGGACGTCGCCGAGCACCGCGCGCTCGAGCAGGACCTGCAGAAGGTGCTGAACGACGTCCGCGAGGCGGTCGAGGACTGGCCGAAGATGCACGAGAAGGCCGTTACCATCGCCGCCGGCCTGAACGCCGCCGAGTTGCCGGTCTCCGAGAGCGAGGTGGAGGAGGCCCGCGAGCTGCTGGAGTGGCTGGCCGACGAGCACTTCACCTTCCTGGGCTACCGCGAGTACGACTTCACCATGGAGGGCGAGCAGGGCATCCTGCGCGGCCGCGCAGGCACCGGCCTGGGCATCCTCCGGCCGGATCCGAAGCCGGGTTCCGGCAAGCTGCCGCCGGAGGTGAGCGCCAAGGCGCAGGAGCGGAAGCTGCTGATCCTCACCAAGGCGAACTCCCGCTCGACGGTGCACAGATCGACCTTCCTGGACTACGTCGGTATCAAGCAGTTCGACGAGAGCGGTAACCCGGTAAGCGAGTGCCGGTTCATCGGTCTGCTGTCGTCGACGGCGTACACCGAGAGCGTCATGCAGGTGCCGGTGCTGCGCCGCAAGGCGCTGGAGCTGTTCCGTCTGACCGGCTTCGACCCGAACAGCCACAGCGGCAAGGGCCTGCTCGACGTGCTGGAGACCTACCCGCGCGACGAGCTGCTGCAGGCACCTGTGGAGGACCTGCTGCCGATCGTGCAGTCAGTGCTGCACCTGCAGGAGCGGCGTGCGGTCAAGCTTTTCGTACGGCGTGACGTCTACAACCGGTACCTGTCCTGCCTGGTGTACCTGCCACGTGACCGCTACACCACCGCGGTCCGGCTGAAGATGCAGCAGATCCTGAAGGACGCGATCGGCGCCGAGACCGTCACGTACGCCGCGTACGTCACCGAGTCCGTGCTGGCCCGCGTGCACTTCGTGGTGCGGATGAAGCAGGGCCGGACGGTCGGCGAGTACGACTCCGAGCTGCTCGAGCAGCAGGTGATCGAGGCGACCAGAGCCTGGCAGGACGACTTCAACGCCGCGCTGCACGCGAAGGGCGGCGACGGCGCGGTCACCAAGCTGTCGCGCCGGTACGCCAACGCGTTCCCGGAGGCGTACAAGGAGGACTTCGACGCGCGCGTCGCGGTCAACGACGTACACGTCCTCGAAGGGCTGTCGTCCGACAACGGGCTGGCCATGTCGCTCTACACCCCGCTCGACGAGGAGTGGGAGGGCGAACGGCGCTTCAAGGTGTACCGCACCGGGTCGTCGCTGTCGCTGTCGCAGGTGCTCCCGCACCTGAGCGCGATGGGCGTCGAGGTCGTCGACGAGCGCCCGTACGAGATCCGTTGCGACGACGGCACGATGGCCTACATCTACGACTTCGGCCTACGGGCACCGGAGGACACCGAGGAGCGCGAGGAACTGCGCACCCTGTTCTCCGACACGTTCCAGGCGGTCTGGGAGGGTCGGGCCGAGTCGGACAAGCTCAACGCGCTGGTGCTGCGCGGCAGCCTCAGCTGGCGGCAGGTATCGATTCTGCGCGCGTACCAGCGCTACATCCGCCAGGGCGGTACGCCGTTCAGCCAGGACTACATCGAGAACACCTTCCTGAACCACGTGGACGTCGCGAACCTGCTGGTGCAGCTGTTCGAGACCAGCTTCGACCCTGCGCGCGGACCGGCCGACGACCCGGACCGGACGATGCGCACGGACCAGCTGGAGAAGGAGATCCTGGCCGCGCTGGACACGGTGCAGAGCCTGGACGAGGACCGCATCCTGCGCTCGTACCTGACCGTCATGAAGGCGACGCTGCGGACGAACTACTTCCAGCCGGGCGCCGACGGGAAGCCGCGGTCGTACATCTCGCTGAAGCTGGAGCCGAAGGCGATCCCGGACCTGCCGCAGCCGCGGCCGAAGTACGAGATCTTCGTGTACTCGCCGCGGGTCGAAGGTGTGCACCTGCGGTTCGGCGCGGTCGCGCGCGGCGGTCTGCGCTGGTCGGACCGGCGGGAGGACTTCCGCACCGAGGTGCTCGGCCTGGTGAAGGCGCAGATGGTGAAGAACTCGGTGATCGTGCCGGTCGGCGCGAAGGGCGGGTTCTACGCCAAGCAGCTGCCCGACCCGGCCGCGGATCGGGACGCCTGGCTGGCCGAAGGCATCGCGTCGTACAAGACCTTCATCTCCGGGCTGCTCGACATCACCGACAACATCGTTGCCGGGGACATCGTTCCGCCGCGCGACGTGGTCCGGTACGACGGTGACGACGCCTACCTGGTCGTTGCCGCGGACAAGGGTACGGCGACGTTCTCGGACATCGCGAACGGTGTCGCCAAGGAGTACGGGTTCTGGCTCGGCGACGCGTTCGCGTCCGGCGGCTCGGTCGGGTACGACCACAAGGCGATGGGCATCACCGCCCGCGGCGCGTGGGAGTCGGTCAAGCGGCACTTCCGCGAGATGGGGCACGACTGCCAGAGCGAGGACTTCACGGTCGTCGGCGTCGGCGACATGTCCGGTGACGTGTTCGGCAACGGGATGCTGCTGTCCGAGCACATCCGGCTGGTCGCCGCGTTCGACCACCGGCACATCTTCCTCGACCCGACGCCCGACGCGGCCTCGTCGTTCGCGGAACGGCGGCGGCTGTTCGAGCTGCCGCGGTCGTCGTGGGCGGACTACGACAGGTCCCTGATCTCCGCCGGCGGCGGCGTGTTCCCGCGGACCGACAAGGCGATCCCGATCTCCGCCGAGGTCCGCGAGGCCCTCGGTCTCGAAGGCAGTCCGGCGACGCTGACGCCGGGCGAGCTGATGAACGCGATCCTGAAGGCGCCGGTCGACCTGTTCTGGAACGGCGGCATCGGCACCTACGTGAAATCGTCCGCCGAGTCGAACGCGGACGTCGGCGACAAGGCGAACGACACGATCCGGATCAACGGGTCCGAGCTGCGCGCCCGCGCGGTCGGCGAGGGCGGCAACCTCGGCTTCACCCAGCTCGGCCGGATCGAGTACGCCGCGGCCGGCGGCCGGATCAACACCGACTTCATCGACAACGTGGCCGGTGTGGACACCTCCGACCACGAGGTGAACATCAAGATCCTGCTGGACACGGTGGTCGCGGACGGTGACCTGACCGAGAAGCAGCGCAACGACATCATCGCGTCGATGACCGACGAGGTCGGGGCGCTGGTGCTGAAGAGCAACTACCGGCAGAACATCGCGCTGGCGAACGCGGCCGCGCAGGCGCCGGCGCTGATGCACGTCCACCAGGACTGGGTCCGGCGGCTCGAGAAGGAAGCGCTGCTGGACCGGCAGCTGGAGTTCCTGCCGAGCATCACCGAGTTCAAGAAGCGCAAGGCCGAGGGGCGTGGGCTGACGTCGCCTGAGCTGTCGGTGCTGATCGCGTACACCAAGATCGTCCTCGACGCCGAGCTGCTGAAGACGTCGCTGCCGGACGACCCGTACCTGGCGCACAAGCTCGCCAGCTACTTCCCGAAGGCGATCCAGGAGCGGTTCACCGACCAGATCCAGAGTCACCAGCTGCGCCGCGAGATCATCACGACACAGGTGGTCAACGAGTTCATCAACACGTCGGGCATCACGGCGTACCACCGGCTCTCGCTGGAGACCGGCGGGACCGTCGAGGACGTGGTCCGGGCGAACCTGGCCGCCTCGCGGATCTTCGCGCAGCCCGAACTGCTGTCGAGCAACGCCGAGCTCGACAACGTGGTCGACGCCGAGACGCAGACGCACATGCGGCTCGAAACGCGGACGCTGGTCGAGCGCGCGACGCGCTGGCTCGTCAGCACCCGGCGGCCTCCGGTCGACATCGAGGAACTCATCGAGTTCTTCGGACCGGGGATCGCGAAGCTGACGGCGGCGTTGCCCGACGTACTGCGCGGTCGCGAGCTGGCGCTGTTCGAGCAGCGCCGGGAAGCGCTGGTGCGGAAGGGAGTCTCGGAGGACTTCGCGACCCGGATCGCGGTGCTGCCGCCGGCGTACGGCGGGCTCGGGATCGTGGAGACCGCGTCGCGCGAGGACATCGACATCTTCGAGGTCGCCAAGGTCCACTTCGCCCTCGGCGAGCGGCTGCAGCTGGGCCGCTTCCTGGAGCGGATCATCGGCCTGCCGCGCACCGACCGCTGGCAGACCATGGCCCGCGCCGCCCTGCGCGACGACCTGCACGCCGTGCACGCCCGCCTCACCCGTCAGGTTCTCGCCACCACCGATCCGGCGGCCGACCCCGAGGAGCGCGTCGCCACCTGGCAGGACCAGAACGCGACGGCGCTGGCCCGAGCCGCCACCATGCTGGAGGAGATCGTCGAAACCGAAGGCCCTGAACTGGCCCACCTGTCCGTAGGCCTCCGCCTGGTCCGGACGTTGATCGCCAACCAGGCCTAGTTCGCGTCTCAGCGTTCGGAGACGACTACATCGACGGAGTACTGGTCGGCGCGGTAGCAGTGATTTCCGTACTCGACGGGGGAGCCGTCGGCGGCGTAGGCGGAGCGGGTCATGGTGATGAGCGGCTCCGCCTTCGACATGTGCAAGGTACGGCGTTCCTCGGCGGTCGCGTTGCGGGCGCCGATCCGCTGCCGCGCGACCGTCGGCCGGATACCGCGGGCCCGCAGGACGGCATACAGCCCGTCGGTCGTGAGCTCGTCCAAGGTCAGGTCGTTGAGGGCCGGCGGCAGCCAGTTGCGCATGATCGCGAGCGGCAGGTCGTCGGCGTACCGGAGCCGGACGATCCCGACCAGCGGGGTGCCGGGCGGGACCTCGAGTACGGCGGCCGCGCGGTCGTCCTGCGCCGCGCAGTCCAGCGCGAGCACCTCGGTCCGCGGCGTCCGGCCCTCGCGGGCGAGGTCGTCGTACAGGCTGGTCAGCTCGGCCTTGCGGTGCACCATCTGGTTCGCGACCGTGGTGCCGATGCCGCGGCGGCGGACCAGCAGGCCCTGGTTGACCAGCTCGGAGATCGCCCGCCGGACCGTCGGGCGGGACAGGTTCAGCCGGTCGGACATGCCGATCTCGTTCTCGAACGGGTCGCCCGGACGCAGCCGGCCGTCCGTGATGGCGGCAGTGAGTTGCTCGGCCAGCTGGTGGTACAGCGGCACCGGGCTGCTCCGATCGAGCTGGATCGGCAACGCATTCATAGGCGGATGCTACCTGGTCATGTGCGTACGTGAGAATGTGTTAACAAAGTATTGACACCCCTGGCACCGGCCCGGAAAGCTGACGGCAACCAGCGCGCCACAGGGGTTGTGGCGCGCCGTTCACGAGAGGGGCGCGCGGATGCGGATCGGGTTGGTCGGGGTCGGGCGGATCGGGGCGTTCCACGCCGCGACGCTGAAGGAGTTGCCGGCGGTGGATCAGGTGGTCGTCGCCGACGCGGACCCCGCCCGGGCCCAGGCGGTCGCGAAGGAGCTGGGCGTCTCGTCGGTCCCCGACGTACCGGCACTGCTCGCGTCCGGCCTGGACGGTTTCGTCATCGCGGCGGCGACATCCGCGCACGCCTCGTTGATCGAGGCAGGGATCGCAGCCGGTGTACCGACGTTCTGTGAGAAGCCGGTCGCGCTCGACCTGGCCGAGACCGAGCGGGTACTGGCGTTGGTGGAGGCGGCGAGCGTCCCGGTACACATCGGTTTCCAGCGCCGGTTCGACGCCGGGTACCAGGCGGCGCGGGCGGCCGTGGAGTCGGGCGAGCTCGGGTTCGTGCACCACATCCGGGCGAACACCAACGACGCTTTCCCGCCGCACCGCGAGTACATCCCGCAGAGCGGCGGCTTCTTCCGCGACTGCACCGTGCACGACTTCGACATCATCCGCTACGTCACCGGACGCGAGGTCGTCAGCGTCTACGCCACGGGCGCGAACCGCGGCGAGACGTTCTTCGCCGAGTCCGGCGACGTGGATTCGGCCGCCGCGTTGCTGACGTTGGACGACAGCACCTTCGTCGCAGTCAGCGGGACGCGGTACAACGGCGCCGGGCACGACGTACGGATGGAATTGCACGGCAGCCTCGGCTCGATCGCGGTCGGCCTCGACTCGCACACCGCACTGCGGTCGGCCGAGCCGGGCGTCAGCTTCCCGGAGGGCCCGCCGCACATGACGTTCATGGACCGCTTCCAGCCCGCGTACGTCGCTGAACTGACCGCTTTCACCGAGGTCGTCGCCGGGACCCGCGAGGTGCCGTGCACGGTCCGGGACGCGCTCGCGGCGTTCCGGATCGCCGACGCCTGCGAACTGTCCCGCCACGAGAACCGCATCGTCACGCTCTGAGGAGAGCCGCTCATATGACAGAGATTGCTACGCGTATCGCCGGTGCTCCCATCTCGTGGGGCGTGTGCGAGGTGCCGGGCTGGGGCTGGCAGTACGACGCCGCGACGGTGCTCGCCGAGATGCGCGCGGTCGGGCTCGCGGCGACCGAGTTCGGCCCGGAGGGGTTCCTGCCCGACGACCCCGCGGACAAGGCCAAAATCCTGGCAGACGTAGGTCTTCGGGCCGTCGGCGGATTCGTACCGGTCGTCCTGCACGACCCGTCACACGATCCCGCGCCGGAGGTTGCCGCCGCGCTCGAGGGCTTCGTCGCGGCCGGCGCCGGGACCCTGGTCCTCGCCGCAGCCACCGGCCAGGACGGGTACGACGACCGCCCGGCGCTGGACTCCGCTGGTTGGAGCACCTTGCTCGCCAACCTGGACAAGCTGTCCGAGCTGGCGGCCTCCCGGGGCGTGCTGGCGACCGTCCATCCGCATGTCGGCACGATGGTCGAGAACGCTGCCGACGTCTCGCAGGTACTCGACGGGTCGTCGATCGGCCTCACGCTCGACACCGGCCACCTGCTGATCGGCGGGGTCGACCCCGTGGCGCTGGCGGTCGAGCACACGGCTCGGATCCGCCACACCCACCTGAAGGACGTCGACGCCGCGTGGGCCGCGCGGGTGCAGTCCGGCGAGGTCGGGTACACCGACGCCGTACGCTCCGGGATGTACCGCCCGTTGGGTGCCGGCGACATCGACATCACCACGATCGTCAGCACGCTCGAGAAGTCCGGGTACGACGGGTGGTACGTCCTCGAACAGGACACGATCCTGCGCGCGCGCCCGGTGGACGACGGGCCCGTGGCCGACGTACGGGCGAGCATCGCGCACCTGCAGTCGATCGCGGCGGGGCTCGAATGACCGCCCCCGGGACCCGTGGGAATGGGATGGTCTGATGGTGGACGACGTACTGACGATCGGGCGCATCGGGGTCGACCTGTACCCGCTGCAGACCGGGACGCATCTGGAAGATGTCACCTCGTTCGGCAAGTTCCTCGGTGGGAGCGCGACGAACGTGGCGGTGGCGGCGGCGCGGCACGGGCGCAAGTCGGCGGTGATCAGCCGGACGGGGAACGACCCGTTCGGTGTGTTCATCCACCGCACGCTCGGCGAACTCGGGGTCGACGACCGGTTCGTCTCCGGAGTCGACGGCCTGCCGACGCCGATCACGTTCTGCGAGATCTTCCCGCCGGACAGCTTCCCGCTGTACTTCTACCGCTTCCCGACGGCGCCCGACCTGGTCATCAACCCGTCGGAGCTCGACCTGGAGGCGATCCGCGACGCGCGCATCTACTGGTCCACGGTGACCGGGCTGTCCGCCGAACCGTCGCGGTCCGCGCACTTCGCTGCCTGGGAAGCTCGCGGTCGGCGTCCGATCACGGTGCTCGACCTGGACTACCGGCCGATGTTCTGGGCCGATCCCAGTGAGGCGCACTCGCAGGTGTCGCGCGCGCTCGAGTACTGCACGGTTGCTGTCGGCAACCGTGAGGAGTGCGAGGTGGCCGTCGGCGAGACCGATCCGGATAAGGCCGCGCAGGCCCTCCTCGACCGCGGCCTCGACCTGGCTGTGGTCAAGCAGGGCCCCCGCGGCACGCTCGCCCGGACCCGCGACGAACGCGTCGAGGTCCCGCCGTACCCGGTCGAGGTGGTCAACGGCCTCGGCGCCGGCGACGGCTTCGGCGGAGCGCTCTGCCACGGGCTCCTGGCCGGCTGGCCGCTGGAGAAGATCATCCGGTTCGCCAACACCGCCGGCGCGATCGTCGCCTCCCGCCTCGAATGCTCCACCGCGATGCCCACGACCGAAGAAGTCCTCTCCCACCTGGGAGCCGAAGCATGACCCCCCACGACGAAGACCAGTACTCCGAAAACGCCCGCCCCATCCCCATCCACCGCCCCCACGAAGACCCGGACCCCACCACCCTGACCCCAGGTCCCAACGACCCAACAGTCATCGCACGTCGCCCCGATGACCGCGCGGTCCGCGACGCGCGCCAGGACGCCGCCGCAGACCAGGCCGACTGGTCCAACGACCCCACCGTCCTCACACCCGGCGCCAACGACACAACCGTCACCACCAACCGCGCTACCCCGCCCCAACCGCGCGTTCCGGCGGAACCCGTCGCGGGTGCGCGACCGTACGTCGATCCGGACGCTCCGACCGCAGGTCTGAACGATCCGACGGTTGTCGCACGTCGCCCCGACGCACCCGGCGCCGACGACCTGACGGTGATGATGGACGCATCCCAGGAGACGACTCCCGCAACCCCCGACGGCCAAACAACCGTCATCGGAAACCTGAACCTCGCCCCCGACCACCCCACACCCCAACAGGCATCACCCGTCGAGCAGGCACCCGTCGAGCAGGCGCCGGTTGGGCAGGCAGCGGTTGAGCAGGCACCAGGTGGGCAGGCAGCGGTTGGGCAGGCACCAGGTGGGCAGGCAGCGGTTGGGCAGGCACCAGGTGGGCAGGCGCCGGGTGGGCAGGCGCCGGGTGGGCAGGCAGTGAGTGGGCCGGCTTGGCGTGAGCAGCGGCTGGGCAGCGTGGAGGCTTCACCGGGGCACCAGGTGAGCGGTCAAACGGTCCGTGGAGAGCAACGAGCGACTTTGCCTGCACCTCCGGCGGACCGGCAGACCAACGGGCCCGCGGACGCAGACAGAGAATCGCTCCTCGCCGAGGCCGAATCCTCCGGTACGCCGACCTCAACCGAGCAGGCACCCACCGCCGCAGCTCAACCACACGCAACCCCACCATCAGCCAGCGCGAACACCACACTGCCGGACCAGTCTGCTGACGAGCCGACCGTTGCGTTCGAACCCGGTGTATCCGAGCCGGCCTATGAAGCGGGTGCTCCAGGTCGGGAGGAAGCCACTGGCCAGCTGCGCGAAGACCAGCCAAGCGTCCCGGAAGCCCTGACCGATCCAACCGAGCGGGCTGATGCTTCCGGCACTGCCGACCTGGCGCGCGGTGGTGAGGACGCGGAGGAAGTTGCCGGGCAGGTTGGTGTGGTTGACCGGGAAGCTTCGGTTGAGGATCAAACCACCGGCGCGGGCTCCCCGGTAGTGGAGCGGGGAGCCGAGCAGGTGGGGTTGGTTCGGGGAGTTGCTGAGCGGTTGAGGGAGTTGACGGAGGTTCGGGTTCGGCACCCGGAGCGGGTGGCTGAGGGATGGTTGCAGCGGCGTACTCGGGCGTTGGTGGGGGATGACGGACGGCTGTTGATCGTGGCTGCTGACCATCCGGCGCGTGGTGCGTTGGGGGTGCGGGGCGATCGGATGGCGATGGGCAGCCGCGCTGATCTCATCGCCCGGTTGCTGATCGCGTTGCAGCGGCCAGGTGTGGACGGAGTACTGGCCACTCCGGACGTGCTGGAAGACCTCCTGCTGCTCGGCGCCTTGGAAGGCAAGGTCGTCATCGGATCGATGAACCGGGGCGGCTTGCAGGGCGCGGCGTTCGAGTTGGACGACCGGTTCACGGCGTACCGGACTGCTGACGAGATCGCCGCGCGGCGGCTCGACGGCGGCAAGATGCTGACGCGGATCGACCTCGGCGATCCGGGGACGGTGGCGACGTTGGAGAGCAGCGCCGCGGCGGTGACCGGGTTGGCCGAGCACAAGCTGATGGCGATGGTCGAGCCGTTCTGGTCGACGCGCGGCGAGGACGGGCGGGTCGCGAACCTGCTCGATCCCGACTCGGTCATCAAGTCGATCCAGATCGCGTCCGGTCTCGGCGCGACGAGTGCGTACACGTGGCTCAAGCTGCCGGTCGTGGACGAGCTCGATCGGGTGATGGAGGCAACGACCCTGCCGACGCTGTTGCTCGGCGGCGATCCGACCGCGGAGCCGCAGGCGACCTACGCCTCGTGGGGCAAGGCGCTGGAGCTGCCCTCGGTCCGCGGACTCGTGGTCGGGCGGGCGCTGCTCTTCCCACCGGACGGCGACGTGGCAGCGGCTGTCGACCACGCCGCCGCCCTCGTCCACGGCGACACCGTATGACCCGGACCGCTGAGGTTCTGAGGAAGGACAGTTGGAATGACTGAATGGGTTCGGCCGGCCGGGACCGCCGCGAGCGATGGGTTCGAGCTCGCGGTGCGGCCGGGCGAGGCGGAGTGGCATCACAGTGGCTTGCTGGTTCGGACCCTGCTTCCTGGGCAGTCGGTGGAGATCGACACCGGGGACTGTGAGTACATCGTCCTTCCGTTGAGTGGGTCGGCCGAGGTGATCGTCGACGGCGAAGCGGTCCCGCTCGGCGGACGGGCGGATGTGTTCGCGGGCCCGACGGATCTCGCGTACGTGCCCCGGAACTCGACGTTCGCGGTGGTCAGCGCAGGTGGCGCGCGGATCGCGTTCCCGCACGCCAAGGCCGCGACGGACCATCCGTTCCGGCGGATCGGCCCCGACGAGGTCGAGACCGAGCTCCGGGGCGCCGGTGTCGCATCCCGCCAGGTCCGCAACTTCGGTACGCCGGGAGTTCTCGAGGCGGACTCGATCATCGCCTGCGAGGTGATCACACCGGCCGGCAACTGGTCGTCGTACCCACCGCACAAGCATGACGAGCACAAGCCGGGGAAGGAGAGCGAGCTCGAGGAGATCTACT
Organism: Kribbella sp. VKM Ac-2566; assembly: GCF_004366005.1. Classification (NCBI taxonomy): domain Bacteria; kingdom Bacillati; phylum Actinomycetota; class Actinomycetes; order Propionibacteriales; family Kribbellaceae; genus Kribbella; species Kribbella sp. VKM Ac-2566. The sequence continues at coordinate 1,662,966 of NZ_SODT01000008.1, read as the reverse complement.
ACTTCGAGCTGCAGCTGTCGGACGACGTCCCGGAAGGTGTCAAGGGCAACGATCCTATCGGCTACCAACGGGTCTACGGAACCGAGGAACGTCCGATCGACGTTCTGGCGGAGGTCCGTAGCGGTGACGTGGTGCTCGTCCCGCACGGCTGGCACGGCCCGGCGATGGCCCCGCCCGGCTACGACATGTACTACCTCAATGTGATGGCCGGACCCGGCACCGAGCGCCAGTGGCTGATCACCGACGATCCGCAGCACGCCTGGGTCCGCGACCTGTGGAACTCCCAGCATCTTGATCCGCGCCTACCTTTCGGACGAACAGGAGATGAGTCATGACGGTGCGTCTCACGGTCGCGCAGGCCCTGGTGCGATTCCTGAGCGTCCAGTACTCGGAGCGTGACGGCCGTCGGCAGCGGTTGATCGCCGGGTCACTGGGCATCTTCGGCCACGGCAACGTGGCCGGGGTCGGCCAGGCGTTGCTGCAGTCCGAGCTCGAGGACCCGAAGGCGTTGCCGTACATCCTGGCCCGCAACGAGCAGGCCATGGTGCACACCGCCGTCGCCTTCGCGCGGACCCGTGACCGGCTCCAGACCTATGCCTGCACGGCAAGCATCGGCCCGGGCTCGACCAACATGGTGACCGGTGCGGCCCTCGCGACGATCAACCGGTTGCCGGTGCTGATCCTCCCTTCGGATGTGTTCGCGACCCGGGTGGCGACACCCGTGCTGCAGGAACTGGAGAGCTTCGGCGCCGGTGACGTGTCGGTCAACGACGCGTTCCGCCCGGTGTCGAAGTACTTCGACCGCATCTGGCGGCCCGAACAGTTGCCCTCGGCACTGATGAACGCGATGCGGGTGCTGACCGATCCGGTCGAAACCGGCGCGGTGACGCTGGCCTTGCCGCAGGACGTCCAGGCCGAGGCGTACGACTGGCCGGAAGAGCTCTTCGTCGAACGCACCTGGTACGTCGCACGCCCCTTGCCGGAGGCATCAATTGTCGACAAGGCGGCAGATCTCCTACGGTCCGCGCAGCGACCGCTGATCGTCGCCGGCGGCGGTGTGCACTATTCGGGAGCAGAGGAAGCGCTGCGCGAGTTTGCCGAACGTACCGGCATCCCGGTGTCGGAAACCCAAGCAGGTAAGGGCTCTCTGGCCTACGATCACCCGCAGGCGGTCGGCGCGGTGGGGTCGACCGGGACCACCGCAGCCAACGCGCTGGCTCGTGACGCGGACCTGGTGATCGGGATCGGCACCCGCTACAGCGACTTCACGACGGCGTCGCGGACAGCCTTCCAGAATCCGCGGGTCCGGTTCCTGAACATCAACGTGGCGCGATTCGACAGTGGTAAGCATGCCGGCCTCCCGGTGGTGGCCGATGCGCGGGAAGCCCTTGTTTCGTTGGGATCCGCGCTCGGCGAGTGGTCCGTGGACGACCAGTACACAGCCGAGGCACAGGAACTCACAAGGAACTGGAACGGAACTGTAGACGCAGTTTTCCGGCCCTCCGCTGAGGTGACCGCGAAACTGGCCGAAGGACTGCTCACCCAGGGCGAGGTGATCGGCGCCGTCAACGAATTGTCGGCGGCGTCTGATGTGGTTGTCTGCGCGGCCGGCTCGATGCCGGGTGACCTCCACAAACTGTGGCGGCCGCGCGATCCGAAGGGATACCACGTCGAATATGGCTTCTCCTGCATGGGATACGAGATCGCCGGCGGGCTCGGTGTGCGGCTCGGCGCGCCGGATCGCGACGTGTTCGTCATGGTCGGCGACGGGTCGTACCTGATGATGTCCAGCGAGCTGGCCACCGCGGTCCAGGAGAACATCAAGATCATCGTGGTCCTGGTGCAGAACCACGGCTTCGCGTCGATCGGCGCGCTCTCGGAGTCGCTCGGTTCCCAGCGGTTCGGGACGGCGTACCGCAAGCGCACCGGCGACGGCCGGCTCGACGGCGACTACCTGCCGGTCGACCTCGCGGCGAACGTGCGCAGCTTCGGTGTCGACGTGATCGACGTGCACAGCCGGCCCGAGCTGGAGAAGGCGATCCAGACCGCGAAGGCAGCCACCGGACCGATCGCGATCCAGGTCACGACCGACCCGTTGGTCGGCGGTCCGGACAGCGACTCCTGGTGGGACGTTCCGGTCAGCGAGGTGTCGGAGCTGCAGTCCACACAGGCCGCGGCCGCGACGTACGAGGAGAGCAAGAAGGCCCAGCGTCCGTACCTGGCTCCGGTCGAAGGAGATCGCTGATGGGCAGAATCGCCATCGGTACGGCGCCTGACTCGTGGGGAGTCTGGTTCGCCGACGACCCGCGGCAGACGCCGTGGACGCGGTTCCTCGACGAGGTGGTCGCGGCCGGTTACACGCGGATCGAGCTCGGTCCGTACGGGTACCTTCCCACCGACCCGATCAGGTTGAAGGACGAGCTCGACCAGCGCGGCCTGACGATGACCGCCGGTACGACGTTCGAGCAGCTGCATCGCCCCGACGGGTGGGAGGCGACGTGGCGCGACGTCGCCAAAACGGCCGAGTTGACGGCCGCGATGGGCGCGAAGCACCTGGTCGTGATGCCGTCGATGTGGCGCGGTGACAACGGTGAGATCGTCGAGGAGCGGCTGGACCACGAGGGGCAGGCCAGACACGGGCAGGCGGTGACCGAGCTGGGTCGGCGGCTGGCGGAGGAGTTCGGGCTGCTGACGCAGTACCACCCGCACGCGGACGGACATGTCGACACGCAGGACACCGTCGAGCGCTTCCTCGAGGAGACCGACAGCGACTTCGTGAACCTGTGCCTCGACACCGGCCACATCAGCTACTGCGGCGGCGACAACCTCGAGCTGATCCGGAAGTACCCGGACCGGATCGGCTACGTCCACCTGAAGCAGGTCGATCCGAAGATCCTCGCGGAGGTCGAGGCCGAGGGCCTGAGCATGGACGAGGCGGTACGGCGGGGCGTGATGTGCGAGCCGCCCAACGGCGTACCCGAGCTGCCGCCGGTCCTCGATGCGCTGGCCGCGCTCGACGCCGACGTGTTCGCGATCGTCGAGCAGGACATGTACCCGTGTGCGCCCGACGTACCGCTGCCGATCGCGGCGCGGACGTTGGCGTATCTCACTGCGTCTGGGGGTGCTTCATCGAGATGACGGCCACGGGAGTGTGACACTCTCGGGTCCCACGCAAGTCCGCGGAGCCGCGGAACACCTGAAAGGCTGGTAGCAAGTCATGGTTCGGTGGCAGAAGAAGGCGGGGGCCGCGGTCGCGGCTGTCGCGCTCGCCGCGGCTCTGGCCGCGTGCAGCTCCTCCGGCGGCAAGCAGAAGGAGGAGAGCTCCGGCAACAGCGGCGGCAACGTCGCGGACACGCCGCGGATGAAGGTCGCCATGATCACCCACTCGGGTCCCGGCGACACCTTCTGGGACATCGTGCGGCGCGGGGCCGAGGCGGCCGCGAAGAAGGACAACATCGAGCTGCAGTACTCCGCCGACCCGGACGGCGCCGCCCAGGCGAACCTCGTGCAGACCGCGATCGACTCCAAGGTCGACGGCATCGCCGTCACGCTGAACAAGCCGGACGCGGTGATCCCGAACGTCAAGAAGGCGATCGCGGCCGGTATCCCGGTGACGATCCTCAACGGCGGGCTGGACCAGTGGAAGACCACCGGCGCGCTCGGGTACTTCGGTCAGGACGAGCGGATCGCCGGCCAGGCGACCGGTGACAAGCTCAAGCAGCTCGGCGCGAAAAAGGTCATCTGCGTCATCCACGAGCAGGGCAACGTCAGCCTGGAGGCCCGCTGCCAGGGCATCAAGGACAAGCTGCCAAGCACCGAGAACGTCAACGTGAACGGCACCGACCAGCCGGGCACGCAGGCGACCCTGACCTCGAAGCTGCAGGCGGACAAGAGCGCCGATTACGTGGTCGCGCTCAACGCGGGGATCGCGCTGACCGCGGTCCAGGCGGCCAAGGACGCCGGGTCGTCGGCGAAGATCGGCAGCTTCGACATGAGCAAGGAGATGGCCAAGGCGGTCGCGGACGGCACCGTGCAGTTCGCCGTCGACCAGCAGCCGTACCTGCAGGGGTACCTCGCGATCGACGCGATCTGGCTCTACAAGACCAACGGCGACACGATCGGCGGCGGCGAGGCCACGCTGACCGGGCCGGCGTTCATCGACAAGTCGAACATCGCGGCGGTCCAGAAGTACGCCGAAGCCGGGACGCGCTGAGGTAGCGCCATGGCATCGACCATCACCTCACCCGCCTCGGCGGACGACCGCGTCTCCGCCCGGTCCCTCGGCGCCCGGCTGCTCAGCCGGCCGGAGATCGGGTCGCTGGTCGGCGCGGCCGTGATCCTGGTGTTCTTCCTGATCGCAGCGCCGCCGTTCCGCGACATCAACAACACCGGCACGATCCTGTACCAGGCTGCTCTGATCGGTGTGATGGCGGTGCCGGTGTCGCTGCTGATGATCGGCGGCGAGTTCGACCTCTCGGCCGGCGTCGCGGTGACGACCTCCGGCCTGACCGCGGGCCTGTTCGCCTACCAGTTCAGCGTGAACGTCTGGGTCGGCATGGTCGTCGCCCTGGCGTTCTCGCTGGCGATCGGCGCGTTCAACGGCTGGCTGCTGATGCGGACGGGCCTGCCCAGCTTCCTGGTGACGCTGGGTACGTTCTTCATCCTGCAGGGCCTGAACATCGCGGTCACCCGGCTCGCCTCCGGCGCCGTCGCGTCGAACTCGATCAGCGACATGGACGGGTTCGGCGCGGCGAAGTCGATCTTCGCGTCGGAGTTCAAGATCGGCGGCGTGACGATCAAGATCATCGTCGTCTGGTGGATCGTGTTCGTCGCGATCGCCGCCTGGGTGCTGCTGAAGACCCAGATCGGCAACTGGATCTTCGCGGTCGGCGGCGACGCCGCAGCCGCGCGGGCCGTCGGCGTACCGGTCAAGAAGGTCAAGATCGGGCTGTTCATGGTGGTCGGATTCTTTGCCTGGTTCACCGGCATGCAGCTGTTGTTCAACTCCAACGGTGTCGTGCAGTCCGGTGAAGGCGTCGGCAAGGAGTTCCTCTACATCATCGCTGCGGTCGTCGGCGGATGCCTGCTCACCGGTGGCTACGGGTCCGTCGTGGGCGGCGCGGTCGGCGCGCTGATCTTCGGAATGGTCCAGCTCGGTGTCGTGTACGCCGGCTGGAACCCGGACTGGTTCAAGGCGTTCCTGGGTGCGATGTTGCTGCTGGCCACCATCGTCAATCTCGTCGTCAAGAACAGGGCGGAGGCACGATGACCACCACGAAGTCGTTCGCGGACGACGCGACGACCAGTCCGAACACACCGATCGTGCTGCTCGAGGACGTCGGCAAGAGCTACGGCAACATCCAGGCGCTGCGCGGGGTGTCGCTGTCGGTGCGGCAGGGCGAGATCACCTGCGTGCTCGGTGACAACGGCGCGGGCAAGTCGACGCTGATCAAGATCATCGCCGGGCTGCACGACTACACGTCCGGCCGGATGTCGGTGAACGGCGAGGAGCGGCACTTCGGCTCGCCGCGCGAGTCGCTCGACAGCGGGATCGCGACCGTCTACCAGGACCTGGCGCTGGCGCCGCTGATGTCGGTCTGGCGGAACTTTTTCCTCGGCAACGAGCTCACCAAGGGGCCGTTCCGGCAGCTGGACGCGGCGAAGATGAAGCGGATCGCGCAGGAGGAGCTGACCAAGATGGGGATCTCGATCCCCGATCTCGAGCAGCCGGTCGGCAAGCTGTCGGGCGGTCAGCGGCAGTGTGTGGCGATCGCCCGCGCGATTCACTTCGGCGCCAAGGTCCTCATCCTCGACGAGCCGACCGCGGCGCTTGGCGTCAACCAGTCGGGGGTGGTGCTGAAGTACGTCGTGAAGGCGCGCGACGCCGGGATCGGCGTCATCTTCATCACCCACAACCCGCACCACGCGTACCTGGTCGGCAACCACTTCGTCGTGCTGAAGCTCGGCCGAGTGGCGCTCGACACGCACCGGGCGGAGATCACGCTGGAGGAGCTGACGACCGAGATGGCCGGCGGTTCCGAGCTGGAAGCGCTGAGCCACGAGCTGCGGGAGATCAACCCCGAGGTGGTCGTGGATGATGTGCGGAAGGGGCAGGAGGGGACATGACCGAGCTGCGGGTCGGGATCGTCGGCGTCGGAGTGATGGGCGCCGACCACGCCGAACGCATTGTGCGGAAGACGGCGGGTGCACGCCTGGCCGCGGTCTCCGATGCGGATACGGGCCGGGCCGAGGCGCTCGCCGGCAGGCTCTCGGAAAGGTCGACAGCCGGGTCTGCCAGTACGGCGAGACACTCGGGCGGTACGGCGTACGCGGAGACTGTTCGCGTGGTCGAGGATCCGATGGAGCTGATCGCGGCCGACGACGTCGACGCGGTGATCCTGGCGTCGCCGGGATTCGCGCATGCGGACCAGTTGTTCGCCTGTCTGGAGCACGGGAAGCCCGTGCTGTGCGAGAAGCCGTTGACGATGGACGCGGCGTCGGCGTTGCGCGTGGTCGAGGCCGAACACAAGCTCGGACGACAGCTGATCCAGGTCGGGTTCATGCGGCGATTCGACCCGGAGTACGCCGCTTTGAAGCAACTGCTCGACTCCGGCGACCTCGGGCGGACGCTGCTGCTGCACAACGTGCACCGGAACAAGTCGGCCTCGCCGACGTTCCGGAGCGAGATGATCGTCCGGGACTCCATGGTGCACGAGGTCGACGTCGCGCGGTGGCTGTTCGGCGAGGAGATCACCCGGATCACTGTGCACACCCCGACGCCGACGAGTCTCGTCGGGGACGGCGTACTCGATCCGCAGCTGGCCGTGTTCGAGCTGGCGAACGGCGCGCTGGCCGACGTGGAGGTGTTCGTGAACTTCCAGGTCGGGTACGAGGTCAGGTGTGAGGCGGTGGCCGAGCGCGGCAGCGCGACGATCGGTCTCGGGTCCGGCGTCTTCACCCGCGCCGGCCGGCAGTGGGGCGGCACGATGCCGGCCGACTTCCGGGTCCGGTTCGAGCAGGCGTACGACATTGAGGTGCAACGCTGGGTCGACGCCACCGTGCGCGGTGAGATCGACGGCCCGAGCGCCTGGGACGGCTACGCCGCGGCGGCCGTCTGCGAGGCCGGGCTGGAGTCGTTGGGCACCGGCAAGCCCGTCGACGTTGCCTTGGCCGACCGCGGCGAGGTCCTCGGATGAAGCAGGAAATACCCCCGGCAGTGAGGAAACATCGTGAGTACTGACAGCAAGCGCATCACCCACCTCGTCGGCGGCAGCTCGTGGACCGGCGTGGCGGAGCGGACCAGCAAGGTCTACAACCCCGCGACCGGCCAGGTCACGGGCGAGCTGGATCTGGCGTCGGCGGCCACGGTCGACGAGGTCGTCAAGGTCGCTCACGAGGCGTCGAAGGCCTGGGGGCAGACGTCGCTGACGAAGCGCGCCCAGGTCCTGTTCGCCTACCGCGAGCTGGTGAACCGCGACAAGGAGCGGATCGCGCAGCTGATCACCGCCGAGCACGGCAAGGTGCTGTCCGACGCGATCGGCGAGGTGACCCGCGGCCTCGAGGTGATCGAGTTCGCCTGCGGGATCCCGCATCTGCTCAAGGGCGGGTACAGCGAGGGCGTATCGACCAAGGTCGACGTGTACTCGATCCGGCAGCCGCTCGGCGTCAGCGCGGTGATCTCGCCGTTCAACTTCCCGGCCATGGTGCCGATGTGGTTCGTTCCGATCGCGGTTGCCTGTGGCAACAGTGTGGTGATCAAACCGTCCGAGAAGGACCCGTCCGCGGCGAACGCGATGGCCGAGCTGTGGAAGGAGGCCGGAATGCCGGACGGCGTCGTGAACGTCGTGCACGGTGACAAGGAGGCGGTCGACCGGCTGCTCGAGCACCCGGACGTCAAGTCGGTGTCGTTCGTCGGGTCGACGCCGATCGCGAAGTACGTCTACGAGAACGGCACCCGCAACGGCAAGCGTGTGCAGGCCCTCGGCGGCGCGAAGAACCACATGATCGTGCTGCCGGACGCGGACCTGGACCTCGCGGCCGACGCCGCCGTGAACGCCGGGTTCGGGTCGGCGGGTGAGCGCTGCATGGCGATCTCCGCCCTGGTCGCGGTCGAGCCGATCGCGGACGAGCTGATCGGCAAGATCACGGAGCGGATGGGCAAGCTGAAGACCGGCGACGGCACGCGCGGTTGCGACATGGGCCCCTTGGTGACCGGCGAGCACCGGGACAAGGTCGCCGGGTACGTCGCGGCCGGGGTCGAGGCCGGCGCGGAGTTGGTGGTCGACGGGCGCGCGGGTGACTTCGACGGGGCGGCCGACGGCTTCTGGCTAGGCCCGACGCTGTTCGACAAGGTGACGCCCGAGATGTCGATCTACACCGACGAGATCTTCGGCCCGGTGCTCTCGGTGCTGCGTACGCCGTCGTACGACGAAGCGCTCGAGCTGGTGAACTCGAACCCGTACGGGAACGGGACGGCGATCTTCACCAACGACGGCGGAGCGGCGCGCCGGTTCCAGAACGAGGTGGAGGTCGGGATGGTCGGGATCAACGTCCCGATCCCGGTGCCGATGGCGTACTACTCGTTCGGCGGCTGGAAGAACTCGCTGTTCGGCGACACTCACGCCCACGGGACCGAAGGGGTGCACTTCTTCACCCGCGGCAAGGTGGTCACGTCGCGCTGGCTGGACCCGTCCCACGGCGGGATCAACCTGGGCTTCCCGACCCACGACTGATCGGCGCATTGGGTGTAGCGTCGAAGGTGACCCCCGGGGCATGAGGAGTACCGCGGCGTAGCAGGGCCGTCGGCCCGTCCTCAGCTCGCGATCGTGAAGCCCCGGAGTGTGCGTCATGTCCAAGAACAAAGGCGGACGTGAAGTCCGCAAGCCCAAGCAACCCAAACGGCCGAAACCCAACCCGAGCGACAGTTCGACCATCCCGTCCACCAAGCACGGGCAGAAGTAGCGTCCGGACCGCAGTTCCCCGGGGACTGCGGTCCCGGGCGGGCCGACGTAGGTCACCGTCACCGTTGACCGGCGGGGTCGGAGCTGGGTAGCCTCGCTGGTGCGTTCGAGGGCGCGCCGAGACTCGCCGGAAGGCTGGAAGCCACCTCGATTTCCGAAGCTGAGTGCGGTCGATGACGCTCTCTTGAGACCCGTGCGAGTCCGGGTGCGAGAGGACGCATTGTGAGACTGCTGCCTGATCGGCCCAGCATCGAGTACCTGCGCAAGGAAGCGAAGGATCTCCTCGCGGTACTGCGGGAGTCCAAGCCGGACGCCTCGCTCGCGGAAGCGCAACGCGCGCTGGCCGCGGAGTACGGCGTACGCGACTGGCCGGCGTTGAAAGCCGAGGTCGAGCGCCGGGTCGCGGACGCGCCCACGGCTCCTGCCGGCCTGGCCGAGGAGCTTGCCGAAGCGTTCGACCTGGGGACGTTGACCGGGCCGGCGAAACCCGTGTTGTTCACTGCGATGGGGCGCTGCTGGGACCTCACCACCGACCGCGGGCGGTGGCTGGCCGTCACCGTCTACGACTGGATAACGAACGAGCAAGCCCAGCTCGGCGCCCGGCTCCGTGAGGCTGCTGTCGCGGCGGGAGTAGCCGCGCCGGCCGCGGCGATCAGTCCGAACGGACGCCTGATCGAGAAGGTGCGTGGCGAGAACTGGCGCGTGCACGAGTGGCTCGAGGTCGGAACGGCGCCAGTGCTGCCGGTGTCGACGGCGATGGCTCGTCGAGCGGGTGCTCTGTTCGGGACGTTGCACGCGTTGGCCATCCCGAGCGACGAGCCCATCCACGGCTACCTGGCGTTCCGCCGCTCAGAGGACGACTGGCAGCACCTGCTCGGTCGTGCGCGTGCGGCCCGCAAACCATGGGCCGAGCAACTCGACGCACGCCTGCCGTCGATCCGCGAGTTGCTGGCGATCGAGCTCGACGCGCCCGATGAACTGATGCTCTGCAACCGCAACCTGAACCCGGAGAGTGTTCGCCAGGGACGCGACGGAGAGCTCACGGTGATGGAGTGGGACTTCGCCGGATCGCTCAGCCCCGAGCTAGAGCTCGGCTCAGTGCTGACGCACTGGCTGATGCGGCCGGAAGTCAACCAGCGTGGCCTGTTGGCGTTCCGGGACGGGTACGGCGAGGTGCGGGAGTGGCCGAAGCTGGGGCTGGAGTCGTTCGCGGTCGCGATCACCGGCTGGCTCAACTGGACGTACAACGCGATCTGTGAGGCGATCGACCCGGAGGATGCCGACCATGCGGTCTTTGCCGAGCGGGAAGCTGTCGGGGTGCTTGATCGGATGATGACGCGTGGTGGCCTGGAGCAACTACTCGTGGTCTGAGAGGACGGTGGCCACGGCTTCTGCTGCGGGGTCGGAGAGATGGCCGTGCAGGAGCTCGGTTCGATGCACCAGGCGTGGCGTGGCGAGTGGGACGGCCGCGAGGTCCGGTGTGACTGCTGAGCGGGGGAGGACCGCTAGGCCGTGGCCGGCCCCGATCAGGGTGAGGAGCGTGTAGAGGTCGGTGCCGTTGTAGGTGAAGGCCGGGCGTAGCGCGTCGGAGCCGGCCGCGGCGCGCAACGTCGCCAGTGGGGCGGCGAGGTCGGGGGCGTCGATCCACCGCGCGTCCGCGAGATCGCCAAGCGAGAGGCCACGACCATGGCGGGCCAGTGGGTGGGTAGTGGGCAGGGCTACGACCAGGGTGTCGTGGGCCACCGAAGTGGTGCGGAGCTGTACGGCGTTGGTCAGGTTGAGAGGATCGGTGGGAGTGGCGATGCCGTCCACGAGACCGAGCGTGAAGCTGCCGGCGGCGATACCCGCGACGACCTCATCGCGCCCGCAGACGGTCAGCGACGTCTCGGTGCCGGGATAAGCACGTCGTACCTCGGCCAACACCGTCGCGAGTGACCGGGCCGCCAGGGGAGACGCGGCGAGCGTGAGGGTGCTGGGCGGATCCGCGACAGTACGGCGTACGTCGGCGCGGGCCGCGTCCAGCCGGAGCAGGATCGGACCGGCGTGTTCGAGCAGGCGCTCGCCCGCTGGTGTCGGTACGACGGGCCGTCGGCGGAGCAACGGCGTACCGAGGTCGCTCTCCAGGGTGGCGATGTGCTGGGACACCGCGGACTGGGTGTAGCCGAGTCGCGAGGCCGCCGTGGAGAACGATCCGCACTCGGCGACGGTGACGAAGGTCCGCAGCAGATGAGGATCCACATGCATCAGTATCTCTGATCGACCATGCAGAGATCATCGTTGGCGCTGATGCTCGCCGCGACCCGAGGATGGACCCATGAACGCCTACTCCGGACGCCTCGCCCTGGTCGGGGACCGCTCACCGCATGTTCGTTCGCACGCCCGCATCCCCGGTCTGCTCGAGGAACTCGAGGAACGCGATCACCTGGACCTCGACGTCTACTGGGTCCCGAGCGATGACGTGGACGATGCGCTCGAAGGCTTCGACGGGATCTGGCTGCTGCCCGGCAGCCCGTACCGGAGCGAGGCCGGTGCAGTGACCGCGGTCCGGATCGCCCGCGAGCAGGAAATCCCGTTCCTGGGTACGTGTGGCGGGTTCCAGCACGCGATGCTCGAGTTCGCGCGCAACGTCTGCGGCGCAACCGGCGTACAGCATGGCGAGAGTACGCCGGACGCTGACGAGCTCCTGATCGTGCCGTTGCAGTGTTCGCTCGACGGACACGAGGGCGGAGTGCAGGTGCGGCCAGGAACCCGTGCTGCCGAGCTGCTCGGTGTAGAGCGCTCTATGGAGAGGTACCACTGCTCCTACGGCCTGGACAGCAGCAAACTCGACCTACTGCGTGAGCACGGCATGGTCTTCAGCGGGTACGACGACGCAGGTGAACCGCGCATCGCCGAGCTGCCGGGTCACCCGTTCTACCTGGCCAGCCTGTTCCAGCCGGAGCTGGCCGGCGACGGCAGACGCCCACACCCGTTCATCCAGGCGTTCGCACACGCGGTCGCCGGCCGCAGCGATCAGATCGCGGAGACCGGTCGGAGGGCCATACCCGCGGCGACGTAGCAGGCGTCGATGAGCTCCATCGTGGCCAGCGCGTCGTCGGCGTCGGTGAGGAGCGGAGCGCCGTTGCGGATCGCCCCGGCGAAGGCCTCCAACTGGTACGTGTACGACGTCCGTGTGCCGAGGTGCTCGACCCACGTGTCTTCCTTGGTCGTCACGATCACCCGGTCGTCGTTCTGCGGAAGCACGTAGAACGGGGCGAACGCCTCACCACGGCTGCCGACGACCTTGAGACTGAACTCGACGTTCTCGGCCGCCATGCTGGTCCGCACCACACCGGTCGCACCGTTCGGGAACTCCAGGTCGGCGTTGAGCCATTCGTCCACGCCCGGCAGCCGCTTTCGCTCACCGGCGCGTGCACTGATGAGCTTCGGCGCGCCACCGGCGTACGGCGCGAACATCCGCTGTGCGTGCAGCGCGTAGCAGCCGACGTCCATCACGGCACCCCCGGCGAGTGGCAGGGACCAGCGCGGGTCGTCCTCCGGCGGCGGGGGCATCACCATGGTCGCCTCGACCGTCTGCAGGTCGCCCAGCTCGCCCTTGGCGACGAGCTCCTGCAGCCGTCGCATCACCGGGTGGTACGCGTAGTGGAACGCCTCCATGAACACCAGACCGGATGAGTGGACGGCGTCCCGGACCTCCAGAGCCTCGGTGGCGTTGCTGGTCGACGGCTTCTCGGTCAGCACGTGCTTGCCTGCGGCAAGGGCCCGCAGGTTCCACGGCCCGTGCAGACCGTTCGCCAACGGGTTGTAGATCGCTTCGATCTCGGGATCGTCCAGCAGTTGCTGGTACGACGCGTGGACCCGTTCGACGCCGTGCTCGGCGGCGAACGCTTCGGCCCGGCCGATGTCGCGCGCGGCGACCGCGACCAGCCGCGCGCCGGTCAGCTTGGCGGGCTCGACGATGGCCCGGCCGGCGATCCGAGCGGCACCGAGGATGCCGATGCGAAGCGGTTCCATGCGTTCTCCCTTGCTGACAGCGATCCGGGGCGGCGTGGGCGAAGCCGTCATCCTGCCCCAGCACACCACGGCTCCAAACCCGGTGCCCGCGATCCGGACCGCCAGGATCGCAAAGTTCACCTGGCGTCAGGCCCTTGTTCAGCGTCCGCCGCTACGGCGGGCGGGTCTGATCAAATTCGGGTACCGGCTCGACGGATTCCGGTCCACCCTTCAGGATGAGCCCATGAGTACCGTCCAGGTCCAGGTCGATCGGAACAGCCGTACGCCGTTGCACGTGCAGCTGGCGCAGCAGCTGGAGGCGGCCATCCAGGGCGGCGAGTTGCCTGTCGGGTCCCGGCTGAGCAACGAGGTGGACCTGGCCGAGGCCTATGGACTGAGCCGGCCGACCGTCCGCCAGGCGATCGCCCGTCTGGTCGACCAGGGCCTCCTGGTCCGCAAACGCGGTGTCGGCACCCAGGTGGTCGGCAATTCCGGACAGGTACGCCGTTCGCTCGAACTGACCAGCCTGTACGACGACCTCACCTCAGCGCACCGTAAGCCCGAAACCGACGTACTGCGCTTCGGAATCTCACCTGCGACCGCAGAGGTTGCCACTGCACTGCAATGCGAGCTGGGCGATCGGGTACTGCGGCTGGAGCGACTGCGGCGGGCAGACGGCGAACCGCTCGCTCTGATGCGCAACTGGCTGCCGCCGGAGATCCTGGAGACCGACCCGGCCACACTGGCCGAGCGTGGTCTCTACCAGCTGCTGCGAGCTGAGGGGGTTCGGTTGAAGGTGGCGCACCAGACCATCTCCGCCGTACCGGCAACACCCGAGCAGGCGAAGCTCCTGTCGGAGGAGCCGGGCTCTCCGCTGCTGGCGACCACGCGGATCACGTACGACGACCACGGCCAGCCGGTCGAGTACGGCTCCCACCTGTACCGCGCGAGCCGCTACTCCTTCGAGCACACGCTCGTCCACCGCTAACACTCTGGAATTGCAACAAGCTGCAATTTTCTGGACCTGGCCGTGACCCGATCGATACGGTGAGTGAGCCAACGGCGTGTCACGGTTGTCCACAGGGCAGCAGACACAGGTGGCGCCGGGCGCGCAGGAGTTGAAAGGATGGTCCCCGCATGGTGACCGAGCGTGGTCGCCGGACGGGACTCACACGGGGAGATCGATGACTGCGGACAGGCTCGACGCGCACCGCTCGAGCTGGAACGGCGCCATCGAGCTGATCGACGCCCAGGTGCGCGACGTCGTGCGCCGCGAAGGCATCGACCCGCTCCGCGACCCGGGCGCGGTGAACTCGATCGTCGCCACCGTCGTCCGGGAGTACGACGAGCGCAGTCTGAGCGGCGTGGTGCCGCCGATCGGCGACCTGGAGGCGGTCAGCCGCGAGGTCCACGACCGGGTCGCCGGCTTCGGGCCGCTGCAGCGCTACCTGGACGACCCGTCGGTCGAGGAGATCTGGATCAACGAGCCCAGCCGGGTGTTCATCGCCCGCGAAGGCCGGCACGAGCTGACCACGACCGTGCTGACCGAGGAAGAGGTCAGCGACCTCGTCGAGCGGATGCTGAAGACCACCGGCCGCCGCATCGACGTCTCGCAGCCGTTCACCGACGCCCGGCTGCCGGACGGAAGCCGCGTCCACATCGTCCTCGGCGGCATCACCCAGCGGTATGCGGCGATCAACATCCGCAAGTTCACCGTCCGCGCGACCCGGCTGACCGACCTGGTCCAGCTCGGTTCGCTGACACCGCACGCGGCCGCGGTGCTGGAGGCGTCGGTTGCCGTCGGCCTCAATGTGCTGGTCTCCGGCGGCACGCAGGCCGGCAAGACCACGATGCTGAACGCATTGGCCGGTTCGATCCCCGGCAGCGAGCGGGTGATCAGCTGCGAGGAGGTCTTCGAGATCAAGCTGCCGATTCCCGACTGGGTGTCGATGCAGACCCGGCAGGCCGGGCTCGAAGGCACCGGTGAGGTGCGGCTGCGCGACCTGGTGAAGGAGTCGCTGCGGATGCGGCCGTCCCGGGTGATCGTCGGCGAGGTGCGCGGCGAGGAATGCCTCGACCTGCTGCTCGCTCTGAACAGCGGCCTTCCCGGGATGTGCACGATCCATGCGAACTCGGCGCGTGAGGCGCTGACCAAGATGTGCACGCTGCCGCTGCTGGCCGGCGAGAACATCGGCTCCCGGTTCGTGCTGCCGACGGTGGCCGGCTGCGTCGATCTCGTCGTACACCTCGGTATCGCTGCTGACGGGTGCCGGCGGGTGCGCGAGATCGTTGCCGTCACCGGGCGGCTGGAGGAGCAGGCGATCGAGACCGAGACCCTGTTCAGCACGTACGACGGATACCTGCGGCGTGCCGAGGGGCAGTTGCCGCATCCGGAGCGGTTCCAGCAGGCCGGATACAACGTGGCCGGGCTGCTCACCGAGTTGCCACGCGGGGCGGCGAGCTGATGGGGCTCGTGATCGGGCTGTTCTTCGGTGTCGGCCTGCTGCTGATCATCGCGGCGTTCGTGGCGCCGCTCGAGTCCGTGCCCGGCTCGGACGGGCGGCTGCGCGGCAAGAGCCGGGACCTGCTCGCGAGCGCAGGGATCGAAGGGTTGACGCCGGGTGCGTTCATCGGCGCCTGCGTGATCATCGCGCTGGTCGCGTTCCTGCTGATGTTCGCGGTGTCCAAGACGTTGCCGGTCGGTGTCGTGTTCGGGCTGATGGCCGGCTGGGTGCCGATCGCGCTGGTGCGGTCGCGGGCCCGGAAGCGGCTGACCGAGTTCCGCGAGCTGTGGCCGGACGTGGTCGACAACATCGCGTCGGCGGTCCGTGCAGGGCTGTCGTTGTCGGAGGCGCTGGCTCAGGTAGGCGAGCGCGGGCCGATGCCGTTGCGCGAGCCGTTCCGGCGGTTCGGTGCGGACTACGCCTCCACCGGCCGGTTCGCCGAGTCGCTGGACCGCTTGAAGGCGCGGCTGGCCGACCCGGTCGGGGACCGTGTCGTCGAAGCGCTGCGGATCGCGCGCGAGGTCGGTGGTGGCGACCTCGGCCGGTTGCTGCGGTCGCTGTCGTCGTTCCTGCGCGACGACGCACGGACCCGGTCCGAGCTCGAGTCCCGGCAGTCGTGGTCGGTCAACGGCGCACGGGTCGCGGTCGCGGCGCCGTGGCTGGTGCTGCTGTTGCTGTCCTTCCAGGGCGACGTCATCCAGCGGTACAACTCGCCGGTCGGTGCGCTGATCATCGCCGTGGGCGCCGTGATCTGTGTGATCGCGTACCGGGTGATGCTGCGGATCGGCCGGCTGCCCGAGCCCGAGCGGGTGCTGCGATGAGCCCGATGCTGCTCGGCGGCTTCCTCGGCGCGGTGCTCGGCGCCGGGCTGCTGATCGTCGTACTGCGATTGCCGTTCCTGCGTAAACCCACAGTGGACGAGCGGATCTCGCCGTACCTGCGGGACCTCGGTGCGCCCGACGTCTTCGTCGGCGTGATCGACTCGCGGTCGCCGTTCTACGCGATCCTGCGGTTGTTCGGTCCGTCGCTGCGGTCCGCGGCGCAACGGCTGGAGCGGATCCTCGGCGGCGCGAACACGATTCGTCGGCGCCTGCAGCGGGCCGGGCTGGACCGGACGGTCGAGGAGTTCCGGATCGAGCAGTTGCTCTGGGGAGCGATCGCCTTCGGTGCCGGGCTGGTGATCTCGGTCGTCGCCGCCATGGTCGGCCTCGGGGACCCGGTGGCGCTGCTGGTGTTCTGCCTGGTGCTCGGGATCACCGCGATCCTCGGTCGCGACACCTACCTGACTTCACAGGTACGGCGGCGTGAGCGGCGCCTGCTGGCCGAGTTGCCGACCGTGGCCGAGCTGCTCGCCTTGTCGGTCGCGGCCGGTGAAGGTCCGGCCGCTGCCCTCGACCGCGTCGCGCGGTCGTCCCGGGGTGAGCTGGCCAACGAGCTGAAACGCGTCCTGTCGGAGACCAGGGCGGGAGAAACATTGGTCCGCGCGCTCGACGCGCTGGCGGATCGCACCGGGTTGCTGGCGCTCTCGCGCTTCGCGGACGGGCTGGCGGTGGCGCTCGAGCGCGGCACCCCGCTGGCCGACGTACTGCGGGCGCAGGCCGGTGACATCCGGGAAGCCGGGCGCCGCGAACTGATCGAGTCGGGCGCCCGGCGCGAGGTCGCGATGATGGTCCCGGTGGTCTTCCTGGTCCTTCCGGTGACCATCGCGTTCGCCTTCTACCCGGGCGCTGTCGGAATCCGGCTGATCGCCGGATGAACTGAGGAGAGGTCATGTCCCTGTACCTGACGAGGCTGTTCCTGACGTTGCTGCTGAAGCCACGTCCGGCGCGGACCGAGCGCGGCGACGTACCCGGCTGGGTGCTGATCACCGTGATGACGGCCGGCCTGGTCGTCGCGATCTGGAAACTGGCCGGCAAGCAACTCGCCGAGATGCTGCAGAGCGCCTTGGACTCCGTGTCCAACAAGTGATGCGTGCGCGCGGCGAGCGGGGATCGGCGGTCGTCGACTTCGTGCTGGTCTCGACGATCCTGGTGCCGTTGTTCCTCGGCATCCTCCAGGTCGGCCTGTTCCTGTACGTGCGCAACACGGTGACCGCCGCGGCCTCCGAAGGTGCGCACTACGCGGCCGTGCTCAACCGGGCGCCGGCCGACGGTGCGGCACGCACCCGGGAGTTGGTCAGCGGCGTGGTGACGGACGGGCTGATCGACTCGGTGTCCGCGGAGGAGACCGACATCGACGGGCAGCCCGGCGTCGAGGTGTCCGTACACGCGCACATGCCGCCGCTCGGGCTGTGGGGACCGGGCCTCTCGTTCACCGTCGAGGGACATGCCGTGAAGGAGACGGGCGAGTGAGGCGCCGCCGGGACGAACGCGGGAGCGCCGTCGTGGAGTTCTCCTGGCTGGCGATCCTGCTGATGGTTCCGCTGGTGTACATGATGCTCGGCGTGTTCGACGTACAGCGAGCGTCGTACGGCGCGACCGCGGCGACCCGGGCGGCCGGACGGGCGTTCGTGATCGTGCCGGACGGGGTGTCCGAGGACGAGGCGCGGGCGCGGGCGTTCGACGCCGCGGAGTTGGCGATGAAGGACCAGGGGATGGAGCTCAGCTCGGACGAGCTCACGATCAGTTGTAGTCCGGCCTGCCTGCAGCCGGGCTCGACCGTCACGGTCACCCTGGAGACGAAGGTCCGGCTGCCGCTGATCCCGGATGCGCTCGGCGGGGAGCCGCCCGCGATCCGGATCAGCTCCTCGCACACCGAAGCGTTCGGAGACTACCGCCAGGCCAAGGGCACCCGATGACGCGGGGCAGGCAGGGTGAAGAGGGGCAGATGACCGTGCTGATCGTCGGGTTCACCGTGGTGATCCTGTTGATGGTTGTCGTGGTCACCGATATCTCGAAGGCGTTCCTGGTCCGCCGTGACCTCGATGCCACTGCGGACGGCGCCGTCCTCGCGGCCGCGAACGGCCTCGCCGCCGTCTACGCCCAGCCCGGTGCGGGCGGCAACGCGGCGATCGACCCCGACCAGGCGCGCCGTTTGACCGCGGACTACCTCGACGACGTTGCCGCAGGCAACAGGTTCGACAACCTCGACTGGTCCGTGGACGTCGAGGGTACGACGGTGACGGTGCGGCTCACCTCCACCGCCGACCTCCCGTTCCAGCCGCCCGGCTTCCCAGGCACGGCCGACGTCGCCTCCGAGGCCGCCGCCATCGTCCCGATCCGCTGACTGGAAGTTTCCGTACGTCAGTGGAGGTTTCTGGCGCCCCGCCGCCTCGCTGGTGAGCTATCGCCGGCGGCAGACGACTGGTTGGCCCTTCGCGTGGGGGGTTCTCTACTGATAGGCGAGGGGAGAACCCTGTACGCGAGGGGAGAACCCCAATGCCGTTCAGTTAGTGGCGTGGGCCGGCCGTCAACCTCGGTGATGGGAAAGAAATCGTCGGCATGTGCACATTTGTTTCCCAACAGGCCGGGTTGCCCCTTGAAGTGGTGGGATGCCCCCTCGGATTTTCGACAGGCAACCCTGCAGTTGAGGGGGCAACCTCGGGTGTGAGGCCTGGTTGGGGTGGGCGCGGGGGTCGAGAGGTCGCCGGATCAGCCCAACCCGCCTACACCTGCATCACAACAACCGGAAAACCCTCCTGCCAAGGTCAGGTGAAGAGGCCGGGGTTGTCGGTGAGCCAGGTGGTGAAGGTTCGGCCGGTGTGGCCGGTGAGGAGTTCGACGCCGGGCTCGATGGTGGCCGGCGTCCCGACGCGGGACGCCCAGTAGGCGAGCAGGGTTTCGCGCTGGCCTTCGTCGCGCATCCCCATCTCGGCGCGAGCCTCGTCGGGGGTGAGGTCGACGGCCTCGATCGGTACGCCGGTGACCTCGGTGACGAGCCCGATCTGGTGCCGGCGCGTCATCGACTCCGGCCCGGTCATCGGGTACCCGCGACCGTCGTGCCCGTTGCCCGGCCCGTCGAGCAGGACCCGCACCGCTGCGTCGGCGATGTCCTGCTCGTGGATCGGCGCTTCCTCGGCCTCCAGGTAGGGCAGCCGGATCTGACCGGTCGCCCGGACCTGGTGAGCCCAGTACCTCGCGTTGCTCATGAACGCGCCGGGCTGCAGCCGGGTGGTCGCGTACGACGCGTCGGCGATCACGTGCTCGGTCTTCGCGTGGGGATCCTCGGGACCGCCCAGCGACGACAACGACGAGAGCAGGACGACCTGCTTCACGCCGGCTGCTTCGGCCGCGGCAACGAAAGCGGGCGCTGTCGACGGGGAGGAGTACAGGAAGACCTGGCTGATGTCGCGGAGCGCGGAGGACGGGTCGGCCGGGTCGTAGGCGACGGCCGACGGGAGGGCGGAGGGTTCGCGGCTGGCGACGCGGACGTCCTGTCCGGCCGCGATCAGGCCGGCGGTGACGGCGCGGGCGATCGCGCCGCGACCTCCGGTGACGAGAACAGTCATTGGTGGTGCTCCAAAATTAGAGTGACTACAACAATGGAATCAGTAAAGCAGATCCGCTAGGGTCGGTGCAATGGAGCTCGGGCGGCGGGAACGCAAGAAGCAGCAGACGCGGCAGGCCATCTCGGATGTGGCCACCACGCTGTTCCTCGAGCGCGGCTTCGACGCGGTCACCGTCGCCGAGGTGGCGCGGGCCGCGGATGTCGCCGTACAGACGGTGTTCAACCACTTCCCGGCCAAGGAGGATCTGTTCTTCGACGAGCCGGGGTGGTGGACGGGGCCTGCGCGGGCCGTCCGTGAGGCGCCGCCGGAGGCGGATCCGGTGGACGTGCTGGAGGCGCAGTACCTGGCGGGGACGCGTGATCGGCTCGAGGTCGGTCATCTGGCCACCTGGAAGCAGTTCGTCCGCACGATCGAGGGCAGCCCCGCGCTGCTCGCCCGCCGCCGGCTGGCCGCCGACGAGCTGGAGACATCGCTCACGCAGGCCCTCGACGAGCGGTCGCCGGACCACCTGCGCAACCGGCTGATCGCGGCCCTGTACGCCGCCGCACAGAAGGTCCTCGAGGAACAGTTGATGCGCACGCTGCCCGACGATCCGTCACCCGACGAGCTCGAGAAGGCACAGGCGGCGCTGGAGAACGCGATCGCCCAGGTCTTCGCCGTTCTTCGTCGTGGGCTCGCCTGAGCTAAGCTGCTTAGTTGTGGCTGGACTGGATTTTGACGCGGAGCTGAAGCAGCTCGACGCGACGATGACCTCGATCGAGAAAGTGCTCGACCTTCCTGCGTTGCGCAAGGAGATCGACGAGCTCGGCGAGCAGGTCGCTGCGCCCGATCTCTGGGACGACCAGGCGAACGCGCAGAAGGTGACATCGCGGCTGTCCAGCCTGCAGTCCGACGTCGAGCGGGTGACCAACCTGCGCGGCCGGCTCGACGATATCGGCGCGCTGGTCGAGCTGGGCCGCGAGGAGAACGACGCGGACAGCCTGGTCGAGGCCGAGAAGGAGATGGGCTCGGTCGCCAAGGCGATCCAGTCCCTCGAGGTCCGCACGCTGCTGTCCGGTGAGTACGACGAGCGCGAGGCGCTGGTGACGATCCGCTCCGGCGCGGGCGGTGTGGACGCCGCGGACTTCGCCGAGATGCTGCAGCGGATGTACCTGCGCTGGGCCGAGCGGCACGGCTATCCGACCGAGGTCTACGACACGTCCTACGCCGAAGAGGCCGGGCTCAAGTCGACCACGTTCGGGGTCAAGGCGCCGTACGCCTATGGCACGTTGAGTGTGGAGTCGGGCACGCACCGGCTGGTGCGGATCTCGCCGTTCGACAACCAGGGCCGCCGGCAGACCTCGTTCGCCGCGGTCGAGGTGGTCCCGGTGCTCGAGCAGACCGACGAGATCGACGTACCGGAAGAAGAGCTGCGGATCGACGTGTACCGGTCGTCCGGTCCGGGTGGTCAGAGCGTCAACACCACCGACTCCGCGGTCCGGATCACGCACCTCCCGACCGGCACCGTGGTCTCCTGCCAGAACGAGAAGTCGCAGCTGCAGAACAAGGCCAGCGCGATGGTCATCTTGAAGGCCAAGCTGCTCGCGCTGAAGAAGGCCGAGGAGCGGGCCCAGATCGACGCGCTGCGCGGGGACGTGCAGGGCTCGTGGGGCGACCAGATGCGGTCCTACGTGCTGCACCCGTACCAGATGGTGAAGGACCTGCGGACGCAGTACGAGTCGGGCAACACCTCCGGCGTCTTCGACGGTGAGATCGACGACTTCATCGAGGCCGGCATCCGCTGGCGCCGCACCGGCCACACGGTTG
The DNA here is from genome assembly GCF_004366005.1 of Kribbella sp. VKM Ac-2566. NCBI lineage: Bacteria > Bacillati > Actinomycetota > Actinomycetes > Propionibacteriales > Kribbellaceae > Kribbella > Kribbella sp. VKM Ac-2566. The sequence continues at coordinate 1,641,256 of NZ_SODT01000008.1, read as the reverse complement.
CCGAACAGAACTGATCTGCGGGCTGACTGCAGTAATTGCGTCGGCCTCTGCTGCGTCGCGCTGACCTTTACCAAGTCGGCGGACTTCGCTCTGGACAAGCCGGCGGGTGAGCCGTGCCCGAATCTCCGCGACGACTTCCGTTGCTCCATCCACAAAGACCTGCGCACCAAGGGTTTCCAGGGGTGCACGGTGTACGACTGCTTCGGTGCCGGGCAGGAGATCACCGGACGAGGGCAGTCGGCCGCTGAGATGTTCGCGGCGCTGCCGATCCTCCGCCAGTTGCACGAGCTGCTCTGGTATCTCACCGAGGTCCTCGAGTACGACGAGGCGGCGCGGGCGGCGATCGCCCGCATCGAAGACGTGAGTCGTACGCCGGATCTCACCACCGTCGACGTGAACGCCGAGCGCGCAGCGGTCAACGAACTGCTTCTCAAGACCAGCCAACGCCTACGCGGCAAGCAGAGCAAGAAGAAGGAGCGTCGTGGCGCGGACCTCATCGGGGCCCGCCTCCGCGGCGCCGACCTCGCGAAAGCCAACCTCCGCGGCGCCTACCTGATCGGAGCCGACCTGCGCGGCGCCGACCTCCGCCAAGCAGACCTGATCGGCGCCGACCTCCGCGACGCTGACCTGAGCGGCGCTGACCTGACCGGTGCCCTGTTCCTCACCCAGTCCCAGATCAACGCCGCCCGAGGCGACCAGACCACCCGGGTCCCGTCCGCACTTACCCCACCTCCGCATTGGTCCTGATGTAGGCAACGTCGAAGTCTGTCTTCCAGACCTCTCCGTCAGCGGAGTCGAGCCATCGTCCGTTGATCCGGCCGCCGGCGCTGTCGACGGTGGCTTCGAAGCGCTGGTGGAATCCAGGCCCGGCTTGCCCCTGCATCTCCCATCGCCCGGCCTCGAAGGTCATCCGATAGATCCGGCAGACGCCCCGCGCATCTGGTGTACAGCATCGCGAAGCCCGCGCTGTGGTCGTCGAGGCCGATCGCGGCGGAGATGGGAAGCGGCGAATTCTGCTGCCATTCGGGGGCGATCTCGGCGGGTGGGTCGACCTGCATCAGCAGAAAGCCGCGACTGTCGTGCCAGCTGAAGGTCGCGGTCGATCGACCCATCGACCGGCCGTCGATCGAGGCCTCCATGTCCCACTCGCCAACGAGTGTGTCCAAGTCCTGCAGGCGATCGTTGAGCTTCATCAGTACCTCGCTGATCCTCGGCGACAGTGTCTGCCGACGACGTTAGGTGCGAGCTGGTCCGCCGGTAAGGTCCAATTCTGGAACCGTCGAGCGGACCAGTCGCTTACTGCTTCCCCGACCGCAGCTGGTGGGTCACCGGGGTCATGAGTAGCGAGATTGCAACCCGTGCGACGAGCAGTACGCCGATGGTCGGGGCGATGGCGCAGATGAGCGACATGACGGTGAAGCCGATCAGGCCGATCAGGAAGAGTCGTTTGCGGCCGAACGTGTCACCGAGGCGACCGCCAACCACCAGCAGGGTCGCCACGGCGATCCCGTAGCTGCCGACGACGAGCTGGAGCTCGCCGGAAGTCGCGCGCAGGTCGGAGCCGATCGCGGGCAGGGCGACGTTGATGACGAAGAAGGAGAGCATCGGCAGGAACGCGCCGAAGATGAGAGTCGTGAGCGCCACCGGCTTCAGCGGCACCGCAGCGGCCTGCGGCCGGGAGGTGACCGGAGTGGTGGCAGCCTGGAGCTGGTCTGTCATGGCTCCAGCCTGCGCGCGCTCAGAGCCTGGTGGTGAGAGCCTGGTTATCCTATTACTCACAGCACCTGGCACCCGGTTGCGCCTGTGTCCATGATGGAACCATGACCACTGTCCCGGCAGCCACCGACAGAACCGCCACGGCGCAGCGGCGGGAGCTCGGGGTGTTCCTGCGCAGCCGGCGGGAGCGCATCCGGCCCGACGAGGTCGGGTTCGCCCCGGGCGGCCGCCGCCGTACGCCGGGACTGCGGCGCGAGGAGGTCGCGCTGCTGGCGGGAGTCGGCGTCACCTGGTACACGTGGCTCGAGCAAGGCCGCGACATCAACGTGTCCGCCCAGGTCCTGGACGCGATCGCGACGGCGCTGCGGTTCGACCGGCAGGAGCGCAACCACCTGTACCGGCTGGCCGGGCTCCGGCTCGGCCCGTCGCCGGGCGTGTGCACGGCGCTGCCCTCGTCGGTCCAGAAGACGCTCGACGCGGTCTCGCCGTACCCGGCGCTGGTGCTGAACACGCGGTACGACATCCTCGCGTTCAACGACGCGTACTGCAAAGTGGTCCTCGACCTCGACGAAGTGCCGGTCGAGGAGCGGAACCTGCTCTGGCTGAATTTCGTCTCCGACGACTGGATGTGCAGCTTCGTCGATGCGGAGATGACCAAGCACCACATGGTCGCGGCGTTCCGCGCAGCGTCCGCGGAGCACGTCGGCGAAGCGCTCTGGCAGGACCTGATCCAAGGTCTGCTCAACAGCTCGCCGTACTTCGCGGAGCTCTGGGAGCGGTACGACGTGGCGGCGCCGAGCACGCGGACGAAGATGCTGGAGATCGACGGGTACGGCATCCTCCGGATCGAGCCGGTCAACCTGTGGCTGTCGCAACTCGGGCCGACCCGGGCGACCGTGTACACCGCGCTCGACGACGAGACCGAGGGCAAACTCCGCCAGATCGTCGCCGCCCCGGCCAAGCACCCCGCCGGCCGGCCCCGCTGAAGCGCTGGCCAGGCGGCGTACCTGTCGGCCCGGCTGACGGGGCGGGCCAGCCGGACCTGGCCCCGGCCGCCCGGGCAGGGACGGCCGGGGAGCTCGTCAGGTGACCGGGATCCCTGGGTTGGTCAGTGCCTTCCCGCCGGTCATCGTGTTGCTGCGGTCGATGGTGACCTTGCAGCTGGAGGCGCTGTAGTTGGTGATGTTGAACGCGTACCGTCCGCTCCCGGTCGCGCCGGTCAGGTCGGACGTGTTCCCGCGGAAAACGGTCCCGCACCCCCAGCCGGACTGCTGGGTGTGCGTCTCGTACCCGTTGTTCGTGGTGTTCTTGCCGGTGTTGTTCTCGATCACATAGTTGTTGCCCTTGACATCGATCCAGCTGTCGTCGTAGTTCGCGCCGGTGAGGCCGCGGCCGTCGAAGCTGTTGCCGGAGACGAGTCCGCCGGTCGTGCCCTCCTTGAGGTCGACCGCCTCGCCGCCGACGTCCGGGCCGATCGTGTTGCCGAGGATCTGCACGTGGTCGGACTTGTCCGAGGTGCCGCCCGCGCTGCCGACGTACACGCCCTCACCCATCCCGCGGCCGTCGTCGCCGGTGTCGTAGATGCGCGAGTTCTTGATCACGCCGTACGTGCTGCTGTTGCGGAAGTGCACGCCTTCCATGTCCAGCCCGTGCACGGTCACGCCGTCGATCGTGACGTGGGTGGCGCCGTCGATCATGATGCCCTTCTGGCCGCCGGTCACCGTGATGCCCTTGACGTTCCAGTACGACGCGCCGTCGAGATGCAGGCCGTAACCGCCGCCGGCCTGCAGTACGGCGTTCGGCGAGCCGGTCAGCGTGATCGGCGCCGACGACGTGCCGTCGATCGTGGTCTTGAAGTTGCCGGTGTAGGTGCCGTCGGCAAGCTTGATCGTGTCACCGGGCTTGGCGGCGGTCAGCGCTGCCTTGAGCTCGGCGGACGTGCTGACATCAGTGGTGACCGTGGAGGCGGTGCGGTTGCGGATGTGATCGCGGATCCACACACCGGCCGGTTTGAGCATCGTCGTACCGGTGAAGTCTTCGCCGCTGCAGGTGCCCTCCTTGAAGACCGCGCCGGAGCGGAAGTCGTCGGAGAAGTTCCAGTTCGTCCAGCCGATCTGCTTGCTCTCCAGGAAGTCCAGGTACTTCTGCGACCAGGTGAAGTCGTTGCCGCCGTCACCGGTGTACGTCTGGGTGCCGAACTCGGTGACGAACAACGGGATCCGGTCCGCGGCGCGGGACAGGGCGTCGAAGTACTCCTGCTGGTGCGACGCGGCGTAGAAGTGGAACGTGTACATCAGGTTCGTCGCGTTCACCGGGTCGTCGATGACGTCGGCCTCGCTGCCGCCGTCGGAGACGCCGAGCGACGCCCAGCCGTGGGTGCCGACGAAGATCACGCCGTCGGGGTCCTTGGCCCGGATCACCGGCACCATCTGCTCGGCGTACGACTTGATGCCGGCCCAACTGACACCGTTCGGCTCGTTGGCGATGTCGTAGATGATGTTCTTCTTGTCCTTGTGCCGTTCGGCGATCTCGGTGAAGAAGGTTTTCGCCAGGCCGAGGTTCTCGTTCGGGTCGCCCGGGTCGAGTTGGTGCCAGTCGACCAGCGCGTACAGGCCGCGCTTGGTCGCCTCCTCGATGTAGGTGTTCACCAGGTTGGTGAACTTCTCCGGGTCGGTCTCGTAACCGTCCTCCTGCACGTACATGGAGATGCGCAGGATGTCGGCTTTCCAGTCGTTCGCCAGGGCGTCCAGCGAGGCGGTCTTGACGCAGTTGGCGTACCACTGCAGGCCGTGGGTGCTCATGCCGCGCAGCTGGACGGGCTCGTTGCGCTCGTTGCAGAGCTTGGTGCCGCAGACGTGCAGTTGGCCGTTGCGGCCGACCGGAGTGTCGTCGGCAACGGCCTGGGTCTGCGCTGGTGTCGGCACCAGGGTCGATACGGCCAGCAGGGCGCCGGCCACGAGAGAGTGGATCATGAACTTCCTCCGAGGGGGCGTCGGGGAGGATGATTAGGAAGGTTTCCTAATAGTTCAGGTGAACGTAGCGGCAAGCGCGGAACGCTGTCAATCGGTCGCGCAAGGTGATCAATAGTGATCAGGCCGTGTCGCGATCCGGCCAGGCTGCTTTGAGGGTCGCGAGCGTGACGGTGATCGCCGGGCGGCGGGACGTGGTCGTGCGCCAAACGGCGTACAGGCGGCGGCTCGGTGCGGGTTGCAGCGGTACGACGACCACGCCGTCGGGGAGCGGGCCGCGGCCGAGCCGGGGGAGCAGGCCGATGCCGAGGCCGCGGGCGAGCATCGCCAGCTGGGTCTGGTACTCCGCGACGGAGTACGCGACCTCCGGCTCGACGCCCGCGCGGCGCATCGTGCGGATCAGCCACTCGTGGCAGATCGACCCGACCGGCTGGCAGATCCACCGCTCGCCGACGAGGTCCTCCGCGCGGACGAACTCCTTGCCCGCCAGGCGATGCGTCGCCGGCACCAGTACGTCGGCGGGATCAGAGCCGAGCTTCACCCGCGACAAGCCCTCGGGCAGACCGAGTGGGGTGTTGTGCCAGTCGTGGACGATGGCGATGTCGATCTCGCCGCGGTTGACGGCGGCCACTGCCTCGAACGGGTCGGTCTCGAGCACCCGGACATCCAGTTGCTGGTGCTCGTCGACCAATCGGGCGAGAGCGGGCGGCAACAGTCCGCGCGCCGCGGTCGGGAACGCAGCGATGCTCAGCGTCCCAATGGCCTGACCGCGTTGCTCTTCCAGCGTGAGCTCGGCGTCCTCGACCAGCTCGAGAATCCGCGCCGCCGTCGACGCCAGTTGCTGGGCCGCGTCGGTCAACACGATCCCGCGCCCCTGCCGCTCGATCAGCGTTGTCCTGGTCTCCCGTTCCAGCTTCGCCAGCTGCTGCGACACCGCGGACGGCGTGTAGCCGAGCACCTCGGCCGCCCGATTGACCGATCCGTACTGCGCCACCGCGTGCAGTGCCTTGAGCCGCCCGAGATCGATCATGTAGCGCTCCTACATCGTTAGCGGTAGCAATCAGTGCTGGTCCTTAAGTGTACTCCGGCCGACACTGGACCGTATGAAGCCTCGTGACCTGCTCCTCGCCCTCGCCGTCGTCGTTGTCTGGGGCATCAACTTCGTCGTGATCGAGGTCGGTCTCGAAGGCATGCCGCCGCTCCTGCTGTCCGCGCTCCGGTTCTTCTTCGCGGCCGTCCCCGCGATCTTCCTGCTCGGTAAACCACGCGTCGCCTGGCGGTACGTCGTGGGCGTCGGCCTCGCTCTCGGCGTCGCGAAGTTCGGGTTGCTGTTCATCGCGATGGACCACGGCGTACCGGCCGGCCTGTCGTCGCTCGTGCTGCAGAGTCAGGTGATCTTCACGGTCCTGTTCGCGATCGCCGTACTGCGGGAGCGGCCGCGGCCCGCGCAGCTCCTCGGCATCGTCATCGCCTGTGTCGGGATCCTGCTGATCGTCCTCGACCGCAAGCTGTCGGCGCCGCTGGCAGCGCTGGTACTGGTGATCGTCGCGGCCGGGTTCTGGGGTGTGGCCAACACGATCACCCGGTACGCGAAGCCGCCGGACACCTTGCGCTTCATGGTGTGGGTCAGCGCCGTCGCCGTCGTACCGTTGCTGGTCCTGTCCCTTCTCACCGAGGGCCCGAAGACCGATGTCGATGCGATTCGCGCGATCGACCTGAGCGGTATCGGCGCGATCGCGTACCTCGCCTTCGGGGCGACCCTGTTCGGGTTCGGCGTCTGGGGCTACCTTCTCCGGCAGTACGACGCCAGCACCGTCGCACCGTTCTCGCTGCTGGTGCCGGTCGTCGGCATGTCCGCCGCGTGGGTGCTGCGCGGTGAGGCGGTCGGCCTGCAGCAGGCGATCGCCGCCGCACTGGTGATCGGCGGCATGGCCTGCACGATCATCAGGCGGCGTTCGACTCCGCTGACTACGGAGTCCCTGGTCCTGGCGAAGTCAGGCTGACCATCGGGGGCATCTGCCACCCGCGCGCGAGTGATGAGGGGTACGCCGGAGCGCCGCCCGCGAAGTACTCGGTGAACTTCATGATCAGCGGATCCCACCGCAGCGGATCGATGTAGCGGTCGTTGCTCATCAGCAGGTCCTCGCGAACCCGGACCCGCTCGACCTTCATCTCCAGCGCGCACAGGTGCGAATCCGGTCCGCCGATCTCGTTGATCGCCTCGATCCGGCCCTCGAGGTTGATCGGGCTCTCCTGGACGGAATCCAGGCCGGACAGCTCACTCGGCTCGCGGGTCAGGCCGCCGGCGGCGAACTTGTCCGGCACGTACCGGTACCCGCGTGCCCGCTTCGACTCGGACATCTCCTCCGACCCGGTCAGCAGCGCGATCCGGTCGAGCGCGGCGACCATGTCCGGATCGACCAGGTTCAGCACGATCTCCGGCCGCTCGACGAGATTCTTCACAGTTTGGGCGCTCGTCCCCATGCCGAGCATCGCGGTGTATCCGAGCCACCAGGCGGACGACATCGGGGCGAGGTTCGTGGTGCCGTCGGGGTTGCAGGAGCTGATCAGGACTACCGGCGTACCGAAGTACAGGACCTTGGGCTCGACTGTGCGTTTCATGCGAATGAAACGGCGATAGGCCAGGATGTGTGAGTGGACGCATCTCAAGTCGGTCGCCTGACCGCTCGATGGATCGCCGAACTGCCCGGCGAGGACAGCACCGTGATCTCCGGTCTCGGCGTCCAGCCGTTGCTCGCGATGCTGGCCGAGGTCGCGGACGAGCCTGCTCACACCGAGCTGGCCGAGGCCGCGGGCGGACGGTACGGCGGTCTGCTGCAGGCTCCCGAGCTTCGGATGGCGTTGGGGCTGTGGACGCGACCGGAGGTCGAGCTGCAGCCCGGCGTGGACCGGTTCCTGCCGCCGGAGGTGCGCGGGACGCTGACCGATCGCGCCGCACTCGACGCGTGGGTGGTCGAGCAGACGGACGGGCTGCTCCAGCGGATGCCGGTCCAGCTCACGCCTGAGGTGTTGCTGGTGCTCGCGTCGGCGTTGGTGCTGAAGACGGAGTGGGCGTTGCCGTTCGACGAGTACCCGCGAAACGATCGGCGGTGGTTGAGCCGGGCGGATACGGACCTCGACAGCTTGCGGGTGCACGACAGCGCGGCGGGTCCGTTGACCGTGGTGACAGTGCGCGGCACCGGCGAGTTCGACGTACGGCTCGTGGTCGGTGATGGTGGGCGTGCGTCTGTTCTGTCCGCTGCGTTGGAGCTCGACGGGGAAGGGGTGAGCGGCTCCGAGGTGCTCGCCGCGGAGCGGTCGGCGCCCGGTGTTGAGGTCATCGAGTCCATGCAGCCGACCGTCGTACTGTCGATGCCGTACTTCGAGATCGAGGCGGAGCATGATCTGCTGCAGCATCCCGAGGTGTTCGGGCTGGCGTCGGCGTCGGACGCGAGCAGCGGGCACTTCCCGGGGCTGAGCCCGCAGCCGTTGGCGATCGGCCAGGCGCGGCAGGCCGTGATGGCGCGCTTCTCGGCGACCGGATTCGAGGCGGCCGCGGTCACCGCGATGGCCATGGCCGCGGGCGCGGCGTTGGGCGCCAAGGCGCTGTACGTGAATCTCGAGCGGCCGTTCGGCTTCATCGCCGTACATCGACCGACCGGTGTGCCCGTCGTTGCGGGTTGGGTGAACTATTCGTAAGGATTGACGGGCGCGGCGACCGGCTTGACCGTCTCGACCGTGAGCGCGGCGACGTCACCGTCGACGCGTTTGGTCGGCTCGGCCCACTTGCCGGTTACCGTGATCCATTGGTTCTTCGGCGGCGCGGCGTGACCGCGGGCCTCGACCATGAACGCCGTACCGTCCGCGACGCAGCAGGTCAGGCCGATGCGGGTCACGTACCAGACGCCGTTCTTCGCCGGCGTGACGAAACCGGTCAGCTGGAACGACCGGCCCTGCATCGTCTCCTTCTCCCACACCGCCCAGACCGAGTAGTCGCGGACCGCGATGGGCTTGGGGCCGTGCGACTCGTCACCCCAGTACGCGTTGCCCTGTGGCTCGGCCGGTTTGGCCGGTTTCGCGGCGACCGGTGACTGCCGTTGTGCGGCATCCGCACCGAGCGCGGGCGGATCCACGACGAGCAGCGCGAAGACCGGGACGAGGAGCAGCCAGGCGGCGCGGGGCAGACCGTGGTCATGGGTCTGGCGGGACCGCACGACCACATCGGTCACCGCGAGCGCGATCAGCACGACACCGGCCGCGAGCAGCATCCACCGCATCCCGGGCTTCACGTACCGCAAGTACGTCCCGGACGTCGCGAGCTGCACCATCGCAGCCCCGACGAACACAATCACCAACCCGGCAACGTTGCGCTTCATTTGTCCTGCCGCGTGCAACTCTGTCCTTCGGGTGGTCGTTGATCCACGCGACTGCCTCCCTCCAGAAATCGAAAATGTCGGTCTTGACTGCTTGAGTGGACGGCATGTCCCGGTTCCGGATGTACCCGACTCGCGCGCAGCAGACGGCGTTGCTGGAACACTGCAGGCATGCCCGGTACGTGTGGAACGTCGCGCTCGAGCAATGGTTGATGTGGACTCGCGACAAAGGCCCGACGCCGGGGTTTGCGGAGCAATGCCGACAGTTGACTGACGCCCGAACCGAGTTCGGGTGGCTGCGGGCCGGGTCGCAGACGGTGCAGCAGCAGGCGCTGCGGGATTTCAACCAGGCCGTCAACAACATGTGCGCAGGTACCCACCGCCGCCCGACCTGGCGCAAAGCCGGGTTGCACGAAGGCTTCCGAATTGTAGGTTCCCAGGCATCCCGGATCGTGAAGCTGAACCGGAAGTGGGCGCAGGCTCTGGTGCCGAAGGTCGGCTGGGTCCGTTTCCGGCTGTCCCGCGCCGTACCCGCTGCGAAGTCGTACCGCATCACCTGTGATCGGTCGGGTCGCTGGCATATCGGCTTCGCTGTGATCCCTGCGCCGACCTCCGCCCCCGGAACGGGAGAGGTCGTTGGCGTGGACCGCGGCATACGGTCTCGGCGGCATTGAGTACCGGTGAGCTTCTGACGTGTCCCGGTATGTCGGATCGCGAGCGAGAACGGCTCAAGCGCTGGCAGCGCCGACTCGCGCTCTGCAAGCGCGGCTCTGCGCGGCATCAGCGGGCCAAAGCCGCGATCGCCAAGCTGCACGCCCGCGCCGCCGATCGCCGCCAGGACTGGGTGGAGAAGACCAGCACCGACCTCGCGCGCAGGTTCGACATTATTCGGGTCGAAGATCTGCATATCATTGCGATGGTCAAGCGCCCCAAGCCCAAACCTGACCCCGGACAGAGTGGGCGACTCTTGCCGAACCGGCGGCGCACCAAAGCCGGCCTCAATCGCGGCATCCTGACGAATGGCTGGGGCGAGTTGGTACGTCGTCTGGAACACAAGGCACCGGGGCGGGTCGAGAAGATCAACCCCGCGTACACGTCGCAGACCTGTAGCGTCTGTGGGCATTGCGCGCCGGCGAACCGCGAGAGCCAAGCGGTGTTTCGGTGTGTGGCCTGCGGACACCGGGCGAACGCTGACCTGAACGCGGCTATCAACATCGCGGCCGGACGGGTCGTTAGCGCAGGCCGAGAGATGCCAGTGCGGATCTCGCCGAAGCGTGAACCTCAACTCACTACCTCCGTGTAGTGGGTGAAATCCCTTACCCGCACGGGGCGGGAGGGCGTCAAAACAACCACCATCCGACGAGGAGACTGGCCAGGATCGCGACCACGAAGGTGGCCGGTGCGAAACGTACGGCGAACTTCGGGCCGAACGTTCCGGTCTGCAAGGCGATCAGCTTCACGTCGACGATCGGGCCGACCACCATGAACGCGAGCCGCGCGGTGAGGGAAAACTGCGTCAGGCTCGCCGCCACGAACGCGTCCGCCTCGGAACAGATCGCCAGCAGTACGGCGAGCAGCCCGAGGATCACCACCGACAGCAGGAGATTCCCGGCGACGTGATCGAGCCAGGCCCGCGGGACGACGACGTTCAACGTGGCCGCGGCCGCCGCGCCGACCACCAGGAACCCGCCGGCGTGCAGGAAGTCGTGGAGCATCGCGGACCGGAACACGTCGAACTTGGGATCGTCGTGCGCGTGCCGGTTCTTCGGCATCTTCAGCCACGACCCGCCCTTGCCGGTCAGCAGCCACAGCCAGCCGAGGATCATCGATACCGCGAGCGAGGTCACCGCGCGGGCGACCACCACCTTCGGCTGACCCGGGAACGCCACCGCGGTCGACGCCAGTACGACCGGGTTGATCGCCGGCGCGGACAGCAGGAACGCGATCGCCGCGGCCGGGGTGACGCCGCGGTTCATCAACGCCGCGGACACCGGGACCGAGGCGCACTCGCAGCCCGGGAGCACGACCCCGGACGCGCTGGCCACCGGTACGGCGAGGGCGGGATGCTTCGGGAGGGCTTTCGCGAAGAACGACGCCGGGACGAACGCGGTGAGGGCGGCCGAGAGCAGTACGCCGAGCACCAGGAACGGCAGCGCCTGCACGGTCACGCCGACGAACATCGTCGCCCAGGTCCGGATCCCGTCGTCGGTGAACCAGCCGGCGAAGACCCGCCGCCCGAACAACGCCGCACCGACCAGCAGCACCAGCGTCGCCGTGAACGCGATCGACGAGCCAGGCGACTCAGACGACTCAGGCGACTCCGCGGTGTGCTGCTCGGCCGTTGTCATGGGCGGAATGCTGGCAGAAATCGCCTGGAAATGAAAATCACAGTCATGTCGCGTGTCGGGTCCGGACGCCCAGGCCATCACAATCCGCGGCTCGCCGTCGGATGCACGCTCAGCGGGCAGTGTCGGGGGCGATTGTGATGGCCTGGGCGTCCGTGCGTGGCAGGCTGGGGACATGGATGCCGACGTGGTGCGCGCTGTCAATGACCTCACCACCCGCTGGGCCCGGACGCTGCCGGCGGAGAACACCGTCGTGGCCGGCCTCGGCCTCTGGCCGCTGCTGGCGATCCTCGCGAGCGGCGCCGACGAGCCCGGCCGCGCCGAACTCGCCGCAGCCGCCGGCGTGGACCCCTCGACCGGGGCCACCGACGCGATCCGCCTGATCGAGACGATCGAAGCCTCCGCCGACCTGAACGCCGCACTCGGCGTGTGGGTCAGCGAGCAGCTCAAGCTCGCCGAATCGTTCGACAGCGTGATGCCCGCGCCGCTCGTCGGCCTGCTGACCGGCAACCCGGCCGTCGACAAGGCGAAACTCGACGCCTGGGCCGCCGAACACACCGACGACCTGATCCGCGAACTGCCGGTGGACCTCGACGGCGACATGATGCTCGTCCTCGCTTCGGCGCTGCTGCTCCGCACCACCTGGGTCCGCCCGTTCACCGAACAGATCCGTCGGGTCGCCGCCGGTCCGTGGGCCGGTTCGTGGCACTGGCTCGAGCGCACGGATTCCGACCTGGATTCGGTACGGCGGTACGACGACCTGACCGTGGTCACGGTGCGCGGCGACGAGGATGTCGACGTACTGCTGGGGATCGGCGACGGTGACGACGTACTCCCGCGGCTGCTGGACGCTGCGTCTCGGCCCACGCACGGCGTACCTGGAAGTCAGCTCATTGCCGAGGACGATCCCGGGCCGGGGTTGCGGATCGGGCGGACCACTGCGTCGCGGCCGGAGGTGAAGGTGTCGCTGCCGTCGTTCAGCATCGAGGTCGAGCACGATCTGCTCGCGTCCCGTGAGCTGTTCGGGCTGACAGCGGTTACGTCGGACCCGGGGGCGCACGGGCATTTCAGCGCGCTCAGCCCGACGCCGCTCCAGGTCGGGCAGGCGAAGCAGAAGGTGCTCGCGCGGTTCTTCGCGACCGGGTTCGAGGCTGCCGCGGTGACCGCTGTCGCGATGACTCGGGCCGCGATGGTCACCCGGCAGGAGCGTCGCCTGGAGCTCACGTTGGACAGGCCGTTCGCGTTCATCGCCGTACTGCGGGACTCGCGGCTGCCGATCGTGGCGGGCCGGGTCGAGAGGCCTACTGAACCGGGAGCGTGAACAGCCGGTTGAGCAGCGCGGACGCCTCGTCGACGCCCGCGCGATCGCCGGTCAGCAAGAGATCGAAGAGCAGGCCGCGCGAGGCGGCCAGACCGAGCCGCGCGTACGCCGGGGCCTCGGCCGGCGGGAGGCCCGCACGTACGCAGAGCTCGATCAACGGCGGGAGCCAGACGTTGATCAGGTCGGCCTTGAGGGACTCGGTGTGCGGCAGGTCCTGCATCGCGTGCGCGCTGAGCTCGAAGAAGAGTGGACCGTAGACGAGCGCGGCCTCGGTGACGCGGCGCCAGAACTCCTCGGCCTGCTCCGCGATCGGTCGCTGCGACTCGCTCAGGTCGGCGAGGAGGTCGCGTTGCTGTTGCTCGACCGTGCGGACCACCTCGGCGAGCAGGCCCTCGCGGGAACCGAAGTGGTAGATCAGCATCCGGTGACTGGTGCCGATCGAGGTCGCGATACTGCGCAGGCTCGCGTCCCCGATCCCGTTCTTCGCGAAATGCTCAACCGCCTCAGCCAGCAGGCTTGCTCGACTCACTGACTTCCTTAAGCTTGGCGGTCTCCGTGGCGATGTAGTCCCGGGTGAGCTTCGCGTAGAGCCGGCCGAAGAGCCAGCCGAGCGGGCCCTCCTGGACGATGGTCGCGGTCGCGACGGTTCCTTCCGGCGTGCTGATGACGCGGTGGCCGCCGGTGGTCTTGATCCCGGGGGCCTTCGAGACCCATTCGAAGTACTCGCCCTCCTTGAGCTCGGTCACCTCCCAGACGGCGGCCGGGAGCTTGGGCTGGCGGATCCGGGTGCGGGCGCCGACGTGGATCCGGCCCGCGTCCAGCCGCTCGACGGAATCGACGGTCGGGGTCCAGTCGGGCCACCGCTCGACGTCGCTGAAAACCTCCCAGACCCGGTCGGCCGGTGCCTGGATCGTACTGGAGTGATCGAAGCGCATGTACCAAATGGTACATCAGGTCTGTGTGAGACTTCGGCGGGCGGTCTGCTGGGTGCGCAGCGGCGGCAGGTAGGGTCTTGGGCCATGGCTGACCAGAACGTCCCGCAGAACGTGGAGAACGAGCAGGACCCGGGCGCGAACACGCAGATGTTCCGCGCCTTCGTCAACGAGGGCCAGGCCGAGGCCACCAGCGAACCGAAGGTCAACGGCCGGGTCCTGGCGATCGTCGGCGGCGCGGTGCTGCTGATCGCGATCATCGCCGCGATCGCCGTTCTCTGACTTGACCGACCTGAGAGTCGAGGTCGTCAGGGTCTTCACCGACCCGGACGGCCGGTTCGGCAACCCACTGGGCATCGTCGACGGCCGCCTCGTCGGCGAGAGCGACCGGCAGCGCGTGGCCGCCGAACTCGGCTACAGCGAGACGGTGTACGTCGACGACGCCGCCACCGGTACGCTCCGTATCTATACCGCCACCCGCGAGATGGCCTTCGCCGGCCACCCCACCGTCGGCGCCGCCGCCTGGCTCCACGCCCACGGCCACCCGGTCGACACCCTGCACGTCCCCGCGGGCCCGATCCCCGTCACCCGCTCCGGCGACCTCTTCGCCGTCCGAGCCGATACGACCTGGGGCAGCCCCTGGGACTGGCGCCAACTCTCCTCACCCGAGGAGGTCCTGGCCGCCGACCCCACCACGTACACCGCCGGCCACACCTTCCTCTGGTCCTGGCAGGACGAACCCGCCGGCACCGTCCGAGCCCGAGCCTTCGCCCCCGCCATGAACGTAGCCGAAGACGAAGCCACCGGCTCAGCGGTCACCCAACTAACCGCCCAACTCGCCCGCAACCTCCACGTCATCCAAGGCGCCGGCTCCCACCTCTACACGACCTACGATCCCCCGACCCACGCCGCCGTAGGCGGCCACGTCCTCCCAGCCGAACCACGCACCTTCACGTTCTGACCGCGATCTCCGGTATCCGTTGACGGGTGGGCTGGGGCGGATGGAGCATGGGACCTCTACTTGGGGAGGTCTTGTGGCGGAGGTTGTCAGGGCTGCGCTTGTTCAGACGTCGTGGACGGGTGACAAGGAGTCCATGATCAAGGCGCACGAGGACTACGCGCGGCAGGCGGCCGCTGCGGGTGCGAAGGTGATCTGTTTCCAGGAGCTGTTCTACGGGCCGTACTTCTGCCAGAAACAGGACGCCGAGTACTACGAGTACGCCGAATCAGTGCCGGGTCCGACCACCGAGCGGTTCGCCGCGCTGGCGCAGGAGCTCGGGATGGTGATGGTGCTCCCGGTGTACGAGCAGGAGCAGCCGGGCGTGCTGTACAACACCGCCGCGGTCATCGATGCCGACGGCACCTATCTGGGCAAGTACCGGAAGAACCACATCCCGCAGGTGAAGGGCTTCTGGGAGAAGTTCTACTTCCGGCCGGGCAACCTCGGGTACCCGATCTTCGACACCGCGGTCGGCCGGATCGGCGTCTACATCTGCTACGACCGGCACTTCCCCGAGGGCTGGCGGGCACTCGGCCTGGCCGGCGCGAAGATCGTCTTCAACCCGTCGGCGACCAGCCGCGGACTGTCGGCGTACCTGTGGAAGCTCGAGCAGCCGGCCTCCGCGGTCGCGAACGAGTACTTCATCGGCGCGATCAACCGGGTCGGCATCGAGTCCGAGTTCGGCGACAACGACTTCTACGGTACGTCGTACTTCGTCGACCCGGAGGGGAAGTTCGTCGGCGACGTCGGGCACGACCACGATCCGGAGCTGATCGTCCGCGATCTGGACCTCGGCCTGCTGGACACCGTCCGGGACCGCTGGCAGTTCTACCGCGACCGCCGGCCCGACGCGTACGGAGACCTGACGAAACCGTAAATGCCGACCGCTCAAAGGGGAGTGGCGTAGATGTCTTTGCTCGTCAAGGGTGGAACCGTCGTCGGACCGACCGGGACCCGGGTCGCGGACGTGCTGATCGAGGGCGAGAAGATCGTCGCGGTTCTCGATCCGTCGTTCAGCCCGACGATCACGGTCGACGAGGTACTCGATGCCTCCGGCAAGTACGTGATTCCGGGCGGGATCGACGCGCACACGCACATGGAGCTGCCGTTCGGCGGCACCGCGGCCAGCGACACGTTCGACACCGGCACGCGGGCGGCGGCGTACGGCGGGACCACGACGATCATCGACTTCGCGGTCCAACGTACCGGCGAGGTCGTGCAGGACGGGCTCGCCGCGTGGCACGCGAAGGCCGAGGGCGAGTGTCACATCGACTACGCGTTCCACATGATCCTCGGCGGTGTCGACGCCGACGCGCTGAAGGCGATGGACCAGCTGGTCGCCGACGAGGGCATCACGAGTTTCAAGCTGTTCATGGCCTACCCGGGTGTCTTCTACTCCGACGACGGGCAGATCCTCCGCGCGATGCAGACCGCGCGCGAGAACGGCGCGATGATCATGATGCACGCCGAGAACGGCATCGCGATCGACGTCCTCGTGCAGCAGGCGATCGCCAAGGGCCAGACCGACCCGATCTACCACGGCATCACCCGCCCGGCCGCGCTCGAGGCGGAGGCGACGAACCGCGCGATCGCGCTCGCCGAGGTCGCGCAGGACTGCCCGCTGTACATCGTCCACCTGTCCGCGAGCCAGGCGCTCGAGAAGGTCGCCGAGGCGCGGCACGCGGGCCGCAACGTGTTCGCCGAGACCTGCCCGCAGTACCTGTACCTGACGCTCGAGGACCAGCTCGGGGCACCCGGGTTCGAGGGCGCGAAATGGGTCTGCTCGACCCCGCTGCGCAGCAAGCACGAGCCGCACCAGCGGGACCTGTGGAAGGGCCTGCGGAACAACGAGCTCGCGATCGTGTCGACCGACCACTGCCCGTTCTGCATGAAGGACCAGAAGGAACTCGGGCTCGGCGACTTCTCCAAGATCCCGAACGGGATCGGCGGCGTCGAGCACCGCGTCGACCTGGTGTTCCAGGGCGTGGTGGACGGGAAGCTGTCGCTGGAGCGCTGGGTGGAGACGATCGCGACCACGCCGGCCCGGATGTTCGGGCTGTATCCGCAGAAGGGGATCGTGCAGCCGGGATCGGACGCCGACCTGGTGATCTACGACCCGAGCGGTACGACGCGGATCGGCGTCGAGACGCACCACATGAACATGGACCACTCGGCGTACGAAGGGGTCGAGATCAAGGGCCGGGTGGGCACCGTCGTGTCCCGCGGCGAGGTGATCGTGGCTGACGGCAACTACCATGGCCGGAAAGGCCGGGGCAAGTTCCTGAAGCGCGGCCTGTCGTCTTATCTGATGTAGGGGGATGACGTGGACTTCGGTGTGGTGTTTCAGTGTGATCCGCCCGCGTCCACGGTCGTGGAGCTGGCCCGGAAGGCGGAGGACGCCGGGTTCTCGTACGTGTGGACGTTCGACTCGCACCTGCTCTGGCAGGAGCCGTTCGTGATCTACAGCCAGATTCTCGCGGCCACGCGCCGCGTGATCGTCGGGCCGATGGTGACGAATCCGGGAACGCGGGACTGGACGGTGATCGCGTCCCAGTTCGCCACCTTGAACGAGATGTTCGGCAACCGGACGATCTGCGGGATCGGGCGGGGGGACTCGGCGCTGCGGACGCTCGGCGCGCAACCGGGGACGATCGCGGAGATGAAGCAGTGCGTCGAAGTGGTGCGATCCCTGGCACGCGGCGAGACTGTCGAGTACCGCGGGCAGCAGCTGAAGTTCGCCTGGGTCGACGACGGAGCGCTCGACGTGTGGGTCGCGGCGTACGGCCCACGCGCGCTCAAGGCCACCGGCGAGGTCGGCGACGGGTACATCCTGCAGCTGGCCGATCCGGACATCGCGGAGTGGATGATCACCGCGGTACGACGGTCCGCGGAACAGGCCGGCCGCGATCCGATGGCGATCAAGTTCTGCGTCGCGGCACCGGCGTACGTCGGGGACGACCTGGATCACCAACGCGAACAGACCCGCTGGTTCGGCGGGATGGTCGGGAACCACGTCGCGGACATCGTCGCGCGGTACGGGACGTCAGGCGCCGTGCCGCAGGCGCTGACCGACTACATCGAGGGGCGCAAGGGATACGACTACGCCGAGCACGGGCGCGCCGGGAACACCCACACCGACTTCGTGCCGGACGAGGTCGTGGACCGGTTCTGCATCCTCGGCCCTGTCGAGAACCACCTCGCCCGGCTGGCCGAACTGAAGGAACTCGGCGTCGACCAGTTCGCCCTCTACCTCCAGCATGACGCCAAGGAGGAAACCCTGGCGTCGTACGGCAAGGACATCATCCCAGCTTTTCAAGGGGTCCAGCGGTAGGCGCCGGGTAGGAGGTCGGTGGCCAGGGCCGAGGCAGGACCGTCCTCAGTCGGCAGGATGACGCGGATCGTGGGGTGGTAGTCGACGAGGATCTGGCGGTCGCGGCCGCACGGCGCGACCACGCCACGGCCTTCGTTGCCTACGGCCACGATGGTGGTGAGCTCGCGGGCCCCGTCGGCGCGGGCGCGGCCGAGGGCGACCAGTTCGGCGCAGGGGCCGCCGGTGAAGTGGTACAGGTTGATACCGGCGTACATCCGGCCGTCGGCACCGCGGACCGCGGCGCCCATCGTGTAGACGCCGTCGGGTCCGTCGGTGTTCGCGTCGACCGTCCGGCGGGCCAGCTCGATCAGCTCACGGTCGTCGTCGGTCAGCGGTTGCAGGGTCACCATGTGCCCCACCCTGCCACGCCCGGCGCAGCCCGAGGGAATGAATCCTGCGAGTTCGTGGTTCTATAGGGCAGGTCAAGTTTTAGTAGCTGTGGTTTATCCCGATCTTTCCTCGCGAGAGATGGTCTGCCGCCGGTGCGACAACGGCCGGGCCCACCGCGTCCGCGGTGCGCCCCCATCTCCACGAAGGAGCAACAACATGGCACAGGGAACTGTGAAATGGTTCAACGCCGACAAGGGCTTCGGCTTCATCACCGTCGACGGGGGCGGTGCGGACGTGTTCGTCCACTTCTCCGCCATCCAGACCGACGGCTTCCGTAGCCTCGAGGAGAACCAGCGCGTCGAGTTCGACATCGCCCAGGGCCCGAAGGGTCAGCAGGCGGAGTACGTCAAGGTCGTCTGAGCCGGCGCAGCCGCGGCCCCGCACCGAACGGTGTGGGGCCGCGGCCTTGTCGTGTCAGCCGGTGATGCGCTTGAGTTCGGCCTCGGTGACCGACTTGACGGTCTTGATCTCCGCGGCCGGGTCGGCGCCGCTGCGGATGATCTTGTTCAGCGCGTCGGAGTACGCCGAGCTGGCCTTCGGCGACCAGAGCATCGGGTTCTGCGGGCGGCCGTTCTCGTTCAGCAGCTTGACGGCGTCCGCGGCCGGGCCGGACTTCAGCTTGTCCGCCTTCTCCGACAGGCTCTTGCGGGCGGGTACGTGGAAGCCGTACGACTGCGCGAAGTCGAGCTGGTCGTCGGTCTGGTCCACCCACAGCCACTTGGCGAACTTCTTCGCGGCGTCGAGGTTCTTCGACTTGGCGTTCACGCAGGCGCCGTACGCCCCGACCGGGACACTCGGCGCACCGGTGGTGGCGTTCAGCTTCGGCCAGGGGAGTACGCCGTAGTCGCCGGGCAGCGCCTTCTCGATCACGGGGAGCGTCCACAGGCCGGTGAACTGCATTGCGGTCAGGCCCTGCGTGAACGCGGCCGGGTCGGACCAGTCGGTCGGTGCCCCGAGCAACAACACCTTCGACGTCCAGAACTCCCGCAGTTTGCGCAGCGACTCGAACGCGGCCGGGTCGTCGAAACCGAACTGGTTGTCCTTGGTCAGGTAGTCGACACCGGCCGACCAGAGCGCCGGCCCGCCGAGCACGCCGACGCCGCCGTCGTTGCCGACGAACAGCCCCTTGGTCTTGTTGTTGGTCAGCTTCTTCGCGGCGGCGAGCAGTTCGTCGACGGTCTGCGGCGGCTGTACGCCGGCCGCGCTCAGCAGGCTCTTGCGGTACACGAGCAGCTGCATGTCGATCACCTGCGGGATCCCGTACAGCTTGCCCTGGTACGACATCCGCTCGAGCAGCGCAGCGTTGAAGTCGCTCTTCGCATCGCCCAGCAGATCGGTCAGGTCGACGACCTGCTGGCCCTTGATCATGTCGATCGTCGGCCCGTTCGGGTACTCGAACACGTCCGGGCCCTGGTCGGTGAGCAGCGCCGTCGCGGCCTTCTTCTCGTAGTCACCCGGCGACCACTGGATCGTCACGGTCGCATCCGGGTACGCCTTCGCGTACTTCTCCACCGCCTGCTGCGTGCCCGCCTCGCCGTACTGGTGGTACCACTGCTGCAGCGCCGGCTTCGACCCGTCCGACCCACCGGACGACGGCCGCCCGGAGTTCGACCCGCATCCCGCCACGGCCATCGCAGCCAGTCCGGTCCCGAGCCCGAGTACCTGCCGCCGACTGATCGTCATCGCCTGCACCTCTCCGTCCAGCGCGGTCCCACAGCCCGCGCACCACCCCAGACCCTACGACCGGCGGAGCCCAGTACGCCGACATTTCCAGCCGCCGAGAATGAGCTGTAGGCTCGCCCGCATGTTCTCCCCCCGTGACTAGAGACGGCTCCCACGCCTTGCGTGGTTTCGAGCCTCATCCCGTCTCTCTAGGAGAATCCTCGTGTCCGGCACAACTCGTGCCGGGAGCTACCGTGACGTCCTGCTGTTGCCGTCGGCGCTGCGCACATTCGTGCCTGCGTTGCTCGGCCGGCTGTCGTACGGTCTGCTCCCGTTGTCTTTGCTCTTCACCGTCCAGCAGTCCACCCGTTCCTTCGCCACGGCCGGCGCCGCGGTCGCGGTGTTCGGGTTCGCCTCGTTGTCGATGCCGTACAAAGCGCGGCTCGTCGACCGCTACAGCCAGCGCCGCGTCCTGCCACCCCTCGCACTCGGTGCATCCGCCGGCCTGGTCGCCATCGCAGCATTCGGTACGCCGGATGCCGCCGTACTGCTCCTCGTCGGCGCGACCGGGTTGCTGGCGCCGCCGTTGGGGCCGTCGATGCGGTCGAACTGGCGACTGCTCACCGAGGGCTCTGTGCTGAAGGAACGCGCGTACGCTCTCGACGCGGTCTCCGAGGAGTGCCTGTTCCTCGGCGGGCCGCTGATCGCAGGCACCCTGATCGGTCTCGTATCCGCACCAGCCGCGCTCGGCTGCTCGGCCGCCTTGATGGTCGTCGGCACGTTCGCGATGGTGACGAGTCCGGTGACGACCTCGACGTCAGCGTCGGCGCCCACTCGGCATCCGTTGGGGCCGTTGGTGATCCCCGGTCTGCGACGGATCCTGCTCGTCATCACGGTCACGGCGTCCGGGATCAGCGCGGCGTACGTCTGCGTGGCAGGTGTCGCGCAGCACGCGAGACGTCCCGGAGCGGCCGGGTACGTCGAGGCAGCGATCGCGGCGGGCAGTGTGATCGGCGGGATGCTCTGGGCGCGCCGGCGTCATACCCGGTCCTGGTCGACCCATCTCGGCGGGCTGATCGCCGTACTGGCCGCCGGACTGCTCGCGGCGTCGTTCGTGACCGACCTGGTCGTGCTCGGGAGTGTGTTGGGCATTGCCGGTGCCGCGATCGCCCCGCTGTTCGTGGTCTCGTACCTGGCCGCCGACGACGTCACTCCGGCGTACCAGCGGACCGAGGCGAGCACCTGGATCAACACCGCCAACAACCTCGGCTCGGCCGCCGGATCGGCGACCGCCGGGGTGATGCTCGAACATGCCGCGCCGTCCTGGGGCTTCCTGGGCGGCGGCGTACTGCTCGTCCTGGTCGCGGTGACGGTAGGCGCGTCAGGCGTCCGACAGGCGCGCGATCGTGGCCGAGGCCCGACGGACGATCGGGACGGGACCGGCCGGGAGGACGTCGCCGATGAAGGCGTAGTGCTGGAGTACGGCGGGGTCGACGTCGCCGGGGCGGTGCCGGCTGTGGTCGCGCACCCAGTCGATGATGTCGCCCCAGCCGGGCGCCGCGAGGGAGCCGCCGAAGTGCTGGACCGAGAGGCCGGCGCACAGGTTGCTGAACGCCAGGCGGTGGGCGAGCGGCCAGCCGCGGAGCGTGCCGAGCACGAGTGAGGCGAGGAACACGTCGCCGGCGCCGGTCGGGTCGTACGAACGCACCGGCAGCGCCGGCACCTGCTCCTCCTCACCGGTCGCCGAGTCGATCGCCAGTACGCCGTCCGCGCCGTTCGTCACCACCGCGAGCGGTACGCGGTCGGCCAGCTTGTGCAGCGCGGCCTTGGGGGTGTCGGTGCGGGTGTAGGCCATCGCCTCACCCGCGTTCGGCGTGAACGCGTGGAACCCTTCGAGTACGTCGAGCACCGCCGGCGACCACTCGTCGGTCGGATCCCAGCCGACGTCGCCGAACAACAGCGCACCGGACTGCCGCGCCTCGACCGTCCAGCCCGGCAGCTCCTCCGCCACCGGCACGATCGCGGACCGCGTCTTCAGGCCTGGCCCCACCAGTTTGCTCGGATCACCCGGCGCCTCGTGGGCGTGCGTGACCATCGCCCGGTCCCGGTCGATCGACATCGACACCGTGACCGGCGAGTGCCAGTGGCCGATCCGCCGCGAGTGCGACAGGTCCACGCCCTCCTGGTCCGCGAGGGTCCGCCAGCAGAAGTCGGCGTACGCGTCGTCACCGAAGACCGACGCGAGTCCTGTCTGCAGTCCGAGCCGCGCGGCCGCGATCGCGAAGTTCGCGACACCGCCCGGGCACGATCCCATGCCCTCGGCGAAGATCTCCGTACCGGTGGTCGGGGCGGACGCCAGACCGGTCATGACGATGTCGAGGAACACCGTCCCCTGCACGAACACGTCGTAGCGGTCCTGCTCGTCCGTCACGGTGACACCGCCCCTTGTCATCCTGGTATGTCGGTGGTGGGTGGAATGCTCCTTCGTAGCATCATCGACCGGTCAAGACCACGGAATTGGGAGGACGGGTATGAGCGTCGGGGTGTGTCCGTGATCCCTACCTGGATCTCGATCGTCGGGGTGGTGATGACGGTTCTGAGTCCGCTGCTCGCGCTCGGTGGCGTGTCCCTGGGGGCGTACCTGACGCGGAAGTCCGACCGCGAGCTCGACACCTGGCGGCACCGCGAGGAGACCATGCGGATGGTCCGGTGGGCCGTCGAGCAGATTCTCGAGGGTGAGGACGCCGGGACGGACGCCGGTGTGGTGACGCTGCGTTCACTGATGAGGTCGGAGCTGTTACAACCCGAGGACTACGATCTGGTCGCCGCGCTGACCGCCGCCGTAGCGATCGACCGCATCGGCGCGTCCGCGTACGCTGATATCGCGGACACCGACATCGAGGTCGTCGAGGGAGACAGTGACCATGGCTGAGAAGAAGACCGTGAAGGTCTCGCGCCAGGCTGTCGAGCTGGCCCGGTTGCACGTCGAGGCCGCCCGCCGCGCCGGCCGCAAACCCGACGCCGGCGTAGCCCGCATAGCCGGCGCCCGCCCCGACAACGGCAACGGTACGCCGAGCCCGTCCCCAGCCTGACCCCTCGTACGGCTGTTTCAAACGCACCGGGTATCGGACGCGGGTGTACGGACCGGCACGTCTGGTCGGCGGCACGCCGTGGAGCGCCTAGACTGATCGCCGGCCGCTCCGGTGGCGTACGGTGCACTTCGTGGTTACCGTCGCGTCGCTCCCTGTTCCCGACCACGGCCGGATGAACCCGTGATCCGCTTCGAGAATGTGTCCAAGACGTACGAGGGCCAGTCCAAGGCCGCTCTGCTGAACGTCAACGTCGAGATCGAGAAGGGCGAGTTCGTCTTCCTGGTCGGAACCTCCGGGTCCGGCAAGTCGACGTTCCTCCGTCTGGTCCTGCGTGAGCACCGGACGACCAGAGGTCACATCATGGTCGCCGGCAAGGATCTGAACCGGCTGGCCAGCTGGCGGATCCCGCAGATGCGGCGCCAGATCGGCACCGTGTTCCAGGACTTCCGGCTGCTGCCGAACAAGACCGTGGCCGAGAACGTGGCGTTCGCGCTGCAGGTGATCGGCAAGCCTCGCGCGCACATCCGCAAGACGGTGCCCGAGGTCCTCGAGCTGGTCGGTCTGGACGGCAAGGAGGACCGGATGCCGGACGAGCTGTCCGGCGGCGAGCAGCAGCGCGTCGCGATCGCCCGCGCGTTCGTGAACCGGCCGATGATCCTGATCGCCGACGAGCCCACCGGAAACCTCGACCCCGGTACGTCGGTCGGCATCATGAAGCTGCTGGACCGGATCAACCGGACCGGGACGACCGTGGTGATGGCCACCCACGACGTCTCGATCGTCGACCAGATGCGCAAGCGCGTGATCGAGCTGGAGAACGGCCATGTCGTCCGCGACGAGTCGCGCGGCGTCTACGGCTACCAGCACTGACCAGGGGACTGACTGACTGATGCGCTTGAACTACATCCTCTCCGACCTCGGGATCGGTCTGAAGCGGAACCTCTCGATGACGATCGCGGTCGTCGTGACCATCTGGGTCTCGCTGTCGCTGTTCGGCAGCGCGCTGCTCGCCCGCGAGCAGGTCGACCTGATGAAGGGGAACTGGTACGACAAGATCCAGATCTCGGTGTTCCTGTGCACCAAGGACTCCGGCGGCCGCGGCTGCTCCGGCGCCGAGGTGACCCAGGAGCAGAAGAACCGGATCCAGCAGGTCATCCAGACGAACCCGGACACCGCCCCCGACGGCGTGTTCTCGGAGTCGAAGAAGGAAGCGTTCGAGTCGTTCAAGAAGCTGTACAAGGACTCGCCGATCGTCAGCACGGTCACCGAGGACCAGATGCAGGAGTCCTTCCGGGTCAAACTGCGAGATCCGACGCGCTATCAGAACCTGGTCAGCGCCGTCGCCGGCCTCCCCGGCGTCGACACCGTCCAGGACCTTCGCCAGTACCTCGATCCACTGTTCAAGGCCCTCAACGGCTTGCAGGTCGGGGCGCTGATCTCGGCCGGCTTGCTGCTGGTCGCGGCTCTGATGCAGATCTCCAACACGATCCGGCTGGCGGCGTACGCCCGGAGACGGGAGATAGGCATCATGCGCCTGGTGGGCGCCTCGAACTTCTACATCCAGCTACCGTTCCTCCTGGAAGCGGTGCTGGCGGCCCTGATCGGCGCGGTCTTTGCCTGCGGCACCTTGTGGGTCGGCGTGTACTTCGTGGTCATGCAGCGGGCCCAGGAGACGTTCCGCGTCTGGCAGTGGGTCGGCGCGACCGAAACCTTCCGCGCCACGCTGATCATGGTCGTGGTCGGCCTGGTCCTGGCCGTCATCCCGACATTCCTGACAACGCGGAAATACCTCAAAGTCTGACCCGGGTGACCTATCGTGCAGTAACAGGAGTAACAGCAGTCACTCCCGTACCGCACAATTTCATCCAGAGCAAGGGGTCGACCTGTGGTCCCGCACTTCCCCGGTGCGAACCCGCGCGAGCGGGGGAGCATCAAGCGAGACGACAGCACCGGCACCTCCACCGCGCCGTACCAGCGATCACGCAAGCGACCGCCGGGCCGGCAGACGGCGGTCGCCGCTTGCTGCCTTGTCCTGTCCCTGTCCGCCGGTGTCCTGGCCGCGGTTCCGTCCACTCCGTCCGCGGAGGCGAAACCGCCGGATCCAGCCGCCAAGAAGAAGCAACTCGACGCGCAGCTCGGTCAGCAGAAGGCTGATCTCGACGACGCGTCCGACCAGCTCGGCAAGTCCGTTGCCGCGTACAACCAAGCCGTCGTGAAGTACCAGGCCGTCCAGGTCCGGTACGCCGCAGCGCAGGGGCAGCTCGCCGCCGCGAAG
Source organism: Kribbella sp. VKM Ac-2566 (assembly GCF_004366005.1). Taxonomy (NCBI): domain Bacteria; kingdom Bacillati; phylum Actinomycetota; class Actinomycetes; order Propionibacteriales; family Kribbellaceae; genus Kribbella; species Kribbella sp. VKM Ac-2566. The sequence continues at coordinate 1,615,811 of NZ_SODT01000008.1, read as the reverse complement.
GCCGCCGACGCGGTCGCCGCGGGCAAGCTCGCCGCGGCCGAGGCGGCGTTGCGTACGGCGGTGTCCGACGTCGAGGCCGGCGAGAAGCTGATCGCGGAGAAGCGGGCTGTCGCGGGTCGCGCCGTACGGTCGGCGTACCAGCAGCAGAACGGCCTGGTGGGCCTGTCGATCGCGCTGCGGGGCGCCGCGCCGGCCGATATCGCGACCGGGATGCAGGTCCAGCGGAACGTGTTCGGCATCCAGAGCAACGCGATCACCAACCTGAACAACGCGCAGGCGCAGCTCGCCAGCAAGCGGGTCAAGGTCGCGGCCGCGGAGAAGGAGTCCGAGGTCGCTCGCGCCGAGGCCGCCGCAACGGTCAAGCGGGTCACGGAGCTGACCAAGCAGGTCGCGGCCGACCGTGCCGAGGCCGCGGCCATCGCGAAGGTCAAGCTGACCGCGTTCAAGGCCGCCGAGAAGGAGAAGAACGCCGAGCTGGCGCAGTACAACTCGCTGCTGCGTGAGCGGAACCGGGTCGAACAGCTCCTGATCGCGCGGGCGAAGGCCGAGAAGGCGGCCGCCGCGCGCCGGAAGGCGGCAGCCGAGAAGGCGGAGCGGGCGAAGGCGCGCAAGGAGCACCGGAAACCGCGGAACATTCCGGACGATCCGCCGTCGTCCGGCGGCGGGCGGCTGGCCTACCCGGTCAGCAGCTACATTACGTCGCCGTACGGAATGCGTTTTCACCCGGTTCTGCACTACTGGAAGCTGCACGACGGGACCGACTTCCGCGCTCCGTGCGGTACGCCGATCCGCGCCGCGGCCGACGGGGTGGTGTCGGACAAGTACTACAACGGTGGCTACGGAAATCGTCTGTTCGTTTCACACGGTGTGATGGGCGGATCGTCGATCACCACCGTCTACAACCACCTGTCGCGGTACAAGGCCGGCGTCGGTGAACGCGTCCGAAGGGGCGAGATCATCGGGTACGCCGGGACCACGGGCTACTCCACCGGTTGCCACCTGCACTTCATGGTCTACCAGGACGGCCGCGTGGTTAATCCGATGAAGTGGTTGTAGACGGTCTGAGATACTGGCTGGATGGTGAAACAGTCCGGCCGGGAGAAGCCGATCGCGCAGAACCGTAAGGCGCGACACGACTACCACATCGAGGACGTGGTGGAGGCCGGGCTGGTGCTGACGGGGACCGAGGTCAAGTCCCTCCGGCAGGGCCGGGCCTCCCTCGTCGACGCGTTCGCCGCCGTCCGCGGGAACGAGCTCTGGCTGCAGGGCATGCACATCCCGGAGTACAAGCACGGGACGTGGACGAACCACGAGCCCCGCCGTACGCGGAAGCTGCTGCTGCACAAGGACGAAGTACAGAAGCTGATCCGTGAGGTCGAGCAGCAAGGGGTGTCGCTGATCCCGCTGTCGCTGTACTTCAAGGACGGCTACGCGAAGGTCGAGCTCGCCACCGGCCGCGGCAAGAAGGACTACGACAAACGCCACGCTCTCGCCGAGCGTCAGGCCAACCGCGAGGCCCAACGGGCCCTCTCGGACCGCAGACGTCAGTAGCCGGGCCTTCCGGGTCCGGTCAGGGGTGCATCCGGGGCGAACCCGATGGGGTGCGCGGCCGGTGGCGCGCACAGTGGAAGCATGTCCACTTCAGAGCTGCTGGTGACGACGGCGCAGCGGGACCGGGCCGTCGAGATCCTCAAGGAAATGTACGCCGACGGGCGCCTCGACCACATGGAGTTCGACCTCCGTTTGGACAAGGCCCTGAAGGCACGGACCCGGGCCGAGCTGAACAGCTCGTTCGACGGGCTGGTCTCCCGCCCGGTCCCGACGTTCGCCCCGGCCGCCTTCACCCGGCCGGCGCCGCTGCAGACCTACCGTGGCGACGGGCGCGGGATGGGCACGATCGCGCACTGGCTCGGGTACCCGACGTCGTTCGTCGGCCCGGCCCTGGTCGTCGCGACGGCCGGCCAGAAGAACCCCGCCGTACGCCGGCACGCCGTCGAGGCGCTGAACTTCCAGCTGACCGCGTTCGGGGCGTTCGCGCTGCTGGGGATCGCGACCGGCTTCACCCACGGGTTCCTGTCGTTCCTGTTCCCGGTGCTCGGGATCCTCTGGTTCCTCCTGACCGGCATCGGCGGCCTGGCCACCGCGGCGGGCAGCAAGTTCCGCTATCCGTTCACCCTGCGCCTGATCAAGTAGGTCCCGCGGGGGGAATGTGAGGTGCGAGCGGCTTGTTGGACTTGATAGTGTGGAGCTTCCACCGCGGTACGGGTGGGAGTTTGACAACTCAACAGGGGGTGAACGGTTTCGACTTTGGACGTACGTTCCAAGGGAAGCGGGCCGAGGATCCAGGGTTATCTCGTTAACGATCTCTGGAAACCAATAACTGCCGATTCCAAGCGCAGTAGCTTCGCTCTCGCCGCCTGACGGCCTGAGCACCTAAAGAAGCGGTCAGCCCGGGGATGCTCTCGCCCCGGTTCCTGGCCTCATCTAGAGAGCTTGCTTTGCTAGCCCGGTCACGGGGTTAGCACGGGACATTTACAGTGACTGAGCCTGTCAGCGAGATGTCTGTACAAACGCTGGGGCTGAGAAAAGCGCCATTCAGACTGCGCCCGGAGAAGCCTTGAAGCGACGCCGAAGGACGCGGGTTCGATTCCCGCCACCTCCACCCCTCGAGAAGTGCCTGGTCAGAGCAACACCGACCAGGCACTTCGTCGTTTCACGACCACTTCACGGCGCCTCGCGTCCAGATGCGCGAGTTTTCGCGTGCCAGCGGGAAGACAGAGCGGTGTCAGCGGCGTTGGGGAGTCTAGGGGCGTGATCGAAGGAGGGGGCGGCGATGCAGGACGCGGACGTTTGGCGGCGGCAGCTGGTCTCGGGGGTTCAGGTGTTGACCACGGGGACCGGGCCGGGGCTTGTCGTGGTGCCGGGGAACAACCGGCGAGCACATCACTACGAGGCGTTGGCGCGAGGGCTCTCCGGGGCTCACACGGTGCATGTGATCGAGCGGCGTGGGCGTGGGGCGAGTGCGGCGCGAGGTCCGGCGTACAGCGTGGAGACCGATGTCGACGACGTACTCGCGGTGCTCGAGCAGACGGGCGCGCGGGTGGTGTTCGGGCACAGTTACGGCGGGCTGGTCGCGCTGCATGTGGGTTTGCGGCGGCAGTTGGATGCGTTGATCGCATACGAGCCGGGCGTGAGTATCGACGGGTCGTTCGACGGGAGTTGGCTGGGCGGGTTCACGCGGCAACTCGACGCAGGCCGGCGCGTTGCCGCGATGACGACGTTCCTCAAAGGCACGGACCTGTTGCCGTTCCGCGCCGTACCTTTGCTGTGGGCAATCTCCTTGCTGCTCGTCCGCGGACCCGGCAGTCGCGAGACGCGTGACATGATGCCGACGACGCCCGGCGAGATCGCGGAGATCCTCCGCCTCGACTCCGACGGCAGCCGGTACGCCGGGATCGCGTCGAGGACACTGCTCCTCGGTGGGGCCAGGTCGCCCGCGTACCTGACCGGCGTACTGCCGCGCCTCGCCACGATCATGCCCAACGCCGAGTTCCGGATCCTCCCGGACCTGGACCACAACGCGCCCGACGAGAATGCGCCGGACACGATCGCCCAGGAGCTCCGCCTGCACCTGGTCCGCGGCGAACGCCACCACCACGAGACGCTGCACGACCGCTAGCCTCGTGGAGTCACGTGGGTTGTACGACGTCCCAGTGTTCGACGATCTGGTTGTTCTCGAAGCGCCAGATGTCGACCACGGCCTGGGTGGTTTCGGGGGTGGTCATCAGGTAGTGGACGACTACGTGGGTTTCGTCGGCGATCACGCGTTGGAGGGCGAGCTCGGCGCCGGCGACCGGGGCCTGGGCGATGAACTCGAGGAAGGCGTCGCGGCCGGAGGGGTTGCCGGGGCTGTGCTCGACGAAGTTCTCGTGCAGGAGCGGGCGGAGCGGTTCGAGGTTGCCGTTGGCGAATTCCTGGAAGGCGTGCAGGGTGAGCTGCTTGATCGTCATGCGTACGACGATGCGCCGGCCGCTGCGGCGCTGTCGATTACCTGACGTGTCATGGCGCGGCACTGGATACTCGAGCTGTGAATGACGACAGGCCGGTGGGCGAGCTGTTGCGGGAGTGGCGGCGGCGGAGGAAGTTGAGTCAGCTCGACCTCGCGATCCAGGCGGACGTGTCGTCGCGGCACGTGAGTTTCGTCGAGACCGGGCGGACGATTCCGAGCAGTGCGATGGTGCTGCACCTCGCCGAGCAGCTCGACGTGCCGCTGCGGGAACGCAACCGGCTCCTGGTCGCGGCCGGCCACGCTCCCGTGTACCGGCAGACGCAGCTGGACGACCCGGACATGACGCGGGTCCGCGCGGCCCTCGAACAGTTCGTCCGGGCGCACGCGCCGTACCCGGCCGTCGCCGTCGACCGCCGCTGGAACCTCCTGCTCGCGAACGACTCCTTCAACGTGTTCCTGGCCGGTGTCGACAAGAAGTTGCTCACAGCACCGATCAACCTGATGCGCCTCGGCCTGCACCCGGACGGTCTGGCGTCCCGGATCCGCAACCTGGAGCAGGTTCGCGGGTACCTCCTGCCCCGCCTCGCCCGCCAGGCCGCGGCCTCCGGTGACCCCGAACTCCATCAGCTGTACGACGAACTCGTTGCCCACGGCCCCGTCGACACGACGCCGCCCGATCCCGCCGACATCGCCCTCCCGATCCACATTCAGCACCGCGGCCTCGACCTCGCGTTCCTCAGCACCGTCACCACGTTCGGCGCCGCCTTCGACATCACCCTCGAGGAGATCGCCGTCGAAACCTACCTCCCGGCCGACCCCACAACCACCGAGTTCTTCCGGCGCTGACGCTTACCGGAGGGCGGTTGTGATGAGGTTGTCCGAGAGGGTGCGGAGGCGTTCGCGAGCGTGGGCGTCGTACGCCTGCTCGTTGGCGCGGGCCTCGCGGAGGCCGTTGAAGTAGCGTCCGGTCGGCACGTCCGGTGCGGTGATCAGGCGCATCGTCGCGTCGGCGCCCTCGGCGACGCTGCTGATCGGGCTGACGCCGCTCTCGGTCACCATCGTGGTGGCCATGAACGTTGCCGGGTGCAACGCATTCACCACGACGGACTGTTCCGCGGCGAGGTCGATGGTGAACATGATCTGCGCCAGCTTGCTCCGCTGGTACGCCGAGAACCCGTCCCAGCCGCGCTCCATCATCGGATCCTCGAAGTCGATCGCCTGCTGACCGGCCGACGCCACGTTGACGATCCGGCCGGTGGACGTCAGCCGCGGCAGCAGGCGCCGCGTCAGGTGGTAGCCGGCGAGGTAGTTGACCGCGAATCTCAGTTCGATGCCGTCGGCACTCACCTCACGCCCCGTACCGGGCCTGCCGCCGCCGATGCCCGCATTGTTGACCAGCACGTCGAGTTCGCTGTCGATGCTGTCGGCAAGCTTGTCGACCTGGTGGAGATCAGCCAGATCGGCCAGCAGGATCTCTGGTTCGGGACCGCCCGCGGCGCGGATATCGGCCCGCACACGTTCGGCGCGGGCCGCGTCCCGTCCGTGGATCAGTACGCGAGCTCCCGCCGTACCCAGTCGGAGTGCCAGTTCGCGCCCCAGGCCATCTGTCGCACCGGTGATCAGAATCGTCTGCACGATCTCCACCGTACGTCGAGGTCAAGCCAGGCCGGATCAGCGCAAGGGACGGAACGTTCGCCGGAGGTCATCGGTCCACTCGGTGGGGAGCTCCCACGGGATGAAGTGCCCGCCGTTGGGGTGGGCGGTGATGTTGGTGTGGTTGTACCAGGCGGCGCGGTCGCTCGCGAGGAAGTTCTGTACGCGTTCCTCGGGAGTGTGCACGCCGGGCGGGTCCTCGTGGCCGACGAAAGTGATGCCGGTCGGGGCCTCGATCACCGGCGTACGGTCGTGGGACGGAGTCCACGGGTAGCGGTTGTTGTTGGCGTACGTGCGGATCGAAGTGTCGATCGCGTTGCCCGCCCAGTAGATCGTCGCGTGGGTGAGCAGGTCGTCGTCGGTGAACGCCTCGCCCTCCGACCAGCTCTGCCAGCGTTCCAGGATCCACGCGAGCATGCCGGCGGGGGAGTCGGCGAGCCCGAAGGCGAGGGTGCTCGGGTCGAGGACGTGCGTGGCGAGGTGCGCGGCGAAGCGGCGTTCGAGCTCGATGACGCGGGCGTGGATCGCGGGCGGCAGCCCTTCCGGGATCGGGTTGCCGCCGCTCAGGTCCCAGCCGCGGTCGCCGTTGAAGAACGTGAGTTTCAGCGCCGACCCGATGTGGATCCCGTAGAGCTCATCGGCGTACTTGTGGCCGAGCTGCCCCGTCACCAGCGCGCCGACGTCACAGCCGGCCGCGGCGTACTTCGGGAATCCGAGGACGCCCGTCATCAGCTCGTGCCAGACGTCGGCGATCTTCCAGAAGTTCATGTCCGGCCGGGTCGGCGTCGAGAAGCCGAACCCGGGCAGCGACGGGACGATCACGTCGAACGCGTCGGCCGGATCACCGCCGTACGACGCGGGGTCGGCGAGCCGGTCGATCACCTTCGACCAGTGCCAGAACGTCCACGGCCAGCCGTGACTCAGGATCAGCGGGATCGGCCGCGGGCCGATGCCCGGCCGGCGCAGGAAGTGCACCGGTACGTCGCCGACGTCGACGCGGTAGTGGTCGTACGCGTTGATCGCCTTCTCGGCGGCGCGCCAGTCGAAACCGTCCGCCCAGTACTCGACGAGCGGTTGCAGGCGGGTACGTCGTACGCCGTAGAAGCCGTCGTCGTTGCCGGCGTCGCGCGGCCACTTCGTCGCACGCAGGCGGCGGCGGAGGTCGTCGAGAACCTCGTCGGGTACGGCGATGGGGGTGGGGATCATGGGGTGTCCTCAGCGAGTTCGGTCAGGCGGTGGAGTACGTCGATCGAGCCTGCGAGTACTGCGCGCTCGTCGGGAGTGAGTTGCTCGACGAGCGCGGTCAGTTTCGCGACCCGGTTCGTGTGCCGGGATCGGACGAGCTCCTGGCCGGTGTGGGTCAGGTAGAGCAGGCTGGCGCGGCCGTCGGCGGGGTCGGGGCGGCGCTGGACGAGGCCGTCCTGCTCGAGTTTCGCGACCAGGCTGGTCAGGGCGGGTTGCTTCAGCTGCTCGGTCGCCAGCAGGTCGGTGAGCCGCAACGGCCCGCGCCGGTGGAGCGTGTGCAGGACCGAGAGCGCCGAGAAGTTGAGCCGGCGGACCGACGGGAGGCGGATGAAGATCGTGTTGAAGTCCTCGATGACCGTGGTCAACCGGTCGACGTCCAGCATGCCGCCGCTCCCTCCGGGCCCACCGCGGCGGTGGGTTGCGGCGACTATATCAATTTTCGATGTAAGTCGGCCGGGAGGGTGCTCGAGGTCAGTTGCTCAGGGCGATATTGGAGATGGCGAAGGACGTGCTGCCGGACTTGAACGTGAGCACTGCCGTGGTGGCGCTGTCCGGGAGGTGACCCTTGAACGTGAGCGTGCCGTGTTCGGTGCCGCCGGTCGCGATCCGCTTCGGCCAGGCGCTGCGGCCGGGGTCGGCGCGCAGGGCGGTACCGTCGGCGGCGGTGAACGTCGTACCGGCGATCGGGACCGTGATCGCCTCCTTGGCGGTGTTGACCAGCTTGACCTCGACGCGCGTGAAATGGCTCGTGTACGTGACGTTCTCGACGGTCATCATGACACCCGTGCCGGGCTTCGAGACCGGTTTGATCAGCCGGTCTTCGCCGGTCTCGTTGCCCGTCAGGTAGCCGCCGACGTACTTCGCGCCCGCCGTCACCGCGAACCCCCCGATCCCGACGCCGACGAGCACCACGGCGATCGCGACGAGAACCGACACGGTGAGACGGCCCGGCCGGTGGTCCTTCGGGGCTGCCGCATCGAGCAGCGCCAGGACCATCGCTGCCACGAGCGCGATACCCGGCGCGACCAACCACCTGAGCACGCCGCCGGGGCCGTCGGCGAGGAACGTGACGATCAGGTTCACAACCATCCCGAGCACGATCACGGCCCCGGCCACGATCAGCACCCGCGACAACCGCACCGTCCCCACGGCGTCATCGCTGTCGGCTGTACGGCGCTCCGCTCCGGGCGACCCTTCCGCCCCGGGCAACCGCTCCGACCGGGGGAGTCGATGATCCGCGCCGGGCAAGCGTCGTTCCGACCTCGGGAGCCGGTCGTCCGCGCCGGGCAACTGGTCCGCGGTCGACGCCCGCCGATCGGTCGGGTCGGGCCAGCCGGCGGATGGGTTCCAGTTCGCTTCCGACTGATCGATCTGGGCGGAGATCTCCGCCGGCGACCGCACCGGCTCCGGGTTGTCCGCCGACGGATAGGCCGCCCAGGTTCCCCGCTCAAACCCAGGAACCACGCCCGCAGCCCCACCAGCCTCTGCGCCCACCATGTACTCATCGACATCCGCCCCCTGCCTACCCTCAGGCTCAAACGGGCGGCCGTCACCGGATACCTCCTCACCCGACACAAACGGCCCGGCAGCGGCCGAATGCTCCGCCTGCACGAACGCGCTGGCGTCGCGCGCCTGCTCGTCTTGCGCGAAGGGGCTGGGGGCGTGCGGCTGCTCGTTATGCGCGAACGGGCTGGAGGCGTGCGGTTGCTCGTCCGGCGCAAACGGCGCGGCGGCGTGTGCCTGCTCGTCTTGCGTGAACGGGCTGGCGGCGTGTGCCTGCTGGTCCTGCGTGAACGGGCTGCTGGCGTGTGCCTCGTCGTCTTGCGTGAACGGGCTGGCGGGGTGCGGTTGCTGGTCCTGCGCGAAGGGGCTGGTGGCGTGTGCCTGCTCGTTCTGCGTGAACGGGCTGGCGGGGTGCGGTTGCTGGTCCTGCGCGAAGGGGCTGGTGGCGTGCGCTTGCTCTTCTTGCGTGAACGGGCTGGGGGCGTGCGGTTGCTCGTTCTGTGCGAACGGCCCAGCGGCGTGCGCTTGGTCTTCTTGCGTGAACGGGCTGGCGGGGTGCGGCTGCTGGTCCTGCGCAAAGGGGCTGGTGGCGTGTGCCTGCTCGTTCTGCGTGAACGGGCTGGCGGGGTGCGGTTGCTCGTCTTGCGCAAAGGGGCTGGTGGCGTGCGGTTGCTCGTTCTGCGCGAACGGGCTGGGGGCGTGCAGTTGCTCGTTTTGCGCGAATGGGCTGGCTGCGGGGGGCGGGGCTGTCTGGAGGGAGTTGGTGGTGGGGGGTTGGTTGGGTGGGGGGAACGGGTTCGGTTCGTCCGGGGTGACTGGGGTGGGGGCGGCGTACTCGGGTGGACGTGGTGGGTCGGCGTACGGCGCCTCGGGTTCCCGTGGGGTGGGGTCCGCCTGCGGGGGTGCAGGAGAGGGTGCGGCTGGTGGCGGCTCGGACGCCGGGGCGGAGGCGGCGGGAGGTGCCGGGGGTGCGGTGGGGGGCGTGTCTGTGGAGTGGGGGCTGGGGGTGGTGGATTTGTGGAAGGTGAGGACCGAGCGGCCGATGTGGATTCGGTCGCCGTTGGTGAGGGGAGTGGGGGCGGTGAGGCGGCGGCCGTTGAGGCCGGTGCCGTTGCGGGACTCGTCGTGGAGGGTCCAGGTGCCGCCGTCGCGGTTCAGGCGGGCGTGGATGCGGGAGATCTGGTCGTCCGCCTGCAGCCGGATGTCGGCGTTGGAGGCGCGGCCGATGGTGATCGTGTCGGTCCCGGCCTGCAGCGTCCACTGCTGTTCGCCGAGCGACAGCACGAATTCGGTTTCCACTCACACCCCAGCCGGCGTCGTCCTGATCGCGATCCGGTCCCGCCGCCGGGGTGTCGCACCCCGCGGCAGCCAACCCGTCTGGGCGATTCTGCCATTCGGACCAGCCCCAGACCACCAGCAGTCCCACCCCACCGCCAGGCCGCCACCCTCCGCGACAACCCGCTCACCGGCCCCCCACCACGGTCCGCGACGCACCGCTCACCCACCCCCACCACGATCCGCGACGCACCTCTCACCACCCCCCAACCACGATCCGCGACGCAACCGCTCAGCACCCCCACCACGATCCGCGACGCACCGCTCACCCGCCCCCATCACGGTCCGCGATGACCCCCTCACCCCACCCACCACATCCCGGCTGCGGGCGTGATGAATCTCAGGATTCGGGAGGGTTTGTCAGCGCTTAGTAGTGATGACAACGCGGTCAGTTGTCTTGGGGGTGCCAACGGCACGACAGCGCCTTGCCCGGGTGGGGGTGCGGACATAGTGTCCGTCCGCGCGATCTATCGGGGCTGGATGGAAAGGGGTCTTCCGGACAGCCGTGCCGATGGGTAGGCCGGAGGTTCCAGGCGGAGTGGTGCACCGCCTGCAGTCCGGCGAGGCGCAACCCGCCCAAGCACCACATCGCGAAGGGACCACATCCATGGTCTTGTTTCAGCGTTCCCGCAAAGTTGCGGTCGTTCTCGGGGTGACCGGCCTCGCCGCGGCAGCACTCGCCGGGTTCGGTTCGTCGGCCGGCGCGGCAACGAGTGCGGCGCCTCCGCCGCGGCCCTCACAGGCGCAGTCGAAGGCGTTCGCCGCCGACTCCGCTTCCTCCCTCGTGGCGGGGCGCCCGAGCGCCCTGCACGCCTCGAAGGACGACAAGTTCACCGCTAAGCCGGTGATCTCGGAACAGTCCGGTCTGCAGTACGTCCCGTACGAGCGTTCGTACAAGGGCCTCCCGGTCGTCGGTGGTGACTTCGTCGTGGTCACCGATGCGAAGGGTGTTGTGAAGTACACCTCGGTCGCCCAGACCACCGCCGTACCGGAGCTGTCGACGACCGCGAAGGTGACCCCCGCGGCCGCGCAGAAGACGGCGAAGACGCAGCTCAAGAAGGTCGACTCGGCGACCACGCCGACGCTCGCCGTCTACGCCCTGAACGGCACCCCGAAGCTCGTGTGGCAGTCGCGGGTCAGCGGCAGCAACGGCCACGACCCGTCGAGTCTGTCGGTGTACGTCGACGCGCAGAGCGGCAAGGTGCTCGGTACCAAGGAACACGTGATGGCCGGCAACGGTACGGCGGCGTACAGCGGCCCGAACCCGGTCCACCTGGACACCACCCTGTCCGGCAGTACGTACTCGATGAAGGACCCCAACACCACCAACCTGTCCTGCCAGGACGCGGCGAACAACACCACGTTCTCCGGTCCGGACGACAACTGGGGCAACGGTACGGCGACCAACAAGGAAACCGGCTGCGTGGACGCGCTGTTCGCCGCCCAGACCGAGAAGAAGATGCTGACCGACTGGCTCGGCCGCAACGGCATGGACGGTAACGGCGGCGCCTGGCCGATCCGTGTCGGCCTGAACGACGAGAACGCGTACTACGACGGCTCGCAGGTGCAGATCGGTCACAACACGGCCGGCGGCTGGATCGGCTCGATCGACGTCCTGGCCCACGAGATGGGTCACGGGATCGACGACCACACGCCGGGTGGCATCTCCGGCAGCGGCACCCAGGAGTTCGTCGCCGACACGTTCGGCGCGGCCACCGAGTACTACAGCAACCAGTCGGCGTCGTACGACCCGCCGGACTTCCTGGTCGGTGAAGAGGTCAACCTGGTCGGCCAGGGCCCGATCCGCAACATGTACAACCCGTCGGCGCTCGGCGACCCGAACTGCTACTCGAGCTCGATCCCGGGCACCGAGGTGCACGCGGCCGCCGGTCCGGGCAACCACTGGTTCTACCTGCTCTCGCAGGGCAGCAACGGCTCCCCGTCGAGCCCGACCTGCAACAGCTCGACCGTGACCGGGATCGGCATCCAGAAGGCGATCCGGATCATGTACAACGCGATGCTGATGAAGACCAGCAGCAGCTCGTACCTGAAGTACCGGACCTGGACGCTGACCGCGGCCAAGAGCCTGTACCCGGGCAGCTGCACCGAGTTCAACACCGTGAAGGCGGCCTGGGACGCGGTCAGCGTGCCGGCTCAGACGGCCGACCCGACCTGCTCCACGTCGGGTGGTGTCACGGTCACGAACCCGGGCAACAAGACCGGCACGGTCGGTACGGCGATCTCGCCGTTCACGCTCACCGCGTCCGGCGGCACCGCGCCGTACACCTGGTCGGCGTCCGGTCTGCCGGCCGGCATCACCATCGGCTCGTCGACCGGCACCGTGTCCGGTACGCCGACCGCGAGCGGCACGTTCAACGTCACCGCGACGGCGACCGCGAGTGCCGGCGGCTCGGGCAGCACGTCGTTCACCTTCACCATCGGCGGCACCGGCGGCTGCTCCGGCCAGAAGCTCGGCAACCCGGGCTTCGAGACCGGTACGGCGGCGCCGTGGTCGGCGTCGTCCGGAGTGATCGACAACAGCACCTCCCAGCCCGCGCGCAGCGGCACCTGGAAGGCCTGGCTGGACGGCTACGGCTCGACCCACACCGACACGCTGAGCCAGTCGGTCGCGATCCCGGCCGGTTGCTCGGCAACGCTCTCCTTCTACCTGCACATCGACTCTGCGGAGACCACCTCGTCGACGCAGTACGACAAGCTGACGGTGAAGGCGGGCTCGACCACGCTGGCGACGTACTCGAACCTGAACAAGGCGAGCGGCTACTCGCTCAAGTCGTTCAACCTTTCGTCGTTCGCCGGCCAGACGGTGTCGATCAGCTTCACAGGCACCGAGGACAGCTCGCTGCAGACCTCGTTCGTCATCGACGACACGGGCCTGAACCTGAGCTGACGCACTGAAGAGAACCCGGCCGCCGCACCTTCGGGGGTGCGGCGGCCGGCCTCGTCACTCGGGAAGCTTGAGTTCCTGTGGGTAGCGTTCGGTCCACCATGCGCGCCAGCGGGTCTCGAGCTCGTCGCGGTCGGTGTCGCCGTACACCGACAGGATCGCCATCGTGGCGCCCTCCGGCTTCTGGTCCCCGGGCGGTACGTGGCTGAGCACCAGCAAGCCGTTGCCCCAGGCATCTACCGTGAGACCGAGCTGATGGTCGGAGCGGTACCAGACCTCGCACTTGACGTCCTCGCCGATCAGGTCGAGGTCGAATGCGTCGCCGGCCGGAATCCGCAGTTCGTCGACGGGGGAGACGGCGCCGGTACCCGAGTAGAACAAGGTACGGCGGGGATCGCCCGGGTGCCGTTCGACGGCGAAGCGGAGTTGGTGGAGGAACGTGATCCAGCCCTCGGTGACGTCGTCGTAGTACGCGTCCCACTCGGGGTCGGCGCCCAGCGGCGCGCGGGTCAGCGTGATGCGGGATCCACCCTCGACCGCCTCGACGGCGAACTCGTCGCCGTTTCCGAGCCGCAGCGTCGTACCGTCCTCGACGGTCTCGGTGAAGTAGATGAGGTCGATCTCTTCGTCGAGACCGCCTTCGTACTCCCAGCCGTGCCAGTGCCGGATCTTCTCCTTGTTCCGCAGCGCGTCCCACACTGTCTCCACCGGGGCGGCCACCGTCACCACGATCTTCATGTCTCTCCCTCGGTACGGCGCGGTGCGGGATGTCCGCCCGCGATCAGCCGGTACGGCCGCCCGCCCTCGCTGTCGAACTCCTCGACCACCTGTTGCATCGCGGCGGTCAGCGCGTCGGTGAACCGGTGGACGTCGCCCGGCTCCGCGAACCGCACCTCGGTCTCGAGCGTGAACGTCAGCAGCCGCTTCCCGTCCGCGTCGGCCGCGGTCTGCATCCGCGCGACGTCCCGCACCGTGCCCGCGGCGACCTCGACCAGGTGCTCGGCGGCGTACTGGTCCTGGATCTGCGTGAACGCGCGGCCCATGACGCCCGGATCGACGACCAGATCGGCCGACGCGCGCAGGATCCGCTCGGTGAATCCGCGCCGTCGGCGCTCCTCGACGAGCTCGAGCAGGCCGGCCTTCTCCAGTTCGCGAAGGTGGTAGTTCACGCGCTGCCGCGGCAGGTCGAGCGCGGCCGCGAGCTGGGTCGCCGACGACGGCTCCCGCAGCAGTTCGAGCAGCCGCCGCCGGATCGGCGACAACGCCAACCGCACCTTCTCGGGCTCCTCGACGTACCGCAGCATCCCCTCAATCTCCACTTGACAGGAAAATTTGTCAAGAGAATGCTGAACGCCCAGGCCATCACAATTGGCCGCGGCCGGGTCCGCCACGCGGGGATGGGCTCGGGCGGCGCAATTGTGATGGCCTGGGCGTCCGGGCTCGGCCGGCGCGGATGGGGCGAGTGTGGATGGTGGCGTGGCCCGTGGGTCGGGCAGCATGGGGCGGGTGGGTGTTCAGGGTCCGCAGTTGCCGGTGGGTACGCAGGTGGTGGTTCGGGTTGCGGCGCCCGACGATCGGGGCGGTACGGCGCAGCGTGGGGCGACCGGGCGGGTCGCCGGCGTGACCCCGGACGGCCGGTACACGGTGCGCCTCGTGGACGGTCGCCAGACCCTGGCCCGGCGCGATCAGCTCAGCCTGCGGACGGCGTACCAGGACGAGGCGATCGAACTCGACCAGCCGGACGGCGACCGACTCGTCCGCGAGCACACGATCTACGCCGCAGTCGTCGGGTCACGCGCCTTCGGCCTGGACACCGACGAGTCGGATACCGACACGCGTGGTGTGTATGTCGCCCCGACCGAGGCCTTCTGGTCGCTCGCGAAACCGCCGACGCACGTCGACGGTCCGGAGCCGGAGTGGTTCTCGTGGGAGGTCGAGCGCTTCTGCGAACTCGCGCTGAGGTCCAACCCGAACCTCCTCGAGGTCCTGCACTCACCCCTCGTCGTCCGCCAGACGCCCCTCGGTGAGGAGCTCGTCGGACTCCGTACGGCGTTCCTGTCCCAACTGGCCTACCAGACGTACTCCGGCTACGTGCTCAGCCAGTTCAAGAAGCTCGAAACCGACTTCCGCCGCGACGGTACGCCGAAGTGGAAGCACGTCATGCACCTGATCCGGCTGCTGCTCTCGGCCCGCGAACTGTTGCTCGAAGCAACGCTGGTCGTCGACGTTGGGCCGCACCGCGAACGCCTCCTCGCCGTCAAACGCGGCGAACTGCCGTGGGACGAGGTCGAACGCTGGCGCCTCAACCTCCACGAGGAACTCGACAAGGCACTGCAACACACAGTCCTCCCGGCAACGCCAGACGTCGCAACCGTCGACACCTGGCTCCGGTCCGTCCGAAAGAGGAGCCTCGGTGACACGTGACATGCGGCAACTCGACTACACCGAGCTCCGAACCATCATGGGGGAGCAGCCGTACCCGTTGCTCTTCGCAACAGTCTCCGGCGCCCACCTGTACGGCTTTCCGTCCCGCGACTCCGACGTCGACCTGCGCGGCGTACACGTGCTGCCGGCCGCCGAGGTGGTCGGCCTGCGTCACGGACCGGAGACCCTGGACCGTACCTGGTTCGAGAACGAGGCCGAGGTCGATCTGGTCACTCACGACCTGGCCAAGTTCGCCCGCCTGATGCTCCGCCGCAACGGCTACGTCCTCGAACAGGTCCTGTCACCGCTCGTCGTCGTCAGTACGCCGGAACACGCCGAGCTCGTCGCGCTCGCCAAGGGCTGCATCACCAGGTGGCACGCGCACCACTACCGCGGGTTCGCGCGCACCCAGTGGGAGTTCTTCGAGAAGAAGCGTGAGCTGAAGCCACTGCTCTACACGTTCCGGGTGCTGCTGACGGGCATCAACCTGATGCGGACCGGTGTGGTCCAGGCGGATCTGCGGGAGCTTCCGGGCGGACCGTCGTACCTGCCGGAGTTGATGGCGGCGAAGGCCGAGGCCGAGCATGCGCCCCTCGAAGGGCCGACCTTCGAGCGGCTTGCCACGGACGTACTGGAGCTACAGAACGTGCTGGACGAAGCGGAGGCAGCGAGCGACCTGCCGGACCGGCCGTCCGCCGAGCCTGGACTGCACGAGCTGCTCCTCAAGGCCCGGCTCGGCCGCTGATCTCACCCTTTCCCTCGTTGTAACGCTCTAGGGTATTTACTTAACTTCGTGAAGCATTGACAACCGGCCTGACGGGGTAAATAGTTCCGTCCTGAAATCAATCAGAAAGCAGAGTGAATCAACAGTGTCGAACATCGAGATTCTGCAGCTCCGCGCCGGTGGCGTCAGCCTGGTGCTCGACTGCTCCGGTCCGGCCCTTCCGTCCGTCCTGCACTGGGGTGCGGACCTCGGTGAGCTGACCGAGAACGCTCTGCTGGAACTGCGCCGCGGCGCGGGCGCGGTCCAGGAAGGCAGTGGCCTGGACGAGAACCGTCCGATCGCGATCGTGCCCGAGTACTCGGCCGGCTGGTTCGGCCTCCCCGGCCTGAACGGCCACCGCGACGGTCAGGACTTCTCGGCGAGCTTCACCCTGAACAGCGTCGCCCAGACCGACACCACCGTGCAGATCGACGCCTCGGACAGCGAGGCCGGGCTCGAGCTCCGGCTCACCGTCGAGCTGACGGACTCGGGTCTGGTGCGGAGCAAGGCCGACCTGACCAACACCGGCGAGACGCCGTACACGGTCGACGGGCTGTACCTCGCGCTGCCGGTGCCGACCGAGGCGACTGAGCTGCTCGACATGACGGGCCGGCACATCGGCGAGCGGCACCCGCAGCGGCACGCGTTCACGCAGGGCGCCCACATTCGCGACAACCGCCGTGGCCGCACCGGCGCCGACGCGACCCTGTTGCTGCTCGCCGGCACCCCCGGCTTCGGCTTCCGCGCCGGCGAGATCTGGGCCGTGCACACCGCCTGGAGCGGCAACCACCGAACCTATGCCGAGCGCGGCATGAGCGGGTACGGCGTGATCGGCGGCGGCGAACTGCTCCTCCCGGGCGAAGGTCGCCTCGAGCCCGCCGGCACCTACAGCACGCCGTGGATCTACGGCTCGTACGGCGTCGGCCTCGACCAGGTCTCGCACCGCTTCCACGACTTCCTGCGCGCGCGTCCCAACCACCCGAAGACTGAGCGTCCCGTCGTACTGAACACCTGGGAGGCCGTGTACTTCGACCTCGACCTGGACAAGCTGAAGGCGCTTGCGAACGCGGCCGCCGAGGTCGGGGCCGAGCGGTTCGTCCTGGACGACGGCTGGTTCCGCGGCCGCCGCGACGACCACGCCGGCCTCGGTGACTGGTACGTCGACGAGGGAATCTGGCCGAAGGGCCTGCACCCGCTGGTGGACCACGTGAAGGGCCTCGGCCTGCAGTTCGGCCTGTGGGTCGAGCCCGAGATGGTGAACCCGGACTCGGACCTGGCACGCGAGCACCCGGACTGGATCCTCGCGACCGGCAACCGGATGCCGCCGACCGCACGCCACCAGCAGGGCCTGAACCTGGGCGTCCCGGAGGCGTACGACTACATCCTCGAGCGGTTGGACAGCATCCTCAGCGAGTACGACATCGCGTACCTGAAGTGGGACCACAACCGCGACTTCGTTGACGGCGGCAACCAGCACACGGGTACGGCGGGCATTCACGAGCAGACCCTGGCGGTGTACCGGCTGATCGACGAGCTGAAGCGCCGGCACCCGGGGCTGGAGATCGAGTCCTGCTCGTCCGGCGGCGCGCGGGTCGACCTCGGCATCCTGGAGCGCACCGACCGGATCTGGGGCAGTGACAGCAACGATGCGCTCGAGCGGCAGACCATCCAGCGCTACACGCAGCTGCTGCTGCCGCCGGAGCTGATCGGCTGCCACGTCGGCCCGCCGCGGGCGCACACCACCGGCCGCACGCAGACGCTGTCGTTCCGCGCGATCACCGCGCTGTTCGGCCACTTCGGCATCGAGTGGGACATCGCGTCGGCCACCCCCGAGGAACGCCAGGAACTCAAAGGCTGGGTCGCCCTGCACAAGGAGTTGCGACCGCTGCTGCACACCGGGACGGTTGTCCGCGCCGACCGCGGGCCGGAGGACGTGCTCGTCCACGGCGTCGTGGCTCAGGACGGTTCCCGTGGCGTGTTCAGCGTCGTACAGGTCGCGCAGTCGGTGACCTCGGCCGTCGGCCGGGTGCGGCTGCCCGGACTGGACCCGCAGCGGACGTACCGGATCAGCAAGGTCGCGACACCCGGGCCGGAGTCGCGGTCGACGGCATGGTCGGCCGACGGTGGAAGCGTGGAACTGAACGGCGCCGCCCTCGCCTCGGTCGGAGTGCTCATGCCCGCTCAATGGCCCGAGAGCGCGATTTTGCTGGACGTGACAGCGATCGGATAAGGCCGTCCGACCGCCGGACAGAGAAGGAGATCCCCGTGACCGCCACCACCAACGCACCACCTACCAGGAAACGAAGTCACGGGGTCTCCGCAGCACCACCAGGGAAACGGCGAAGCCTGGGGGACCTGAAGGTCGCGATGATCTTCCTGGCCCCGGCGACCCTCGGGTTCGTCGTGTTCTACATCTGGCCGACGCTGCGCGGCGCGTACCTGAGCTTCACCGAGTACAGCCTGCTCTCGGCGCCGAAGTTCAACGGTCTGGCCAACTACGAGCGGATGATCCAGGACAGCTTCTTCTGGAACGCGCTCGGGGTCACGGTCGAGTACGTCGTGATCAACATCGGGGTGCAGACCGTGCTGGCGGTCGGGATCGCGATGCTGATGTACCGGTTGACGAAGTCGATCACGGTCCGCGCCGTCATCCTCGCGCCGTACCTGGTCGCGAACGTCGTCGTCGCGCTGGTCTGGTACTGGATGCTCGACGTGCAGGTCGGCGTCGTGAACACGTTCCTGGGCTGGGTCGGGATCGATCCGGTGGCGTTCTTCGGCGACTCGCACTGGGCGATCCCGACGGTCGCGGGGATCAACGTCTGGCGGCACATGGGGTACACGGCGCTGCTCGTGTTCGCGGGGCTGCAGACGATCCCGGCGTACGTCTACGAGGCCGCCGAGGTGGACGGGTCGACCGAATGGAAGACGTTCTGGCGGATCACGCTGCCGCTGCTGCGGCCCGTTCTGGTGATGGTCCTGGTGGTCACCATGATCGGGTCGTTCCAGATCTTCGACACGGTCGCCGTGACCACGCAGGGCGGTCCGATCAACGCGACCCGGGTCATCTACTACTACATCTACGAACGGGCGTTCACCCGGTTCGACTTCGGGTACGCGTCGGCGATGGCCCTGGTGCTGTTCGCGATCCTCGCGGTCGTGTCGCTGCTCCAGTTGCGGCTGCTGCGGGCGAAGGAGAGTGATCTCGCATGAGGCGGCAGGTGAGTGTCGGGCGTACGGTCGCCTGGGTCCTGTTGTTCATCTTGTTGATCGTCACCCTGTTCCCGTTCTACTGGATGCTGCGTACGGCGTTCTCGGACAACACGCAGCTGCCCGGTCACCCGGATTCGCTGTTGCCCGTGGAGACCACGCTCGGCGCGTTCAAGCGGGTGCTCGGACTGTCGTCGATCGAGGAGGCGCAGGCACAGGGCGGCTCCGGCGCGGCCGTGAACTTCTGGTTGTACCTGCGCAACTCGTTGGTGGTGGCAACCATCACGACGGTGTGCCAGGTGTTCTTCAGCGCGATGGCGGCGTACGCGTTCGCCCGGCTGCGCTGGCCCGGCCGGGACAAGGTGTTCGCGTTGTTCCTGGCCGCGCTGATGGTGCCGCCGATCTTCACCACGCTGCCGAACTTCGTGCTGATCAAGAACCTCGGGCTGCTGAACAGCTTCGCCGGCATCATCCTGCCGGGTGCGTTCATGACGCCGTTCGCGATCTTCTTCCTCCGGCAGTTCTTCCTCAGCATCAACCGGGAGCTCGAGGAGGCGGCGATGATCGACGGTGCCGGGCACCGGCGGATCTTCTTCGGGCTGATCATCCCGATGAGCGCCGCGCCGATCACGACGCTGGCGATCCTGACCTACATCAACTCCTGGAACGACTACTTCTGGCCGTTGCTCGTCGGTCAGCAGGAGAACGTGCGGGTGCTGACGGTCGCGCTGGGCGTGTTCCGGTCGCAGACGCCGCAGGGCGGTCCGGACTGGGCCGGACTGATGGCGGCCACGCTGATCGCGGCGCTGCCGATGATCATCCTGTTCCTCGCGTTCGCCAAGCGGATCACCAATTCCATCGGCTTCTCCGGGATCAAATGATGAACCTCTCACGAAGGACCCTGCTGAAGACAGGACTGGCCGCGCTCGCCGTACCGGCTGTTGCCGCCTGCAACAACGGCGCCGCGGCGCGTGGCGACGGCGAGATCATCTACTGGCTGTGGGACTCCGCGCAGCTGCCGATGTACACCGAGTGCGCCAAGGTGTTCCACGAACAGAACCCGCAGTACTCGGTGAAGATCGAGCAGTACGGGTGGAACGACTACTGGTCGAAGCTCGTGACCGGGTTCATCTCGGACACCGCGCCGGACGTGTTCACCGGGCACTCGTCGAAGTACCCGCTGTTCGCGGACAAGGGTCAGGTGCTGCCGATCGACGACTACGTTGCCAGGGACAACGTCGATCTGAGCATCTACCAGAAGGGTCTGGCGGACCGCTGGATCGGGGCCGACGGCAAGCGGTACGGCCTGCCGAAGGACTGGGACACCGAGGTCTACTTCTACAACAGCGCGCTCACCGAGGCGGCCGGGATCAGTCCCGAGCAGCTCAACTCGATGACGTGGAACCCGCAGGACGGCGGCACGTTCGAGCAGATCGTCCGGCGGCTCACGGTCGACTCCAAGGGGCGTCGCGGTGACCAGCCCGGGTTCGACAAGAACAACGTGAAGGTCTACGGGCTCGGGTACGCCGACGCCGGCGGTGGCGACGGGCAGACCAGTTGGAGTTGGTACGCCGCGAGCAACGGCTGGAAGTACTCCGAGGGCGAACCGTGGGGGACGAAGTTCTTCTACGGCGACCCGAAGTTCACCGAGACCATCGGGTGGTGGCGCGGGCTCATCCCCAAGGGGTACATGCCGACGTACGCGCAGGCGAAGTCCGGGGTGGACGTGACGACCTCCTTCGGTGCGGGGAAGTACGCGATCACCCCGAACGGCTCCTGGATGCTCGGGACGTACGGGACGCTGAAGCAGGTGAAGACGAAGCTCGCGCGGTTGCCGATCGGACCGATCGGGAAGCGGATGTCGATGATGAACGGGCTCGCGGACACCATCTGGGCCGGAACCACCCGGCGGGATGCGTCCTGGGCCTGGGTGAAGTTCCTCGGGTCGCAGACCGCCCAGGACATCGTCGCCAAGGCGGGCGTGGTGTTCCCGGCAGTGGCGGCGAGTATGCCGGCGGCGAAGGCGGCGTTCGCGAAGAGCGGTTGGGACGTGACACCGTTCCTCGAGCCGGTCGAGGCCGGTGACGTCTTCCCGTACCCGGCCAACCCGAACGCCGCGGACGTGACCGCGGTGATGACACCGGCGATGGACGCGGTGATGTCCTTCGAGGCCGATCCCGCTTCGCTGAGCAAGGCCAACAACGATGTGAACAAGATCCTCTCCGCGAACGCTTAGGGGTTCACCCTGGGCTGGTCTACGCCCGGGGGAGTACGTCGTACTGCGTCCAGCGGTGCAGTGTGCTCCTCCGGGGGTAGGGGAGGTGTCGCCGCTGAGGCGACGCGGTGAAAGCGGTTTGAAAGACAGTCTTGGTGCCGTTGGAAGAACTACGAGCACCGAGGAGTGTCATGAACGACGAGAGGCCGGGCGGATCGATCCGTATCGGCGACAGTGAGCGTGAGGACGCCGTCAGGCGTCTGGGCGAGCATTACGAAGCCGGCCGGCTGAGCGCGGACGAACACTCCGAGCGCGTCGAGCGGGCGCTGAAGGCGAGGACCGGCGCCGACCTGGAGGGTCTGTTCGCGGACCTGCCGGGAGCACACCAGGCCACGGCCGGTGACGACAACGAGGGCTGGGCCGGTCCGTGGGGCTGGCGGCGGCCGCCGTGGACCGCACCGGAGAACGCAGCGGGAGCGGCGGGACCGGGCGGGGCATCGGGCGCGGGTTGGCGTGGAGCGACCAGTGGGCCGGGTGCCGGCGGTCAGCGGCCTCAGTGGGCGGCTCGCGGGCCGCTGGGCCGCATTCCGTTCCCGTTGCTCATCCTGCTGGGTGTGGCCGCGGTGATGCTGTCGATCGGCTGCACGGTGATCGGTGGGCATCCGCCCGTCCTGCCGCTCCTGCTGATCGTGGCCGCGGTCCTGTTCGTGCGGAAGCGCCGGATGGAGGGGCGGGCATGAGGAACGTGTACCGGGTCGTGGGGATGCTGATCGCGATCGCGGTCGTGCTGCAGGTCGCCTCGATCGCGCTGGCCGGGTTCACGATCGCGAAGGACGCCGACGACGGCACCTCGATCGGTGCCGACTACAGCAACTTCGGGCAGAGCTACCACAGCATCGCCGGTTCGGTGATCGCGCTGCTCGCGCTGGTGTTCCTGATCGTGTCGTTCCTGACCGACGTACCGCGTGGCCGCGTGCTGGCCGGGATCGTGGTCGGTCTGGTGGTCGTGCAGTTCCTGCTCGCCGTGGTGTCCTTCGGGCTTCCGGCGCTGGGCGTGCTGCACGGGATCAACGGGCTCGCGATCGCCGGTGTGGCGAGTGCGGGCGCGCGACGGGCCGTCGTACCGAATCAGCCTGTGACCAGTGGCTGACGTCAAGAACCGTCGATGGGGCCGGCTGGTCGCTCTCGGGGTGACCCTGGCGGTACTCGTACCGCTCGGGTTCCTCTGGGCGACCAGCCTGGTCCCGGGGGAGTACAACCCGGCGGAGATGGGGTACGCCGACCACGGCGGCGGACCGTCGATGGACCACGAGCACCATCACGCGGGCATGAGCGTCGACGACCTGGCGGGGCCCAAGACGGGTACGCCGAACGTGGACGTGACGCTCGTGGCGCGGAAGCAGAAGTTCCAGCTCGCGTCGGGGGAGACGATCGACGGGTACACGGTGAACGGGACGTCGCCCGGGCCGTTGATCCGCGCGCGGGTGGGCGATCTGGTGCAGGTCACGTTCGTGAACGAGTCCGTGAAGGACGGCGCCACGTTGCACTGGCACGGGATCGACGTACCGAATGCCGAGGACGGGGTCGCCGGGGTGACGCAGGACGCCGTACCGGTGGGTGGGAAGCACGTGTACCGGTTCAAGGCGCCGGAGGCGGGGACGTACTGGTACCACTCGCATCAGGTGTCGAGCGACGAGGTCAAGGGCGGTCTGTTCGGCCCGATCGTGATCGCGTCTCCTTCACCTGGCGAGGTGGTGGCCGCGATCCACACGTACGACGGGAAACGGACGATCAACGGGCGCACCGGGACCGGGCGGGCCGACGTGCCCGCCGGTACGACGGCGCGCGTGCGGGTGATCAACACCGACAACGCGATCCTGCGGGTCGGGCTGATCGGGACGCCGTACAGGGTGGTTGCCGTCGACGGTCGCGACGTCCACGGGCCGACGGCCGTGACGGCTGCCTATCCGCTGCCTGCTGGTGGACGTGTGGATCTCGAGGCGGTGGTCCCGGCGGGCGGGATGCGGCTGGTGGCCGGTACGTCGGCGTTGTCGCTCGGGATCGGGCCCGCGGGCGCCGAGCCACCGGGCGGTGACCTGCCGGGTGACAGTGTCGATCTGCTGAAGTACGGGACGCCGGCGCCGATCGGGTTCGACCCGGCGAAGGCGGACCGGAACTTCGAGTACCGGATCGGGCGGCGGCCGGGGTTCCTGGACGGTATGCCGGGGTTGTGGTGGACGATCAACGGCCACAAGTTCCCCGACGTGCCGATGTACATGGTCGCCGAGGGGGACGTGGTCCGGATGAAGATCTCCAACACCAGCGGGCAGGCCCACCCCATGCACCTGCACGGCCACCACGCCGTCGTCCTGTCTCGCAACGGCATCGCGGCGACCGGTTCACCGTGGTGGGTCGACACCCTCGAGGTCGGCAACAAGGAGACCTACGAGATCGCCTTCGTCGCCGACAATCCCGGCCTCTGGATGGACCACTGCCACAACCTCCCCCACGCCTCCGAAGGCCTGATGACCCACCTCATGTACGAGGGCGTGACGACGCCGTACCGGGTCGGTGGCGACTCGCACAACGAACCGGAATGAAACCGCGCGGCGCCGAGCTGCGTCCATCGCACATGATGTTCCGGTGACCGACCCCGACGACGACGACCTCCACGGCCGGCAGCTGCTCCTGTTGCTGCTGTTCTTCGGCACGGTCGGCGGCGGGTTGTACCTCCTCGGCTGGCTGACCCGCCCGAGTTTCTTCTACAACAACCCGCTCGTGTGCGCCGCGATCGCGGGCGGGGCCTGCTACCCCGCCCGCTTCCTCGTCGAACAGTTCGCCTGGTGGAACCGCCTCGAGCAGCCGAGCAAACGCACCCAGCGCCGCCGCGAACGTGCCCGCGAACGCGACCTTGCCGAGGCACGCGAGGCGGCCCAGGCGCGGCTTGTCGAAGGCGAGAGTGAGAGCCCGGCGGACGGCGGCAGGCATCGGCGAGCGGGCCGCGGTCGGCCCGACTGGCTCGGCCGGTTCAGCTGGCTCGGCCGGCTAGGCGGTGGTGTCCGGCCGATCGTGGGCGGTGTGCTGGTGCTGGGCTGTTTCGCGATCGCCCCGCTCGGGATCGCGGATGCCCGCCACGAGCAGCAGGTCGCGCGCTCGGCTCCGGTGCGGTCGGCCGTAGTGCTGTCGGTCCACGTCGACAAGTGGTCGAAGAACCACGACGTCACGATCACCGTGACCCATCCCGGCGACGGGTCGACGGTGGAGATCGACGGCGCCGACCAGCTCGAGCCGCTCCCCGCAGTAGGCGATCGGCTCGATGTGCAGATCGACCCGGACGACCCGTCGAACGTACTCGCCGCCGACGCCGACTGGACGGTGCACTGGTACGTCTACGCGCTCTTCGTGCTCGGCGCGCTCGCCGGGGCCGCGGTGGTTGCCCTGTTCTTTTTCTAGGACGCTTGCTGGAGCTCCGCGAGGTGGGTGCAGGCGGCTTCGATAGCGGCCGGCTGGGTGGGGTACGAGCCCCACCAGACCGGGTTGTCCGGTTGTGGATCGAGCTCGTCGTCGACATCGGCGTACCACTCGCCGGCCGTTCGGAAGACCCGCGCGTGCAGCTGGTTGGCGTTCACCGCATCACTCCTGGAAGTGAGAACCGTGTACGTCTCCAGAATGTGACTGCGGTACGCCGGAACACGCGAACGACACGCGGGTTTCAGGTGACCGGATCAGGTGACGAGGACCGTGATGCGCTGGGCGGTGTTGTTGCTGAAGCCGCCGCGGTTCCACGGTGCTTCGATGGGTTGTTCGCGGCCGCTGGCGTCGTAGGCGCGGACGGTGAGGACGTGCTCGCCGGGTGTCGCCTCCCAGTCGTAGGCGAAACCGCGCCAGGCCAGCTCGTCTTCGTTGCCAGGGGCACCCAACGTGGCCTCGTGCCAGTTCACGCCGGCGTCGGTGCTGACCTCGACCCGCTCGATCGGCGCCCAGCCGGACCAGGCCCGGCCGAACAACGGAACGGGGCCGGCGGCAACGAAGCGGTGGCGACTCATGAAGTCCGGGAAACCGGGTGGGATCAGCAGCGCCCGCGGCTCGATCCGGGTGACCGCGACACCTTGGTCGTCGGCGTCCGTGCGGATCCGGTACGCGACCGCGTTCTGGAACCCGTCGAACGTGTGGTCGATGACCTCGATCGACCGCAGCCACTTCACGCTCGCCATCCCGTACCAACCGGGTACGACGAGACGCAACGGATACCCGTGCTGCGGCGGCAGCGGCGCACCGTTCATCTCCCACGCGACGAGCGCGCCGGAGTCGATCGCCTCCTCCACCGACAGCCCACGCTGGTAGTCCTGCTCGACGCCGCGCTCCACACCGTGGTCGGCGCCGGTGAAGACCACATCCACGGCGTCGGAGCGCAGCCCGGCCAGCCGGAGCAGATCGGACAACAGCACGCCCGTCCACTCCGCCGTACCGACCGCCTCCGACAACCACGGCTGACTGATCGGCCGCGGCTGCAGCGTCGCCCGGCCGTTGCCGGCGCACTCCAACGTGACGCGGACCGTACGGCGTCCCATCGCGCGCAACTCGGTCAGCCCGAACGCCAACGGTTGCTCGACGCACCCGTCCACGCTCAGCAGCCAGTCGCCCGCGTTCGTTGCCGGGATGTCGTAATGCACCAGCACGTAGTGCAGTCCCGGCGGAGTCACGTCGTACCGCAGCCCCTCCAGCGGCATCCCGTGGTTCCGCGCCGCCAGTTGCAGCTCGTCGGGCGTGATCCCCTCACCCGTGTCCGCCAACCGACCCCGCACACTGAAATCCTCGATCGACATCACAGATCCCTCCCCTGGGGTCAACCCTAGAGGTAGAGACCGGCTACAACCAGCCGTTGTCGAGGGCGATGCGGGCGGCTTCGGCTCGGGTGCGGGCGCCGGTCTTGCCGATGGCGGCGGAGAGGTGGTTGCGTACGGTGCCTTCGGACAGGTGCAGTTCCTTGGCGATGTCGGCGACGGTGCCTCCCTCCCGGGCGGCCCGCAGTACGTCGGACTCGCGGCCCGTCAGCGGGCTGGTCCCGGCCACCAGGGTCTCGGCGGCGAGCGACGGGTCGACCACGCGGAGCCCCTGATGCACCCGCCGTACGGCGTCCGCCAGCTGAGTCGCGGGCGTGTCCTTGACGACGAACCCGGCCGCGCCGGCCTCCATCGCGCGCCGCAGGTACCCGGGCCGGCCGAACGTGGTCACCATCAGCACCCGCACCCCTGGTACGGCGGTCCGCAGCGCGGCGGCCGCCTCGATGCCGTCCAGCCCGGGCATCTCCACGTCGAGGAGCGCGACGTCCGGACGGGCGTTCTTCGCGGCCTCGATCACCTCGTCACCGCGGCCGACCTCGGACACGACCTCCAGGTCGGGCTCGAGGTCGAGCAGGGCGGCGAGGGCACCGCGCACCAGCGCCTGGTCGTCGGCGATCAGCAGTCGGATGGTCACAACCCCATCCTCACAGGCCGACCTTCACGGCCAGCCGGAACCCGCCGCCGGGCGCCTCGCCGACCTGCACATACGCATCGGCCTGGTCCGCCCGTTCCCGGAGCCCGATCAGCCCGTGGCCTGACGTGCGTCCGCCCGGCGTCGGCCCCTTGCCGTCGTCGAGTACTTCGATCTGTGCCGCCGTGATCCGGATCGTGCAGCGCTTCGCGCCGGAGTGCCGTACGACGTTCGTGACGCCTTCCCGCACCACCCAGGCGAACAGTTCGCGGTTCTCCTCCGGTACTTCGTCGACCGTGGTCGGCAGGTCCGCCTTGATCTCCGCGGCCTGCAGCGCGGCCCGCGCGGAGACGAGCTCACCGGCGAGGCTCAGCTCGCGGTACCCGGCGACAGCGGCCCGTACGTCGGCCAGCGCGGCCCGCGCCAGGCTCTCGACGTCCGCGACCTCGGCGGCCGCCCGCTCCGGGTTCGCCTCGATCAGCTTGCCGGCCAGCTCCGCCTTCACTGTGATGACGGTGAGCGAGTGGCCGAGGATGTCGTGCAGGTCGCGGGCGAACCGGTTCCGCTCCTCCTGCACGGCGAGCTCGGCCATGTCCTTGCGCGCCGCGGTCAGCTCGATACTGCGCTGGATCGCCCGCCGCATGCCGAACACGGCCAAGGCGCCGAGGAAGATCGCGAAGCCGAAGCTGCCGTTGTCGGTCCAGCCCGGCACCACCCGCATCGCCAGTTCGACGCCGCCGAGCAGCAGCGCGACGACGCCGATCGCGATCCGCAGGTCGAGCGCCATCATCGCGACCGCGGAGATGTACACCAGGCAGGTCAGTGCCTGCTGACCCGCCGAGGGCAGCAGCAGGAGGCTCAGCGCGAGCATCCCGCCGAGGTACGCCAGGCGCTGCCAGGTCGGCATGCCCTGGGGGCCGATGCCGACCCAGCGGATCCACCCGAAGAACCCGAGGTACGACAGTCCGAAGAGAGCGAGCGTGACCAGCCCGAGGACCCGGGTCGTCCCCTCCCGGCGGATGATCTCCTCGAACGGCTGGTTCAGGTAGAACAGCCAGACCCCGGCGGCCAGCCAGCCCCACCGCCCAGGTCCTGGGCGGCCTCCGCGCTCGGCGAGCGCGTCCATCAGGGTCGGCGAAGTCTTCACGGTGGTCACGCTATCGCCCGGTTGCTCAGTCACGGGTGGTTCAGGCGCGGGCGGTGTCCGCGCGGTACCGGCGGAGTCCGATGAGCCCGAGGACGACGGTCCAGCCGATCACCACCAGCAGCGCGTGGGTGTCCACGCCGCTCGCCGTCAGCGCACTCCGCGAGGTCTGGCCGGTCCAGTACGCCGGCGTGACTTGGGCGATGTGCTTCATGATCGACGGCATCTGGTCGACCGGCAGCCACAGGCCGCCGAAGGCCGCGATCAGCATCGTGCTCAGGCCGGTGATCGGCTGCACGCTGTCCGGCTTCGCGATGTACCCGATGACCAGGCCGATCGCCGCGAACGGCAGCGCGCCGAGCCACGACACCAGCGCGACCGTCAGCCACTGGGTGGCGCTCAGGTGCACGTGCCCGAACACCATGCCGGTGACGAACACGACCAGCAGCGGCGGGACCGCCAGTAGCAGGCTCAGGATGACCTTGTTCACGACGTACGCCTGCGGCTTCAGCGGGGTCAGCCGCAGCGTCCGGTTCCAGCCGCCGTCGCGTTCGGCCGCGATCACGCCGCCGCTGCTCATCGCCGCGGACATCGAGCCGAACATCGCCATGCTGACCATCACGTACGCGATCGCGGAGATCCCGGCCTCGTTGGCGTCCTGCGGGATCGTCAGGCCGAAGATCAGGAACAGCACCAGCGGCATCAGGATCGAGAAGATCAGCACCCGCCGGTTCCGCAGGGTGCGGCGGATGTCGAAGATCAGGTAGTCGCGGTTCATGCCAGGGTCTCCTGTGCCTTGTTCTGGTCGGCCTTGTTCTGGTCGGTGATCGCGAGGACCGCGTCCTCGAGGTCGGCCGAGGTGACCTCGATGTCGTGGGCCTTGGTGTTGCCCAGCAGATGCCGAAGCGTGCTGTCGGAGTCGGCGCACTGCAGCAGGACCACATCGCCGCGCGTCTCGACGTTCCGTACGCCGGGCAGCGAGGCGAGCGCGGCCAGATCGGCGCCGGGGATCGTGGCGCGGATGGTCCGGCCGGAGACGCTCGCCTTGATCTGCGCGGCGGTGCCGTCGGCAACGACCTTGCCGTTGCGCATCAGCACCACGCGGTCGGCGTACGAATCCGCCTCTTCGAGATAGTGGGTCGCGAACAGCACCGTGCGGCCGCGGGCGGTCTCGGCGTGCATCGACGCCCAGAAGTCGCGACGGGACTCGACGTCCATACCGGTCGTCGGCTCGTCCAGCACGATCAGGTCGGGCTGCGGGATGATCGCCATCGCGAACCGCACCCGCTGCTTCTGGCCGCCGGACAGACCCTTCATGGTCCGCTTGGTGAGGTCGGCGATCCCGGCCCGCTCGAGTGCCTCCTCGACCGGCATCGGGTCGTTGTGCAGTCCGGCCACCAGGTTCAGGAGTTCGCCGACCTTGGCGTCCTCGATGATCCCGCCGCTCTGCAGCATCACGCCGACCTGCCCCTGGGCGATCGCGTCGGTCGGCGTACCGCCGTACACCTGCACCGTGCCCTGGTCCGGCTTCACCAGGCCGAGCAGCATCTCGATCGTGGTCGACTTACCGGCGCCGTTCGGCCCCAGCAACGCCACCACCTCACCGGCCCGGATGGTCAGATCCACCCCGGCGACGGCCTGCACGTCCGCATACTTCTTGGTCACACCCCGCAGGCTGACCGCAGTCGTTGTCGTCATACCTAGAGCCTGCTGGAGCGGGCCGTCGCACCCCTGGATCGCTCGTCACGACCCACCCATGACATCCGTCAGCCGGGTGCGGGTGAGACCTGGCACCGGATGGCTTGCGGTGGTGGACTCGTGATCTGGGGAGAAAGTCGGCAACTGACGGGTGAGAGGGAGCGTCCAGTGAAGTGTTGAGGCAGGGATTGCGATCGGGGTGGGTGAAGTGGGTACTGGAGCGCGCGGTGCGGCGGGAATCGTGCACAGCAGGGTCGGTGTGCGGCGGACGCGTGGTGGACTGGCGGCGGGGGTTCGGGTGCGGATCGGCGTACCCCAGCAGGCACGCGCTACGCGGGAGTCGGCGGATGGGCGCGAGGAGAGCGGTGCGATGGCGACGTTGACGGTGTGGAAGTTCGAGACCTGGGACGGGGCCAACCAGGCGATCGGCACGTTGGAGAGTCTGGCGAAGCAGAAGCTGATCCGGATCCATGACGCGGCCTCGGTGTCGTGGCAGCCGGAGAAGCGGCGGCCGCGGACCCGGCAGGTGCGGAACATGACAGGTCCGGGAGCGGTCGGTGGGATGTTCTGGGGGATGCTGTTCGGAACGATCTTCCTGATGCCCTGGGCGGGAGCTGCGATCGGCGCGGCGGCCGGAGCGGTGGCGGGCTCCCTGATCGACGTCGGGATCGACGACGACTTCATCAAGGAGGTACGCGCCCAGGTCACGCCGGGGACGTCGGCGCTGTTCCTGCTGTCCAGCGACGAGGTGGCGGACAAGGTCCGCGAAACCTTCCGGAGGACCGGCCTCCGGGCCAAGCTCATCCACACCGACCTGACCGACGACCAGGAAGCCGCCATCCACGAGCTGTTCGGGAACTGACGGGAGTCACCGTTTCGCGAAGGCCAGGGCGTGCAGCCAGTCCTCTTCGAGGAGATCGTGGGTGCCGGGGCGGACGTGGTAGCCGATGCCGTCCGTGCCGAACGCCGGCCGGGCGGCGACGACGGCCAGGTACTCGCCGATCGGGTCGGCCCAGGCGTCGTCCTCGGCGCTGGCGACGTACACGCGGCGCGGGGCGATGCTCGCGAGCAGCTGGTGCTGGTCCACGGGCAGGCTGCTCTCGTTACCGGCGTACGTCGAGAACGACGAGACGAACCAGTGCGGGAACTTCGTGGTGATCGCGGCGATGTCCTCGCCACCGGGATGCCGGAACAACGACGCGCCGCAGCAACCGGACCCGTTGGCGACCGTGACCGCGAACCGCTCGTCCTGCGCACCCGCCCACAGCGCGGCCTTGCCCAGCCGGGAGTGCCCGAGCACGACCGGCTCCGCGGGATCCACGCCTTCGATTCCGTCCGCGATATCGAGGAGGCGGGACAGTCCCCACGCCCAGGCGGCGACCGCTCCCCATGGCTCGGTTGTCTCGGTTGTCTCGTCGGTTGTCTCGGTCGTTTGGGTTGGGAACAGCGCGCGTACGCCGGGTGCGGGCGGTGCCGGGTCGTCGGGCTCGATCTGTTGGTAGTCGACCGCTAGTACGGCGTACCCGGCCTTCATCACCTTCGCGGAGGGCACCTCGTCGCTCTTGAAGTTGAGGGCGACGACGACCGGTACGGGGTGTTCGGCGCTCGCTCCGGCCGGGAGGTGGGTGACGGTGTCGAGCTCGAGGTCGCCCAGTGGGCAGGCGATCACCGCGTGGTGACGCAAGCGGTCGGCTGCCCCGTCGAGGACGCCGTTCTCCCGCGAACGCAGTACCAGCTCGGTCAGTCGCCCACCTTCCGGCGTACGGCCGTAGATCGTACGGGCGAACTCGTCGACGACCTCAGGTCCGATGGCCGGCAGCGGGGGAACCTCGGCGCGCTGCCACGCCTCGGGGAGCGGGGGACTCGTCATGGAATCATTCTCGCGCACGCGCGCCGCTCGAAATCGGTTGACCGTGCGTCGTCCGGGTGTGAGGGTCGCGCCGTGACGGGTGTTCCGAAGCTGCATGACGACGAGGTGGAAATCGACTCCGCGGTGGTAGAGCGACTGCTGGCGGAGCAGTTCCCGCGCTGGGCAGGGCTGCCGGTGCGGGTGGTCGAGCGTTCGGGCACCGACAACGTGACCTTCCGCGTGGGCGACGATCTGTCGGTTCGCTTGCCGCGGACGTCGCGGAACCAGGGGCAGGTCGAGATGGATCTGACCTGGATGCCACGCCTGGCGCCGTACGTCTCGCTGCCGATTCCGGAACCACTCGAACTCGGTCAGCCGTCAGAGGTCTATCCCTTCACCTGGGGCGTCTACCGTTGGTTGCCCGGGGCACCATTCACGCCGGAGTCCATCGACAGCACACAGGCCGCCCATGATCTGGCCCGTTTCGTCCGGACTCTGCGAGAAGTCGACACGACCGGCGCGCCGGTTCCGGACGACGATCCGTTCAGTCGCGGTACGCCGCTGGCGCCGCGGGACGAAATGTTCCGCGAGGCGCTGGACGAGCTGCGTGAGCACTTCGACACCGAGCGCGTGTTGGCAGCGTGGGAGGAGTCCCTGGCGGCCGACACCTGGGACGGTACGCCGAGGTGGATCCACGGCGATCTGATGTCGGGCAATTTGCTAGTTGCTGACGGCAAGCTGTCGGCAGTGATCGACTTCGCCACGGCGCGCGCCGCCGACCCTGCAGGTGACGTACTGCCCGCGTGGTGGATCTTCGAAGGCGAGTCCAGAAAGGCCTACCGTGAAGCGCTCGAGGTCGACAATGCCACCTGGCTCCGCGCCCGCGGCTGGGCGCTCTCCCTAGTGATCATCGCAATCCCTTACTACATGGGCCGTTTCCCTGACACTCTCCCCAACGGCCAGGCCTCGGTCGCCGACATCCTCACCGACTTCACTGCACACTAGCTGCCTTCCGCGCAAGGGCCGGTGGAGATCTGTGGATAACAGAATCCCTTGAAAATAAAGGGTTCTGGCTTTGAAAACTGTCGGTGGCGGTGTCTAGGCTTTGCTACATGGACAAACCGGCCGAGTTGATGAGCGATGCGGAGCTGGCGCGTGCTCTCGACCGGGCCGATGCCGAGCTGGCGCTGCTTGAGACGCGGCGGTTGCGGCTGGTCGCGGCGATGGACTCCTCGGGGTATGCCGAACGGGTCGGTGCCCGTGACATGGTGCAGTACCTGGAGTTCCGCTACCGCCTCGACCACTCCCGCGCGTATCGCGACGTCCGCCTGGCCCGCGCGCTCCCCAAGTACCCATCCGTCACCGCCGCCCTCCCCGATGTGGCCGATGTGGCAGACGACCGGGACGGGGAGATTCCTGAGGTGGTGTTGCGGCCGGCGCAAGCCGAGGCAATCGTCACCGCGCTGGAGAAGGTGCCGACGACGGTGCCGGTGGCCGATCTGGAGTTCGCCGAACAGGAACTGGTCCGCCTGGCCCGGCACCTGTGTCCGACCGACCTGCGCAAGGCCGCCGAACAATCCCGCGACATCCTCGACACCGACGGCCCCGAACCCGAAGAACACAAGGCCGCCGCCCGCGAAACCTTGACCTTGACGACCGCTGACCGCGGCGTGAAGTTCAAGGGCTATCTTGCCAACGAGAACGCCGAACTGTTCCGCACCCTGATCGTCACCGGCGCCCGCCCCCACAAAACCGTCGACGGCGAGCGAGACCCCCCGCTCCCGCGAAAAACGCCAAGCCGACGCTCTCACCACCACCTTGACCCTCGCCGCCACCGCCCTGGACGCCGGCACCCCTTCACCGACGATGCCCCGCCCCACCGCACCAGCAAACTCCCGAGCAGCTGACTCCCCGGCGACCGATTCCACCGCGACCGATTCCACCGAGGCTGGTTCCGGGTCCGCTGGCTCCAGAGACACTTGTTCAACAGAGACAGGCGCCATGGCGCAAGCCTCAACGGCGGAGACGACGGTCGACGCGCCGAGTGGCGCGGACGTTCGCGCGGATGATGGCTCGGACGCTGTTGCAGGAGACGGCCAACAGCCTGGTGTCGCTGCCGGTGTCGCTGCTGGTGTCGTAGCAGGTCCGAGCGGTGGTGCGAGTGCTGGTGCGGTGGCTGGTGTGGGTGGTGACGTGGTGGACACAGTGCCTGGGTTCGGGGCGAAGGCGAACCTCACCGTCACCATCGACTTCCAGGACCTCAAGGCAGCCACCGCGGACGCGATCGGGCACACCGTCTACAGCAACGGACTGTCCGCCGCCACCATCCGCCGCCTCGCCTGCGACGCCAACGTCATCCCGATCGTACTCGGCTCCAACTCCGAACCCCTCGACGTCGGCCGCCGAGAACGCCTCGTCACCCGCGCGATGCGCCGCGCCCTCGACACCCGCGACCGCGGCTGCGTCATCTGCGCAGCCCCGCCGGTCATGTGCGACGCACATCATCTGATCTCCTGGATCGACGGCGGCCACACCAAGCTCGACAACCTCGCCCTGGTCTGCCGCCGCGACCACACCGACCTCCACCACGGCCACTGGACCATCACCATCACCAACGGCCAAGTCCACGTCACCAGACCCACCTGGGCCGACCCGCCAACCACACCCCCACACCAACCACCGGCCGACACACCCCGAACACCCAAGCCACCGGGCGAAAACCCCACGCCCCCGCGCCCACCGGACGACCCCTTCCGGGCAAACGAGTCGCCGGGTGATCACCTCACGCCTGCGGGCCTCCCGGACGACCCCTTCCGGGCAAACGAGTCGCGGGGTGATCACCCCACGCCTGCGGGCCTCCCGGACGACCCCTTCCGGGCAAACGAGTCGCGGGGTGATCACCCCACGCCTGCGGGCCTCCCGGACGACCCCTTCCGGGCAAACGAGTCGCCGGGTGATCACCCCACGCCTGCGGGTCCATCGGACGATGCCTCCTGGACACACGAACCGCCGGATGACGCACCCTGGGCACCCGTGCGGCCGGGTGAGTACCCGACGTCTGGAGGTCCATCGGACGACGCCTCCTGGACACACGAACCACCGGATGACGCACCCTGGGCACCCGTGCGGCCGGGTGAGTACCCGACGTCTGGAGGTCCATCGGACGACGCCTCCTGGACACACGAACCACCGGATGACGCACCCTGGGCATCCGGCCCGCCGGGTGAGTACCCCACGCCCTCAGGGCCATCGGACGACGCCTCCCGGGCGCACGAACCAACGGGTGAATACCCCATGCCCTCGCGTCTACCAGAGGCCGCCTCCCGGGTATACGAGCCGTCGGGTGAGCGACCCACGTCCTCGGCCTTTCCGGAGGCCGCCTCCCGGGTCCTCGAACCGCCGGGGGAGCGCTCCACGCCCGACAATTCACCGCCTGGCGCGTCGCGTGTGAATCGCCTGTTGCCTGAAGACTCACCAGCCGAACATTCATGGGCTAACCATGCGCGTGCTGATCATCTAGCGCCCGAGGGCACGCGCGCTGATCGCTCACGGGGCGACCAGTCACCGACCGGCAACCTACAGCCGAACGATTCGTCGGCGGATTCGTCGCCGGGCGGGGACTCGGTGGCCGATCGCCTGTTGCCCGAGACTTCGCGAGTCGATCACTCAGCGCCCGGCGAGTCGCGGGGCAGTCACTCGCGGGCCGGAGGGGCACGGGTCTGCGACTCGGCCAGTGGCTCACGCGACGCGACGTACCTGGCGATCTGGGGCGACGACCCTCCGGTCGAACGTAGGGCGGAGTCGGCGCGTCGCGCCTCGGACAGCACGCCGTTCGACCCATGGGGCGATACCGCCGAAGTCAGGCCGTTCGACCCATGGGGCGATACCGCCGAAGTCAGGCCGTTCGACCCATGGGGCGATACCGCCGAAGCCAGCTGAGCCACGGCAGCCGCCCCGATGCGCCTAACGGTGGTCAAAGAACGTTGCTGAAAGCAAACACCAGCCCACCCGGCGCTGAACGAACAGGATGCGTGGCTGGCTGCGGCTAGCGCTGGCTGTCAAGCGGTACATGCGGCGCAGACCCGGCTGCGCCGGACAGCGCGCTCCTGTGACGCCCTGTGGGTTGTCACGAGCTGGCCACATCCGCGGGCGGATGATGCGGCTGACTGCCGCCAGCGATAACCGGTCACCCGATCTCGCCAAGCAGAACGGCAAGCAGAACGGCAAGCACAGCGGCAAGTAGGGCGGCAAGTAGGGCGGCAAGTAGGGCGGCAAGTAGGGCGGCAAGTAGGGCGGCAAGTAGGGCGGCAAGTAAAACGCCGACACAGGTCAGCAGGGCCGCCGGAGCCGGTCCGGGGTGCTGGTCGTCGTTGAGGTCGAGTTGGCCGATCATCGGTACGACGGGTTCACCGTCGCGCTAGTTGCCGAGGTGCGGCTGCCAGCCAGCCCAATATGTCCCGGGTGGTTGCCGGCGTCGCGGCCCAGGGTGGTGACTCCGGCCATCGGCTGTCACCGTCGCGGCCGGTCCGGTGGTCACATGTGCCGACCTTCGCGAGCCCGCCGTGTGCGGCAGTGGGTGTGGTGGGCGGCTGTGTCGGCGAACCCGCTGTCCGGTGTGGTCGGTCGTGTCGGCGGATCCGCTGTCTGGTGTGGGTGGTGGGTTGTAGTGCTCTTCGCGACGCTCTTCGTGTGTGGCGGTGGGTGCGGTGGTCGGTTGTGTCGGGGGACGCGCTGTCTGGTGTGGTGGGTTGTGGTGATGTTCGCGAGCTCGGCGCGTTGGCGGTGGATGTGGTGGTCGGTTGTGTCGGGGGAGCGGCGGACCGGCGGTCTGGTGTGTGGTTCTGTTGGCGGATTCGCTGTCTGGCGTGGTGGTGGTTGTGGTGGCGTTCGGGGATCTGGCGTTGGGAGGGTGGTTTGCGCCTGTTGGTCAGAGGCGGGTGGGGTGGGGTGGTGGGATTAGGGGTGGAGGGTGGGGCGGTAGGTGAGTTCTTGGGTGTTGTCGTCGAGGGTGTGGGATTCGATCAGTTGCAGGTCGAGGTCGGGTGTGTTGTCGAAGATGCGGCCCAGGCCGCTCTGGCCGGTGATCACGGGGAAGATCGTGACCTGGACGCGGTCGACTAGGCCGGCGGCCAGGAGGGCGCGGTTCAGGGTCAGGCTGCCGTGGGAGCGCAGCGGTACGTCCGACTCTTTCTTGAGACGGGCGATGGCTTCGATGGGGTCGCCGTTCAGGACAGTGGCGTCCGGCCAGTCGAGTGGTCCTTCGAGGGTGTTCGACACCACCGTTGTCGGCAGGTTCCGCATTCGGGTCACCCATGGGTCCCGGACCTCGGACCCTTCGGAGCTCGAGGCCAGCATCGCCGCCATCCCCCGAAAGGTGTTGGCCCCGAGGACCAGCCGCTGCTCCTCACCGAACTGGTTGAAGCGGTGCTCGAGAAACTCCGGGCCTTGCTTCCCGAAGTAGCCGCCGAACGTCCTGCTGTTCGAGTAGCCGTCCAGGCTCGAGAAGATGTCGAAGGTGTAGCTGGCGGTCATGTTGTTCTCCCTGTTTGGTGGGCGCCTTCGGCGGCGCCTTCACCACTACTACGACCTCCTCGACCCCGATCCGACACCCGGGGTCAGGGAAGTTTGTAGATGAGGTGGGTGACGCCGGTTCCGTTGATGATTTGGGGGTCGGTGAAGGTGTGTGACTTGGTGAGGCCTTCGAGCATGGCGGTGCCGGAGCCCAGGGTAGTGGGGACGAGGTCGAGGCGGAGTTCGTCGAGGAGCCCGGCGTCGAGCGCCTGGACGACCGTTGTGCCGGGCCCGACGCCGACGTCGAGTGAGCCGGCGGCGGACTGCGCCTGGGCGATGGCTGCGGTGACGCCGTCGGTGACGAAGGTGTACGGCGTATCGGTGTCGACCCAGTCGGTGGGTGGTTCGTGGGTGACGACGAAGACGGGTTTGCCGAGTGGGTGTGAGCCGTTCCAGCCGTTGGTGGCATCGAAGAGGCGGCGGCCGACGACGAGCGCGCCGGTGCCTTCGAGCAGGTCGCGGAGGTAGGCGGCGGTGGCTGCGTTCGTGCGGTACGTCAGCCGGTCGGGCTGGCTGGTCGGGGTTTCGACGTCTCCAGCGGTACACCAGGCGAACAGACGGTCGAAGCCGGTTCCGTTCGGGCCGGCGATGAAACCGTCCAACGAGACCGACGCCTGCGCGTACACCTTGGGCATCTGAGGATCCTTTCGTCGAGTTGCCGGGTACGTCGGAGCCACGGCCGGATCCTCGACGCGGTCGCCAGTGATCAGGTGGTCTTGAGGGTGTGGAGGCCCTGCCAGAGGAGGTCTTGGAGGGTACGCGCGACCTTTTCGGGGGTGGGCGGCGTGGCGGCGCGGGTGCGCCAGATGGCGAGGCGTTCGGTGGCGCCGGAGATGCTCTGGGCAACGATCTGGACCTCGTCGTCGTCGACGGGGCGACCGGCGGGGAGGTTCATCCGGACCATCGTGGCGATCAGTTCGATGAAGGCCGCGCGGACCTCGTCGGTGGCTTCCGCGGCGGGGCCGGCGCTCAGCATGCCCTCGTCGACCAGGACGGACCACGCCTGCGGGTGCTCGTCGAGGAAACGGAACCAGGCCAGGAACCCGGCGTACAGGGCGTCCTCGGCGTCCGGCGCCGCCAGCACCGCGTCGGCGACGGTGTCCAGTAGTTGGCCGCGGAGCCGGGCGAGACAGGCGAGGAACAGGCCGTCCTTCGAGCCGTAGTACTGGTAGATCAGCGGTTTCGACACCCCGACCTGCGCGGCGACGTCGTCCATCGACGTGCCCTGGTATCCGCGCTCGCCGAAGATCCGCTCGGCCGCCTCGAGGATCTCCCGTTCCCGCGCGGCCCGGTCGCGACGGCGCTTCGGCGGGCCTGGGGGAACAGTGGTCGAGGTCACTTGCGCAGTCTAACTGACTCCGAGTAACTTACTACGAGTAAGTTCCGCACGAGTAACTACCGACGGGCTGGAGAAACCGCATGAGCGAGCGGCATCGGATCGTGGTGATCGGCACCGGGTTCGCGGGCATCGGGATGGCGGTCCGGCTGAAGCGGGCCGGGTACGACGACTTCGTCGTACTGGAGCGCGCCGAGGATGTCGGCGGAACCTGGCGGGACAACACGTACCCGGGCTGCCGGTGTGACGTGCCGTCGCACCTGTACTCGTTCTCGTTCGCCCCGAACCCTGACTGGTCGTCGACGTTCTCGCCGCAGCCCGAGATCGAGGACTACCTGCGGAACGTCACCGAGTCGTACGGCGTTCGCCCGCACATCCGCTTCGGCAACACGGTCGAATCCGCGCGCTGGGTGGACGGCGCCTGGCAGATCACCACGAACCAGCAGACGTTCACCGCGGACATCCTGCTGTCCGGGATGGGTCCGCTGGCGGAACCGTCGTACCCGAAGCTGCCCGGGATCGAGGACTTCGAGGGCGAGGTGTTCCACTCGGCGCGCTGGAATCACGACCTGAACCTCAGCGGTCGCAAGGTCGCCGTGATCGGGACCGGCGCGTCGGCGATCCAGTTCGTGCCGGCGATCCAGCCCGAGGTCGAGGAACTGCATCTGTTCCAGCGGACGCCGCCGTGGGTGATGCCGCGACCCGACCGCAAGATCACCGCTGCGGAGAGGGCGATCTACCGGCGGTTCCCGCTGGTGCAGAAGGCTGTCCGGGCCGGGATCTACTGGGGTCGCGAGTCGATGGTGCTCGGGTTCACCAAATTGCCCGCGATCATGAAGCAGGCGCAGAAGATCGCCGAGAAGCACCTCGCGCACCAGGTCCGCGACCCGCTGCTGCGGGCCAAGCTGACGCCGGACTTCACCCTCGGCTGCAAGCGCGTGCTGATCTCCGACGACTACTACCCGGCGCTGGCGCGGCCGAACGTCGAGGTGGTCACCGACGGGATCGCCGAGGTGACGCCGACCGGCATCGTCACGACCGAGGGAGTGAAGCACGAGGTCGACACGATCATCCACGGCACCGGTTTCAAGGTCACGGACCTGCCGGTGATGGACATGGTGCACGGTCGCGACGGTGTCTCGCTGCGCGAGGCGTGGGCCGACGGCATGGAGGCTCATCTCGGTACAGCGATCGCCGGCTTCCCGAACTTCTTCATGCTGATCGGCCCGAACACCGGTCTCGGGCACAGCTCGATGGTGTTCATGATCGAGTCCCAGATCGCGTACATCCTCGACGCGCTCAAGACCATGGATGCCCAGGGGTTGCGAGAGGTCGAGGTACGGCGGGATGTGCAGCGCGCGTTCGTCGACGGGGTCCGCTCGTCGATGCGGAACACGATCTGGACCCGCGGCGGCTGCACCAGTTGGTACCTGGACTCGGAGGGACGCAACACGACCCTGTGGCCGTCGTTCACGTTCCGGTTCCGGCAGCTCACCCGGCGCTTCGATCCCGCCGAATATCAGACCCTCGCTATGTGACATCAGTCGTGTTACATTCGATCGGTCGAATAGTCCGGTGGATCGGAGTACGCGGTGCTGCCACTGCATGGGATCGGCGGTCGAGGGGACCTGCCGGTGCCGTTGTGGCTGGCGATCTACTCCGCCGGCGCCGCCGTCGCGGTGTCGTTCTTCGCGCTCGCCGCGTTCTGGTCGCGCCCGCGGTTCGAGCGGGCCATGGGCCGGCCGCTGGAGGTCCTGACCCGGATCGTCGACCACCCGGCGACGCGCGTCGTACTGAAGCTGGCCGGGCTAGCGGCGCTGGCACTCCTGCTCGGGGCCGCATGGTTAGGCAAACCCGAGCCGTCCCTGAATCCGGCGCCGACCTGGCTGTATATCTGGATCTGGGTCGGCATCATCCCGCTCTCGCTGCTCTGCGGACCGATCTGGCGGCTGGCGAACCCGCTGCGGACGGTCGCGGGCCTGGTACGGCGTACGGCGTACCGGCCCCTCCCGCACGGGATCGCGTACTGGCCTGCAGTGGCCGGTCTGGCCGGCTTCCTCTGGCTCGAACTGGTGTACCCGGAAGGCTCCGACCCGCGGGTGGTCGCGATCTTCACCACGACGTACGCCGTCCTGAATGTTGCCGCAGGCATCGTTTACGGCCCGTCCTGGTTCGCGATCGGGGACAGCTTCGAGGTGTACGCCGAGACGCTCGGCCGACTGAGCCCTCTCGGCCGCGGCGCGAGTGGCCGGCTCGAACTGCGGAATCCGCTCGCCGGACTCGCGACGATGCCGCAGCAGCCGGGAATCGTCGGGCTGCTGTGTCTGCTGCTCGGGTCGACGGCCTTCGACGGAATCTCCCGCTGGTCGGTGTGGACACGACTGACAGGTGGGCTGGGCCACATCCCTGTTTACACGTTGGGGTTGATCGCCGCGGTCGCGATCGTGACGGCCCTCTTCCTGCTGGCCGCACGGGCAACCGGCGCGGCGCAGATCCGACCTGCCGCCATTGGTCCCGCCGGGTTGCCGGGTGCGTTCGTGCACTCGCTGGTGCCGATCGCGATCGGGTACGCCGTCGCGCACTACTTCTCGTTCGCGATGTTC
Source organism: Kribbella sp. VKM Ac-2566 (assembly GCF_004366005.1). Classification (NCBI taxonomy): domain Bacteria; kingdom Bacillati; phylum Actinomycetota; class Actinomycetes; order Propionibacteriales; family Kribbellaceae; genus Kribbella; species Kribbella sp. VKM Ac-2566. The sequence continues at coordinate 1,574,876 of NZ_SODT01000008.1, read as the reverse complement.
CAGGGTCAGGAGGGCTGGCTGCTCGCAACCGACCCGTTCGGGCGCGGGTGGAACCTGCTCGGGACGAGCGGTACCCGGATCGACTACGCGTTCCTCGGGACCGGGCTGATCGCGGGGGTCCAGATCGGTGCGATCGTGCTCGGGCACGTACTCGGGGTCGTGTCCGCGCATGATCGCGCTGCCGAGCTGTTCCGGCGCCGGCAGTTGCGCAGGGCGCAGTACCCGATGCTGGCCGCGATGGTCGCCTTCACGGCCGGCGGAATCGCTCTGGTGACGGCGTCATGATCGGCGAAATGATCACGCTGCACCTGGGCGGGATTCCCGAGACCGCGATGGTCCTCGGCCCGATCCTGCTGATCCTCGCCTTCGTCCGCATCGCCCGCCGCAACGACGCGAACCTCCCCGACGACGAGGACGACTGGAACTCCGATCTAGGTGATCTTCCCGACCGGCGCGACCTCACCAAGAAATAGGACATCACCCGGGGAATAAGTGAGGCCCGGCAAACCCCCTGCGGTTCGCCGGGCCTCAATCCCCGTTGGTTCAGGCGGCCAGAGCCGGTTCGTAGTACCCGCTGACGCGGGACGGGGCGGTCGTGCGGGACAGTTCGGCGAGCCTGGCGCAGCCGGCGGCGAGGGCGGACTCGAGGGTCGGCCACGCGTCGACGCACCAGTAGGGGTCGTCGGGCTGCCGGTCGTTGTCGTCGTCGATGTCGGCACACCAGCCGCCGGAGCGGACGCGGTGGACATGCAGTCGGAGTTTCATTGCAGTCAGCTTTCAGAACGGCAGGGGACGTCCGGACGGGGTCCGGAGATCGAGGGTCTGAGTCTGCCGACGGGTCGTGGTGGTGCGGGGCCGCCGGCGGATCTGGATCTGGCGCATCCTCTTCCTCCTGCCTGGTGTGTCCTGGTAGCTATACGCTCGCGCATGAGGACCGGTTCAGGCATGCGGAGGATTACCTATCTGCCCCCGGACCTTCCCTCAGGGAGGATGCAGGGGTGGACAGTCTGCTGAAGCGCTGGGGACTTCAGGCGTACGACGTACGCCCGCTCACCGAAGGCACGAACAACACCGGGTACTACGTCGGCGACGAGTTCGTGCTGCGCATCCACCGCAATGCGATCGCTCCAACATACGAGCATGCGGTACTGCGGGCCTTGAGCGGACTGTCCTTCGCCGTACCGGTGCCCGTGCCCGCTGACGGAGAAACCGCACTACGTGGCGAACTCAACGGCCAGACGGTCCTGGCGAGTCTGAGTCGCCGCATCCCCGGCGAGCACCCGGGGCGCGGCGATACCGCGAGCGCGGAGGCGTGCGGACGTGCACTGGCCGAGTTGGACCATGCACTCGCTCGGCTTGACCCAACCGAGCTACCGCCGCCGTTCGTGTGGGACGGCGACCTGACCAACGTCCACCCGCGGGTGCCGAGCATCGATCGGGTCATCGACGGCGTGTCCGCGGAGGACCGGGACGACGTCGCCCGAATCCTCACCGGCATCGGCCCGCGGTCCGACCTGCCGCGGCAGATCATCCACGGCGATTTCGCGATGACGAACGTACTGATGGCCGGCGGCCGGGTCACCGCGATCCTGGACTTCGAGACCGCGGGCGTCGGCTTCCGGGCGATGGATCTCGCGGTCGGCCGGTTCTTCTTCGGGGAGGTCGGACACCCGAGTGCGGCGTTCCAGCGCGGGTACCTCGACGCGTTCCCGCTGACGGATGCGGAGCTGTCCGCGCTCCGCGAGCTCGAACTGATGCGCGAGGCAACAAGTTTCGTGCACTGGTACGGGCGGTACGTCGACAGACAGATCACCGCCGAGAACCTCGCCGACCGAGTCGAACGCCTGCGCAGAGTGGATGACTGGGCGAGTGAGCGCCGGTAGCGTCTAGCCGGTCGAGGGCAGCGTCTTCGGGTCGAGTCCGAGCTCTTCGTAGGCGACGATCTCGATCTCGCGGGACATCGCCTCCCGGAACGCCGCGACCAGCGCCTGTCCGGCCAGCGGGATGATGCCCTCGAGCGTGCGCTGGATCTCGGGCCATCCCTCCGTAGGCATGCCGGCGTTGGTGAAGTCGCGCCAGACGGTCGAGCGGAACAGTTCGACGTACGTCTTGGCGACCGCGTCGGCCTGCGCGAAGAGCTTCGGCAGCATCTCGAAGATCGCCTGCATCGGTACGCCGAGCTTGATCACCTCGAGGCCTGTCCGCAGCAGGTCCGAGTTCGCGATCCGGAGCCGCCCGTCGTCCAGCCGCTCGGCGATCCCGAGCTCGACCAGCCGCTCGATCACCGCGGGATCGTGCGGTACGCCGGCCCGCTCGGCCAGTTGGAACTCGTCGAGCACCTCCGGCTCGGCCGGGGTCCACGGATTCACCAGGGTTTCGAAGACGCCGAGCGCCATCGCGCCGTCGGGCAGTTCGCCCAGCATCCGCTCGACCGCGGCCAGCGTGTACCCCTTGGCGAGCAGTTCGCGGACGAGCGTCAGCCGGGCCACGTGGTCCTGGCCGTAGTACCCGGTCCGGCCGACCAGCCGCGGCGGCGGGATCAGGCCGCGCCCGGCGTACGCGCGTACGTTCCGCACCGTCATGCCCACCTTGGCGGCGAGCTGGTCGACGGTGAGCTCCTCGTCCTGTGCATCCACCCTTGACAGTCTTCCAGACTTCACGTTACATAGCTGATGTAACATCACCCATGGCGCATACTCTGTGTTGGAAACGACGCAGTGTCCCGAAGGAGTCCCATGGTCATCCCGCTGGCGACCACCGGTACGGCGACGTTCGACCAGATCGCCATCGTCACCGGCGTGGTCGGGCTGCTGTACGTCGCACTCGCCGGGCTGTTGTGGCGCGAACGCACCGGCCGCGTCACGCTGGTAGGTAGGTTCGCGGACACCATCGGGAGACTGGACGGAGTCCCCCGATGGGCCGCACTCACGCCGTACCTGCACGCGGTCTCGCTGCTTGCCTGCGCGTTCGGGGTCTGGTGGGACATCGCGGTGCACATCGACAAGGGCCGCGACACCGGACCGTTCGGGACGCCGGCGCACTACCCGATCTTCTTCGGGATCCTCGGTGTGATCGTCTCCGGCGTACTGCCGATCGCACTCGCACGGAAGCCACTGCCGGCCAGGACCATCAAGCTGACCAAGGGCTGGCGGATCCCGTGCAGCGCCGCGCTGATCACGGTCTGCGGCACGTTCGCGCTCGTCGGGTTCCCGCTCGACGACGTCTGGCACCGGCTGTTCGGTGAGGACGTCACGCTCTGGGGGCCGACGCACCTGCTGATGATCGGCGGCGTGGTCTTCTCGATCTTCGCGCGGCTGCTGGCGATCGCCGAGGTCGAGCAACTGATGGGTATCAATAAGCGCCGGCTGTTCCAGGAGCTCGTGTCGGTCGGCGCGCTGCTGATCGCGTGGGACCTGTTCAGCACCGAGTTCAACTACGGCGTACCGCAGTTCCCGCTGATCCTGCAGCCGCTGCTGATCGTGTTCGGCTCGGCGATGGCGTTCACGATCCTGCGGGCGCGCCGCGGTCCCGGGACGACGTTCGCCGCATTGGCCGTGTACCTGGTGATCCGCGGCGGCATCGCGTGGGCGGTCGCCGAGCCGCTCGGTGAGATCGTCGGGCATTTCCCGTTGCTGATCGTCGAGGCACTGCTGGTCGAGGTCGTGGCGTTTGCCCTCGGCAACAAGAACCGCTTCCGGCTGGGGCTCGTCTCCGGGGTCCTGATCGGGACCGTCGGCGTGGTCGCGGAGTACGCCTGGAGCCAGGTCTGGATGCCGATCGCGTGGCCGTCGTCGATGCTGCCGTCCGCGATCGGGTACGGCGTGATCGTCGGAGCCGGCGCCGGCCTGGTCGGGGCCTGGCTCGCGACCCGGTACGCCGAGGTGGCCGGCGAGGACCGCGCGATCGGGATCAAGCACATCCGCCCGGTCGCGGTCCGGCGTACTCATCAACTGGGTGCGGTCGGACTGGTCGCGGTGGTGGCGACGGTGCTCTTCTGCGTGCCGCGGACAGCGGATGCGGGTGTGTCCGGGGTCGTGTCGTTGGAGCGGGTGGCCACGGGGGCCGAGCCGACGGCGTACGTCACCATCACGCTCACGCCTGCTGACGCGGCGGCCCATGTCGACGGGGCGCGCTGGTTCGAGGCGCTTGCCTGGCAGGGCGGCGGGCTGGTGTACCACTCGATGCAGAAGGTTGCCGACGGCACGTACCGGTCGGCGGACCCGCTGCCGATGTACGGGAAGTGGAAGTCGATGATCCGGCTGCACCAGGGGCCGCGGGACATGGTGGCGGCCTGGGTGTACGCGCCGGAGGACCTGGCGATCGCGAAGCCCGCGATCCAGGTGTCGAACGGGCAGACGGTCGAGTTCGTGAACGAACAGCAGACGCTGCGCCGCGAGGAACGGACCGACGTGCCACGATGGATGTGGAACGCCGGCTACGCGCTGCTCGCGGTCGTCGGGCTGCTCGAGGTGATCGGGATCGCCTGGCTGGTCGGGCGCGGCGCCCGCGGCGGACGGATGCGGGCGGCTCATCTCGCCGCCGGCGATCGGGAACGGGAGACTGCGTGACGATCCAGTTGGAGCGGTCCGGGGTGACGACCGCGGACGGAGTACGGCTGAACGTCGAGATGACCGGGCCGGCCGACGCGCCAGTGACGGTGCTGCTCGTGCACGGGTGGACCTGCTCGACGCGCTCCTGGCACAACCAGGTGGAGGGCCTGCCGCAGATCCTCGGGCCGGATGCCGTGCGGGTCGTCACGTACGACCATCGCGGACACGGTCGTTCGGACGCTGCGCCTGCCGGTACGACGCGGCTCGATCAGCTGGCCGACGACCTGGTCACGGTCCTCGACGAGGTCGTCGGCGACGGCCCGGTCGTGTACGCCGGGCACTCGATGGGTGGCATGACCCTGATGGCGGCCGCCGACCGGCACCCGGAACTCTTCGGCTCCCGCATCCGCGCGGCGGCCCTCGTCAGCACCACCTCGGGCCGCCTGACCGAAGGCGCCCTCGGCCTCCCCACGAGGTTCGACCCCGCAGCCACCCGGATCGCACCACGCGTGCTGAACGCGGTCGGTAAAAGAATCGATCGCCGCGACGCGCGCCGAGCGCAAGCCCGTGCCGCCGAGGCGGAAGCGCGTGTGGCCGCGGCGGAAGCGCGTGCGGCGGAGCTGGCCGATCGAGGGCGCGTCGCCGGCGCGGCGCACGGTGCCGCGGTTCTCGCCGCCGCCCTGCAACGGCCGGCTCTACGACGGGTGGTGTTCGGGAAGAACCCGGATCCGGCCGAGGTCGAGCTGTTCATGGCAGACCTGGCTGTGGTGCCCGGGGCGTCGTACGGCGGATTCTTCGAGACGATGCTGGAGCACGATCGCGGACACGCGCTGAAAGTGCTCGACCAACTGCCGGTCGAGATCATGCACGGCACCCGCGACCGCCTCCTCCCGCCGCGGCACGCAAACCGCATCGCCGCAGAGCTCCCGAGCGCACGCCTGTGGATCTACCCCGGCGCCGGACACATGCTCATGCAGGAGCGGCCCAGGGACGTGACCCATCGGCTCGCGTCCCTGGCCCGCAAGGTGAGCTGAGCTACTTCAGCTGGCCGCGGATGGCGCCTGCCGGGAACGTCGCGGTGTGGATGTTGACGTAGTACGCCTTCGGGTCGGCGGTGATGCCGGCGGCGAGGTCGGCACTGATCGTGGTGCAACCCGATCCGGGGTTCGCGGCCACGGACAGCGGGATGACGACCGGTCCGGCGACGTTGCGCGGGGCGAGGTGGACGTGTGCGGCCGTGGCGGGCTCGATGTCGTGCCAGCTCAGGGTCCAGCAGAACGTGGTGCCCTCGATGGTGTAGGTGAAGAACCCGTGGCCGTCCGGGTCGGCGGCCGCGGCCTCCTGCCCGCCGTTCAGCGGGATGGCCGGTGCGGCGCTCGCGGCCGGCATCCCGAAGGCAGCTGCCGCGAGAACGGCGGCCGTGGCCGCGATGGTCGTGCGTACGGACATGATTCCTCCTGGTCCATGGGGTGCTCGGTCGTCCCCCTGGTCGGGACACGTCCGGAAACCGTGAGTGGTTCGATCGAGCAGCGCCGGCGCACATGTAACTAACTGTTGACTTACTTCCGTGCGCCGTGCATGCTGTATATATCCAGTTAGTTACTTCATCGAACGGAGTAGATCATGTCCACCATCCTGATCACCGGCGCGAACAAGGGCATCGGCTTCGAGACGGCCCGCCGGTTGATCGCCGCCGGCCACACCGTGTACGTCGGCGCCCGCGACGCCGAGCGCGGCCGCACCGCCGCCGAAGCCCTCGGGGCCCGGTTCGTCCAGATCGACGTGACCGACGACGCGTCCGTCGAGGCCGCGGCCAAGTCCGTCGAGGCCGACGGAGGTCTCGACGTGCTGGTCAACAACGCCGGCATCGAGCCGCGCGCGGACGACGGCGGTTTCCTCGCCGTCGGCGACGTAACAGCCGACAGCATGCGCACCGTGTTCGAGACCAACGTGTTCGGTCAGGTCCGGACGCTGCACGCCTTTCTGCCGCTGCTGCAGCGCTCCGCGGCTCCCGTCGTCGTCAACGTCAGCAGTGGCCTCTCCCTGGTGCGCGACCTCGTGGACCAGCAGTCGCCGTCGCACTTCTACCCGGGTGTCGAGTACCCGGCCTCGAAGGCCGCTGTCAACATGGTCACGGTGCAGTACGCGAAGGCGTTCCCAGGCGTCCGGATCAACGCCGCCGACCCAGGCTTCACGGCCACCGACCTGAACCACCACGCCGGGACTCAGACCGTCGAGCAAGGCGCCGAGGTCATCGTCAGGCTGGCGCAGGTCGCTCCGGACGGACCGAGCGGCGAGTTCTTCGACGCTGCCGGCAAGCTGGCGTGGTAGGGGATCTGCGATGTCTGACAACAAGCCCACGGTCGGCTTCATCGGATTCGGCGACCAGGGCGCCCCGATCGCGCAGGCGATCGCCGACGGCGGCTATCCGCTGCACGTCTGGGCGCGGCGCCCCGAGTCGCTGATGGCCTTGGAGGGCCACGCTTTCACAACCCACTCGAGCGTTTCCGAGCTGGCGGCGGTCAGCGACATCGTCGGGCTGTGCCTCCGCGAGGACTCCGACAACCTCCAGGTCGCGGTCGAGGGTCGCCTGCTGGAGAACATGCGTCGCGGCGCTGTCCTGGTCAATCACGGCACCGGTCTGCCGCAAGCAGCGCGCGAGCTCGCCCGGCTCGCCGAACCGTACGGCGTCGAGGTGCTGGATGCCCCGGTCAGTGGCGGCCGCGCCGTCGCCTTGGCGCGGCAGCTCACCACGATCGTCGGCGGCCGGACGCAGGTCGTCGAGCGCCTGACTCCGGTCTTCCGGACCTTCTCCAAGGAGGTCATCCACGTCGGCCCGGCCGGCTCGGGGCAGTACGGCAAGCTGTTCAACAACGCCCTGATGATGATGAACCACCAAAACGTCATCGAGGTGCTCGATCTGGCGCGGTCCCTCGAGTTGCCGATCCGGCCGCTGCTCGACGTACTGCGCTCCGGATCGGCGAGCAGCTTCGCCCTGCAAGCCATCGGCCCCTCGATCACCTCGGAGAACGTGCACCACCTGCAACCGCTCGAACTCCTTGACATGCAGCTGTTCAGCGGTGCCGTCGACGCCCTCGGTAACCAGGCGCGCACCGTCGTCGAACGCGCGATCGACGGCGCCCGGCGGCTGGACGAGTTGACCGCCGTCGTCGGTGCCTGACCTGGATGAGAGGGTGAGCTACATGTCCGACCGCAGCACCCGGCGCCCACGCGATGCAGCGGCCACCAAGGCGTTGCTGTTGCGCGCCGCGACGGAGGAGTTCGCGGAGTACGGGCTCGCGGGTGCCCGGATCGACCGGATCGCCGACCGCGCGGGTGTCAACAAGCGCCTGATCTACGTGTACTTCGGCGACAAGGACGCCCTGTTCGACGCGGTCGTGGACGACCAGGCGCAGGCGGTCGTCAAGGCCGTACCGCTCGAGGACGGCGACCTCACGCAGTTCGCCGCGAGCCGGTTCGACTACGTGCTGGCCAATCCGGAAGCCAGGCGGATCGCCATTTGGCGCGCGTTCGAACGCGCCGAACCGACCGACGCGGAGCTGGCCAGTTATCGCGAACGTCTCGACGTGGTCGCCGCGGCGCAGCGCGACGGCAGGCTGCGCGCCGACATCCCGGCCGCGGACCTGTTCGCGATCGTGCTGCGGATGACCGAGAGCTGGTTGAGTGCGCCGGCGGGGCTGCGTGCCGCGGTCGAGGACGAAGCCTCGTCCGCCCGGCGCCTGAGCGAGCACCGCTCAGCGTTGCTGGCCGCCGTTCGCAGCGTCGTCGAGCCGCCCGGGTGAGAACGGCGTCACTGCCGGCCGCCGCTGTCTCGCCTACCCTCGACCTCGTGCAGAACCTTCTCTCGGACGTCGTCGTGGTGGATCTGACCCGTGCGCTGGCCGGGCCGCATGCGGCGATGATGCTGGGGGATCTCGGGGCGCGGGTGATCAAGGTCGAGACACCGAACGGCGGCGACGACAGCCGCGGCTGGGGGCCGCCGTTCGTGGACGGCGAGTCGACGTACTACCTGTCGGCGAACCGCAACAAGGAATCGGTGACCGCCGACCTGAAGTCGGACGAGGGCAAGGAGTTCCTGACCAAGCTGGTCCGCAGGGCCGACGTCCTGATCGAGAACTTCCGGCCGGGTGTGCTGGACCGGCTCGGGTTCCCGGTTGACCGGCTGCACGAGCTCAACCCCGGCCTGGTGATCCTGTCGATCACCGGGTTCGGGCACGACGGCCCGGAGGGCGGCCGCGCCGGGTACGACCAGATCGCCCAGGGCGAGGGCGGCCTGATGAGCATCACCGGCGAGACCGAGCCGACGAAGGTCGGCCCCCCGATCGCCGACCTGCTGGCCGGGATGTACGGCGCGTACGGCGCCCTGGCCGCACTCCACGAGCGATCGATCACCGGCAAGGGCCGGGTCGTCCGGACCAGCCTGCTCGCCTCGGTCGTCGGCGTGCACGCGTTCCACGGCACGAAGTGGACGGTCGCCCACGAGCTGCCCGAACGCGTCGGCAATCATCACGCGCAAATCGCGCCGTACGGGCTCTATCGGACCCAGGACGACATCGTGCAGGTCGCGATCGGCAGCGAAGGCCTCTGGCGGTTGTTCGCGCCGATCGTGGCACTCGACCCGGCCGACGAGCGCTTCGCCACGAATTCCCAGCGGGTCGCACACCGCGACGAACTGACGGCCGCGATCGAGGGCGCGTTCGCCACCGATCACGCCGACGTGTGGCTGCAACGCCTTGCGGACAAGGGGATCCCGGCCGGCAAGGTCCGCGACTTCCAGCAGGTGTACGACTGGGAGCAGACCCGCTCACAAGGGCTGCTGATCGACGTCCAGCACCCGACGCTTGGTGCCATCCAGCTCCCCGGCCCGCCGTTGCGCTTCGACGACAACCAGTACGCCGGTGCGCGCGAGACCAACCTCCCGCCGCCGCGGCTCGGCGAGCACAACGAGTCGGTCAGAGCCTGGCTGGAGTCCGAGTAGACGCGCGAACCACCAGCTCCGGACGGATCAGCGTCTTGCGCGGGCGCTCGTTCGCATCCCGCTTCAGCCGTTGCAGGAGCAGGTCAACTGCCGTCGTACCGACCTCGGCGGCCGGCAGCCGGACACTGGTGAGAGGCGTCTGCAGGTACGCCGCGTAGGGGTGGTCGCCGTACCCGGTGATCGCCAGGTCGCGCGGGACCTGCAGGCCGCGTTCGGCGAGGATCCGGAGCAGGCCGAGCGCGAAGTAGTCGTTGCCGGTGACGATCGCGTCCGGCAGGGCGAGCGACTGCGCGAAACGGTACGCCTCCTCCGGCTGCCAGGGCAGCGCCAACGAGTCGTACCGTCGCGTCGGGACCGTGCGGATCAGGTCGTCGGAGACCTCGAGCCCGCCGTCGGCCATGGCTCGGCGGAATCCTGTGATCCGGTCGGCCGTGGTGGTGATCGGCAGGTCTTCTTCCAACAGGAGCAGGCGGCGCGCACCGCCCGCGATCAGGTGGCTGGTGGCCTCGTACGACCCGCGTTCGTAGTCGACTCCGACCATGTCGCAGTCGAGCTCGGGCACGTCACGGTTGACGAACACCAGTGGGATCCCGCTGTCCCGGACGCGGCGCCAGTGGTCCCACTCGGCTTGCACCGGTACGACCACGGCGCCGTCGACCGCGGAGCGCAGCAACGCCTCGGTGGCGCGCTGCTCGTTCTCCACGCTCTCGTCGGTGACGAGCAGCAGCAACGAGTACCCCTGGGCGCGGACCCGGAGCTCGATGCTGCTGATCAGCTGCGCGTAGAACGGGTTCGAGGGGTTCGTGATGACGAGGCCCAGTGTCATCGCGGAGCCGAGCACCAGTGACCGCGCCAGCGTGTTCGGGACGTACCCGATCCGCGCGGCCTCGGCCTGGACGGCGGCCCGCGTGCTCGCGCTGACGCTGTCCTTGTCGCCGAGCGCGCGCGACACGGTGTTCACCGACAGGCCGAGCGCCGTCGCGATGTCCCGCAACGTCGGCCGCGGCCGTGGGCCCTCCGTCATCCGAACCTCTCTTACGCCTTCACGGCCAGGTGGATCCGTACCTGCACCGAGCCTTCGACCTTAGCGCGAAGCCGCAGCCAGTGACCGAACCCGGTGGCCGGCCAGCTCACCAGTGCGCCGGGCTCGACCACATGTTCCAGGTCGTCCAGGTCGCACCAGGTGAGCCCGTCGGGGGAGACCTGGGTGACGTACGTCGCCGTACCGTCGCCGCCGACGTGCTGCACGAACCAGCGCGCCTCACCGGCCCAGGCGACCTCGTAGGGCTCGGTCGCGAAGCGGGTGTCGAACGTCGTGTCGCGTTCCAGCACCGCCGTCATGGACTGTCGCATGGGCCTACCAATCAACCGAGATGAGGACGGAGTCGAGGAAGAGGAAGTTGCGCACCGAGCTGTGCGTGCGGACCGAGAAGTAGAAGTTCAGCAGGTTCTCGAGCGTCTCGTAGCGTTCCTCGTACGGCGGAACCGGGACGTCGCGCATGTCCATCACCCGGTCGTTGACCTGCAGCTCCACGTTGCGCCGCTTGTCGGTGTCGATCAGCCAGCGCAGGTAGTGCCAGTTCACCTTCGTCGGGACCTCGTTGTAGCAGAGCTCCTGCGGCTCGCCGAACGCCTGCCAGTCCTCCGGGTTCGGCGCGGTGAAGTCGGCGGCGTACTCCAGCTTCACCTTGCCCTCGAAGTGCTCGCGCGGCGTCGGCTCGGGGACAGTCGGTGCCATCCACTGCCGGGTGAAGTGGTTGTCCAGGTCGGTGTTCTGGTAGCGCGCGACCGTGTGGTAGCGCAGACCGCCGTCGCCACACAGGTCGGTGGCGACCGTGAACGCGCCGAACTGCGCCTCGGACGGGTGCGTGTTGCCGTCCCACTGGACGTCGCCGAAGTTGTCCAGCTCGGCGCCGCCCCCGAGGGTCGCCTCGGACTTGAAGGCGAAGTACGTCTCGAGCTGGACGAGGCCGCGGCCGCTCATCGTGAGCCGGCGGATCGCGACCGCCGTGTGACCCTTGTACGGGCGGGTCGCGAGCTTGAGCGCGTACGTGCCGCTGAGCGCTCCGTGCGTACCGATGTCGAAGAAGTTGCAGGCCGACAGTTGTGGCGGCCGGAAGTCGCGCATGTGGTCGTCGACCGTGCTGAGGTCGCCGCGACCGTTGTAGTTGCCGAGCAGCTCGGTCCAGCCGTGCGTCCCGCTGTCGAACTCGTCGAAGGCCAGGATCCGCGGCAACGGTGAGAACTTGGACAGCCGGGGATCGGCGGACAGTAGCGCGGCGCGCACGTCGGATGTCGTCACGCAGTGCCTCCCAGGGCGGATTAGGTGGATGTGGTGTGAAGTTAACGTTCACGGGAATTGACCGTCAACGGGCCGTTTCATCCTCAGCAACGGTGGTCTATTGACACGTAAATCCCACACTTCTACGGTGCATTAACGCTACCGTTAACGTTCACGGCAGCCTTCCCTATGATTCCGCCGGGAGGCACCAATGCAGTCGCTGAGCCGTGCCCTCACCGTCCTGGCCGAGCTCAACCGCGAGGACCGCGCGTACGGCGTGACCGAGCTGGCCGTCACCGTCGGCCTGCACAAGAGCACCGTGCACCGGATCCTCGCCACGTTCTGCGCCCATGGCCTGGCCGACCGCGTCGACGACCACCGCTACACGGCCCGCGACGGCCTCGCCGCGCTCCGCCTGACGACGCAGCGCCGCGTGGGTCCCGAGCACACGCTGACCGACCTCGGCGACCGCCTCGGTCGGCTGGTCGTGCTGGCGAAGCCGCTACCGAAGACCGGCGGGACGGTCCTGCAGGTAGCAGCAGTCGCGGGCGCCGGCACGCACGGCGGAGTGCGTGGCGCTCGGCCGCAGGGCGGGCCGAGCGGCACCCCGGCGTCGTCCGGCAGTCTCCGCGTTCAGCCGGGCCACGCCGTTTCGCTGCATCGCAGCGCTCTCGGCCGGGCCTACTTGTCGGGGCTTCCCGCCGATCAGGTGACGGGCACGCCCGATCTCCTCGACACGCTGCAGCGCATCCGGGTGTCGGGCTTCGCGCACAACTCCCGGCCGGTCGCCTCGCTCCCGCGGATGGTCGCCGTGCCGGTGCGGGGACCCGACGGCTCATGCGCCGGCGCGTTGGGCGCCGAACTCGTCCAGCCCGGCTCTGTCGACGAGGTCCGGCGCGTGGTCTCCGTACTGCGGAGCGGCGTCTGATGGGGGCGTACGTCGTCCGGCGGTTGTTCTTCTCGCTCTTCGTGCTGTGGGGCGCGGTCACGATCATCTTCGTCGTACTGCGGCTCGTACCCGGCGACCCGGCGTACATCATGCTCGGGCCCGATGCGGACCAGGCGCAGGTGGCGGCCTTGCGGGCGCAACTCGGGCTCGACCAGTCGCTGATCCAGCAGTACGCGACGTACCTGGCGAACGTCGTGCATCTGGACTTCGGCGAGTCCTTCCGGCTGAACGCGGACTCGATGAGCCTTGTACTGCAACGGGTTCCGGCCACGATCCAGCTCGCGACGACCGCGTTGCTGCTGTCGTTGCTGATCGGTCTGCCGCTCGGTGTGATCGCGGCGTTGCGGGCGCACAGCTGGGTGGACCGGGCGATCTCGGTGTTCTCGCTGATGGGCCAGTCGACACCGTCGTTCTGGCTGGGGATCGTGCTGATCCTGGTGTTCGCCCGCGGGCTGAAGGTGCTGCCGAGTGCGGGCTCGGGGTCCTGGGCGCATCTGGTGCTGCCGACGATCACGCTGGCGTTGCCGTTCCTGGCGATCCTGGTGCGGCTGACACGCAGCGGACTGCTCGAGGTCGTCCATGAGGGCTACGTGCAGACCGCGCGCGCGAAGGGTCTCAGCGAGGGGATCGTCGTCCTGGTGCACGCGATGCGGAACGCGCTGATCCCGATCGTGACCGTCGTCGGTCTGCAGTTCGGGGCGTTGCTCGGCGGCACGGTGATCGTCGAGACGGTGTTCGCCTGGCCGGGGGTCGGGCGGTTGCTGATCGACTCGATCGGGCGCCGCGACTACGGCGTCGTCCAGGCCTCGATCTTGCTGGTGGCAACGATCTTCGTGCTGATCAATCTGCTCGTGGACCTCTTGTACGGCTTCCTGGACCCGCGGGTCCGTCTGGCTGGTGACTGAACGATGACTTCCTTCCCCACCCCGAGCGAAGCGAGGGATGCAGGGATTTCCTTGGCGGCTCCGGTGGCCGCGCGCCGTCGTACCCGGGCCGGGTCGGCCCGGATCCGGTTCGGGTTCGCGGTGATCGCGGTGTACGTCGTGGCCGCGGCGATCGGGCCGTGGCTGTTCCGGTACAACCCGGTCGACACCCGGACCGCGGACCGGCTGAAGCCGCCGTTCACCCGGTTGTCCGACGGGTCGTTCGCGATCTTCGGCACCGATCAGGTCGGGCAGGACCTGTTCGCGCAGATGTTGCAAGGGGCAAGGATCTCGATCGCGGTCGGTCTGGCGACGCTGGTGCTGGCCGGGACCATTGGCGTGACCATCGGTCTCGCCGCGGGGTACTTCGGCGGCTGGCTGGACGGCGTCCTGATGCGGCTCGCGGACATCCAGTTGGCGTTCCCCTCGATCCTGCTGGCGATCTTCATTGCCGCGCTGCTCGGTCCGTCGGTGGTGAACGTGGTGATCGTGCTCGCGGTGGCGAACTGGGTGACGTTCGCGCGGGTTGCTCGCGGGCAGGCGCTGGCGACGCGGCGGCGGGAATTCGTCGACGCGTCGCGGACGTTGGGGGCCGGGACCTGGCGGCTGATCACCCGTTGCGTGCTGCCGGCGTGTGTCGCGCCGGTGCTGGTCGTGGCGACGGTCGAGATCGGTCACGTGATCCTGGCCGAGGCGTCGCTGAGCTTCCTCGGTCTCGGGACGCCGGCTTCGACACCCAGTTGGGGTGTGACGATCGCGAACGGGCGCAACTACCTCGCCGACGCGTGGTGGATCTCGACGATCCCGGGCATCGCGCTGGCCTTCCTGGTGATCTCGCTCGGCGTCCTCGGTGACGCCCTCCGCGACCGCTACGACCCACGGCTGAGGAGTCTGTGATGGCGCTGCTGAGTGTGCGCGACCTGCGGGTCGAGTTCGCCACTTCTGGTGGAGTGGTGACGGCCGTCGACGGGGCGTCGTTCGAGGTCGGCGCCGGTGAAACCGTTGCCCTGCTCGGCGAATCGGGCAGCGGCAAGAGCGTCACCGCACAGGCCGTGATGGGGATCGTGCCGAAACCGTCCGGCCGGGTGTGCGGTGGGTCGATCACGTACGACGACCGCGACCTGCTCGCACCGGGTGTCGCGAAAGGCCTGCGCGGGCGGGAGATCGCGATGGTCTTCCAGGACCCGTTGAGCTCGCTGAACCCGGTGTTCCGGGTCGGTGCGCAGATCGGCGAGATGTTCCGCCGGCATCGTGGCGCCTCTCGCCGGGAGGCACGGGCCGCCGCGTTGGACCTGATGAAGCGGGTCGGGATCCCGGCCGCCTCCAAACGGCTGGACGATTACCCACATCAGTTCTCCGGCGGGATGCGGCAGCGGGTGATGATCGCGATGGCGCTCGCGTTGTCGCCGCGGCTGCTGATCGCGGACGAGCCGACGACCGCGCTGGACGTCACGGTCCAGGCGCAGATCATGGACCTCCTCGCCCGGCTGCAGGCCGAGGAAGGCATGTCGCTCGTCCTGATCACCCACGACCTCGGCGTCGTCGCCGGCGTGGCCGACCGGGTGATCCTGATGTACGCCGGACGCGTCGTCGAGACCGGCCCGCTGCGCGAGGTCTACGAACACAGCGGCCACCCGTACACCTCCGGCTTGATGGCATCGATCCCCGAGCTCGAAGGCCCGCGCCAGCGCCTCGTCCCCATCCAGGGTTCACCACCCGACCTGCTGGCCCTGCCCTCCGGCTGCTCGTTCCGCCCCCCCTGCCGGTACGCCGACGAACAGTGCGCCGAGGTCGAACCCGTTCTCCGTCAGTTGCCCGGCCGCCCCAGCACCCACCAGGCCGCCTGCCACCACCCGGAAGGAGTCCTCACCGATGTCCACTGAGTCTCCCTTGCTTTCGGTGCGTGACCTGCAGACCTCGTTCCCCATGCGGTCGGCTGTGCTCCGGCGTACCGTCGGGCAGATCCAAGCTGTCGCGGGCGTCTCCTTCGACATCCCGGCCGGTGGGACGCTGGGGCTGGTAGGGGAGTCGGGGTCGGGGAAGTCGACCGTCGCGCGGACTATCATCGGGCTGGAGAAGGCGCAGTCGGGGAGCATCGTCTTCGACGGTGACGAGCTGACCTCGTTGCCCAAGGCATCGATGCGCCGGGTCCGCCGGCAGCTGCAGATGATCTTCCAGGACCCGTACGCGTCGCTCAACCCCCGCGCGACCGTCGAGCAGATCATCGCCGAGGCCTGGCAGATCCACCCCGACGTCGTGCCCCGGAACCGGCACCGCGCCGAGGTCCGCGACCTGCTCGAGCGGGTCGGTCTCAACCCCGACCACGCGGAGCGGTACCCGCACCAGTTCTCCGGCGGGCAACGGCAGCGCATCGGCATCGCCCGCGCGCTCGCGCTCCGCCCGAAGCTGGTGATCTGCGACGAAGCGGTCTCCGCACTGGACGTGTCGGTGCAGGCACAGGTCCTCAACCTGCTCGACGATCTGCGCCGCGACCTCGGGCTCGCGTATCTGTTCATCGCCCACGACCTGTCCGTCGTACGGCACATCTCCGACCGCGTCGCGGTGATGTACCTCGGGCGGATCGTCGAGACCGCGTCCCAGGACGAGCTGTTCACCCGGCCGTTGCACCCGTACACGCAGGCGCTGTTGTCCGCGGTGCCGGATCCGAAGCCGTGGGACAAGCCGGCCCGCGAGCAGATCATCATCGGCGGCGATGTGCCGTCGCCCGCTGATCCGCCGTCCGGGTGCGGTTTCCGGACCCGCTGCTGGAAGGCCACGGACCGCTGCGCGCACGACGTTCCCGAGCTGATCACCCGCCTCGACCTGCACCCCGCTGCGTGCCACTTCGCCGCCGAACTGGAAGGAGCCGTCTCGTGACCGAACTGGTTCTCCTCCGCCATGGCGAGTCGGTATGGAATGCCGAGCACCGCTACCAAGGTCAGCAAGGTACGGGCCTGAGTGCACTCGGCCGGCAGCAGGCGAAGCAGGCAGCGGAATACCTGCAGTCGTTCGAGTTCGACGCGATTGTCGCGAGCGACCTGCAGCGGGTGACTGAGACGTTGCAGCCCTACCTGGACAGCCAGGATCACCTCGAGGTCCGCGTCGACAGGCGATGGCGAGAGATCGACGTCGGGACGTGGGGCGGGCGGATGATCGCGGACGTCGCTGCCGAGGAGCCGGACGTCGTCGAGGCCTTCGCGCGTGGTGAGGACGTTGCTCGCGGGGGTGGCGAGACCTTCCGGCAGTTGCGAGCACGTGTGTGGGAAGCGGCGCAGGACATCACGAGGTCCGGCGTACGGCGGGTGCTGGTGGTGACGCACGGTGGACCGATTCGCGTCGCGGCGGCGTCGGCGCTCGGGCTGCCGGCTGGGGACGAGATGGTGCTGGATCCGCCGGGGAACTGCTCGCTCACCACGCTCCGGCTCGACGGACTCACGTCGTACAACGTGCCGACCGGGATGGACCGATGACTTTCACCTTCGTGGCGATGACCTACAACCTGTGGTCCGAGTTCTATCTCGACCAGCGCCGGGACGCGATCGCGAGCCTCTTCACGACGCGGCCGCCCGACCTGCTCGCCGTACAGGAGCTCCGGCCGGCGACTCGCAAGCTGCTCGACGACGTCCTGCCCGACCACGACCGCATCGACGGGACCGCAGGCTGGGAGACCCAGAGCAACCTGTGGTGGCGACGTGACCTGTTCACGTACGTCGAGCACGGGGCCGAGGACGTCGGCATCCTCTCGCCCGACGCGCACCTGTTCTGGGTCCGGCTGCGCACGCCCGACGACACCGAGCTGATCTTCAGTACGGCGCACCTCACCTGGCCCGGCCACTCCGACGAGCGGACCGATCACGTCAACCGCCGGATCGCCCAGGCCCGCGCGATCGGGGAGGCCCTCGAACGGTTGGCCGGCGACGGCGCCTGCCTGTTCACCGTCGACATCAACGACATCGGCCCACCGCAGTGGGAGCTCGGGAACGCCGGGTTCCTGGACAGTTTCACCGCCCTCGGCCGGCACTCACCGGTGACCCATCCGGTCGTGCCGACGGTCGCGACCGGTCCGATCCGGACCCGGCTGTCACCGCTCGCCTCACCACCCAAGGCGATCGACTGGATCTTCGCCCGCGGCCCACTCGCCGCCCGGTCCAGCGAGGTCGTCGACTTCTTCCACGACGGCCGCGCCCCCTCCGACCACTACCCGGTCGTCGCCACCTACACGCTCTGAGGAGAACCCCTGTGCTGAGGAAGCGATTAGGACCTGTGGCGGCGCTGGTCGCCGTCACCCTAGGTGTGGCCGCGTGCTCGCCGGCCAGTGAACCGAGCAGCGGCGAGCAGGTCCTGCGGTACGCGCCGGCGATGTTCCCGGTGTCGCTGGACACCCACAAGTACGCCGGCGAGGAGGCCGTGCAGACCGCGATCCAGCAGATCATGGAGCCGCTGGTCCGCGTCGACGACGGGAAGATCGTCCCGGTCCTGGCCACCTCGTGGGAGAACCCGGACCCGAACACGTGGGTGTTCGAACTCCGCTCCGGCGTGAAGTTCTCCGACGGTACGCCGTTCACCGCGAAGGACGTGGTGGCGTCGTACGAACGGCACAAGAAGCTCGACGGCCCGCTCGTACCGCTCTACTCGACGGTGACGTCGTTCGCGGCCACCGACGACCAGACCGTCACGGTGAAGACCAGCAAGCCGCTCGGCACGTTGCTGAGTTCGCTGACGCTGCTGTTCATCGGGCCGGCCGGAAAGATCAACACCGACGGGTTCTTCACCAAGCCGATCGGGACCGGGCCGTTCACGGTCTCCTCGTTCAAGCCCGACGAGAAGCTCGAGCTGGCCGCGAACCCGACGTACCGGGACGGCGCGCCGAAGCTGAGCAAGCTCGAGTTCGTGAACATCCCGGAGGTCGCCGGGCGGATCACCGGGCTGGAGAACGGCGAGGTCGACGTACTGACGCAGATCCCGCCCGACCAGGTCGGGTCGGTCAAGGGCAGCGACCAGATCAAGTACGAGACGACGCCCAGCTGGACGTACTACTTCGACTGGTTCAACTCCAACCGGAAACCGTTCAACGACAAGCGGGTCCGGCAGGCGATGTGGCACGCGCTCAACCTCGAAGGCACCGTGAAGGACCTCTTCGGCGATCTCGCGTCGGTCGCACAGGCGCCGCTGGCCCAGGGTGTGATCGGTGCGCCCAAGCTCTCGCCGTACACCTATGACCCGGCGAAAGCGAAGCAGCTGCTCACCGAGGCCGGCTACCCGAACGGGTTCACCACGTCGATGCAGTGGCCGCTCGAAGGCGGCCCGAACATCCGGGCGCTGGCGCAGGCGATGATCTCGGACTGGGCGAAGATCGGCGTCACGGTCAAGCCGCTGGAGAAGGAACGCGCGCAGTGGCTCGAGGACTTCGGCAAGCTGAACTGGGACATGAACCTGCAGACCAACGTGACCGGCACTGGTGACGCCGACTACACACTGGCCCGCCTGTACGTGTGCACTGCCAAGCGCAACGGCTACTGCAATCCGGCGCTCGACAAGCTCCTGCTCGACGCCCGCTCATCGGTCGACCAAGCGGCCCGTCCCAAGCTCTACCAGCAGGCCGGCCAGACGATCTGGGACGACGCCGTCGGGATCTTCCCCGCCGAACTGGCCTCCAACTCCGCCGTCCGTTCCCGCGTCCAGGGCTTCGTGATGCCCCCGAGCGGCCGCCCGCTCTTCGCCAAGGTGAGCGTGTCCGGAAGCTGACACCTTTCCATCCAGATCGAACAGCTGCCCCTCCCACCCGTTCGGCACCGAAGCTGGGTCACGGTTCTTACCGTTGACGCGGTAAGGGGTTGACGGGTCGGAGGGGCGCGGTCTAGCGTCCGGGAAATCGATTACTCGCCCGATCGGAGATGTGATGGCCGACCTTGTCAGGATGGCTGCGATCGGGAAGCGGTACGGCGGGGTGCAGGCGTGTCACGAGGTGGACTTCGTGCTCGGCGCCGGCGAGGTGCACGCCCTGCTCGGCGAGAACGGCGCCGGCAAGAGCACGCTGATGAAGATCCTCTCCGGCGACGTCACGGAGTACGCGGGCAGCATCGCGATCAACGGCACCCCGGTGCGGTTCAGCGGCCCGACCGACGCGCAGGCCGCGGGGATCGCGATGATCCACCAGGAACTCGACCTGGTCCCCGGCCTGTCGGTCGCGGACAACATCTTCCTCGGCCGCGAACTACGGACGACGCTGCGCACGGTCGACCGCCGCCGGATGGAACGCGAGGCGCGCGAGCTCCTGGACCGCAGCGGTGTCAGCCTCGACCCGCGCCGGGCGGTCGGTGAGCTCCGCGTCGGCGAGCAGCAACTCGTCACGATCGCGAAGGCGATCTCGCTCGACGCCCGGGTGCTGATCATGGACGAGCCGACCTCCGCGCTCACCAGCTCCGAGGTCGAGCGGCTCTTCGACGTGATCCGCGAACTGCGGAGCAGCGGCGTCGGCATCGTCTACATCTCGCACCGGATGGAGGAGATCGCCAAGGTCGCCGACCGTGCGACCGTCCTCCGCAACGGCAAGATCGTCACCAGCTTCGACCCGCGCAAACTCAGTACGGCGGAGGTTGTCGAGGCGATGGTGGGGCGCCCGGTGCAGACCATGTTCACGACCCCCGACTCCGATACCGGCGACGAACTGCTGCGCGTCGAGAACCTGAAGCTGACGGCCCGCCGCCCACGCCCCGGCCGCCGCGACCCCGACGGGATCTCGCTGACCGTCCGCTCCGGCGAGATCGTCGGCCTCGCCGGCCTGCTCGGCGCGGGCCGCACCGAACTCCTCGAGACCCTGTACGGCGTCGCGCCCGGCGGCACCCGCACGGGCCGGGTTCTCCTGCAGGGCAAGCCGATCCGACCACGCGGGCCGCGTCAGGCGCTGGCCCACGGCATCGGATTCGTCCCGGAGGACCGGCGCGCGTCGGGGCTCGTGCTGTTCCACTCGATCCTCGCCAACACGGTCGTCTCGAGTCTCCCGTCGTACGGCCGGCTCGGGGTGATCGCGCGCCGGATGGAGCGAACCGCGTCGGTGCGGATGGCCGATCGGCTGCGGCTGAAGTTCGGCCGCCTGCAGGACGAGGTCGGCACGTTGTCCGGCGGGAACCAGCAGAAGGTCGTGTTCGGCCGGATGCTGCTCACCGAGCCCAAGCTGCTGCTTCTCGACGAGCCCACGCGGGGCGTCGATGTCGGCGCGAAGGCGGAGATCTACCGGTTGCTCGGTGAACTCGCGGCGCAGGGCCTCGGCGTACTGCTGGCGTCGTCGGAGCTTCCCGAGCTGGTCGGGGTCTGCGACCGCGTCGTCGTACTGCGGGACGGCCGCGACGTCGCGTCCTTCAGTACGGCGGACTCCGGCGAGGGCGATCTGCTCGCGGCGGCGATGGGACAGGGCGAAGTGTTCGAAGAGGCTTTCGACGGTTCCGGAGGAGCGCAGTGACCGACGTACAGGACAAGATCCCGGACGGGACCGTCGGGGCGGCGACCCCGGTGGCCCAGTCGTCCGGCGGGGTGGCCGCCACGCTGTTCCGGTTCCAGAGCGTGTTCGGGCTGATCGCGGTCTTCGTCGCGGCGATCATCTTCTCGCCGCGCAAGAACGGCGAGATTCTGTTCGTCAGCGCGGACAACCTGGCGAACGTGGTCCGCGCGGTGTCCGAGATCGGGATCATCGCGGTCGGGATGACGTTCGTGATCCTGATCGGCGGGATCGACCTCTCGGTCGGCGCGGTGCTCGGGCTCGCCGCGGTCGGCTCCGCCGTCCTGATGGTCGAGAACGACTGGGGCTTCCTGCCGTCGGTCGTGCTGGTGCTGGCGATCGGCCTGGTCTTCGGTGCCCTGCAGGGTGTCGCGACCGCGATGATCGGGATCCAGTCGTTCATCGTCACGCTCGCGGGCCTGCAGATAGCCCGCGGCCTGGCCCGGATCTGGTCCGGCGGCCAGGGCGTCGCGATCGCGTACGGCGACGGTCCCAAGGAGGCGCCGACCTCCTTCGCGCTGCTCGGTGAACGCACCTTCGGCGGCCTGGTGCCGATCCCGGTGATCATCTTCGCGGTGGTCGCGATCGCCGCGGTGGTGTTCCTCCGGGTCAGCGCGTTCTCCCGGCACCTGTACGCCGTCGGCGGCAACGAGAAGGCCGCACGGTTGTCCGGCGTACCCGTGGTCCGGGTCAAGATCGCGGTGTTCGCGATCTGCGGACTGCTCGCCTCGCTGGCCGGCATCGTGCACGCCGTCCAGCTCAACCAGGGCAGCCCGAACGACGGCATCGGCTACGAGCTGGACGCGATCGCCGCGGTGGTGATCGGTGGCACCAGCCTGGCGGGCGGCCGTGGTTCGGTCGCCGGAACGGTGGCGGGTGCGCTGCTGCTCGGCGTACTGAACAACATCCTTGCCCTGAACAACATCGACTCCAACATCCAGCTCCTGATCAAGGGCCTGGTGATCGTTGCCGCCGCCGCGCTGCAGCGACTCCGCCCCACCTCGTAAGGAAGGCTTCGTCATGCGCTCTGTACGAATCTCCCTGGCCGCAGCGGCTCCGTTTGTCATGGCCGCACTCGTGCTGGCCGGTTGCGGGACGACCAGCGAACGGACCTCGGGCAGTGCGTCGCCGGGGTCGTCCAAGTCCTGCAAGGGCACCGACGGCAAGTACACGATCGGGATGAGCCAGGCGAACGTCGCCGAGCCGTACCGGCAGCGGATGGACGACGACATCCGGGCCGCGGCGAAGGACGTGCCGCAGTTCGACGTGAAGTTCGCGGACGCGGCGCAGGACAACGCCAAGCAGGTCGCGGACGTGGAGAACTACATCACCCAGCAGATCGACCTGCTGATCATCAGCCCGAACGAGGCGAAGCCGCTGACCGCGGTGGTGAAGAAGGCCTACGACAAGGGCATCCCGGTGATCGTGCTGGACCGGAAGGTCGAGGGCGACGCCTACACCGGGTTCATCGGCGGCGACAACGTGCAGATCGGGCGCGAGGCAGGCAAGTACATCGCCGAGAAGCTGCTGCCGCAGGGCGGGAACGTGGTCGAGCTCAAGGGGCTGGCCGGCGCGACGCCGCAGGCCGAACGGCACGAGGGATTCGTCGAGGGGATCAAGGGCAACCCGAAGGTCAAGGTGATCGCGAGCGCGAGTGGCGACTGGCTGCGGGAGAAGGGGCAGGCGCAGATGGACGCGCTGCTGAAGGCGAACCCGAAGATCGACGTCGTGTACTCGCACAACGACCCGATGGCCGAGGGCGCGTACCTGGCCGCGAAGGCGGTCGGCCGCGAGAAGGAGATGAAGTTCACCGGCATCGACGCGCTGCCGATCCCGTCCGGCGGTATCAAGGCCGTCGAACAGGGCCGGCTGTCCGCCACCTTCACGTACCCGACGAACGGCAAGGAAGCGATCGCCGCCGCCAAGAAGATCCTGGTCGACTGCGGCACCATCGAGAAGTCCCAGATCCTCCCCACGCGCCTCATCGACGCCTCCAACGCGGCCAAGATCTACGCCGAGGAGAACCCGACCGGCTGACCCACCCCTCGACAACCTCCCCAAACTGGTTTGGGGAGGTTTGCCCGCCCAAGTCGGGTGGTTGGCCTCCCCAAATTGGTTTGGGGAGGTTTGCCCGCCTAAGTCGGGTGGTTGGCCTCCCCAAATTGGTTTGGGGAGGTTTGCCCGCCTAAGTCGGGTGGTTGGCCTCCCCAAACTGGTTTAGGGAGGTTTGCCCGCCTAAATCGGGCGGTTCGCCGCCCCGAACTGGTTTGGGGTGGGTCAGGGGCGGCGGGAGCTCGCTCGCTTGATGAGGCGGGCGCCGAGGGTGGTTGCGGTTGGTGGGCGGGCGGGGTCGGCGATGCGCGCGAGGAGGAGGCGGGCGGCGACGGCGCCTAGCTCGTACGCCGGTTGCGCGACCACCGAGAGCGGCGGGTCGACGAGGGCGGCCCAGGGGGCGTCGTCGAAGGCGACCAGCCCGACGTCGCGGCCGGGGCGCACACCGCGCTCCTGCAGGGCTTGCAGGACACCGACCGCCATCGCGCTGTTCGCGATCAGGAGCGCGTCCGGCGGTTCGGGTTGGGCGAGGAGGTCGAGGGCGGCCCGGTGCGCCCCGGCGGCCTTGTACTCGGTCCGCCGGACGAGCTTCGGCGTACGGCGGCGCGCAGCCTTGAGGGCGTCGCGGTACCCGGCGAGGCGGTCGTCGGCCGTCCGTACGCCGGCCGGTCCGGTGACGCAGCCGATCCGTTCGTAGCCTTGGGCAATCAAATGGGCGGTCGCCTCGCGGGCCGCGAGCCGGGTGTCGACCAGGACGACGTCACTGTCCTGTCCGGGCAGCGGCCGGTCCACCGCGACGTACGCCGTACCGCGCGACGCCAGTTTCGCGACCGTGGACGTCGGGCCGCTCGGGGACAGGATGACGCCCGCGACCCGTTCCTGGATGGCGATGTCGAGGTAGCGGTTCTCCTTCTCCACGCTCTCGTCGGAGTTGCAGAGCACCACGGAGTACCCGACCTCGTGCGCGACGTCCTCGACCCCGCGCGCGATCGCGGTGAAGAACGGGTTCTCCACGTCCGAGATGATCAGCGCCACGACCGCGGCCTCCTGGCGGCGCAGGTTCCGGGCCGGGCCGTTCGGCTGGTACCCGAGCTCGTCGGCCGCTTGCCGCACCCGCGCGGCGAGGTCCGGATCGACGGTCGGCTTGCCGTTCAGCGCCCGCGACACGGTCGCCGTCGACACCCCGGCGCGCGCGGCCACGTCGCTGACAGTCGGCACTCTGGCTCCCTTCCTGACGGAACAGTAACCGGTCGAGTAATGGATTACCCAGAGCTCTGTCATGCACTTTACTTACGGAACCTCCGGGCATTACCAGTGACATGAGAGGATCACCCGCGTGACTGCCTTGCCGAGTGTTTCGTACTCCATCACCGTTCGCCTCGAGGTGCCCGCGGGTGGCTCGACGGTGAGCAAGCTGACGACCGCGGTCGAGCAGGCCGGCGGTCTGGTCACCGCGCTCGACGTGACCGCGTCCGGCCACGAGCGGCTGCGGATCGACGTCACCTGCGCCGCGGCCGACACCGAGCACGCCGGCCGCCTGGTCGAGGCGATGCGCGCCGTACCGGGCGTCGAGATCGGTCGGGTGTCGGACCGGACCTTCCTGATGCACCTCGGCGGCAAGATCTCGATGGAGGCCAAGCACCCGATCCGCAACCGTGACGACCTGTCGATGATCTACACGCCGGGTGTCGCGCGGGTCTGCCTGGCGATCGCGGCCAACCCGGACGACGCGCGCCGGCTGACGATCAAGCGCAACAGCGTCGCGGTCGTCACCGACGGTTCCGCCGTACTGGGCCTCGGCAATATCGGCCCGAAGGCCGCGCTGCCGGTGATGGAGGGCAAGGCCGCGCTGTTCAAGCGGTTCGCCGGGATCGACGCCTGGCCGCTGTGCCTGGACACCCAGGACCCGGACGAGATCGTCTCGATCGTGAAGGCGATCGCGCCGGGCTTCGCCGGGATCAACCTGGAGGACATCTCCGCGCCGCGCTGCTTCGAGATCGAGGCCCGGCTGCGCGAGGAGCTCGACATCCCGGTCTTCCACGACGACCAGCACGGTACGGCGGTCGTGGTGCTGGCGGCGCTCTACAACGCGCTGCGGGTGGTCGGCAAGGACATCGGTGCCGTGCGGATCGTGCTGTCCGGCGCGGGCGCGGCCGGTACGGCGATCCTGAAGCTGCTGATCAAGGCCGGCGTCAAGGACACCTGCGTCGCCGACATCGGAGGTGTCATCCACCCGGAGCGCGAGGGCCTGTCGCCGGAGCTGCGCTGGATCGCGGAGAACACCAACGCGGCGAAGTACAGCGGTGACCTGAAGGGCGCGCTGAGCGGGGCGGACGTGTTCATCGGCGTCTCCGCGCCGAACATCCTGAACGGCGCCGACATCGCCACCATGAACAAGGACGCGATCGTCTTCGCGCTGGCCAACCCGGACCCGGAGGTCGACCCGGCCGCGGCGCACGAGCACGCGGCCGTGGTGGCGACCGGACGCAGCGACTTCCCGAACCAGATCAACAACGTGCTGGTCTTCCCCGGTGTCTTCCGCGGTCTGCTCGACGCGCAGTCGTCGAAGGTGTCGATCGACATGGAACTGGCCGCGGCGAAGGCCCTGGCCAGTGTCGTCACCGACGACGAGCTGAACGCCGACTACATCGTGCCGAGCGTCTTCCACCCGGAGGTGCACACGCGCGTCGCGCACGCCGTCCGCGACGCGGCCGGCGGCAAGGCCCCCGCGCACGAGAGCTTCCCGGACGACACCCCGGCACTGTGACTGGCGCTGTGAGTGACTCTGTGACCGGAACGGTTTCGGCGGACACCGGCTCGCGGGTACGGGTCTGGGCCTGGCGGATCGCCTTCGTCGCGGCGGTGGCGTTGCAGCTGTACGGCGTCTACGCGCCGCGCGAGGCGGGTCCGCACGTGGGGATCCCGCAGATCGACAAGGTCGCGCACTGCTTCCTGTTCGCGGCGGTCGCGTTCACCGGGACGAAGGTCGGGCTGCCGGCCCGCTGGTTGCTCGGGGCACTGGTCGCGAACGCGGTCGTCAGCGAACTGGTGCAGCACTGGCTGCTGCCGCAGCGCGACGGCGATCCGTTCGACGCGCTCGCCGACGTGGCCGGGGTCGCGCTGGGGGCCTGGCTGGCCAGGTACGGGCCGAGCCGGGTGGGCCGTCGTACGCCATGATGGGGGTATGACGGCCTCGACCCTGACCGGTTCGCTGCTGGTGGCCACGCCGTTGCTCGACGAGCCGCCCTTCCGCCGGTCGGTGATCCTGCTGCTGGATCACGACGACGACGGCGCGCTCGGGGTGGTGGTGAACCGCGCCGCCGACCTGTCCGTGGGGCAGGTGCTGCCGAACTGGTCGTCCGCGGTCGACGAGCCCGGGGTGCTGTTCATGGGCGGCCCGGTCGGCACCGACAGCGCGCTCGCGGTCGCCGAGGTCGCCGAGTCCACGGACCCGCCCGGCTGGCGGGGGTGTTTCGGGCGGATCGGTCTGGTCGACCTCGACGTACCGCCGGCGCTGCTGGAGGGCGCGATCACGCGGATGCGGATCTTCGCCGGGTACGCCGGCTGGTCCGGCGGCCAGCTCGAGGGCGAGATCGCCGAGGGCGCCTGGTACGTCGTCGAGTCGGTGCCGGAGGACGTGTTCGGCCACGACCCGGACACCCTGTGGCGCCGGGTCCTGCGCCGCCAGACCGACCAGATGGCGTACCTGGCGACGTACCCGGACGACCCGACCCAGAACTAGGCCGCGGGGCTGGCCGGAGGGGCTACTCGTCGCCGCCCTCGTCATCAGGGTTCAGCGAGTCCCAGATCTCCTTGCACTCCGGGCAGACCGGGAACCGCTGCGGGTCGCGGCTCGGGACCCACACCTTGCCGCACAGCGCGACCACCGGCGTGCCCATCACCATCGCCTCGGTCAGCTTGTCCTTCGGCACGTAGTGCGAGAACCGCTCGTGATCACCCGGCTCTGCCGGCGACGTGTTGGTCCGCTCGTCGACAACCGTCTCCGCACCGGGGGTCAGCTGAGTACTCATACCCCCGAGTGTAGGACGTGTCACCAGCCGACCCGGAACTTTTCCACAGCCCGGGGAATGCCGGATCTGATCTCGTCACGGATCTCGGGTAACCTTCCTGCCCGGCACACTGTCGACCTTCGGGGGAGTAGCTGTCTGTGAATTCGCACGTGCCGGCCAACCCTGCGGTCCTGCCACCGGCCTATCCGGACCGGGCCGCGTGGGGTACCGCGAGCAAGCTGCGAGCCTGGCAGGCCGAGGCGCTCCAGCTCTACCTGGACAAGAACCCGCGCGACTTCCTGGCGGTGGCCACACCGGGCGCCGGGAAGACGACGTTCGCGCTGACCGTGGCCGCCGAACTGCTGCACCGGCGGCAGATCGAGCGGATCACCGTGGTCACGCCGACCGAGCACCTCAAGGTCCAGTGGGCCGAGGCTGCCGACAAGGCCGGGATCGCGATCGACCCCGCGTTCGCCGGGCGGCGCGGGAAGACGAACAAGGACTACCAGGGCGTCGCGGTGACGTACGCCGGGATCGCGGTGAACCCGCTGGCGTTCCGGGTCCGGACCGAGCGGTTCAAGACCCTCGTGATCCTGGACGAGGTGCACCACGGCGGTGACGCGCTCAGCTGGGGTGACGGCGTCCGCGAGGCGTTCGAGCCCGCCGCCCGCCGCCTCTGCCTGACCGGTACGCCGTTCCGCAGCGACGACAACCCGATCCCGTTCGTGACGTACGAAGAGGGTCACGACGGCGTCGCCCGGAGCAAGGCGGACTACACCTACGGGTACGGGCACGCGCTGCGCGACCACGTCGTACGTCCGGTGATCTTCATGTCGTACTCGGGCGAGATGCGCTGGCGGACGAAGGCCGGTGACGAGGTCGCCGCGCGGCTCGGCGAGCCGCTGACCAAGGACCTGACCGCCCAGGCGCTGCGGACCGCGCTGGACCCGGCCGGCGAGTGGATGGGCGCGGTGCTGGCGGCCGCGGACAAGCGGCTGACCGAGGTACGGCGGCACATGCCGGACGCCGGTGCGCTGGTGATCTCGGGTGACCAGAACACGGCCCGCGCCTACGCGAAGACGCTGCGCGAGCTCACCGGCGAGGCGCCAACGGTCGTGCTGTCGGACGAGAAGGCCGCGAGCAAGAAGATCCAGAAGTTCTCCGATGGCGACTCCCGGTGGATGGTCGCCGTGCGGATGGTGTCCGAGGGCGTCGACGTACCGCGGCTGGCCGTCGGTGTTTACGCGACGCCGACGTCGACTCCGCTGTTCTTCGCGCAGGCGGTCGGGCGGTTCGTGCGGGCCCGGAAGCGGGGTGAGACGGCGTCGGTGTTCGTGCCGTCGGTGACCCGGCTGCTCGGGTTCGCGGCCGAGATGGAGGTCGAGCGTGACCACGTCCTCGGTCGGAAGAACACAGGTGATGACGGGGACATCTTCGCGCTCGAGGACGACCTGCTGAAGCAGGCGAACCAGACCGAGGGCGCCAGCGACGAGCTCGAGGGGAACTTCGAGGCGCTCGGGTCGGACGCGAGCTTCGACCGGGTGGTGTTCGACGGCGGTGACTACGGCACCGGGGGCGACAACGCGTCCGACGAGGAGCTGGACTTCCTCGGGTTGCCAGGCCTGCTGGAGCCGGACCAGGTCCGGGAGTTGCTGCACAAGCGCCAGCAGAAGTCGCTGGCGGCGCAGAAGAAGTCGCAGCGGTCCACGAGCGACCGCGAGGACCCCACGCCGACCGAGCTGGCCACCCACGAGCAGATCGGGCTCCTCCGCCGCGAGCTGAACGGCCTGGTCGCCGCCTGGCACCACCGCACCGGCCAGCCGCACGGCGTCATCCACAACGACCTCCGCCGCAAACTCGGCGGCCCGGCCGCAGCCCACGCCTCCTCCGCCCAGCTGAAGGAGCGAATCGAGCTGATCCGCGACTGGGCCACCCAACGCCGCGCCTGACCCCCGCGCCTGACCCCCCGCGCGACGCCCCGTCCTGGAGCTCCAGGACGGGGTGTT
The DNA here is from genome assembly GCF_004366005.1 of Kribbella sp. VKM Ac-2566. Taxonomy (NCBI): domain Bacteria; kingdom Bacillati; phylum Actinomycetota; class Actinomycetes; order Propionibacteriales; family Kribbellaceae; genus Kribbella; species Kribbella sp. VKM Ac-2566. The sequence goes on along the minus strand of NZ_SODT01000008.1, from coordinate 1,545,611 downwards.
TCTGTCGGTGGTGAGGTGTTGACGTGGTGCGACGGGTGCTGCAAGCTTCGGGTACCCGAGCTGCAAGAAATTGCCAGACTCATGCAATTTCTGTAGTACGGGCAACCTCCCACCGCCCCCGATGGAGGACCACCCGATGCATCGGAAGACTCTTCTGCGGCTCTTGCTGGCCGCCCTGCTCGTCGCCGCCGGTCTGCTGTCGGTCCCGACCGCGATGGCCGCCGACCTCACCAAGACGCTGACCGCCAGCAGCTCACTCGGCGAGTACCCGAGTGGCAACGCCGCCGACGGCAACGCGAACACCTACTGGGAGAGCAGTAACAACGCCTTCCCGCAGTGGCTCCAGGCGGACCTGGGCGCCACCAAGGACGTCAATCAGGTGACGCTCAAACTCCCGTCCTCCTGGGGTGCGCGAACCCAGACCATCACGGTCCAGGGCAGCGCGAACGGCTCGGCGTTCACCACGATCGTCAGCAGTACGGCGTACAACTTCAGCGGCACCAACGTCGTCACGATCGCCTTCAGCAACACCTCGGTGCGCTACGTCCGGCTGACGTTCACCGCGAACACCGGCTGGCCGGCCGCGCAACTGTCGGAGTTCGAACTGGCCGGGCCTGGTGGCGGGCCGGTCGAACCTCCGACCGGCACCGATCTGGCCTCCGGCAAGCCGATCGAGGCGTCGAGCTCGGTGTTCGGTTTCGTCGCGTCCAACGCCAACGACGGCAACATCGGCACCTACTGGGAGTCGAACGGTTTCCCGTCGACCCTGACCGTCAAGCTCGGCTCGAACGCCGATGTCAGCTCGGTCGTCGTCAAGCTCAATCCGGACTCGGCGTGGGGTCCGCGCACGCAGAGCATCGAAGTCCTCGGCCGTGAACAGTCCGCGACCACGTTCACCTCGGCGGTCGCCAGGACCAGCTACCAGTTCGATCCGTCCGGCAACCAGAACACCGTCACCATCCCGGTCACCGGCTGGTACGCCGACCTCCGCCTGCAGGTCTTCAGCAACACCGGTGCGCCCGGCGGTCAGGTCGCTGAGCTCCAAGTCTTCGGGGCGGCGGCGCCCAACCCCGACCTCGTTGTCACGAACGTCGACTGGTCACCCGTCAACCCGTCCGAGTCGACGCCCATCACCCTGTCCGCGACCGTCAAGAACAACGGTTCCGCGGCTGCGCCTGCCAGCAGTCTCAACTTCCTCCTCGGCGGCTCGGTCGCCGGCACGGCGAGCGTCCAGGCTCTCGCCGCCGGTGCCTCCACCACCGTCACGGCCAACGCCGGCACCCGTGCCCAAGGCAACTACACCGTCGCCGCGGTCGCCGACCCGGCCAACGCGGTCGTCGAGCAGAGCGACACCAACAACACGCTCCAGGCAGCGACCCAGCTGACCATCGCCCAAGCCCCGGGCCCCGACCTCCAGGTCACCGGCATCACCACCAATCCAGCCAACCCGGCGCCCGGCACTCAGGTCTCCTTCACGGTCGCCGTCAACAACCGCGGTACGTCGGCCTCCGTCGCCAGCACCACAAAGCTGGTGGTCGGCACCACCACGCTCAACGGCAGCACCGCGCCGATCGCCGCCGGAGGCACCGCCAACGTGGCGATCAGCGGGACCTGGACGGCGACCAACGGCGGCGCAACCGTCACCGCCACCGCGGATGCGGGCAATACCGTTGACGAGACCAACGAAACGAACAACACCTTCACCAAGTCGATCGTGGTGGGCCGCGGCGCCGCCGTACCGTACACGTCGTACGAGGCCGAAGCCGGCGACTACACCGGGACCCTGCTGACCGCCGACGCGACGCGGACGTTCGGGCACACGAACTTCGCCACCGAGTCGTCCGGCCGTTCGTCGGTCCGGCTGAACTCCGGCGGCCAGTACGTCGAGTTCACCTCGACCGTGCCGACCAACTCGATCGTGGTCCGCAACTCGATCCCGGACTCCGCCGACGGGCAGGGGCTCCAGGCAACGATCAGCCTGTACGTCAACGGAACCTTCAAGCAGAAGCTCACGCTGTCGTCACGCAACAGTTGGCTCTACGGCAACAGCGACGGACCTGAGGCACTCACCAACACACCCGGCGGAGACGCCCGCAGGCTCTTCGACGAGTCACATGCCCTGCTTGGTCAGTCCTATCCGTCCGGTACGAAGTTCCGCCTGCAGCGGGACGCCGGCGACACGGCGTCGTACTACATCATCGATCTGGTCGACCTCGAGCAGGTCGCGCCGGCGCTGTCGCAGCCGGCCGGGTGTACGTCGATCACGCAGTACGGCGCGGTGCCGAACGACGGGATCGACGACGCGGACGCGATCCAGCGGGCCGTCACGGACGACCAGAACGGCGTGATCAGCTGTGTCTGGATCCCGGAAGGGCAGTGGCGGCAGGAGAAGAAGATCCTCACCGACGACCCGCTGAACCGCGGGCAGTACAACCAGGTCGGGATCAGCAACGCCACCATTCGCGGCGCCGGCATGTGGTACTCGCAGCTGTACTCGACGATCGAGCCGCAGAACGCCGGCGGCATCAACCACCCGCACGAGGGGAACTTCGGGTTCGACATCGACAAGAACGTGCAGCTGTCGGACATCGCGATCTTCGGCTCCGGCCGGATCCGTGGCGGTGACGGGAACGCCGAGGGCGGTGTCGGGCTGAACGGCCGGTTCGGGCCCAATACGAAGATCAGCAATGTCTGGATCGAGCACTCGAACGTCGGGGTCTGGGTCGGCCGCGACTACGACAACATCCCCGAGCTGTGGGGGCCGGCCGACGGGCTCGAGTTCAGCGGGATGCGGATCCGGGACACGTACGCCGACGGCATCAACTTCTCCAACGGGACGCGGAACTCGAAGGTGTTCAACTCGTCCTTCCGGACCACCGGCGACGACGCGCTCGCGGTCTGGGCGAACAAGTACGTGAAGGACCAGGCGGTGGACATCGGCCACGACAACACGTTCACCAACAACACGGTGCAGCTGCCCTGGCGGGCGAACGGGATCGCGATCTACGGCGGGTACGGCAACAAGATCGAGAACAACCTGGTCTACGACACGATGAACTACCCCGGAATCATGCTCGCCACCGACCACGACCCGCTGCCGTTCTCCGGTACGACGCTGATCGCGAACAACGCGCTCTACCGCTGCGGCGGGGTGTTCTGGAACGAGGACCAGGAGTTCGGCGCGATCACGCTGTTCCCGTCGAACCTCCCGATCCCCGGTGTCACCATCCGGGACACCGAGATCCACGACTCGACCTACGACGGCATCCAGTTCAAGACCGGCGGCGGCGAGATGCCGAACGTTGCCATGACCAACCTTCGCATCGACAAGTCCAACAACGGCTCGGGCATCCTCGCAATGGGCGGCGCCCGCGGCAACGCCAACCTCGCAGGAGTCACCATCACCAACTCCCGAGACGGCGACATCCTCAAAGAACCCGGATCAACCTTCACCTTCACCGGCCAGTAACCACCGCACCGGGCATCCCAGCCCCGCCCGGTGCCCCCCGAGGCCCCGCACCTGCCTGAGGTGCGGGGCCTCAGCCTTTACGGGCGGTATACGCGGACGTAGTCGAGGTGCATTGACTCGGAGGTTGTGGTGGGTGGGATCTTTGCGTAGACGAACAGGTCGAGGATCAGGGCGTCGCCGGTGCCGGCGTACGGACCCTGGCGGCAGATTTCCTTGCCGTCGAGGTACCAGATGGTTTTGTCGGGGCCGAGTTGCTGGGCGATCGTGTGCCAGTCGGTGGTGAGGTCGGTGGCGGACCGGTAGGTGCAGCCGCCGCCGGGGGACTGGTGGTTGGTGAGGTAGAGGGCGTTGTGGTTGTCGCTGTAGAACTCGTACGTGTCCTGCTCGTTGGAGCCGTTACCGTTCCAGGTCCAGGTGGACGGCCAGAAGCCCTTGGCGGACGGGAGTTTCAGCCGCGTCTCGACATAGTCGCCCGGCTGTACGGCGAACGACTGCGACGGCTCGTGCCCGCATGCCTGACCGGTCGTGATCAGCGCGCCGGACCACTCGTACCCCGGGGCCGGATTGTTCTTCTTCGCCGTCATCGTCAGCGTGCCGTCGTGCACCGACAGCGCATCCCACGTGTGCCACTCGAGTTGCTGGTTGTCCTTGTTCCCCAGGCATTGGTCGGCTTCCGCGTTCGAGTGGATGGCCCACTTGGTGCGATCGATCGCCGTACCGTCGAACTCGTCCGCGAACACGAGAGTCCCCGGTGCGGCGTCAGCGGCCCGCAGCGGTACGACGAGCAACCCGAGCATGACCAGCGCCGTGAGTAACTTACGCATCAGGCAAGCCTCTCCGTCGGAAACCAACGGATCAAACAGTCGCTTGATCAGGGCCCGGTTGTCAACTCCTGCAGACCGATCACGTCCAGCAGCCGGATCGCCTGCTCGGACGCCGAGCCCGGCTCGGCCGTGTACAGCACCACGCGCTGGTCGCGCTCCGGCACCACGAGCACCTCGCAGATCACGTCGATCCGGCCGACCTGCGGGTGAAAGATCGTCTGGCACAGCGACTGCTGCCGCCCGACCTCGTGCCGCACCCAGATCTCCGCGAACTCCGGGCTGCCGGCCAGGAGGTCCTCGACCAACTGGGCGAGGGCTGGGTCGTTCGGGTAGGTGCTGGTCGCCGCACGAAGATCGGCGGCCGCGTCGCGGGCGAACTCCCGGGTGGCCTGCTCGCCGAACAGCTCAGTCTGCCGATCGGTGAGGAAGCGGAGGCGAAGCAGATTCCGGTCCCGCGGCGGGAGCGCGGAGAAATCAGTGATCAGCGCCGCGGCCAGTGGATTCCATGCGAGTACGTCGTACTTCGCGTCCAGGACCAGACCCGGTACGTCGAGCCGCGCAAGCATCCGCAGTACGCCGGTCCGCACCTCCGCGGACGGACCCGGTGGCGGCCCGGGCTGCTCGCCCGCGAGCCGGAACAAGTGCCCGCGCTCGTCGTCCGACAACCGCAGCGCGCGGGCGAGTCCGGTCAGCACTGCCCGGGACGGGCGTGGACTGCGGCCCTGCTCCAGACGGGTGTAGTAGTCCGTCGACATGGTCGCGAGGCTCGCCACCTCTTCCCGGCGGAGCCCGGGCGTACGACGGCGCAGGCCGGCGGGGAGTCCTACATCGGTGGGCTGCAGCGCTTCCCGCCGTACCCGCAGGAACTCCGCCAACCCGTCGCGATCCATGGTCCCAGGATCCCAGGCGCCGGCGGGCTCAGCCAGGGACCGCCGATCCCAGCCTCAGCCGACTCTGCCTGATCGCAACGGACCACCAGAGGGTGGATGTCATGAATACGACGAAGATCGCGCTCGTCACGGGCGCCAACAAGGGCATCGGCAAGGAGATCGCACGGCAGCTCGGGCAGGCCGGGTTCACCGTGCTGGCCGGGTCGCGGGACCTGCACCGCGGCGAGCCGGCGGTGAAGGAACTGGTTGCCGAGGGCCTCGATGTGGTCGGGATCCAGCTGGAGGTGACGGACGAGACCTCGGTGCGGGAGGCGGCCGATCGCGTCGCGGCGGAGTACGGGCGGCTCGACGTACTGGTCAACAACGCGGCGATCATCCCCGCGGGCGACGACGCGGTGTCCCAGATCGAGGCCGGCGTACTGCGGTCTGCGTTCGAGACGAATGTCCTGGGCGTGGTGGGCGTGACGCAGGCTCTCCTGCCGCTGCTCAGGAAGGCCGAGGCCGCGCGGGTCGTGAACCTGTCGACATCGCTGGCGTCGTTCGCGCAGGTCGGCGATCCGGAGTCGCGGCTGTCGACCGTGCTCACGCTCGGCTACAACGCGTCGAAGGCGGCGGTGAACATGGTGACGGTCATGCTCGCCAACGAGCTGCGCGGCACCGGCATCCTGGTGAACGGCGCGGACCCCGGCAACTGCGCAACCGACATGGGCGGCTGGACCGCCGCTCGCACCCCCGCCCAAGGCGCAGCGGTCGCCGTCAGCCTCGCAACGCTCGGCTCCGACGGACCAACCGGCCACGTGTACGCCGAGGAAGGCCGCCTCCCCTGGTGAGCCCGGCGACCTTTCGTGGGGTCTACCCACCAGATGCAGGGTTCGCCCACCAGATCCCGGGCGCAAACCCAGCATCTCGTGGGCTGACCCACCTGAGTGCGTGCGAGTCAGACGATGGCGCCTGACCAGGCCAGCGCCTGCTTGAGCAGGAGGCCGCGGCCGCCCTCCATGTCGTTGAGCAAGCTAGAAGACAGCGCTTCCTCGGGGGTCAGCCAGGTGAGCTCGAGCGCGTCCTGGCGTGGGTTGCACTCGCCGGTGACGGGGACGACGTACACGAGGGCGACCGCGTGCTGGCGCGGGTCGTGCAGCGGGGTCATACCGGGGAACGGGAAGTACTCCGCGACGGTGACCGGGACCAGCGTGGCAGGGAGCCGCGGGAAGGCGGCCGGGCCGAGGTCCTTGACGATGTTGCGCTGCAGCGCGTCGCGGAGCGACTCGTTGTGCAGCACGCGGCCGGAGACCAGCGTGCGGGTGATCTCGCCGGTCGCGGGGGAGGTCCGGAGCAGGACGCCGATGTGCTCGATCTGGCCGGAGGTGTCGACGCGCACCGGAACGGCCTCGACGTACAGGATCGGTACCCGCGTGCGGGTCTCCGCGAGTGCGAACTCGGACAGCCAGCCAGGATTCGGATCAGGCGTTTGCAGCGACGACGTCATACGCACATCTTTGCTTACGGTCTGAAAGCGGATCGGTACCGGGAGGGGCTGAGTCCGAATGTCGAGCGGAATCGTCGGGTGGCGTGGCTCGGGTCGTGCCAGCCGACCATGGTTCCGATGGTGCTGACCGGTAGTTCGGTCTCGATCAGGAGGCCGGCGGCGCGCTCGGCGCGGATCCGGTTCAGGTAGGCCATGGGGGACAGGCCGACCGACTTGCCGAAGAGCCGGATCAGATACCCGGGCACGAGGTTGACGCGGGCCGCGAGCTGATCGAGGGTCCAGGGTTCGGCGAGATCGGACTCCAAGAGGCGCATCGCGTGCTGCACCGCCGGATGGGCCGGAGCTCCGAGAGATCCCGGCACGAGGGCACCGGACAGCAGGCCGAACACATCCGGCCCGAGATACGCGTTCCGCACCACGAGGTCCTCGCAGTCGACGTACCCGTGCCACTCACCAGGCCGCAGTACGACGACCGAGTCCGGCGCCAGCGCGACCTCGCCGGCCGCCGACACATGCGTGCCCCGCCCGGCCACCACGACCGCGATCTCGAAGAACGCGTGGCTGTGCGGCGCGACGTCCGCGACCACCTCGAGCCGCTCGCCGGCCACCGGCAACCGCGGGTCCGGGAAGACCTCGCTGCTCAGCACGTTGTGCATCCGGCCTCCAGGAGGTCAAGATCGGTCAAGTCCTGGTCAACCACCGCCTGTCCCTGGACCGAGGCAACCGCGACGCTGGAAAGACCTTCCAGGCCACCGGAATCCGAGGAGAACCCCGATGACCACGACCGACCCTACGGCACCCGCGACCGTCGACGAAGAGACCATTTCCGCCTACCGCCGCGACGGCGTCGTCCGGATCCGGAACATCATCGGCCGCGACGAGGCGGCCCGGTTCGCGGCAGCTGCTACCGAGTGGACCGCGGGCGCCGACGACCTGTTCAAGGAGTCGAAGATCTTCAACCAGTACGTCAACGTCTGGCAGCAGAACGACGTACTGCGGGAGCTCACCCTGGATCCGCGTCTCGCCGCGGCGGCGACCGCGCTGGCCGGCGTACCGCTGCGGATCTGGCACGACCAGCTGCTGATCAAGCCGCCGCACAACGGCGCGGCGACCGAGTTCCACCAGGACGCGCCGTACTGGCCGCACGCCGGTTCGCGAGCCTCGTTGTCGGCGTGGATCGCGCTGGTGGACGTGCCGGTGGAGCGTGGCTGTATGACGTTCATCCCGGGCTCGCAGGACCACCAGGACCTGCGGCGCCAGGACCTGTCGGACCGCGACGACCTGTTCCGCGCCGCGCCCGACCTGCGCTGGGAGGAGCGCCTGACGATCCCGCTGCAGGCCGGCGACTGCACGTTCCACAACGCCTACCTGGCGCACTCGGCGACACCGAACTTCACCGACGACCCGCGGATCGCGCACGTCAACATCTACTTCGACGCCGAGGCGACGTACACCGGCGCCGGCCACGTGGTCACCGACGGCCTCGGTCTGACAGTCGGCGAACCCCTCGATCACGACCTCTTCCCGACTGTTTAATTTTTCACGTTGTGACATAAGTTGTCTGCGTGCGTCTGCTCACCGACCTCCGCCCGCTGCGTGAGTCCGCCGACTTCCGGCGGTTGTGGATCGGGTCGACGGTGTCGCAGCTCGGTCAGCAGATGACTGCGGTGACCGTCTCGATCCAGGTGTACGCGATGACGCACTCGACGTTCGCGGTCGGGCTGGTCGGCCTGTGCTCGCTGGTTCCGCTGATCGTCTTCGGGCTGTACGGCGGTGCGATGGCCGACGCGATCGACCGCCGTACGCTCGCCCTCGTCTCGTCGACGGGACTGTGGCTGCTCTCGATGGTCCTGGTGGTGCAGTCGCACTTCGACTGGGCACAGGTCTCGGTGCTGTACGCCGTGGTGGCCTGTCAGTCGGCGTGCTTCGCGGTCAACAACCCGGCCCGGTCCGCGATCATCCCGCGGCTGATCCGGCCCGAACTGTTGCCGGCCGCGAACACGCTCAGCCAGGCCGCGTTCAACCTGGGCTTCACCGCCGGACCACTGCTCGGCGCGGCGGTGATCGCCTGGCACGGGTTCGCGGCGGCGTACCTGGTCGACGTGATCACGTTCACCGCCGCGCTGTACGCGCTGTTCCGGCTGCCGCCGGTGCCTCCGACCGGCGCCGTACGGCGGGCCGGGCTGCGCTCGGTGCTGGAGGGGTTCACGTTCCTGCGCGCCGCGCCGGCGTTGCTGGCGACGTTCCTCGCGGACATCTTCGCGATGGTGTTCGCGCAACCCCGGGCGCTGTTCCCGGCGGTCGCGGGCGCGTTCTTCGGCGGCGGCGTACGGACCGTCGGTCTCCTGCAGGCCGCGCCCGCGATCGGGGCGCTGATCGGGGTGATCTTCTCCGGCTGGGTGACCCGGGTACGCCGTCAGGGCGTGGCGATCGTGCTGGCGATCACGGCGTACGCCGCTGCCGTCGGACTGTTCGGGCTGTCCCGGACGATCTGGCTGGGCGTCGCGCTGCTCGCGCTGTCCGGGGCGGCCGACATGGTGAGTTCGGCGTACCGGAACACGGTGCTGCAGTCCGCGGCGCCGGACGCGATGCGCGGCCGGCTGCAGGGGGTGTTCATCGTGGTCGTTGCCGGTGGCCCGCGGCTCGGTGACTTCGTCGCCGGTACGACGGCGTCGCTGACGAGCCCGACCGTCGCGTTGCTCGGCGGTGCCGCGGTCTGCGTCACCGGGCTGCTGATCCTGCTGGCGCGGAACCGGCCGTTCCGGGTCTACGACTCGCAGACCCGCGAGCTCAGCTGATCAGCCGCCGGTCGCCAGCTTCTTCAGGACCGTGAACCAGGAGTCCATGTCCGGGTTGATCTCGCTCACCGGCTCGTCGTCGACGGTCACGATCTTGCGGTCGCCGAGCGGCTTCTTCAGCTTGATCGGGGTGATCGACATGTTGCTGTCCTCCGGACAGGGCGCGTCGGCGTCGACGACCACCATGATCTTGTCGTCGAGTTGCTGGACACTGAGGTCCGACGCGCACTTGCCGACGGTGCCGAACAGCAGGTCGGCCTCGTCGTACTTGGGGGCGTTCTGGATCCACTTGAGGTACTTCGGCTTCTTCCCGTCCACCCGCTGGTAGTACTTCACCGGCTGCGGGCTCTTCTCGTCGGGCGGGCGCGAGCCGTCGCCGATGAACGTGCCGTAGATCATGTCGATGCACGGATCCTTGGTGTCCGGGCCGTCGATCGCCCCGAACGCGCGGGCGGCCTTGTAGCAGCCGACCGCCTCGCGGTTCAACGAGATGTTGAAGCCGATCAGCGCGACCGCTCCGACGACCATCGCGATCGCCAGCATCCGGCGGGACTTCAGCTGCTGCGGGCCGAGGATGCCGGCCGCCCGGCGGGCCTCCTCGGGGGTGGCGTCGGCCGGCACCGCCGTGGTGCGGAACATCGCCGTGATCGAGCTCGTCCACTGCGGATTGATGATGGTCGGAACGGCATAGACCAGGATCAGAACGACGATCACGACGACAGCTGGGAGCAGCGACCAGTAATTTCGCACGGCAGCAAGATACGGGGCCATCGGGCCGCGCCCGGATAACGGATACTCTTTCTAGATGCCCGCCGAGACCTCGCAGACGCTCGACCGGGGGCTGACCGTCCTCGAGTTGCTGGCGGACGCCCCTGACGGGCTGTCCATCACCGAGCTCGCCGCGGCGCTCGGCGTCAGTCGCACGGTCGTCTACCGCCTGGTGAACACGCTCGAATTGCATCGGCTTGTACGCCGTGACAGCGAGGGCCGCGCCCGGCTCGGTCTCGCCGTACTGCACTACAGCCGCCGCGTGCAGCCCACGCTGCGTGACGCTGCGCTCCCGGTCCTGCGCTCGCTCGCCGAGGACACCGGCGCCACCGCGCATCTGACGGTCGCGGACGGTGAGGAGGCCCTCGCGATCGCGGTCGTCGAGCCGAGCTGGACCGACTACCACGTCTCCTACCGGATGGGTTCGCGGCACTCGCTCGACCAGGGCGCCGCCGGCAAGGCGATCCTGGCCGGCCGCCGCAAACCGGACCCCGCCGGCCGCCCCTTCGTCGTCACCTCCGGCGAACTCCAGGCCGGCGCCCAAGGCGTGTCCTCGCCCGTCCTGGGCGTTCCCGGCGTCGAGGCATCCATCGGCGTCGTCGTCCTCGGCAAACTCGACCGCGACTTCGTGGGCCCCCGAGTAGCCCGAGCCGCAGTAGAAGTAGCCAAACGCCTCGCCTGACGCGGACGCCCCTCACCCCATTTGCCTGGCTGACCCACCAATTTGCCTGGCCCACCAGCCAGATCGGGGGTTTGTGACCCTGGTTGAGGGTCACGAACCCCGCATTTGCCTGGTCAGCCAGGCAAATGGGGTTGGGGTTTGGTGGCCGCGTCGACCAGCGGGAGTACTCGGTGGGGGATCTGCTCGGCGAGGGCGATCACGGTGGAGGCGCGCTGGATGCCTCGGACGATGACTACCTGGTCGATCACGCGTTGGAGGTCGGCGTTCGAGCGGGCGACGATGCGGCACCACAGGTCCTCGGCGCCGGTGATGGTGTGCACCTCGAGGACCTCGGGGATGCGGGCGAGCGCCTCGGCGACCGTGGTGTGCCCTGAGCCCTGCTCGATCTGCAGGGTCGCGAACGCCGTCACCGGGTAGCCGATCGCGCTCGTGTCGATGTCCGGCCCCCACCCGCGCACCACGCCCTCGCGCTGCAGCCGGTCGAGCCGCGCCTGCACGGTCCCGCGCGCGACCCCCAGCCGGCGCGACGCCTCCAGTACGCCGACCCGCGGCTCGGCCGCGAACAACCCCAGGATCCGGGCGTCCAGCGCATCGACCGTCATGGCCAACCTCCCGAGATGGTCAGACTGACCAAATAGTCCAGCAACATCCGCAGCATACTGCACAGGTTGTCCAGCGAAACAAGGAACTGTTGCGCAACCTGCGCCTACCTACCAGGCTCGGCTGCACGATACCGACCCGGGAGGACCCCGATGACCAGCACCGACCTCACGCCCGCAGAGCTCGACGCCGATCTCGACCTCGACCAGCTGAAGCAGCTCGTCGGCCTGGTGCCGTACGACGAGAGCACCGACCCGTTCCCGGTCACCGCCATGGACGCGGTGGTGTTCGTGGTCGGCAACGCCACCCAGACCGCGAAGTGGTACCAGCTCGCGTTCGGGATGGACCTCGTCGCGTACTCCGGTCCCGAGACCGGCTCCAAGGACAGCAAGGCGTACGTCTTGAAGGCCGGCTCCGCCCGCTTCGTCATCTCCGGCGGTGTCAGCCCGAAGAGCACGCTGCTCGACCATCACCGCAAGCACGGTGACGGCGTCGCCGACCTCGCCCTCGAGGTCCCGGACGTCGACAAGTGCATCGCGCACGCCCGCAAGGTCGGCGCCGTCGTCCTCGAGGAGCCGAACGACGTCAGCGACGAACACGGCACGGTCCGCCGCGCGGCGATCGCGGCGTACGGCGACACCCGCCACACACTGATCGACCGGAGCAAGTACGACGGTCCGTACCTGCCCGGCTTCGTCGCGGCGACCACCAAGGTCACCCGCCCCGAGGGCCACCCGAAGCGGCTGTTCCAGGCCGTCGACCACGTCGTCGGCAACGTCGAGCTCGGCAAGATGGACGAGTGGGTTGCCTTCTACAACAAGGTGATGGGCTTCGTGAACATGGCGGAGTTCATCGGCGACGACATCGCCACCGACTACTCGGCGCTGATGAGCAAGGTCGTCGCCAACGGCAACCACCGGGTCAAGTTCCCGCTGAACGAGCCGGCGGTGGCGAAGAAGAAGTCGCAGATCGACGAGTTCCTGGAGTTCTACGACGGCGCCGGCGCGCAGCACATCGCGCTCGCGACCAACGACATCCTGCGCACCGTCGACATCATGCGGGCCAACGGCGTCGAGTTCCTGAACACCCCGGACTCCTACTACGAGGACCCCGAGCTGCGGGCCCGGATCGGTGAGGTGCGGGTGCCGATCGAGGACCTGCAGTCGCGCGGCATCCTGGTCGACCGGGACGAGGACGGCTACCTGCTGCAGATCTTCACCGCGCCGATCGGCGACCGCCCGACGGTGTTCTACGAACTCATCGAGCGGCACGGCTCACTCGGCTTCGGCAAAGGCAACTTCAAGGCGCTCTTCGAGGCCATCGAGCGCGAACAAGAGCGCCGCGGCAACCTTTGAGAGGGTGCCTGAGCACCCTCTAGACCCGGTTAAGCGGGTAACCGACGCCCAGAACCTTGCCGGTAGCAACTGCATACGGCGTGTCGCCGTCCGATTACCGGAATGACTGTCCGGGCAGGCTCCGTTCGCGTAGTGTGCCTTCCTGAGTGTGCGTCGGGGCGTGCACTCAGGAAGGGTTTCGTCATGAAGACACTGAGCATTCTGCTCAGCACCGCCGGCCTGGCCGGCGTGGGCGCGATCGCGTTGTCGGCCCTCCCGGCCGAGGCGGCCACGGCCGCCAGTTGCTCGGGCGCGAGGTCCATCGCATCGGCGCCGATGCTGCGTAACCATCAGCCGCCCAGCTGGGGAACGGTCCGGCTCGTCCGGGACAGCTGCTACCAGTACTGGGCCGAGATCACCATGGCGTCGCCGCTGGTGGCCAACGCGAAGGCCAACGCCTTCCTGGTGCAGTACGGCGGCGGCAACAACGGCCGGGTGCTCAGTTGCGACAGCAGCGGCGGCAACGGCTCGGTGATCCAGGGCCAGCGCACCTGCCGGACACCGAAGGTGAAGGCGACCGCCGGCAGCATCACGTTCGCCGCCGTCGGCCGCGAGTACCACAACTACGGCGGCGGCTACGAGGAGATCTCGGAGAACGCCACCAAGCGCACCCGCTGAAACTGGCGGGCGGACTGGGGCGCGCAGTACCGCGGAGTATTCATTAGGCTCGACTCATGAGTGAGGTTGTCGAGCAGCTGCGTCAGGTGCTGCCGCCCGAGGCGCTGGTGACCGATCCGGACCGGATGGAGAGCTACCGGTACGACCGGGCGATGTTCTGCCCGGCCGGGGTGCCGCTCGCCGTCGTCCTGGCCCGGGAGACCGCGCACGTCCAGGCAGCGGTGCGGATCGCGGCCGAGGCCGGCGTACCGATCGTGCCGCAGGGCGCGCGGTCCGGCCTGTCCGGAGCCGCCAACGCGCTCGACGGCTGCATCGTCATCTCGCTGGAGAAGATGGACCGGATCCTGGCGATCGAGCCGATCGACCGGTACGTCGTCACGCAGCCGGGCGTTTACAACGCCGTCCTGTCCCGCGCGGTCGCCGAGCACGGGCTGTTCTACCCGCCGGACCCGTCCAGCTGGGAGTTCTGCTCGATCGGCGGCAACCTGTCCACGAACTCGGGCGGCCTGTGCTGCGTGAAGTACGGCGTGACCACGGACTACGTGCTCGGCCTGGAGGTGGTGCTCGCCGACGGCCGGGTCCTGCGGACCGGGCGGAAGACCGTGAAGGGCGTCGCCGGCTACGACCTGGCGAAGCTGATCGTCGGCAGCGAAGGCACGCTCGGCATCATCACCGAGGCCACCCTGGCGCTGCGCCCGGCCGCCGCGAAACCGAAGACCATGGCCGCCCTGTTCGGCTCCGGCGTCGAGGCCGGGAACGCGATCCTGGAGATCATCCGCAGCGGCGTCTCGCTGAGCCTGCTGGAGATCATGGACCGGACCACGATCCGCGCGGTCAACAAGTACAAGCGGATGGACCTTCCCGACGAGGCAGCCGCGATGCTGATCGCGCAGTCCGACGCGGGCGGCGAGGCGGGCGCGGCCGATGTCGCCGCGGTGGCCAAGCTGTGCCGCGACCACGGCGCGCTGGAGTGCATCGAGGCCGAGGACGACGCCGAGGGCGAGCTGTTGCTCGAGGGCCGCCGGGCCGCGCTGACCGCGCTGGAGGAACTCGGTACGACGATGATCGACGACGTCGCCGTACCGCGCTCGCGGCTGGCCGAGTTCATCGGCCGGGTCGAGGAACTGTCGGCCGAGCTGGACATCACGATCGGGGTCCTCGGGCACGCCGGGGACGGCAACATGCACCCGACGGTCGTCTTCGACCAGACCGATCCGGCGCAGGCCGAGCGGGCCCAGGTCGCGTTCGACCGGGTGATGGAGATCGGGCTGGAGCTCGGCGGCACGATCACCGGCGAGCACGGGGTCGGGGTGCTGAAGCGCACCTGGCTGGCCGAGGAGATCGGGCCGGTCGCACTCGACGTACACCGGGCCATCAAGAACGCCCTGGACCCGAAGAACCTGCTGAATCCGGGGAAGGTCGTCGCCGGGTGACCCGCTGACCGACCCCTTGAGTGATGCTGTGACGGAACCGCAATACAACTGCCGGGGCCACTCGACGTCCATGCCCGTCGAATGTGACGTCCGGCCGAGACCATGGAAGTGAGGACGTGTTCGAATTCGCGGGGGGACTTGATGCAGGGTAGGAGGCGCCCGATGGGTCTGTGGCGCCGTACCGTGCTGCCTGCCGTCGCCGCGGTGGTCGCGACGATCACGCTCGCCGCCTGCGGGAACGGCGGCGGGCTGCGCGTCGAGGGCCCCGAGCCACCCCCTCCGGCGACCCCGACGCCGTCGGTCGCGTTCGGCAGCACCTCGCCGCACGCCCAGCGGACCCCGGTAGCGCCCGTCGACCTGTACAAGGTCCGTGCCCGGCTACTCGCCGATCGGCACCTGTCCAGCTACTCGCGGACAGTCCTTTCGAATTGCACCGTGATTTCGCGTTGCCTCAGCAGGGGTAAGACCGTTGATGTATTGCACAGCGGTACACCTCAGCAGATCGTTCTGATCCATACTCTGGAAAAGTTCGTCTTCGGAATCTTCCTGATCGCCGTCGAGCCGACCGGCCCGCGACCGATCTGGAACCTGGACGTCGAGCAACCGACCGTGAACGCCAGCCCGCAAGGTGACCTGGTGGTCGAGTCGAAGATCTTCGCGATCGACGACCCGGTCTGCTGCCCGTCCGGCCGGCGGGTCGAGGTCTACCGTTGGAACGGGCGGCAGATGATCAAGGTGAGCTCGACGGACCAGTAGGGAGACTGAAGTTCGTGGTACCGGAAGAACCGGCAGCGCGCATTCTCATGGTTGAGGACGACGCGGTGATCCGTGAGGCGACGCAGTTGACCCTCGAGCGGCACGGCTACGACGTGACCACGGCCGAGGACGGCCTGGAAGCGATCGAGCGATTCGAGAAGATCCATCCGGACGTCGTGATGCTCGACATCATGCTGCCCGGACTGGACGGGATCTCGGTGTGCCGACGGATCCGTGAGACCAGCACGGTCCCGATCGTGATGGTGTCGGCGCGCGGAGACGCCCTCGACGTCGTCCTCGGCCTGGAGGCCGGCGCCGACGACTACGTGACCAAACCGTTCGACACCCAGGTGCTGGTGGCACGGCTGCGGGCGGTGATGCGGCGCGCGGTCTCGGACCCGGAGCGTCCGGCACCGGCGGCCGGCTCCGGCGTGGAGTCGTTCGGCGACCTCGAGCTGGATCGGGAGGCGCTGGAGGTACGGCGCAGCGGACAGACCGTCCAGCTGACGCCGACCGAGCTCAAGCTGCTGATCGAGTTCGCGAACAACCCCGGTGTAGTGCTGAGCCGGTCGACGTTGCTGCAACGGGTCTGGGACTACGAGTGGGGTGGCGACGGCCGGCTGGTCGACGTCCACCTGCAGCGGCTCCGGACCAAGATCGGTGCCGACCGCATCGAAACCGTCCGGGGCTTCGGGTACAAGCTGCGGGCCTAGTAGATGGGACTGCGCGGCAAGCTCGGCCTCATCTTCCTGCTGGTCTCCGCGCTCGCGATCCTGGTGCTGTGCGTCGCGGTCTACACCCAGGCCCAGTCGGCCCGGCTGGACCGGACGCGCAGCTTCGCCGACGAGCGGATCCAGCTCGCGGCGCAGAGCTACGACACCAACGACGTACCGGTGTTCGGGGCGAAGCTGGACGATCCGGACCTGCCGCCGCAGTTGCGGGAGGCGGTGCTCCAAGGCAAGCGGGCCACGTTCAAGACCGGGTCGCCGCACGCGAAGATGTGGGCGGCGGTCGCGGTCAAGGACGGCAAGGTGCTCTCGATCGAGCAGGACTACGAGAGCACCGACGACTCGATGAAGGCGTTGCAGCAGGCCCTGATCCTCGGCGGGATCGGCACGGTCGCGCTGGTCGCGCTGGTCAGCGTGATCCTGGCCGGCAGCCTGTCCAAACGGATCGTCGCGGTCGCGGGCACGGCCCGGCGGATCGCGGCGGGTGACCTGGACGCGTCCGCAGCCGAGGCCGTTGGCAAAGGCAAGGACGAGGTGCAGTCGTTGGCAACCGCTCTCGACACGATGGCCAGTTCGCTGCGCGGCCAGCTCGAGGCAGAGCGACGCTTCACCGCGGACGTTGCCCACGATCTGCGGACGCCGGTGACCGGGCTGACCACCGCCGCCGAGCTCCTGCCGCCCGGCCGCCCCAGTGAACTGGTGCGCGACCGGGCCAAGGTGCTGCGGCGGCTGGTCGAGGATCTCCTGGAGATCGCCCGGTTCGACTCGGGCGTCGAGCAGGCCGATCTGGAACTGGTCGGGCTCGGCGCGTTCGTGGGCTCGGCGGTCGGGCGGTTGCGGATGCAGCAGTCGCTCGCACCGGACAGCGTGATCGTGCGCCAGACCGGGCCGGACGAGACGGTGTCGACCGACTCGCGGCGGATCGAGCGGATCCTGGCGAACCTGATCGTCAACGCGTTGCGGCACGGCCGGCCGCCGGTCGAGGTCACGGTCAGCGGCCGGACTGTCGAGGTCGTTGATCACGGCAACGGTTACCCCGAGGAACTGATTGCCGAGGGCCCGCGCCGGTTCCGGTCCGGGATGGCCGAACGCGGCGCCGGGCACGGCCTCGGCCTGACCATCGCGGTCGGGCACGCCAAGGTCCTGGGCGCCGAGCTGACGTTCGGCGCTGCGCCTTCAAAAGATGGATCTGGCGGCGGCGCCCTGGCCCGCTTGGTACTTCCGCCCGGACCTGAGACGGAGTCGTAACACAACCTTTCCTGCGACCACCGCGTCTTCCCCTCCGTAACACCAACAAAACGAGGGGAAACCAGACATCATGCGTGCACAGTTCATCCGCCGTTCCGCCGCCGTCGTCGCCGGTCTCGCACTGGCTGCCGGGGGCCTCGGTATCGCCGGCGCCCTGCAGGCCAACGCGGCCGGTACGTCGAACACCGCGGTCAGCACAACCGCGGTGGCCAGGTCGATCACGATCAAGGCGGCCGGCACCTACGTCCCGCTGTGGGCGAAGGTCCCGCTGACCGGCAAGACCACCGGCATCGCGAAGGGCACTGTCGTCCAGGTGCAGCGTCTGCAGAGCGGCAAGTGGGTGAACTTCCCGGCTACCACGAAGGTGACCAGTAAGGGCACCTACTCGGTCTGGGTCGCCAGCGGCCGGGCCGGGGTCAACGAGTTCCGCGTCGTCGCCGCGAAGACCGCGAGCCCGTCGGTCTCCATCACGTACGTCAAGTGATCGACGCGGCGGCGCCACTCCCAGGGGGCGGGAGTGGCGCCGCTGCGTTGTTCAGTGCGTGCCGTACACGTTGAACTCGGCGGCCGATCCGAAGACCGCGCCGTTCAGAGAACTGGTGCCGACGAACTTCACGTACCGTCCGGGCTTCGCGGTGAAGTCGACCCGCTGTACGGCGGTGGAGTTCGGGAACTGCCCGGTCGCAACCGGCGTACCCCAGTCCTGCCCGTCCGCGCTCACATAGATCTCGTACCCCTTGAACATCCCGTTCGTGCCACTCTGCCGCGGCAGGTAGCCGAACCCGTTCACCTGGTACGTCGACCCGAGATCGAGCGTCATGTAGTGCGGGTAACCGGCCGGCGTACTGACCTCGGACCAGGCGGAATGCCAAAGAGTACTGGGGTTTCCGTCCAGTGCCGAGGTCGCGGCACCACCCGTGGCGACATCCTCACTGCTCACGTCGGCCACCTTGATCCGCGACTGCGGAACGATCCCCGGTGGCAGCACGGTGGCCTCCGCACTGATCGTCGCCTGCCCACCCGTCGCAGTCACCGGGTACTTGCCTTCCGGCGTACCGGCTGGGGGAGTGACGTCCCACGTAGTCGTCACACTGGTGCCTGCGGCAACGGTCGCGTGGGTCGCCGGCGTGGTCGCCGTGACGGTCCAGCCGTCCGGTGCGTTCAGACCCAACGTGATGTTGCTGGCGGCCACCACGTCGTTGTTGGTGAACGTGGTGGTGACGGTGTTCGCTTCACCGGAGACAAGCCCGGTGAGGCCCGAAACCGCGACCGAGGTGCAGTCCGCCGGCTGCGACGTCGTACCGAGATCGGTCACGGCGAAGTTGTCCATGACGAAGTCGCTCTGATCGCCGCCGTCGGTGAGCTTGCGCAGTCCGACCCAGTAGTCGCCACCGCAACCGGCCACGAACTCCTGGTTGAACGTCGCCTTTGTCCGCTGCTCGCCGATCGGCGTCGCCTTGACCTCCACGGACGCGGGCCGGTCGACACCCTGGACCCACGCGTACTGACCGGCGCGACCGCTCTCGTAGTCGAAGCTGACCTTGTACTTGTGGCCCGGCTGGAAGTTCACCGTCCACGGCGCGGTTCGGTAGACCAGCCCTTCGTTCTCCTCATGCGACTTGAGCGACCAGTTGCCGTCGAGTACGTCGTCGACCAGCTTCCCGTTCCAGCCCGCCTGCGTGTACGGCGCGTGCTTGGGAGCGAGCACTGTCCGCGGGTCGGTGACACCACCGGCATCGCCCTTCACGAACGGCCCCCAGCCCTGGTCGACGTGCTCGAAGTCGTCGACCAGCCCGGCCGCGGGCGTGGTCGTTTCGACCACCCGCACATCGTCGAGACGAACCCGCGCGGCGCCTGCGGCGGCCCCGATGGTCAGGTCGGCGGTGCTTCCCTTGGCCTGGAACACGACCCGGACGCGCTGGTAGTACGCCTCGTGTTTGTCGTCGGCGGCAACCATGTTCTGCGCCGTCGATCTGATGACCTGGTTGCGGGCGCCGTCGACGCTCACCGTGGTCGGACGGGACTTGCCCGGCTCCACCTCGATCCAGGCCGAGGCGCTGTAGGTGCGACCTCGGGTGAGGCCGGTGAGCTGCTGCCGGATCGATGATGCCTTGGTGCCGAGTTCGGCGACGTGCTGACCGTTCTCGAGGGTGCCGATCGTCGCGTTACCGCTGATGTTCCAGGCCGCGAGGTTGCCGGCGTTGAAGCCGGGATCCTTGACGTGCGAGCTCTCGCCCCAGTTCGCGGGCCGCGGCGTCGGCGCCGTGTCCGGGTAGACGACGTACGGCTGGCCGGCCTTCGCGTCGAGGCTGATGCTGCCGTTGCGGACGGGCGCGGTGGCGACCTTGACCCGGCCGGTGTCGGTCAGCTTGTAGACGGAGAAGGACCGGGTAGCGGCGAACGCCGCGGGCACCTGCCAGGTGGTGCGGCCGCCTGCCGGGTTGTAGTGGTACAGCTTCTTGTTGTCGTCCCACGGCAGTAGGTACTTGTCGCCGTCGAGCACCTTCGCGTTCCCGGCGTACACCGTGCGCTTGCCGTTCTCGACCGCGCCGTGGACACCGCCGGTGAACATGATGTCGCCGCTGTTCCAGTCGAGAATCTTCTGCTGCTGCAGGAACTTCGCGGGCAGGTTGCGCTGCCAGATGTTGGTGTAGAACGCGTTCCAGTCGGTCTCGCCGGTCCAGCCCTCGAACTCGACGATCGCGGTCTGGCCGAGGATCGGGTCGTTGTTCCAGACGTCCTTCTCGTGGTTGCGGACGAACCGGATGATCTTGCTGTTCAGGCCCTTGTTGGTGGGTCCGCCGTAGTCGAGGTCGTTGGCCCAGTGCGACCACAGCGACGTCCGCTCGTGCCGGTCGGCCCACTCGGTGGCGATCTGCCAGCCCTGGCCGGCGAGCTGCCGGGACAAGCCGTCGGCGAGCCAGCCCGACTGGTAGTACACGTCGATGTACAGCTCCTGCAGGTTCTTGTCGGTCTCGTCGCGGAGCTGCTGGAACCGCTTCACGATGTTGCCGGAGGCAAGATCCGGGCGCTGCTTGATGTAGTAGCTCTGGTTCAGCCAGTTCCAGCCCTTGGCGTTCTTGTCCACCAGGTCCTCGCTGAACGCGTTCGCCTCCGGGTAGGACTCGGTCGCGTTGACGTGGACGCCGAACGCCGCGTTCCAGGACTTGCCCTGCTTGAGCAGCGTGTTCAGGTCGGTCAGTCCGCCGGCGCGGGTGTTGTAGTTGCCGCCGTAGTCCGGGTGGGCGGAGTCGTGGCCTTCAGCGCCGTACCCCTTGAGGACCGCCATCTGACCGAGGCCGTCGGTCGCCAGCGAGATCCGCTTGACGTCGTCGAGCGTCCGCAGGAACGGGTGCGTGGCCTGACTGGCGAAGTTGAACGGGATGTGCGTGATCACCCGGTTCTTGACCTGGTCGCCGCCGTTCGGCTCGGTCATGATCGAGCGGAACGCGACCGCGCCGTCCTCCCAGTCGACCGTCCGGTCGTTGTTCGCGTCGGGCGTGACGACGACCTTCGCCCAGGGGAGCGGTTCGGTGTACGGCGACGTGTCGGCACGGTAGGTCCATTGGCCGCTCCACACGCCGACACGCGTACTGCCATCGGCGACCTTGCGGGCGCGGTGCCAGAACCGGGCGCCGTCGTCGACCGGTGGCCCGGACGGCTTGTCGTACACGGAGTTCGACTCGATGCCCGCCGCGAGCCCGCTGGTGTTGACGAACGCATACGCCGCTCCGGTCGCGGCCGTCTCGCCCGGCGTGCTCGCGGTGACCGGCGCGATCTTGTCCGCGGTCCGGGTCGAGTCCGGGTCCAGCGTGGTGAACGCAGTCGTCGCGCCAGCGTCAGTACTCGCTACTGACACCAGGTCGTGGTCCGGAATGTCGATGGTGTGCACGCGACTCGTTTCGGTGTCACGCACCGCGTCGATCGCGAACTTCGTCACCCGCCCCGTCACGCTCAGGCTCGCATCCAACTCGACGCCGGGCAGCGCGTCGAAGGCCAGCGTGTACGACGCTCGCCCGCCGTCGACCGTCGGCGACGCGGCGAGATGCGCGGTCCGGGCCACGCCGTCGATCGTGACCGTCGAGATCGCGTCCGGCTGACCCCCGAGGGCCTGCCCGGAGGCGTTGTCGACGTACTTGACCACCCGGGGAAAGTCCGCCCCGACGGTGACCGTCAACTCGCTCGACCGCAGCGTCAGATCGCCGTCCGTGCTGTCGGCGTGCGCACCGGAAGGCACGCTCAGCACACCGGCGGCCAGGGCTACAGCCAGTACTCCACACCCCACTGAACGTTTCATGCCGACGAAGTTCGCA
Source organism: Kribbella sp. VKM Ac-2566 (assembly GCF_004366005.1). Taxonomy (NCBI): domain Bacteria; kingdom Bacillati; phylum Actinomycetota; class Actinomycetes; order Propionibacteriales; family Kribbellaceae; genus Kribbella; species Kribbella sp. VKM Ac-2566. The sequence continues at coordinate 1,523,604 of NZ_SODT01000008.1, read as the reverse complement.
CGTAAGCGCTAACTCGTCAAGAGAAACAAACACTAATGAACAATGTTCCCTCGCCTCCGTGCCCGAAGAACCCACTTTGGGCTCGCACCAACCGTTTCGAGCGGTCGCAGATGGTTGGTGGGAGCTCAAAGACGGGGTGATGAGAGGCGGGGTGGAGAGGGGTCAGGCTGGTGGGGTGCGGGCGGGGGTGATCCGGCCGGTGACCTCGCCTAGGCCGAGGCGGGTGCCGTCCGCGCACTGCGCCCAGGCGGTGATCGTGACCTCGTCGCCGTCCTCGAGGAAGGTGTGTTCCTTCCCGTCCACGAGCAGGGGCTCGCGGCCGCCCCAGCTCAGCTCGATGAACGAGCCGCGCTGGTCCTTTGCCGGCCCGCTGACGGTCCCGGACGCGTAGAAGTCGCCGGTGCGGACGCTGGCGCCGTTGACGGTCATGTGCGCGAGCATCTGCGCGGGCGACCAGTAGAGATCCTTGTACGGCGGGGTGCTCACCAGGTGACCGTTCAGGAAGACCTCGAAGGTGATGTCGAAGTTCGTCAGGCTGTTCCCGCTGAGGTAGGGGAGGACGGGCGGGTCCTGCGCCGGGAGCGGGACTGCAGCGGCCGCGAGCGCGTCGAGCGAGACGACCCAGGGGGAGATCGACGTGGCGAAGGACTTGCCGAGGAACGGGCCGAGCGGCACATACTCCCAGGCCTGCAGGTCGCGCGCGGACCAGTCGTTGACGACGACCACGCCGTACACGTGCTCCTCGAAATCCTCAACAGGAACAGGCTTTCCGAGCGTTGACGGCGTACCGACGACGTAGCCGAGCTCGACCTCGATGTCGAGCCGCTGGGACGGGCCGAAGGTCGGCGCCGCCGCGTCCGGGGGCTTGCGCTGACCGGAGGGGCGGACGATGTCGGTGCCGCTGGCAACGATGGTGCCGGCGCGGCCGTGGTAGCCGACGGGCAGGTGCTTCCAGTTCGGCAGCAGCGGCTCGGAGTCCGGGCGGAACAGCCGGCCGAGGTTCGACGCGTGCTGCTCGGAGGCGTAGAAGTCGACGTAGTCGCCGACCTCGAACGGCAACTGCATCGTCACCGCGGACTGCGGGATCAGGTGCGGCTCGACGGTGTCCCGGTCGTTCTCGTTGCGGACCAGGTCGAGCAGCCAGTTCCGGGTGGCGCGCCAGGCCGGGCGGCCGAGCGCGAGGAACGCGTTCAGCGTCGGCTCCGCGAACAGTTGCGCGCCGTCCAGCATCTGCGCGGACGCGACCGGCGCGAGGTCGATGAGCTGGTCGCCGATCGCCGCACCCACCCGCGGCTCCTCATCGCTGTGCCGGAACACGCCGAGCGGCAGGTTATCCGGCCCGAACGGCGAACCGTCGGGGATGTCGATCCAACTCATGCCATCAACCCCAACGTTGTGAGGTCCTGCCGTGGCTCGTCGATGCTGCAGGAGCCGAACGACGTGAACCACCGGCGCGTGCTCGCTGCCTGATCGTCGGACAACTCGCGCGCCCGCGCCGCCAGGACCTCACCGTCCCGCTGGCCGAGTAGCTCGACCAGTTCGTCGTGTGTGGCCCCGTCGAGCGACGCCCGGGTCGCGAGCAGGACGTTGAGGAACCCGTGGTGCTCGAAGCCGGTGTCCTCAGCGGTATGCCGGACCGCGTTGTGCAGACCGGCTGTGCACTTGAAGGCCACCTCGCGGTCGAGGCAAGCAGTGATGAAGGACGCCACTTGGCCGGCCGACGGGAACAGCGCGGCGTCGAGGCCGCCGGTGCGGAGTTTCGCGGCGTACCCGGCGTCGGCGACCACGTCGAGCGCGCGCTCCCACGCTCCGTCCAGGCCGACCTCGACGTACGCCGTCTCCTCGTCGAGGCAGTCGTCGCACGCACGGACCACGCGCAGCGCGTTCCGGGACAGGTCGTCCTCGTCGCGCAGCCGGACCTCGACCGCGGTCACCTCGACGTCCTTCGAGCGGTCGCCCCAGCGGATCACGGGCTCGATCCCGCCGGCGCCGCCGGAGATCACCACCGCGACGCGGAGCGGTGCTGTGCCGGTGCGGGCTGCCTCGGCGGCGACCTTCATCAGGTCGTCGTCGGTGCACACGAAGGTGCCGACCAGGTCGGCGTACGGCGACCGGCGGTGGACGTGGTGGGCCGCGACGGCCTCGGGCAGCGGCAGGTCGCCCGGCGGGAACATCGAGGCGTCGTCGACCAGGTGCCGGTACAGCGCAGGGACGGTTGACATGGGTGGAAGCCTAACGGATGCTTTCGGTAAGCGGACGCATGCGTCCGGATAACGTACACGCAGGAGTGGCGGAGATGGCGTTCTACCGGCAGGTCGGGGATGTACCACCGAAGCGGCACACGCAGTTCCGGAAACCGGACGGCGGGCTCTACTACGAGGAGCTGATGGGTGAGGAGGGGTTCTCGTCGGACTCTTCGCTGCTTTACCACGCCGGCGTACCGTCCGCGATCGTCGATTCCCAGGTGTGGGACCTGCCGGATCTCGCCACCGTCCCGAACCACCCGCTCACGCCACGGCACCTGAAGCTGCACGACCTGTTCACCGACACGTCGAAGTCGAACGCCGTGGAGGACAGGCGGCTCGTGCTCGGCAACGGTGACGTCCGGATCTCGTACGTCGTGGCCGAGCAGCCGTCGCCGTACTACCGGAACGCGATCGGCGACGAGTGCGTGTACGTCGAGAAGGGCTCGGCGACCGTGGAGACCGTGTTCGGCGTCCTGAACGCGGTCCAGGGCGACTACGTGATCATCCCCCGCTCGACCACGCACCGCTGGCTGCCCGGACCGGAGGGCGTGCACGCGTATGCGATCGAGGCCAACTCGCACATCGCGCCGCCGAAGCGGTACCTGTCGCGGTACGGGCAGTTCCTCGAGCACTCGCCGTACTGCGAACGCGACCTGCACCCCACCACCGAGCCGCTCGTGGTCGAGGGGACCGACGTCGAGGTGCTCGTCAAGCACCGCGGGAACGGGGCCGGCGGCATCGTCGGCAGCAGGATGACGTACGCGACGCACCCGTTCGACGTGGTCGGGTGGGACGGCTGCCTGTACCCGTACACGTTCAACGTGAGCGACTTCGAGCCGATCACCGGGCGCGTGCACCAGCCGCCGCCCGTGCACCAGGTGTTCGAGGGGTACAACTTCGTGGTCTGCAACTTCGTGCCGCGGAAGGTCGACTACCACCCGCTGTCGGTGCCGGTGCCGTACTACCACTCGAACGTCGACTCCGACGAGGTGATGTTCTACTGCGGCGGCGACTACGAGGCGCGGAAGGGCTCCGGGATCGGGCTCGGGTCGATCTCGCTGCACCCCGGCGGGTACGCGCACGGCCCGCAGCCGTCGGCGATCGAGGCCTCGCTGGGCGCCGAGCGCTTCGAGGAGCTGGCGGTCATGGTCGACACCTTCCGCCCGCTCGAACTCGGCGAGGGCGGCCAGGCCGTCGACGACGGCGTCTACGCCTGGACCTGGGCGGGTCGCCGCAAGTCGTAGCGGTCTGTGGGATTCTGTCCCCTGTGAGTGAGGACGGGGACGTAGCTTCACAGGTTTCAGAGGTCAGTACTTCAGAGGTCAGTACTTCAGAGGTCGGGCCGGAGGTGCAGGTGCCGCCACGGGAGCCGGGGCAGTCGTTGGTGGTCGGGATCGACCGGGACGCTGTGCTGCGCCGGCGTGAGGTGGTGCGGACCGTCGAGCGGCGCGGCGCGTGGGTGACGCTGGCGCTCGGCGCGATCGGGATCGTGGCCGCGATCTACGCGCTGATCGCCTTCCGCGGCTCCGGGATGTGGCCGTTCGCGCTCTTGCTGATCGTGGTGATGATCCCGTTGGAACTCAGCACGGTTCTGGTCTACCGCCTGCAGGCCGAGCGGGTTGAGTGGTACGACGCCAACGAGCTGCCGCCCGTGGCGATGCGGATCTCCGCCAAGGGACTCGAGCTGGCCTGCGATGGCGCTGCGTTCCCCGTCGTGCTGCCCTGGGCAACCGTCCGCGGCTTCACGCAGCACAAGCTGCTCGGGCAGTACATGCTCGACCTGGCCCTGGTCCGCGGCGTCGGCGCTACAACGGCCGGTGTCCGCGGCCTCGACCAGCCGTCGGTCCGCAGCGTCGTGAAGCCGAACCCGCTGCTGCGCCCCACCGGCATGTTCCTGGTCAAGGCCCTCGACCAGCCGGTGCACGTCATCGACGAGGCCATCAAGCACTTCTCCAACGGCGCCGCAGGCATCGCGCGCTAGCAGGGCAGCGCGCGGTACGTGTAGCCGAGCTTGGTGAGTTTGGTCAGGGCTCGGTCGAGGGCTGCGACGGTCTGGGAGCGGTTGCCGCCGCCGTCGTGCACCAGGATGATCGCGCCGGGACGGGCCCCGGCCATGATCGCGTGCTCGATGCTGGCGGCGCCGGGCTTCTCCCAGTCCTTGGTGTCGACGTCCCAGAGCACCTGCCGCTGGTGGTACGACGCGGCGATGGCCTCGATCTTCGCGTTCGTGGCACCGGTCGGCGGCCGCAGGCACTTCGACTTCACGCCGGTGGCGATCTCCTGCCGTACCTTCGCGTCCGGCAGCAGGGTCAGCGTCTTGTGGTCCCAGGTGTGATTGCCGATGGTGTGCCCGGCGGCCCGCTCGGCGGCGATCAGTTCCGGGTACTGCGCCACCTGGATCCCGAGCACGAAGAACGTCGCGTGCGCCTTGTGCTTGCGCAGTAGCTGCAGAACCTTCGGGGTCCACTCGTGCTGAGGGCCGTCGTCGAAGGTCAGGTAGAGCACCTTCCCGTGCGCCGCCAGGTTCCAGTCGTCGGCGGGCGGCTTGGCGACCGGGGGCTTGGCGGGCTGCGCAGGTTGTCTGGGCTGTTTCGTCGACGAAGGTTCGCCCCGCTTGGACGTGACCGTCGTACCCAGCAGTCCGTGGCCGGTCGCCGGGGAGACGGGGGCGGCGGCGGACGTGACGGAGTGGTCGGACGGCGTGGCGGCTTGGGCGAGGACGGCACCGCAAAGGAGGGCGGCGACCAACGGCAGAACTTTGCCGGGCGGCTTGGTCACGGGGCCTTCCGCCCTGGACTGAGGAGCGGAGGGAGCGCAGCGACCGGAGCGACGAGGGAAGGGCGGAAGTTCCAGCCCCGTGACCCGCCGCGCCGGAGGCGTGGCATGAGGGCGGTCATGAGGGGCATCTTCTCGCGTGAGCGGGGCCATGCGTTCGCGGGGTGGGGGTGTGTCGCCCGTATGGTGTGCTTTCGGGCCGGAGATCCCGGTGAGAAGACCTGTAAGGCGGGGCGATGACGGACAGCGGTGAGCGGACGAGCATGACACGACGTACGGTGATCGGCGGCGCGGCGGCGTTGGCCGCGGCCGGTTTCCAGGCGGTCCCGGCGTACGCGGGTGACGACCGCGGCGGGCCCGGGAAGACCGTCCGGCTGACCGTGATGGGCACCACCGACCTGCATGGCAACGTGTTCAACTGGGACTACTTCAAGAACACCGAGTACGACGACAGCGCGCACAACGACATCGGCCTGGCCAAGATCTCCACGCTGGTCAGCGCTGTCCGGGACCGGATCGCCGCGGACCGGCGTGCGCCGCGCCCGCTGCTGCTGGACGCCGGCGACACCATCCAGGGCACGCCGCTGGCGTACTACTTCGCGAAGATCGAGCCCATCACCGGCGGTCACACGCACCCGATGGCGGCCGCGATGAACCGGATCGGGTACGACGCCGCCGCGCTCGGCAATCACGAGTTCAACTACGGCCTCGAGATCCTCCGCAAGTTCCAGCGGCAGCTGCGGTTCCCGCTGCTCGGCGCGAACGCCCAGGACTGGACCACGGGTCTGCCGGTGTTCCCGCCGTACACGCTGAAGCGGGTTCAGGTGCCGGGGGAGAAGCCGATCACGGTCGGCATCCTCGGCCTGACCAACCCGGGCATCGCGATCTGGGACAAGGCGAACGTCGAGAACAAGCTGAAGTTCGGCGGCATCGTCGAGCTCGCGAAGATCTGGGCACCGCGGGTCCGCCAGGCCGGCGCCGACGTCGTGATCGCCTCCGTGCACTCGGGGATGGACCTGTCCTCGTCGTACGGCGACGCGCTGCCGTACCCGGAGAACGCGTCGGTGCTGATGGCCGAGACCGTCCCGGGCATCGACGCCGTCCTGGTCGGCCACGCCCACCTGGAGATCCCCGAGCGGCTCGTCACGAACAAGACGAGCGGCGAGCAGGTGGTGCTCAGCGAGCCGCTGAAGTGGGGCATGCGGCTGTCGCTGTTCGACCTCGACCTGCAGAAGGTCCACGGGCAGTGGAGGGTCGTCGGCCGGCACAGCCAGGTGCTGAACGCGAACACCGTCGACGCCGACCCGGACGTCGTGGCGCTGCTGCAGAAGGACCACGACAAGGTCGTCGAGTACGTGAACTCGAAGATCGGCACGTGCACCGAGGCGATGTCCGCGGCGACCGCGCCGTGGGAGGACACCGCCGCGCTGGACTTCGTGAACTTCATCCAGGCCGACGCGGTCTCGAAGGCCCTCGCCGGTACGCCGCAGGCGTCGCTGCCGGTGCTGGCGATCGCGGCCCCGTTCAACCGGGCGGCCGCGATCCCGGCCGGCGAGGTCTCGATCCGCGACGTCGCCGGGCTTTATGTCTTCGACAACACGCTGCTCGCGGTGACGATGAACGGTACTCAGATCAAGGAGTACCTGGAGTTCTCCGCGCAGTACTTCAAGCAAGTGACCGGCACCGGGCCGTTCGCGTCCGACCAGGTCACCAACGCGCCGACCCCGACCGCGCCGAACGGCACGCCGGACTACAACTACGACATCCTCGGCGGCCTGTCGAAGCCACTGACCTACAAGATCGACATCGCCAAGGCGCCCGGCGCGCGGATCACGGACCTCGCGTACGACGGCACGCCGGTGGCTGCCGACCAGCAGTTCGTTGTCGCGGTCAACAACTACCGCCAGTCCGGCGGCGGCAACTTCCCGCACGTCAAGACCGCCCCGGTCGTCTACAACCGTCAGGTCGAGATTCGCCAGCTGATGATCGACTACGTCATTGCCACCGGCTCCGTAGACCCCAACACCTTCCACACCGGCGACTGGTCGCTCGTCTCCAACGGCTCCCCGATCACCGTCACTCCCTGACCCCGCGCGTCTTCCGCGAGTGGCTGTTACGCCAGCCACTCGCAGAAGCCGCAGCCGACCGAGTCGGCGGCGAGGGGAAAGGCTGAGCGCGGTCGAAGTGATCTCGCGATCTGTTCGGCGCGGGCGTCGTGCCGTCGCTGGGCGTCCGCGCCGCCATAGGTTCCGGCCCGGACGTAGGCCCACTGGCGATCGCCGGCGTGGACGAAGTACTGGGTCTCGCCGTGGGCGCCCTGCCCTTGCCACAGGTTCGGGGCGAGCTCCGTGCAGCCGGTCACCGTTACCGGGCCTTCGACACGGTCGGTGAAGCCGGTGCACGGCGCCTGGTCCGGGGCCGCGTTGCGCACGGTGACAGTGACCTCGGCGATCCGCTGTCCGTTCGCCGGTGGCTCCATCACGTCGTACTCGAACCCGGAGTCCCACGAGCGCACGGTGTAAGGCCAGGTGCCGTCCAGGTCGGTCTGCAGCGGCCGGGCGATGACAGCCTCGATCCGCCGCTGTTCCGACCACACCTTGGAGAGCTTGAAACCGGCCGGGAAGGCGCCGAGGAGTACGACGCCTGCCGCGATCAGAACCGCCACCGGCGACGGTCGCGACCACTGCCGGTGTCCACCGGCGGCCGGCCGGTAGCAGCCCTGGAGAACCGTGCTGACCGAGAACGCGACAGCGGCCAGGAAGAGGAGTGGCTGGCCCCACCCGAGGAGCGATGCCCATGCCGCGGCGAGCAGGACCAGTACTCCGACCGCAGCGCCCACGCCGAAGATCGCGCCGACGTGCAGACGGATTGCGAATACCAGGATCGCGAGCGCCATGACGATCCCGCCGCCGAGAGCGCCGTACGCGACGCCGCCGAGGATTGACAGGCACTCCTCGTCGGGCAGGCAGTTCGCGGACTGGACGCTCGTCGCGATGATGCCGACGACGACGGCCACGCCGAGACCGAGGCCCAGCGCCCAGAACACGATGACGGCGATCGATCTCGCCCAGGTGCGCTCCTTCATGCCAGCAAGTTACGGGCGCGGCCGGTCACCGCGACTGAGCAGAACTACTCGTTCGAGGTCTTGACCGAGCGAAAGGCTAAGTGATTTAGTCAGTTTGTGAGTTATTCAGCTGCTGAGGTGCCGCCCAGTCTGTCGGACCGGTTGACCGAGTCGATCCTCGGGATCATCCGGGACGGTGGGTTGCGGCCCGGTGACGCGATCCCGTCGGCGCGGGAGCTGGCGAAGCGGTTCGCGATCACCACGCCGACGGTGCGGGAGGCGCTGCGGAAGCTCGAGGCCACCGGAGCGGTCGAGTTCCGGCACGGTTCCGGGACGTACGTCGGTCCGACGATCAACAACGTCGTACTGGCCAATCCGCATCGGCCGCCGATCACGAAGGACTCGGTGTTGCAGCTGATCGGTGCGCGCCTGGTGATCGAGCCGGCTGTGGCGGCGCAGTCTGCGGTCTCGCGTCAGCCCGAAAACCTCGAGCGCCTGGAGGCCGCGGTCACGAACGCGCTCGTACCGCCGGGAGGTCCGGCGTTCGCGCTGAACTTCCACGTCGAGCTCGCGGCCGCGTCCGGGAACCCTTTGCTGCAAGAGGTTCTGGCGTCTTTGCTGAAGGTTCGCGTTCGCGAGCAGCAGCAGATCCGCGCGCTGTACGACAACCGCGGACGCGATCACGAGGAGCACCAGGCGATCGTCGACGCGGTCCGCGCCCAGGACGCCGTACGCGCCGAGCAACTGACCCGTTCACATCTGGACAACATCCGCCAGGCCGTCGAGGCCGCCCCGGAGTTCTCATGACCGTCTTTCCGGAAACAGATCGTCACCAGGCGACGGAAAAGTTCCGGAAACTGGCGGCGATGACGACCGACGACGCGCTGGAGGCGGTCCGTACGGCGCCGCTCGTGATCATCCCGGTCGGGGCGCAGGAGCAGCACGGCGGCGGGATGGCGATGTCCACCGACACCGTCCGCGCCGTCGGCGTCGCCGAGCGCGTCGCGGAACGGCTGGCCGGGCGCGCGGTGATCGCCCCGGCCGTCCCGTACGGCGTGTCGCCGCACCACATGGCGTTCGCCGGGACGATGACGTTGTCACCGGCAACGTTCATGCAAGTTCTCCGGGATCTGGTGTCCAGCCTGCACGAGCACGGCTGGCGGCAGTTCCTGGTGATCACCGGGCACGGAGGGAACAACGCCGCCCTGTCCGTGCTCGCGCAGGAGTACGTTCGCAGCGAGCTCACGTTCGCGTGGACCCCGCTCACGTCCGTCGTTTCGGACCTGATCACAGGAGTCAGCGAGGTGCACGGTCACGCCGGCGAGGCGGAGACCGCGCAGATGCTGTACCTGGCACCGGACCTGGTCCAGGCCGACCGCCTGGAGCCCGGCGCCACGTCGCTCGACGACCTGACCACCACGGCCCGGCTCTCCCGGCAGTCGCGCGGACCGCGGCTGTCCGTCGGGTTCGACACGTACCACAAGCGTGGCGTGCTGGGTGATCCCCGCCGCGCCACAGCCGAGGACGGCCGGCTCCTCGTGGAGACCGCCGCCGACCGGATCGCCGCCTTCGCCGACGAGTTGCTGTCGGCCTGACGCTGCACCACGAACACTGGACCTTCGCTCAGGGAGGTCCAGGCGCGAGCCTGCCCGCCTGCAGGCCGCATGCCCCCGAGGAGGCCCCTGATGAACCTCGCACTGCCCAAAATCCCCCGTCGTACCGCCCGCCGGGTCGGTGCGCTGCTTGGAGCGGCGGCTCTGGTGACCGCCGCCACCACGTTGCCCACGGCAACGGCAGCCGGTGCTCATAGTGCCGGTTGCGGCAAGCAGGCCGCCCCGAGCGGTGACTACACCGTCACCAGCGGCGGCCTCACGCGCACCTATCGCCTGCACGTCCCGGACAACTACCAGAGCTCCAAGGCCCAGCGGCTGATCCTCGTCTACCACGGCCGCGGCAAGACCGGCGCCCAGACCGAGGCGTTCTCCGACCTGTCGAAGCTCGACGCGATCGTTGCCTACCCCAACGGCGTGATCGGCGACGAGAACAAGCAGGCCTGGCAAGGCGCGCCGTACTCTGCCGACGGTGTCGACGACGTGCAGTTCACCGAGGACCTGCTCGACCAGCTGGAGGCGTCGTACTGCGTCGACACGGACACCGTCTACGCCACCGGCAAGTCCAATGGCGCCGGTTTCACTGGGATCCTCGCCTGCCGGCTCGCCGACCGGATCGCGGCGATCGCCCCGGTCTCGGGCGCGTTCTACATCGAGGGCACGCACTGCGCGCCGAGCCGCCCGGTCCCGGTGCTCGACATCCACGGCACCGGCGACACCACGATCCCGTACGGCGGAGACGGTGAGCGCGACCTGCCCGACGTACAGACGTGGGTCAGGGACTGGACGGTCCGCGACCACTGCGACCCGGACCCGAAGACTTCGCAGCTCGGGGACGACGTCCTGAAGTTCACGTACAAGGGCTGCAAGGCGGACGTCGTACACGTCGCGGTCACCGACGGCGGGCACAGCTGGCCGGGATCGGATGCGACGTCCGGTCCGGGCTACGTGACGCAGACGTTCGAAGCGCACGAGTTGATCGGCGCGTTCTTCAAGGCGCACACGTTATGAGTACGGCGACCGACACGAGGGAGCTGCCGCGCCTGGTGAGGGCGATGGCGGTGATCGAGCGGATCGGGAACGCGCTGCCGCACCCGTTCTGGCTGTTCTGGATCCTGTCGGCGATCTTGGCCGTGGTGAGCGCGATCCTGTCCGCGCTGGACGTCTCGGTGCTCTCGCCGAAGGACGGCAAGGAGGTCGCCGTACAGAACCTGCTGTCCGGCGACGGACTGCAGATGGCGGTGTCGACGGCGATCTCGAACTTCGCCGAGTTCCCGCCGATGGCCACGATCGTGGTCGTGATCATGGGCGTCGCGCTGGCCGAGCGGACCGGGTTCCTGCAGGTGCTGATGCGGGCCAGCGTGTCCCGGGTGCCGCAGTCGATGGTGGTGTTCGCGGTCGCGTTCGCCGGCACGATGGCGCATGTCGCGTCGGCCGCGGCGTACATCATCCTGGTGCCGCTCGGCGGGCTCGCGTTCCGCGCGGTCGGCCGGTCACCGATCCTGGGCATCGTGGTCGCGTACACCGCGATCGCCTCCGGGTACGACGCCAGCCCGATCCCGACCCCGAACGACGCGATCTTCGCCGGCATCACCACGGCCGCCGCTCGCACGGTGAACCCGGACGCGCACGTCTCGGTGTTGTCGAACTGGTTCTTCAACATCGCGTCGTCGGTACTGCTCGCTCTGGTGATCACGCTGGTCACCCGATTGGTGCTGAGCAAACGGACCGACCTCGACGCCGATCCGGACGCGCCTGGCGACGACGCGGACCAACTGGCGGTGTCGGTTGCCGAGCGCAAGGGTCTGCGCCGGGCCGGGATCGTGTTCCTGGTCGCGGCTTTCGCGATCGTCGCAGTCCTGGTGCCGCACGGATCCCCGTTGCGCGGCAAGGACGGCAGCATCGTCGACTCGCCGTTCCTGGACGGCATCGCGATGGTGGTCGCCGTACTCTTCGGCCTCGTCGGCATCACGTACGGCGTGACAGTGAAGGCGATCGAGCGAGCGGCCGACGTACCTAAGCTGATGGCCGAAGGCATCAAACAGATGGCGCCGGTGCTGGTGCTGTTCTTCGCGATCGCGCAGTTCCTCGCGTACTTCGACTGGAGCAACCTCGGCGACCTGCTGTCCGCGGAGTCGGCCCGGGTACTCGGTGACCTCGGCGCGCCGAAGGTGGTGATCTTCCTCGGCATCCTCGCGCTGCTGACGGTGATCAACATCCTGGTGACGAGCGGCTCCGCGATGTGGTCCCTGACCGCACCGATCCTGGTACCGATGATGCTGCTCCTGAGCGTCCCCGCCGAGACCACCCAGGCCCTGTTCCGAATCGCCGACTCAGGCTCGACGGCGATCACGCCCATGAGCCCATACTTCGTAATGGCCCTCGGCTTCCTCCAGCACTACCGCAAAAACGCAGGCGTGGGCACGCTAGCGTCGTACACAGTCCCACTAGCAATCTCAATGACAATCGCCTGGACCCTCCTGTTCCTCGCCTGGTGGGCCCTAGGAATCCCACTAGGCCCAGGAGCGCCGGTGAGGTGAGGAACTGGATGGTGAGGTGGGGATGAATTCAGCCCCACGCGGTGCTACGCACGGCTCCTCCGTCGCCGCACTACGCGCCGCCCCACCCACCCCCGGCTAGCGCCGGTGCATTAGTTGCCGGCTACCGCCGGCGAGTTGCGGCTATCGCCGCACGCGACCACCCCGCCATCTCGCCAACATGTGCTGGCAAACCGACTCGACCGGACTCCGGCGACCAATCCCAACACTCGATGCGTCGTCGGCCGAACGCTGCCCGATCTCCTCCAAACAGCTGAGCCCCAGCCGAGTCACGCCGATCGGCTGGGGGCACTGTTCCAGCCAAATTGATCGTGACGGTGTCGCGCTCAAACGCCTGCCCGATGTGAGGGCGGAACCATCGCCTGGTCGGCCTGTTCGCGGGCTGCCGACCTGGGGCGCGATCAAACCCCCCGCGGACGACGTGCAACGGCGCGTATCAGCTGTGGGGTGCGAAGTAGTTCGTGAGCATTTCGGTCGGCCAGGTGGGTTGGTGGACAGGGCCGCGGGGGCCGAAGTCGGTGAACCAGGGTTTGATGTCGAGGACTGGGGTGCCGTCCACGGCGTCGAGGTCTTCGACGTGGAGGTCCAGGCCGTCGACTTTGAGGAGGCGGCAGCGGGAGACACCTAGCCAGTTGAGGCGGCGCATGTTGCGATGGGCGAAGACGCCTGCCTCTGGCCAGTCGGGGTTGTTGCGGGCTGACCGGGCGCCGAGGTGGAGGTCCGACTGATCGGTCAGGTGGAAGTGGAAGACGACCTCGATGTGGGAGAAGTCTTCGAGGCCTTTGGTGGAGTCGGGACCGAGTCGCGGGTCGTCGATGCGGATGATTGCCTGGGTGCCGCCCCAGTAGTCGTCGGTGGGTTCGACTCTGCCGCCGATGACGTGGGCGACGGGGTGGAGTGTGATCGACTGGTCGGTCATCGTTTCCCCTTGCTGGTAAGGCGCCGTCAGCGGTCGACCGCGGCGAGGTATCTGGCTGCTCGATTGTCGAGTTCGGCGACTGAGCGGATGCCTTTGGCCCGGTAGACGGAAAGGCTTGCGCGCATGTCGCGGACGGCTTGGCGAGCTCGTCCGGAGTGAATTCCGTCCATCGCGTCGAGAGCTCCCGACCAGGTGCCGCATGCCTCTTCGATGGCTCCGCTACGAGCTTGTACGGCACCTAGGTAGCCGAGGGTTACTGCATGAGTCCGGGTGAAGGTCGCGGTCTTGCGAGTGCGAACGCTCCGCTCGAACTCCTTGGTCGCGCCCGTGAGGTCACCCATGTCGCGCAGGGTGCAGGCGGTTTCGTGGGCCAGGCTGGCTTCGCCGAAGAAGAACACACGGCCTGGCTCGTCATTACCGACAGATGCAGCCGCCAGGTCTGTCTCGGCTCGAAGGAGTGCTTGGCTGGCGGCGGCTCGTTGTCCGTCGACGGCGAGTGCTCGTGCGTGGACGACTCCGATCAGCGAGCGTTCGCGAGGACTTGCCTCGCCGTAGCGCTTTCCGTCCAGCGAGGCCTCGGCGATCCGGACGGCCTGTCGGTGGTGCCCGAGGTCGACAGCCTGGTGAGCCATCGCCCGGAGGATGTGTGCGGCGAGCGGCGCGTCGTCGGCCTCTGCTGCCAGCTTTACCGCGACGCCGAAGTACTGCTGCGCAATTGCATGCTCCGAGTTGTCGAATGCCATCCACCCCACGAGATAGGCAAGTTCGCCGGCCGTGGAGAACATGCCTCGGCGTACGGCGTCATCGGCGTAGGAAGCGCGCAGATATCCAGCAACGTCGGAGGACAGGTACTGAACGACGGCTGCGCGGGCATGCCCGCCGCCTCGGCGCTGGTCGATGCGTGTGAACAGCTGAACGGTCTCTCGTACGGCGTCCAGATCGCCTCGGCCGACCAAACGTCCGCCGACGGCCTTGCGATGGCCGGCGGCTCGGTCGCGAAGGTGGTCCCACCATGCCTGATCCGGCAGCGCCAGCGCGGCGACCGAGTAGCCGGCAGCCCGCAGTACGGCCCTGCGCTCGACATCCAAGGTGCTTCTCCCGAGATCGACCAGCGCCGTCAGAGTATCGGTATTCCAGTCGATCGCTGGTGCGGAGGCCGCCGCTGTGAGACCGATCTCATCGGCGGTGACGATTCGTCCGAGCCGCCGTGACAGCGTCTCGATGAGGATGTCGGGCGCGGCACCGGATGGTCTGGAGCCGGCGACCCAATGCGAGACGTGCGATCGACCGATGCCTGCGCTGTCCTCAGATCGCCGCTCGGCAGCGACGCGTCCGAAGGCGAGAGCGAGTTGGGCATGTGACCAACCCGCCTCGGCGATCACTGCCGCGAGCTTCACGTTGCGTTGCCGAGTCTTTGACACGACAGATGCCTCCCCTCGGTGAGCAGCCGATCGAGCCTGCCGTTCACTGCTTTCACCACACGGAACCGTTGCTGCAGGTACCAACTCACCGTAACCGATGGTTCGCTCGATGTGTCGGGAAATCCCGGCGCTCGGTGACAGAACGGAATGAGAGCTGTCGTGAACGCACAGATGCGGATCCTCGCGGTGGTTGCTGCGGTTTTGGCCGTGGCGATGGTGATCGACGTGCTGCGCGATCTGCGAGGCTGTCGATGACCACTCTGGAGCGACGCCTGGTGCAGGTCTGGTTCGGCAGCCACGTGATTGCCACGTACGTCGCCCAGCGGCCACTCGCTGACCAGTACGCCGCCGCGATGAGCCGCCGATTCACCGGGCTGCGCATCACCAACGAGCCGCTACCGCCATCGGCTGCCGGCGATCCGCATAACGTCCCCGATCATCCACCGATTCCGCCCGAGCAGCGGCTCTGGCCATTGACCGTCTTCTGATCCTCACCTCATAGGAGAACACCATGTGGCAAGACCATGATCGCTTTCCCCTCAGCAACGCTCGGACCGTCGATGGCGGTGGATCCGTCCGAGCGTTCGGGCTGCGGTTCGTCGACTATTCGCCGGGTCGACCCCGCTTCGTTCGCCCGAGAGTGACGCTCTGCCCGGAGCGACAGGTCGGCCTGGTCGATGGACGGCCGGCAATCGACGTGATGCCGGTCGCGGCCTCTATGACCCAGACTGAGTCCGACGGCAAAGATGTGCTCACCGTCGACTGGGCAGTCGACGACAAGTAGAGGAACCCGACATGCCCCAACCAGCCCGGATCCTCGTCCTCACCCATGAGGACGACCCCACAGCCGATGTCGTTCTGCATGAGCTGAATGCGCGAGGGACCTCGTTTGTGCGCTGCGATCCGGGAGACTTTCCAGCGTTCGGTCTTCGTCTCACGGCGAGACTCGATCCGGGCGGGGCAGGCTGGGACGGACGGCTGATCGGTGCGCCTCGCGAGATCGATCTGACTGCGCTCCGAGCTGTGTACTACCGGCGACCATCGGAGTTCCGTCTTCCGGGAGGCGGAACTCCTAGCGAAGAGGCTTTCGCCCGCACTCAGGCCAGGCATGGGTTCTCGGGAATTCTCAACGGCCTGCCCGAAGTGATGTGGCTCAACCATCCAGCAGCCATGGCGGACGCACGGGTCAAACCGCACCAGCTTGCTGTCGCCACACGCTGTGGTCTGCAGGTACCGGCGACGCTCATCACCAATGAGCCGACGGCGGTCGGTGACTTCGCGCGATCAGTGGGCGGACGGATCATCACCAAGTCGTTGGCCACCATGGTGACCGTCGACGACGACCACGGGAGCGGCGTCCTGTACACGGCTGAGGTTGCCGAGGACCTCTGGTCGGATCCGGGAATCTCGGCGACTGCGCATCTGTTCCAGGAACTCGTTCCGGGCATCGAGGTTCGGATGACCGTCGTCGCCGGCCAGTTCTTCGCCGCCGAGATTCATCCCACCGACCCCGAAGGACCGATCGATATCAGGGCCCACCATGAGCAAGTCAGCTATCGGGTTGTCGACGTGCCTGCGGACGTACGGCGGTCTGTTCTCGATCTGCTCCGGGAACTTCGGCTGACTTTCGCAGCTCTTGACTTTCGAATCGTTCCAGGGCGTGGCTGGGTGTTTCTCGAAGCCAATCCCAACGGACAATGGGCCTTCATCCCCGAGCTTCGGGCCCCTATCGCCGACGCGATCACCGACCTCTTGGAGACCAATGCCGATGAGTAGGCCGACATCGAACGATGGCCGCGCCGCCGAGTACCTGGACAGGATGGTTGGCGGCCTCGTGTCGAGCGGTGCGCTGGTCGATCCGCGCTGGCAGGCAGCGTTCAGGGCGGTGCCTCGCCATGTGTTCGTGCCGCTCTTCTATCGCAACGACCAACAGGGCAGCACGGTTGTTGATCCTGCCTTCGGCGATGAGTGGCTGGACGGCGTCTACTCGGATGTGCACCTCGTCACGACCGAGGACGTCCGTTCATCCTCGACGGCGCCGAGCCTGATGGCGCGGATGCTCGAGGCACTCGATCTGAAGGGTGGCGAGAAGGTCCTCGAGATCGGAACGGGCACCGGCTACAACACGGCCCTCCTATCGGAGCGGCTCGGCGCGGACCACGTGACCAGTGTCGACATCGATCCCGACCTGATCGCTCAGGCGCAGGAACGGTTGAACCTCGCCGGGTATGCCCCTCTTGTCGTAGCTGCCGATGGAACCGGTGGCTACCCGGGTGCTGGGCCGTACGACGCGGTCATCGCAACCTGCCGGCTCGACTACATCCCAGCAGCGTGGTTGAGTCAGCTCCGCCCAGATGGAGTCATCGTGACTCCACTAGGTGCAGGCATCGCAGTACTCCGGAAAACTTCAACCAACGATGCAGCAGGTGCCTTTCTGCCCGCTTCGGCCTATTTCATGCCGCTGCGTCATCAACCTGAGCCCGCGCTCATCGGAGACCTGATCAAGCTTGCCTTGGACAGTTCCGGCGCCACTCGCCCCTACCGCTTCGACGCCTCGATCTACACCGACAATGAAGCCCGGTTCTGGCTGGACCTGACCAACCCCGAGGTCCGTACCGCAACAGTGGACGGCGTCCCATTGTTCTTCCGCGCCGATGGCTCCTGGGCTCGCCTAACCAGCAACCAGGTAACCCAAGGCGGCCCCATCGACCTCTGGGACGCCGTCGAAACCGCCCACGCCACGTGGCTGACGGCGGGCCGCCCACCCCGCGAGCGCTATCGCCTGACGGTCACCAACACCTCCCAAGCCGTCTTCCTCACCGACCAGCCCACCTCAACCCACCACCTCAAACCGCCGCTCGAGTAAACGCGAGGACGTAGCGCGTCCTTTGTCCGTTCAGCGCGGTTAGGTGAGGGATACGCCGGCGGTGCGGAGGTCTGTTAGGGCTTGTTGGGTGGTGGGTTCGGCTACGCCGGCGGTGAGGGCGGTGAGGACTGTGGTGGTGAAGCCTTCCTTGCGGGCGTCTAGGGCGGTGGCTCGGACGCAGTAGTCGGTGGCGATGCCGCAGATGTCGACTTCGGTGACGCCCTTGCCGCGTAGCCAGTCGGCGAGGGTTTGACCGCCTTCGTGGGACTTGCCTTCGAAGCCGGAGTAGGCGGCCGCGTACTCGCCCTTGTCGAAGATTGCGTCGAAGGGCTGCGGGTCCAGGTTCGGGTGGAAGCTGACGCCGTCGGTGCCGGCTACGCAGTGCCGCGGCCAGGAGTGGACGAAGTCGGGTTCCTTGGAGAAGTGGTCACCCGGGTCGATGTGGTGGTCCCGGGTGGCCACGACGTACGCGTACTGCCGGTCGTCCGGCTCCGCCTCGTGCCATTTGTGCAGCAGCTCCCCGATCCGGAACGCGACGTCGGCGCCGCCGGGGACGGGCAGGCTTCCGCCCTCGCAGAAGTCGTTCTGCACATCAACCACGATCAGTGCCCGGGCCATCGCGACGCTCCTTCTCCGGAGTACTCCTGAGCCCACCGTACAAGCGCCGACGCCGTCAGTGCTGCATTACGCAGGGATCAGATCGCCGCCGGTGACGTGCAGCAACTGGCCCTGGATCGCCTTGGTGCGGGGCGAGGTCAGGAACAGGATCGCGTCGGCGAGCTCGGACGCGTCGGGGAGGTGCCGGGCGGTGAATCCGGCCGCGATCCGGTCCAGCGCCTGGCGGGGGATGACCCGGTGCGCGCCGTTCTCCAGCGTGATGCCGGGGAGTACGACGTTGACCAGTACGCCGTCCGCGCCCAGATCGTGCTGCAGGCTCGCCGCCAGGCCGTGCAGTCCCGCCTTCGCCGCGCCGTACGCCCAGGAACCGCGCATGCCGCGCTCGGCGAGGTCCGTCGAGATCAGCACCAGGCGGCCGTGCTCGGAGGCGCGGAGCGCCGGTGCGACCTGCTGGACGAGGTGGTAGTTCCCCTCGAGGTTGGCCCGGATGATCTCGGTCCACCACTCGATCCGGGAGTCCTCGATCCGCTCCGGCCGGTCGTCGTACCCGAGCGTTCCCCAGCTGACCGAGTTCGCGACCACGGCGTCCAGCCCGCCCCAGTGCTCCACCGTCGATGCGACGGCGGCGGCGATCGTGCCCGGCGCACCGAGATCCAGCTGGACGACGTACGCCGTACCACCGGCCGCCTCGATCTCCTCCGCAACCGCCTCGGCCGCATCCTTCTGCGAGTTGTAGGTGATCGCGACCCGGGCCCCTTCCCGCCCGTACGCGATCGCGGTAGCCCGCCCGATGCCCGACGACCCGCCCGTCACCAGCACCGCGGCATCCTTCAAACCCAGGTCCATGACCCGTCCTCCTGGATATATTGTTAGTCGGCTAATAACGAAATTTAGCCGACTAACAAAACAGATGCAAGCGCGTCGAGAACCACTCAGACCTCGGCGACCACCTGGGTCTGGGCGCCGTCGGGGGCGCGCAGGACGAAGGTGACGACCATCGGGGGTGTGAGCCGGATGAGGATCTGGTACTCGTGCGGCGGGTCGTCGGTCACTCGGACGGCTTGGATGGGGGCGACGCTCGGGAAGGGGCCCGGGCGGGTCGGAATGTCGTCGAGTTCGAAGCGAGCCCGGACCGGTGGTGGTAGCGGACCGATCGGGAACGGACGGCGGGTCTGCTGGGCTTGAACCCCCAGAACGTAAGGGGGTTGAGCTGCGGCATCGGCATCCGAGCGGAGCCGTGCCACCACACCGCGGCCGACGATCGTGAAGATGTCGATCAGATCGAGACTCGGCGGTTCGGCAACGAACGCCGGCACGGTGACTTGCTGTTCGGCGAGCCGACCGAGCGGATCGACCAGCCGGACGAAGACGTCGAGCGGCTGGCCGCTGTCGGGCCGGGTGAGCCAGACGCCGAGTGGCGTTCGGCCGACCGTTCGCGGTCCGCGGACGACGGCCGCACCTGGGTCGGCGTCGGCCGGGGCCGGTCCGGAGACCGGCCCTTCCGCTACCTCTTGAAGTGGGCGCGGATCGACGTTGATCACCCCAGCAGCGCCCTGAACTTCGACCGAGATGCGGTGGTTACCCAGAGCGACCTCTCGGGGAGGTGCCGAGGTTGACGTCGTCACCAGGATCAGCTCGCCCGTGCCCATCGGCGTAGCGACGAGCGGAGCCAGGTCGGGCGCCGATCCTGGAAGGACTGTCACGACCACTGGCTCGCAGGCAGTCGACGGCAGACCACGCACAGCCGCAACCGGCACAGCATCAACCGGTATCGCGACCGCCCGCACGAACCAGTCGTCCCACGACGGACCGAACGCACCCGTCCAGCTGGCTGTGTACGTCAACTCGCCTGTGACCGGGTCGGGTGGCTGCCCTGCGCCAGGCGGAACAGCCGGTACGACGGCGAACGCCGGTCCCATCG
Organism: Kribbella sp. VKM Ac-2566; assembly: GCF_004366005.1. Taxonomy (NCBI): domain Bacteria; kingdom Bacillati; phylum Actinomycetota; class Actinomycetes; order Propionibacteriales; family Kribbellaceae; genus Kribbella; species Kribbella sp. VKM Ac-2566. The sequence goes on along the minus strand of NZ_SODT01000008.1, from coordinate 1,503,606 downwards.
ACTCGAAGGATCGCGCGGCGACCTCGGATCGCGTCCGGAACAGCCGGAACTCGCGGACCGGCACGCGGCTCGCCGAGGTCATGGTCAGGGCGACGCTGCCCGCGATTCCGATGACCGAACTGACGACAGGCGCCGCGGGACGACGCAGTCGCGGTGCCGCGACGGCCTGCAGGCTTGCGTGAGCGGGCGCGCCGCCGGGCCAGGCCGACTCGATGCCTGACGTGGAAAGCGTGGTCACGGTGAACAGGTGGATGTCCGTCGATCCCTTCGGCAGGGTGACGTCCGCTTCGCGAGCCGAGCCGGGCAGCACCATCAGACGCCGGAAGATCGACCGGCGGCGGTCGGCCGGGAGAGCGTCATAGGAGTCCCAGAGTTGTTGCAGCCGTACGCCGGGCAGCGTGCCTTCGGCCGCTCGCGCCGGTAGTCCGACGGATTGGCGAAGGGCTGTCTCGGCGATCTCCCAGACGATGATTCCCTTGTCTGCTTGGAGTTGCGCGCCGGCGGGCACAGACCACTGCACCCTCGCGTGCGAGCAGCCTTGCGCGTCGGGTGCGCTTCCCATCGGGACACCGGGCGGCAGTGGCGGCGGAATCGGCGCGACCGGTACCGGCGTCGCCGCACTCGTCAGCGCAGGACTTGCCGCAGCCGGCGTCAGGCCGGACGTGACCCCGATCAGCAGGTGGGACCGCGTCCACAAAGCCGCACCCCAACGCGCGGTCACCCCGAAGTCCAGGACGGGCACAGAGATCCGCAGCTTGTAACGACGCCCTTCTTCGCCCTGCGCAGGCCCTGCCGGTACGACGTTCTCGCCGGCCGAGTCCAGATGCTCGACCCGTACTCCGGCGCCGCCCTGCAACTCGTGACCCGCAAAGCTCAGCGCCACATCCCGCCGGAAGCAACCAGCGGGTGCGGCACCGAACGGCGTGACACCCGCCGGTGGCGGACTGGTCGATGACGCCATCGGGAACATCACGACGCGCAGGTCAACCGCGACCGGCGTACGGTCTTCCCAGCCCACCGCGAGCTCGACCTCGAGCGTCGCGGGGCACGAGGTCGAACCGGTGAAGGTGGAGTCGAGCGCCAGCGCGATGATTCGCGGCCGGGGCGGAGCAGGCTCGTCGCCGGCATAGAGCGCGTCCTCCCACTTCGACCACACGCCGAAGACATCCTGAACCGCGACCGGATAGCCCGGACTGCGCCCGCCGCTCCCGAGCGGGATCTCGGCGGCGGCGTCGACGATGCTCGTCCGGCGGAACTCCGGCTGATCCTCCGGACCGTCAGGCACCGGGAGCAGCGGCCGGAAGTCGCCCGCCGGCCGCAGCGGCAGCAAGCACTCGGCGGTCGTATCGGCAGGCGACTCGAAGCGAGCCAGGGATCCGCCCGTTCCTTGCCCGAGCGCGGCCGTGCTCGGCGGCCGGAACCATGAGATGCGCACCGTCTCGCGCCACGGTCGATCCGGTACTTCGGGCGCCACCAGCCCATCGCGGACAGCCGCGACATTGATCGGCGTCGCGGTGTTCACGTGCTGCGGGAAGGACGGCAGGTACGCCGCCATCGTGGTGGAACCCATTCCGTTGGGCGTGTCCGAGTACTCGGCGGTGACCATCAGGTCGTCACCACCAACGCCCGGCTGGTCGTGCTGACGTTCCTCCAGGTAGCTGGTCCCGAAGCCGAGCCCCAGGGCCAGGAACGGGTCCGCACTCGCAGGCAGGGTCAGCAGTGAGAGCACAGGCAGCTCGGCAGTCGCGGTCAAGGAAGACCCACTCGGACCGTCGACCGGTCCGGTGTCGAGCACGTCCTGCTGCTCGTACGGCGGAAGGGCCGGGCGGTAGATCCGCTCGATCCGGGGCAGGGTCTCGTTGCGGATCTCCTTGAGCAGCATGCCGTAGTCCGGTGGCGCCCAGAGCGGCGCCGTACGGCTGGTGGCGGTGACTGGGTACCAGCCGACCGGGGGACCGCCGCGCTTGAGTCGCTGCAGGGCGGCCTCGACCGGGTCCACCGGGTTGTCGAAGAAACCCTGCGGTCCGGCGTCGTACGACGTACCGGGCCAGGGGGAGTCCACCGGCAGGCCTACTCGTTCGAGCGGCGTCCACTCGTCGTCGTCGAGCACCTCCTGGAGTAGCTCGATCCGGAGGTCCGGGCTGTGTCCGTTGACCAGTAGAGCTCTCGTGCCACCCGGGCATCGAACGACGAGCCGCACCCGAGCACCACCTGCACTGGTGACGGCGGCGGCTCCGACGGTGGCCTCGAGGCCCAGAGCGCCGCGGGTGACCAGTAGTCCGACGGGGCGAGCCGGGTCGATCGGGTCGCACTCGACTTCGACGTACGAGGCGACTCTGCTCCAGTTCAGCCCTAGACCGCCCTTGACCGGGAGTTGGGTGAAGTCGGCGCGCTCGGGCCTGTCCCGTCGCGACCGCTGCCACACGACGAACGGCTCGGACGGAACGCCGAGTTCCTTGGCGCAGATCCAGCGCAACTGGATCTCGGTGGGCCGCTTCTCCCGGATCGTCTTCAGGTGCTCCAGCAGCCGGTCGTCGATCACGACGTGGTGCTGACGAACCTGCTGCAGGTGCTGCTCGGCAATGACGGGCCACGGGATCTTGGCTGCTTCGGCGCGGAACCAGTAGGGCCAGGCGATTCGACGAGCCATCAGTCCTCCACCTCCCAAGGCGCCCGATGCAGGGCGATGCGCAAGGCCTCGGCCCGCTGTTCCGGCGTACCGGCGAGTGCATCACCGGCGAGTACAAGATCCAGGCGCAGCTCGGAGCCGCGGGAGCCTGGGGCGAGCAGGATGACGGCTCGGGTGCCGCCGGGGCCCTTCACGAGTTTGGTGATCCCGGCTCTTGGGAGATCGCCGGCCGCGACCGCTGCGGTGCTCGGCTCGAGCGAGAGCCAGTCACCCTCGAGTGCGGCCCACCACTTGTGACCCGGTCCGGCTGATGGGTCGGGTGGCCCCTCGACGACGGTAGGCATCGGCCGCGAGCGCCACATCGCCTCGCTGCATTCCACGACGACCGCGACCGGCTGCGGTACGGCCTCACCGGACCAGAGCACTTCGGCCGCGGGATAGCGAGGTACTTGCGGGATGGCGAGCCCGGCGGACTGGTAGACCGTGTCCAGTACGTCGCCTGCCGGGGTCAGAGGTAGTGCGGACAGCGCGGTCGGAGTCGGCACGTGTCGGTCCGCGCGGGACCCTAGCCGGATGAGCTTCGCCAGGTCGCCCACCGTGTCGAAGCGAGAGGTGGTGAAGCCGACCCGGTAGACGCGCCTCCCGTGGGCGTTGTCAGGTGCCCCCTTCGGTACGGCTTCGATGTCGACCAGGTAGTCGGTGAGCGGCTGCAGGTCGTAGGGCAGCGTCAGGATCGTGCCGTGGGTGCTGCTGCCACTGCTGTCGGTGCACGGCAGCTCGTCGAGCAGTTCGGTCACTGCCTGCTGCCATGGGTTCATGACCTGGCCCAGGTCCGGTGTCAGAGCACCCATCACCCCGCCCTGGCCGGTCAGTTGATAGGGCAGGGTGAGTGCGAGGCCGCCACCTGGTGGTTCGGGATGGAAGCCGGACGAGGCCTGCACGTGGACCCGCAGCTCCTCGCCGTACGCGTCGAAGAGGGCGGTCACGTTCTGGGTGGCGAGCGCGATCCGGATCGGCTCGGCGCAGAAGATGCCGGTCTCGTTCATCGCCGGCGCGGTGGCCAGCAACCATGGCCCGAGATCACGAGGTACCTCGTCCGGCTCGTCCGCCGCGAACTGGAAGTCCCGGGTCTCCTCGCCGCCCCAGTTCTCCGGCTCGGTGGGCGACGGCTTGTTCGCACCGGCCACGGACTGGGCGCGGTACTTCACCCTGACCATGTACGACTGCGACGGCACGAGCAATGCGACGTCGGTCGGGTCCTGGGTCAGGGTGGATTCGAGCAGATCGCGGTCGGTGGTGATGACCTGGGTGTCGTAGTCGAAACGCCACCGCTCGGCGGTGGTGATCCCGGCCGCGGCGATCAGCCAGTACGGCGTACCGGCAAGGAACCGCTCGCGGCGATCGGCGCCGAGCTCCACGACGGCCACGCTGCCCGGTACGTCGACGACAACGCGGCAGAGGAGCAGGTCGCGCTCTTCGGCGACGACCCGGGCCGCGATCCGCCCGGCGCGTTCGATCGGGTCGGCCCAGGGGCCCGTCGGGTCGGTCCACTCGCCTGGCAGCGGGTTGGTCGAGGTCACCATACTGTCCGGGGTGACCGGCTGCTGCGCGACGACCGAGCCGTCGCTCTTGCGGCAGGTGATGATCAGGCCCTCGTTGAGCATCCGCTCGGACACCAGCAGGAGGAGTTCGAGTGCTTCGAGACCGCCGACCACCGAGAGCCGCACGGTGTTGGCGAAGTCCGACGGCTTGAACCCGGTCTCCTCCCAGACCTTCTTGACCAGCTCGCGTTCTTCCTCGGTCCCGTACGGCGCCGGGTCGGGTTCGTCGCCCGACGGTGAACGCAGGATCCTGCCCTGGCATCCCAACGGCTGGTCGGAAAGCCCTTTGTCCCAAGCCGTTTCGGCCCACGCCGCACCGAGGTCGGCCAGCGAGGTACCGGTGGCGAGCAGGTCCACGACCTCCTGCAGAGCCTCGCCGTTCATCGGCAGCGCGGCGTTGCTGAAGGTCAGCGGGTTGCCGCTGTGCCAGACCTGGATCGAGTCGACGTGATCGATGTGGCCGGTCGGACACGGCACCGAGTCGCCGACGACGACCGCAGGATCCGTGCCCTGCAAGAGATCGGCGAGCGGATGGTGGGTTCGCCAGGTCTCGGTGACGTCGAGCTTGGCGTCGACCGGCGTACTGCGGAAGTCGCCCGGCCGGTCCGGCCAGGGGATGCCGGTCAGGCGCCAGCCGGTCGAACTCGGTCCGGTCGGCTTGTGGTCGAAGGTCCACACGACCGGCGCCGGGCGGGCCGGGTCGCTGCAGATGTGTCCCCATTGTTCGTGGACCGTGGTGGTGAGGCTTTCGCCGTACGGGACGGCTCGTGGTGCGGGCGTCGGCAACCAGCTCAGCAACGCGAGCGCCGGTCCGAGTTGGGACTGGCCGGGCGCGTTGCGTGCCCACCACGTCGCGGGTGTCTTGCCTGCGGGCGGATCCGGCTGCAGGTCGCCGATCAACTCGACGCTGGTGAGCTGGAAACGCCACCAGTTGTCGCCTCGGCGCACCCACGGATCGGCTCCGGCGCCGGACGTGCCGCGCGCCTCACCACCCAGCACGACGTTGCCGGCCAGAACACTCGGTGGGGTCTTGAACAGGACGACCGGAACCGCATCCAGCGGAACGGTCGGTATCGGGTCGCCGGACTGAGCTGCTGCGTCACCCAACGCGCCGTCGACGGCCCGATCGGTCGCGCTGCCCTCGACGAGGGCAGGGGACCGGCTGACCAGTTTCACCCCGCCGATCAGCTCCGGAGGATCGGCCGGGTCCGGTGGGCCGCCGCCGATCTCGAGCTTGACGCAGCCCTCGACGCTGAAGAAGAAGAAGTCGACCTTGCCGCAGACGCGGCCGGTGATGCTGGTCGTGTCGGTGCCGCCGCGGCGGCCGACCAGCACGGTCAGTTCGGCCCGCGCCGAGATGCCGACGATCCACAGCCGCAGCTCGCCCCGGGCGTAGATCATCCCGCCCAGACCGAAAGGCTCGAACGAGATCAGCGCGTCGAACCCGGCCGCGACCTCGAAGTACAGGCCGACGGACTTGCTGCCCATCAGCACGCACTGCAGATGGAAGCCGACCGCGATCGCCAGACCGTTGGTGGTGATCGGCAGCTTCGGATTGGCGAGCGTGGTGCCGTCGCCGTGGATCATCAGATAGCCGGTGCCGCGGAAGACGTCGAGGATCGAGACCGTCACCGGGTCGGTGTAGGTGCCGAGATCGATGAACCAGTTCTGCGCCTGCGACAGATGGAAGAACGCGGTCACCGGGACACGGATCTTCAGCAGCTTGAGAATGCTGTACTCCGCGACGATGCCGATCGTGATCGTGCCGCGGCCGAAGTCGAGGTCGAGCACGGCCAGGAACGTGGCACTGCTCTGCGCCTTCAGGACCGGCGGCATCTTCAGTACGTCGGCCTTCATCACCAGCAGCAGCCGCGGCCCGGGCACCTCGACCAGCACGATCCCCTTGAGGTGGATCAGGAAACCACCCTCGGCGGTGCCGAGCATCATGCCCGCGGCGATCGCGAAGCTGCCCGGGTTCAGCTCCCACCCCGCCGGATGCATCACGCTGAATCCGCGGGCAGGCGTGAGCTGATTCTCCAGCCACTTCAACGCAGGCGCCTGTACGCCGGTCTGCTCGAGTCTGCGGTAGTTGACCCCGACCCCGCCCAGGAAGCCGAAGATCCCCAGCCCCGAGTTGCCCAACGGCAACGGCACCGGGAACTCGACCTCGGCCCCGACCAGCACTCCGGTCGTGCCGGCCCGGCTCTCCAACGCGAGCGTGGCACTCGCGCGCAGGCCGATCGACGGGAAGGTCAGATCGAAAGCGCCCTTGAACCCGAGATCGGTGATCTCCAGGTAGCCGGTGCCGTGAATCGCGCCCGGGATGTCCAGGGTGGCGCCGAGCTTGGTGAGTTGCGGCGCCTCGAAGGCGTCGAGCCGGAGCCGGACCCGAACCGTGTCGACGGTGACGATGCCGAGATCGACTCCGAGGCCGACTTCCACTTCCAGGTAGGTCGGATTGAGTCGGCTCGCGCGAACGCCGAGCACCCGGAGCAACGAATCCAGCGGCGGCGCGGCCATCAAGGACCCGGCCGGTACGTCGAGCGTGTAGCCGCGGCTCGGGTCGAACACGGGCAGCGGCACGTACTCGACCGTCCCGTCGCCGTTGTTCTCGGTGTCCCACGTGCTTCTGATCCCGACCGCTTGGTAGCGGGTCACGATCGGCTTCTGCGGATCGACCTTGATGAAGCCGAGGTCGAACGAGAACGCGGTCTCGAGATCGAGCAGCACGCTGATCTGGGTGGTGGTCGGGCCGCTGCCGGTGGCCGGGTTCACGAGGCCGTCGGTGACCACGAGTTGCCCGCCGCGGAGGACGACGTACTGGGTCTGGATCTGGCCGCCGGCACCCAGCCCGACCGCGGCGCTGCCGAGGACGACGAGCGGAACCAGCTCGCCTGCTGCCGGACTCGGCGGCGTGACCGCGGCCAGGAGCGGGGAGAGGGCGGAGACCGCACCGAGGATGTTGAGCGCGGTGTTCGGGCCCGCGGACGCTCGCTCGACCTTGGCGAGGCCGTCGAGATCGCCTTCGACGGCCCGGAACTCGGCACTGGTCTCCCAGGACGAGCGGTCCTCGGCGACCTTGAGCCGGACCAGGAAGGTGCAGATGCCGTCGCTCGGATTGGTCCTGGCCGGGAGTTCCTCGTCCGTGTGCTCGTCCAGGCGCGCTTCGGCCGCGGTGCGGACGTCGAACTCGCCGTAGATCTCGGCGCGCACGAAGGTGCCGCGGATCAGTTCGACCCGGACGCCGATCTTGCGGAAGCAGTCTGGGGCCAGTTGGCGCGGTGGCTCGGGGTCGACTTCCGGGATGGTCGCGGCTGCTGGGCAAGTCAGGTCAGCGGTGACGGTTTCGGTGGTCGGCGCCGCCAGTGTCGGTTTTGCCGTCGCCCTCCACCACTCCGGCGAGCCGGGCGGTGGCGTCGTGCTACCTGCCGCGGTCCCCTGACCGTGCGGGGTGCCGGGAGTCACGGCGGTGAACTGCAGTTCCGTGGTCAGCAGCTGGATCAGCGCATCTCGGCGCCGCCTGCTGAGATCGAGGTTCCGAGTGACGGTGTCCGGGTCGGTGTGGCCCTCGAACGATGCGAAGCCCTCGACGACCAGCGGCGTGGACTTCGGGATCTGTTCCAGCCGGGCCCGTGAGTCCGGGCCGAGGAAGGGCTGCGCGGCACCCCATTCCTGGCGTGACGTTGCGGGGGCGGTGCGGATGTTGTCCGCGACGGTGGTCCAGTTGGTGCTGGTGCCGGTGGGGAACTCGGTCGTCGTCGGGTGGTTGAACAACGTGTAGGCGCTGAACTCGGCCACCGCCGCGGTGGTGACTGTCCTGGTCGCCGTCACCGTCACGGTCGCACCGGCTGCCACCGGGATCTCGGCGGTGGCGCCGTTGGCGGAGCCGCCGGGCCACGACCAGGCGATATCGCCGCCGTCGTCCGGATCGAGTCTGACCGTTGCGTTGCTGTCGGTCTGACTGGTGACGACCACGCGATGGCCGGTCCTGGTGACAGTTCGCGGTACGACTTCGCCACCTGGCGGGGGAGGCGGAGTGACCGGCGTCGCGGTCGCCCTGCGGACGGAGATGTTCCTGATCAGCTCGTGCAGGCCGGCATCGGTGACCTTGATCTCCAGCGCCGTGGTTCCGGCGGCCGGGAGCAGGATCGTCCGGCGGTCGAGGGTGGTGGGATCGCCGCCGTTGACGGTGACGCGATACGTGTACGGCGCGAGTCCGCCGCCGGCCGTGATGTACAGCGTGGCGCTGTCGGGCAGGTCGACCGGATTCGGTATCGGGTCGGTGTCCGGCACCGGATACCACTCACCGGCAGGGCCCTGGAACGCGAGCCGGACCGTCGGCGACTGGCCGCGGTTCACCACCTCGGCCTCGAACAGCCCGGTCACCCCCGCGTGCTGACCGATCCCGATCCACAGATCCCGTACGCCGGCGCTCACCGCCAGCCCTTCGAGCCCGGTCGGCGCGACGAAGAGTCTGACCTCGGGCAGATACAACCCCTGCCAATCGGTCGGCTGCGTCCGCGCGTTCGCCGGTACGCCGGACGGGCCGGCGTCACCCGTCAGATCCAGGGTGGCGCTGCGGAAGGCGAACCCGACCACCTCACCCGGACCGATCAACGCATGGGCCGGCTCCATCCGGATGAAGTCGAAGATCTGATCCTGCGGAGGATGACCACTGACCGTACTGCTCAGCAGCTTGACCTCGAGACCCTGCCCGACCGGCCGCAACAGCCGGACCCGCAACGCGGGCAGGTGGAACCGGACATCCGGGTTGGCCGGATCGGCGCGCAGTTGTCCCTGCGCGTCGAGCCTCGCACCCCGCAGGAACGGCAACCGCGCGATCGCCTGTGGAGTGTCGACCACGAGCCGCACGGTCCCGTCCGGATCACCGCCCGGCGCGTCCAGCCGGAGCGCGAACTCGACCCCGACCCGCGGATCCGGAAACGTGAGCAGCGTGGCGGTGCTGTTCACCGCTCCCGGACTTCGGTTGAACGATCCCGTCGCCGGATCGAGACTGAGCGGCAGATCGCCACCCACGGTCGTCTTCCACACCCGCCAGCTGAACCCGTCGTCCTCGACGCGTTCCTCCTCGGTCGGTGTGTCCACGCTGTCCAGCACCGGCTCGAGCGCATCGAGCCCGCCACCGTTCTTCAAGGACGCAGGCGTGTCATCCCAAAGACTCATCTGTACTTCCCCCCAAGAAGGCCCCAGGGTTCAGGACAGCAGTTCTCGCCGCTGGAGGAAATACCTCAGCACCGGCCGTCAGTCGATCGGGCGGCCGGAGAGCTGGGCGAGTTCGGCGAAGAAGGCTCGGTAGACGGGCTCGTCGGCCATCGGGATCTCGACGGTGGCCAGCGAGTAGACGCTGCTCATGAGGCGGCCGTAGATCGGCTCGTCCGGGTCTTGGATGTGGGAGAAGTGCAGCAGCATCGCGCGCCGGCGGATCTGGACGTGCACCCTGACCCACTCCAGTGGTGTCCGGTAGCAGGCGACGACGTTCCTGCGTTGGAACAGCTCGAAGATGCCGCGATCGACCCGTACCTGCACGTCGGCATGTTCGAAGACGATCGGCTCGGTCATTTGAGGCCCGAGTGGGCCAGGCCCTCGACGAACTGGCGTTGGGCGATGACGAACACGATCAGGACCGGGAGCACGGTCATGGTGGCGGCGGCGAGTTGTGTGTTCCACATGTCGGCTCCGTACGCGTCGGTGAATCGGGTGAGGGCTTGCGGCAGCGTGAACAGCTCCGGCGAGGTGAGGTAGACGGTGGGTTCGAGGTAGAGGTTCCAGGAGGCGAGGAAGGTCAGGATCGCGACCGCAGACAGGGCCGGCCGGGCGAGGGGCAGGCAGATTCGCCACCAGATCCCTGGGCGGCCGAGCCCGTCGAGCCGGCCGGCTTCCTCGAGTTCGGCGGGCAGGGCGATGAAGAACTGCCGCATGATGAAGCTCGCCAGTACGCACGGCGCCCCGAACGCGGTGACCAGGATCAGCGGCCAGTGGGTGTTGATCAGCCCGGCCCGTTTGAACACCTGGAACAGCGGGACGATCGTCACCTCGCTCGGCACCAGCAGACCGGTCAGCACCACCAGAAACAGGGCGTTGGCGCCAGGGAACCGGATCCGGGCGAAGGCATAGCCGGCCGTGCTCGAGACCAGCAGCGTGATCAGTGTGACCAGTACGGCGATGTAGACGCTGTTCACGTACTGCCGGGCGAACGGCTGGAACGTGAACGCTTCGCCGTACGCCGCCATGGTCGGATGCTCGGTCCATAGCGATGGCGGCGCTTTGAAGATCTCGGGCAGCGGCTTGATCGACGCCGCGACCATCCAGATCGTCGGCACCGCGAACGGGACCGCGAGTACAGCGAGCGCTGCCACCAGAAGCGCCTGTCGGATCAACGCTGGCCTACTGCTCATGGAACACCCATTTCCGCCGCAGCTGCCATTGCAGCAGCGTCAGCACCATCACGAAGCTCAACAGCATCAGCGCGAGCGTCGAGCCGTAGCCGATGTCGTTGAACTCGAAGGCCTGCTGGAACACGTAGTACACGAGCACGGTCGTGCTCAGCTCCGGACCGCCACCGGTGAGTACGGCGATCTGCGCGAACGACTGCAGCGCGCCGACGACGGTGATGATCGCGGTCAGCAGCACCGTCGGCGAGATCAGCGGCAGCGTGATCCGGGCGAAGATCGACCTGCTGCCCGCGCCGTCGATCCGGGCCGCCTCGTACAGCTCCGACGGCACGCCCTGCAACGCCGCCAGGAACAGCACCATGTTCACACCGACGCTGCGGACGACCTGGCTGACGATCACCGACAGCATCGCGGTGTCGCCGTGCTGCAGCCAGTTCGGCCCGTCCACGCCGATCGCGTGCAGCAGACCGTTGATGCCCCCGTTGTCCTGCAGCAGGAAGCCCCAGACCAGGGTCCACGCCACCACGGACACCACGACCGGCGAGAAGAACAAGGTCCGGAAGAACGTCGCGCCGCGGAACTGCCGGTTCAGCAGTACGGCGATCAGCAGGCCGAGGGTGATGTTCAGGACCACGACGCCGCCGGAGAAGACGACCGTTGCCAGCAGCACCGATGGCAACTGCGGGTCGGAAGCCAGCGCGGCGTAGTGGTCCGCGCCGACGAAGACCTGCTTTCCGGTGAAGACGTTCCACTTGTTGAGGCTGTACCAGATCGCCAGGCCGACCGGGATCAGCACGAACACCAGGACACCGGCGAGCTGTGGTGCGACGAACAGATACCCGGTCAGCACATCTCGCCGGCGAGTGGTCCAGAACGACGGACCGGGCGCGGATCGGGCCTCGACCGGGACTCGGTCCGAGTCCGGTGTGGTCGTGAGCGTGGCCATTACTTCGCCAGGATTGGCTGGATCGCGGTGCAGACCGACTTCAGGACGGCGGGGATGTCGGCGTCGCTCTTCCACAGTGCGTCCAGCGCGGTCTTGCCCTTCTGGGCGATCTCGGCCGGGCTGGTGTGGTTGGGCAGGGTGACGGCGTTCGGCAGCTGGTCGACCACGACTTCCTGCAGTTGGGCCGCGGAGAGCTTCTTGTTGTTCTCGGCAAGCTTCGCGCCGGTGAGCAGCGACTTGCGGGGCGGCGGGAAGAACTGGGCCAGCTTCGCCGCGTTGGCCGGATTCGTCAGGTAGGCAAGGAAGTCCGTCGCCTGGTCAGGATGCTTGCTGGCGGCAAGGACACCGACACCGGCCTGGCCGAGTACGGCGTACTTGCCGGACGGACCGGCCGGCAGCGGGTACAGGCCGAACTTGAACGAGCCGGTGAGCAACGACGCGCGGGAGACCTGCGCGATGGTGAAGGCGGCGTCACCGGCGAAGAAGTCGGCCTTCGTGCCGGGGCCGGGCATCGCGCTGGTCTTGAACGCGGCGTCGTGCAGGAACGTGAACGCGCGCTGCATCTCCGGGCTGTCGAACGTGCAGGTCTTTCCGTCCGCGCTCCACGCCGAGCCGCCGAAGCCGGTCCAGACCGTGGCCAGCGTGTTCCAGGACTTGTAGTCGAAGTCCCGGACCACGAAGCCCGCCTTGCCGGTCTTGGCGTGTACGGCGGCACCCGCGGCGGCGACCTGGTCCCAGGTCAGCGTCTTCGGGTCGATCTTCTGGCCGGCCTTCGCCAGCAGGTCGGTGTTCACGTAGAGGGCGAACGGCGAGTTCGAGAACGGGTAAGCGTAGAGCTTGCCGTCCCGGCTGAACTCCTTGGTCGCGCTGTCCACCAGGTCGTCGTACTGCCAGCCCTCGGTCGCCTTGAGCTTGTCGGTCAGGCCGACCAGCGCGTCGGAGGCGATCAGGTCCTTGGACAGGTCGCCCATCCAGGCCAGGTCGGGCGCGTTGCCGCCGGCGATCTGCGTCGTCAGCGTGGTGTTGTAGTCGGCGAACGGCAGGCTCTCGAAGGTGATCGAGGAGACCTCGGGGTGATCGGCCCGGTAGGCGTCGCCGATCGCGTTGAACAGCTTGAGCTGGTCCTCGTTCGAGGTCCAGACCGTCATCCGCAGCTTGACGTCGGTGGCCTTCGACCCCTCCGCCCCGGTGTCGGACGCTCCGCACGCCGCCGTCAGCGCGGCCGCGGTGGTCAGCGCGAGGGCGCCGAGCACTTTCCTTGCAGTGATCATGATGTGGTCCTTCGCTGGGGATGACTAGTAGCCGGCGATCTCGGGCCAGTGGAGCTCGACCCCGGCCTCGGTCAGCCGGCCCTGGAGGCGTTCGACGAGGGTGTCGTCGGTCGCGATCTGCTGCGGGCTCAGGCCGCTCTCGAGGCAGAACGCCACGAGTTCGCCGGCCGATTCGCCGATGTTCCACTCGACCGGATGCAGCCGGTAGGCGCCGTTGGTGATGTGGGTGGTGCCGATGTTCTTGGCGGCCGGAACCAGGTTCTGGGTGGCCGCCGGAACCAGCGCGCCGAGCGGGATCTCGAACGGTGCGCACTCCACGTCGATGTAGTTGTCGCCGCCGGTGGAGGGATGGAGGTCGATCCGGTACATCCCGACTCCGACCGAGGCGTCGAACCGGGCCGGACCGTCGTACCCGCGGGCCTTGATCGAGATGTCCTGCTCGCGAACGGTGGTGAGGGCCTTGATCCGGCGCGATTCCCGGATGTACGGCGCCTGCGCGAAGCCGTCCGTGGTGCCGACCAGGTCGCCGCGGAGCCGCAGACCGGGCCAGCCGCGACCGCCGTCCGGACGTGGCGCCTCGGTCTGCAGCCAGTACACGTAGGCACGGGACTGGGCCTTCGCGGCCAGCAGATGTACGGCGCGGTCGTCGGTGTCGATGATCGAGCCGCCGACATAGTCGAGCTGCGGCCAGTTGGCGAGCACGATGTCGCTGTCGTAGAAGCCGTCGGCGAAGTTCTGCCGGGCCGCGATCCGGCGGAACTGCCACAGGTCGCGGTCGCCGGGGTCGAAGCGCGGGTCCCCCCAGTGGTCGTCGACCGGGTTGACGTTCATCGTCCGTGCTTCCGGTACCAGCGTCCGCGGGTTCGGGGCGACGAAGGACAGCATCGGCGCGCCCCAGTACGGCAGCTCGAACGAACGCCAGAAGTCGTAGTCGTCGGGCCGCGCGATCGTGTGGTCGCCGTCGACGTGGTCGAAGGCGAAGCACCATGCGATCGACTGCACGTTGGAGGGATCCGCGACCTCGGCGGCGCTCGGCTCACCGGAGTCGGCTCGCGCTTCGGCGCCGACGACGTACTCCGTGCCGGTGAGCGGCAGCAGGTCGCCGGTCTCGGTCCCGTCCAGGACGAACTCGGCGGAGATCACGGTCTCGGCCCCGGTCCGTGGATCCGCGACCGTCACGGTGCGGACGACGCCGTCGGTCACCTCGGCCGCGAGCGGCACGCAGGGTTGCAGAACGGTCAGGCGGCCCGTCGATCGGTACGGCGCGAGCAGTGCGGTGATGACCGCGTCGGCCACGCGAGGCTCGTGGCACAAGCGGCTGACCCGGCCACGTCCCGGATTCAGCTCGCGATCCGTGCGGGCGGCGTCGGTCAGTGGGTAGTTGTCGCGGTAGTAGCGGCGAATGCCTTCGCGGAGTGCGCGGTACCGGGCGGTGACGCCGAACTGCTCGACCCAGATGTGCTCGTCGGGCGGCACCGCCTGAGAGGTGAGCTGTCCACCGAGCCACGCGTACTCCTCGGTCATCACCACGCGCCGGCCACGCTGCAACAGAGCCAGCGCGGCGGCGACGGAGCCGAGGCCGCCCCCGATGATCGCGACCTCGGTCGAAAGCCGGTCGGTCATGAGTCTGTCCGTTCGACGATGGTGGCGCCCGGCTCGACCTCGGAGTCGAGGTGCCGCCTGGTCTCGAGGTCGGTCCACTCCTGCGGTTCGGTCGAGATCAGCAACTGGAGCAGGTCGAGCGCCTCGGCCGCGAGTTGTTCCCTCGGCACATGGAAGCCCGCGAGCGGCCGGCCGGCGATCCGGTGACCGCGCACCTCGCCGAGCGCCGCGACCGAGATCTCGTCCGGTACGGCGACTCCCGCGGCCGTCAGCGCGAGCACGGCATCCTCGATCAGGAACGCGTCCTCGGCGATGATCACGGTCGCGCCGGTGGCTTGCGCCAGCCGGGGCAGGTCGGCGATCCGCTCCTCACCGACCAACAGGAAGGCGAGCCGGCCGTCCGCGGAGGCGGCCTCGACGGCACCGCGACGGTCCCGGGCCGCAGGCGTGTCCCGGCCGCGGTGTACGTAGAGGGCCTGCTGGTGCCCGGCGGCAGCGGCCTGGTCGATCAGTGCCGTGGCCGGCGTGACGTAGTCGATGGCGACGTACGGCACCGGGGCGGCGGTCTCGTCCCGGCGGCCGATGGCGACGAACGGGAACTGTTCGGCGACCAGTCGCTCCAGCTCGGACGCGACCATCTGCTGACCGAGCAGCACGCAGCCGTCGGTCAGCCGCAGCCGGGTCTTGCGGTGGAACAGGCTCCGGGTGCCGTCCTCGACCGGTGACGACGTGAAGAACAGCAGGTCCCAGCCGATCCGCTCGGCGGCGCGCTCGATCCCGTTCAGCAACGGCCCGTAGAAATCCATGCTCTCGGGGGACAGAGCGGCCTCGTAGGTGAAGACGCCGATGATCTGGTTGTCCAGGCCGGCCAGGCGGCGGGCTGCCGGGTCCGCGACGTACGTCAGTTGCTCGATGGCCTTCTTGACCCGCGCGCGCGTCGCCTCGGGGATCCGCACGTTCGTTCCGTCGCGGTCGTTCAGCACCACCGACACCGTGGTTTGGCTGACGCCGGCGATCTCGGCGATCTCGCGCTGGGTGACCCGGCGAGGTTTCGGTGCCATCGTTCCTCCGTCATGATAATGCCTATCTTCAGCAAGCTGCGGCGACCATAGCCCAGTCGAAGTCCTTAGCGCAATGACCTCTTGACGTGGGAGTTCGGGGCTGGGAATGTTCCGTCCATCAAATCTGAAGATGCGCATTATCAAAGGAGTAGTCGATGACCTCCACCCTCAGTCGCCGCGGCCTGCTGGGCGCGGCGCTCGCGGCCGGCGTCGTACTGGTCGCCGAAGCGACCCCGATCAGCGCGTTCGCCGCGGCCGGTGACGTGACCCTGACGGCCGGCGGCATCAGCCTGCTGGCCAGCCCCGGCGGCCGGCTCGCGATCCGTGACGCTGGTGGCGTCACGCGGTCGGTCGGGTCGAAGTTCCAGGTCAAGGACAGCGTCGCCGGCGTCCTGACCTCCACCGGCGGCACCCCGACGCTGAGCGCGCTCGCGGACGGTACGCCGGCGATCCGGATGGACTACACCTTCGACGCCGCCGCCGGCTCGACGGTCGTCACCGGCTGGTTCAGTGTCGGTACGTCGCATGCCCGGCTGGAATGGCGGATCACCGGGCCGAACACGCTGCTCCCGGACGGGTTCCTGTTCAGCCGCGCGATCCAGGCGCCGACGGCACCGGACGACTACATCGCGATCACCGAATGGGTTCGCGACGCGGGCGGCGGCATCCCGTACGAGGACACCGTCGGCGTCGCGCACACGTCGACCTGGAGCTCCAGCCTGCACGGGCTCTTTCTGCTGGACCGCTCCCGGCAGTCCTGGACGAACGCGACCTGGGTGCACTCACCGGGCGTGGTGGATCCGGCCGGCGGCTGGACCAGCCGGGCCGACTTCTTCTTCTCCGAGACTCGCCCGTCGGCGACTGCCACGATCGGCCGCGGCCGGGAGCTCGGGATCGAGCTCACCACCAACAGCGACTTCAACCTGTACGAGTCGGCCGGTGCACCGATGGCGCTCACGGCGCTGGTGGCCAACGGCGGCGCGGCCAAGTCGGTCGAGCTCGAGCTCTGGATGCGCAGCTTCGACGGCGCACTCCTGGCCTCGACCACCGTGACGGGAAGCGTCGCCGCGGCCGGTACCTGGCAGCACACTTTCAACCTGACCGCGCCGGCCAGCGGGATCGCACTGGCCGAGGTGGCGGTCCGGTCCGGCGATGACGAGGCGTTCGCGCGGACCAATTTCGCCGTACTGCCGACATACGACTATCAGGCCGGCGCGGACAGCATGTTCGGGATCGCGAACTACCCGTGGCTCCAGCGGCCGAGCGCCGACGCCGTACTCGATCTGTGGCAGCGAGCCGGTATCAGTCTGGTCCGGATCGCGTACGACGGTGGGCCCGGGTTGCCGCCGTCCGCGTTCGACACGCGCGGGATGCGGCACAACATCGAGCTGCAGCCGTCCTTGACCGTGACCGACGCCGAGGCGGCCGCCTGGGCCGCGGACAAGCTGGCCTTGGCGGCCGGTGCGGGTGCGGGGTACTTCGAGGTGGGCAACGAACTGAACCGCCCTTTCAACACCGGGGATGCCGCACAGGCCTATCTGGACAAGGTGATGCGGCCGGTGTTCAACCGCCGGGCCGTCACCGGGGACACCGTGAAGCTGATGAACAACGGGCTGGCCGGCATGGACAAGCCGTGGGTCGAGAACTTCATCGCTGCGGGCGGCTGGGATCTGATCGATGCCTTCGCCTATCACCCGGGTCGCGGCAACTTCACGCCCGACTACATCCCACCGGGCGACGACTGGGGCACTGGCTCCACCGGGGCCTACTGGAACTTCTACGGTGGCCTGAAGCAGTTGAAGGCTCTGATGGCGCAGCACGGTGAGAAGGAGATCTGGCTGACGGAGGCGTACGCCGCGACCAAGCCGAACAGCTGGTGGCACGACACTTACCGGCATGCTGCGGAGAACGTGCTGTTGAGTTTGGCACTGGCCAAGGCAGAGGGTATTCGGTGCGTGTGCTGGTACCAGTTCCACGACAGTGTGCTCGGGATGCCGCAGATCGCGGACCCGGACAACGTGGAGTACCACTTCGGCCTCATGAACCGCGATCTGAGCCCGAAGCCGTCGCTGCTCGCGTACGCGACGGCGGCCCGGGTGCTCGACCAGGCCGTCTTCCGTGGGCATTTGACGTTTGCGGATCCGTTGACGTCCGGCTTGTGGTTCGACACCCCGGACGGACCGGCGGTCGTGCTGTGGAACCGGGCCGACGGGTACATCCTCAACACGGCGGGCCGGCGCACTGATTGGCACTTCCCGGCACCGGAGGTCTGGGTCGACCCGTGGCCGACCAAGACGCCACTGACAGTCTCCGCGAATTCCGCCGTACGAGAGTTGGATGCGATCGGGCAGGCACGGACGTTGCCTGTCACCAATGGCAACGCGACGCTGACCCTCGACGGCGCACCCCGGATCTACTTCGGCCTGATCCCGCACGTCAGCGGCACCGGCACCCACACCCTGGCGGGGTGCCGGCCCGGCCGCCGCTACCGCAGCTGACCCCGGGCCGCGAGGTGCGTGTGCCGACAGTTATCGTTTGACCGCGCATTGTCATCGGATCATGGGGTCGGCATCTTCCGCCGGAGCGGACCCTTGGGGGTTTGCTCATGAAGAAGGCCGTTCTGGCTGTCGTCACCGCTGCGGCGGTTGGCGCCGCCGCACTGGTTCCGTCCGGTCCCGCTGTTCAGGCAGCGACTGATGCGGCGGCCGCCAGCCCGCCGCGCGGGTTCGGATCCGCGCTGTCGTCGGTGCAGCAGACGGCCTGGCAGACGAACGCGAGCGTCAACACGCTCGCCGTCGCGGGGAACCTGGTGTTCGCCGGCGGTCTGTTCACTCGGGTCCGGCCGCCGGGGAAGGCCCGTGGCGTCGGGGACGTGGCGCGGAAGTACTTCGCGGTGTTCGACCGGACCACCGGCGTACCGACGCGGTTCGCGCCGCAGGTCAACGGGCCGGTGTGGAGCGTCGCGACCTCCCCGGACGGTCGGTACGTCGTGATCGGCGGCGACTTCACCGTCGTCAACGGGGTGCCGCGGTCGCGAGTGGCAATGTTCGATGTTGCGAGCGGCAAGCTGGTGGCCGGGTGGGACCCGGTGGTGAACTACCGGGTCGCGGCGCTGAAGGTCTCCAGCAGCACCGTCTACCTCGGTGGGTCGTTCGGATCGGTGGACAAGGTCGCTCGCAGCCGGGCGGCCGCGGTCAGCCTGAACAGCGGGGCGCTGCTGGCGTGGAGCCCGAACGCGAACGACGACGTCCATGCGATCGAGCTGTCGACCGACGGCAAGCGAGCGTTTGTCGGCGGCGGGTTCACCCGGATCGGCGGCCGCGACGTGCACGCGCTCGCGATGGTGAACGCCGCCACCGGCGCCGCGCTCTCGATGCCCGCCGCGGCCGCGATCCCGCCGAAGTCCGAGGAGTGCGACAGCCGGGTCAAGGACATCGAAGTCCAAGGAAACAAGGTCTTCGCGTCGAACGCCGGCACGCTCAGCGTGGGTTGCTACGACGGGGTGCTGGCGGCGGACGCCACGACCGGCAAGCTGCTCTGGCAGAGCAAGTGCCGGGGCGCGACCGAGGCGATCAAGGCAATCGGGAACTGGCTGTACAAGGGTTCGCACGCCCACGACTGCAGCGCGGACGGAGCGTTCCCGGACAAGACCGGGATGCATCACTTCCTCGTCTACAGCGCGATCACCGGGAAGCTCGGTCCGTGGTTCCCGAACGCGGCCGCCGGTGGCACGACCCTCGTCGGTCCGCTCGCGTTCGCGTCCGGTGGCAACGACCTCTGGGCGGGTGGTGACTTCACGAAGGTGAACGGCGTACCGCAGGAAGGGCTGACCCGGTTCACGAACGCGCCGGGTGGTGCGGCGCCGGCGCGACCGGCCGCGCCCAAGGTCGCCAGCGCGCGGGTCAACAAGGTGACGATCGCCTTCCCGACCGTGCTCGACCGCGACAACCTCACGCTCACCTACCTGGTGTACCGCGGCCGCACGCGAATCGGCAGCTGGTCTCGTACGTCGAACTCCTGGACGAAGCCGACCGTCACCTCGGTCACCGACTCCGGCCTGACCAGCGGCCAGAAGCTGTGGTACCACCTCGAGGTCAGCGACGGCCGCAACGTCCAGAAGAGTCCGTCAGTCTCCGTCCGCGTCCGCTGAGCTCAGCAGCGGGTGCCGCGGGGCGGTACGACGAGATCGGCCAGGTACGCGTCGATCTTGGTGCGGGCGCAGTCGTTGGACGTGTAGAGCGTGTGTCCCGGGCCGTCGTGGTAGATCCCGCGGCTGCCCGGAACCTGGTCGATGACCCGGGTCGCAGAGTCGTACTCGCTCCAGTTGCCCGCCATCAGCAGCGGTGGCAGGCCGTCCGGCAGCGCGGCGGGTTGGTTGCGGACCGGCACGGGCCATCCGACACAGTTGAGCATCGCCTGCTGGATGGTGCCGGCGATCCCGGTGTACGGCGCGGCGGCCTCCATGCGTCGTACCTGCTGCTGGAGCTGGCGTTGACTGGTCGGATGCGGCCAGTCCGTGCACTCCACGACGCCCGGTGAGGGCGCCGATGGGAACGGCGCGTTCGGCGGCGCCGGTACGAAGCCGGATGCGTCACCGGTCGTCGCAGCCTTCCTGAGCGCGGCCAAGAGCGTCGGGTACGACGCCTCACCGAGCCGTGCGAGCCGCAGTCCGGTCCAGCGGATCTCGTTGCCGTCGTACGTTGTACTCCCGGCCGGCAGCGGATTGCGCTGCGCTCGCGCCACCACCTGCTGCCACAGCGAGGCGCAGTTTTCTTGCCCACGGCACCAGTCGAAGAAGCGGGTCATGAAGGTTTGCACGTCGCGCGCGAGCCGGGTCAGTTCGCGGTCCCAGTTGCCGGTGCTGTGGTTCCAGGTGCCGTCGAGGACCAGCGATCGCACGCGCTCCGGGAAGAGCCCGGCGTACGCCTGCCCGATGAAGCCGCCGTACGACGCTCCGTAGAAGTTCACCTTCGACTCGCCGAGCGCGCGCCGGATGGCCTCCAGGTCGCGCGCGTGGCTCGCGGAGTCCATCGCCGCGAACAGTTGCCGATCCTTCGCCTGGCACTTCTCCGCGATCGCCCGGTTGGCGGCGGCGAGTGCGTCGAACTCGGCCTGGTTGCGCGGGACTCGCGGCTGCCGTGCGCCGGTCCACTCGCATGGGAGATTCGTGCTCAGCCCCGGGGCGTTGGGGCCGCCGCGCAGGTCCCAGGTGACGATGTCCATCTTCTGCCGGAGCCCGGCGAACGCCGCCGCGCCGCCGTACGAGCGCATCAGGTCGATACTGATCCCGATCGGTCCGCCGAGGTTGACCAGCACGGATCCTTGGGGTTCCGGGGCAGTCGAGGGCAGCCGGCCGAGGGTCAGCGTGAGTTGGCGGCCGGCAGGACGGTCCCAGTCGACCGGGACCTGCAAGGTCGCGCATTCGATGCCGACCTCGCCCGGCCCGCCGGGACACTCGCCCCAATCGAGGGCCGGTGTTGCCTGGGCTGGTGGGGTGACGACGGCGTTGAGCGCCAGCAGGACGCCGGCCGCCAGGGCAAGTGGTTTCAGCATGCCGGACACGCTCTCGCGGATCCCCGCGCCGCACATCGGACCACAGGCCGACGGACTCCGGTCCGAGGTCGTGATCCGTGGGCTCGGCTAGGTTCGAGGTGTGCCAGAGGAGTACGGATTGAGCCGGCGTCAGTTGATCGTCGCGGACTGCGTCGTCGCCGCCGGGTACGCCGTCCTCGTCCTGCTCACCTCGTCCACCGGGCCTGGGCTCGTCGCGATCGGACTCGCACTGCCGATCGCCGTACGGCGGATCTGGCCGGTCCCTGCACTCGCCGTGGTGGCCGTGATGTCCGTGGTCGCGTTCGTAGTCGACGGATTGCGCGATCCGCTGCTCGCTGCCGCCTACGTCCTGTACGTCGTCGCGCTCACGAGGTCATCGAACCGCCCGCTGTCCAGCCGCCGCCTGATCGGCGTGGCCGGCGCCGTCGGCTTCGTCGTACTGTTCCTCGCCATGGTCGCCGGCGCACCGGCCGGCCAGTCCCGCGCCGCGCTTGTGCTCACCGGCATCGCCGCGTTGTACGGCGCCTGGGTGCTGGGACAGGTCGTCCGCGACCGACGGGCTGCCGCTGCCCGCGCGGCGCAGGTGCTGGCCGAGCAGGCCGTGGCTGCCGAGCGCTTGCGGATCGCCCGCGAACTGCACGACATCGTTGCCCACAGCATGGGATTGATCGCGGTCAAGGCCGGCGTCGCGAATCATGTACTGCAGGTGCGTCCCGAGGAGGTGTCCGACGCGTTGTCGGTGATCGAGTCCACGAGCCGCGACGCCCTGGTCGAGCTCCGGCACATGCTGGGCCTGTTGCGGCCCTCCGGCGAACCGGCGGAGCTCGCACCGCCCGCGGGCCTGGCCGCGCTGCCGGACCTGGTGAGCCGGGTCGAGTCGACCGGCGTTCAGGTCGAGTTGAAGGTCGACGTACCAGAGCCGCTGCCGGAGGCCGTCGGTCTCACCCTCCACCGGATCGTCCAGGAGTGCCTGACCAACGTCACCAAGCACGCCCGCGCCGCACGCTGCCAGATCACGATCACCGGCGCCGCGAACGCCGTACAGCTCGAGGTTTCCGACGATGGTGCAGGTGGTGCGGTGGTGGAAGGACACGGCCTGATCGGGATCCGGGAGCGGGTGAGTGTGTACGGCGGTTCGTACCGTGCCGGACCGCGCGCGGGTGGCGGCTTCGAGGTCGCCGTACGGCTGCCGTATGAATGAGATCCGGGTGCTGGTCGCCGATGACCAGGCGTTGCTGCGCGGCAGCTTCCGCGTGCTGATCGACACCACACCCGGGCTGACGACGGTCGGCGAGGCGGCGCACGGGATCGAGGCGGTCGAGCTCGCGCGGCGCGAACGGCCGGACGTCGTACTCATGGACGTCCGGATGCCGAGGCTGGACGGGATCGAGGCGACCCGGCGGATCTGCTCCACGCCGGAGACGGCCGGGACCAAGGTGCTGATCCTGACGATGTTCGACCTCGACGATGCCGTGTACGCCGGTCTGCGCGCCGGGGCGAGCGGGTTCCTGCTGAAGGATGTCCCGCCTGTCGAGTTGCTGCAGGCAATCAACGTCGTCGCGGCGGGGGAGGGACTGCTGGCGCCCTCGATCACGCGCAGGCTGATCGCCGAATTCGCGCGGCTGGCCGAGCCGGGGCAGGCGCCGCTGACCGGTCTCGACGGCGTGACCGAGCGCGAACGGGAGGTGCTGTCGCTGATCGCCCGCGGACTGTCGAACGACGAGATCTGCGACCATCTGCACGTCGGCCGCGGCACCGTGAAGACCCACATCGGCCACCTACTCGCCAAACTGCACGCCCGCGACCGCGCCCAACTGGTGATCGTCGCCTACGAGTCCGGCCTGGTGCAACCGCGCCGACGCTGATGCACCCGGCGATCAGAAGTGCGGGAGGATTGCGGTGAGGGCGATCAGGAGGCAGATGGCGCCGTTGATGTACGGGTGGCCGGCCAGGATCGCGACGAATTCGCGGATCGTTGCCGTGGGCCAGTAGTACGCGGCGGTCGGGGAGCCGACGACCTGGCCGTTGACCTTCGCCTTGCGGGCGGTGAGGGCGGCGCGGAAGGCGTGGAAGTTGTTCGTGACGATCAGACAGCGGTACTGCGGCCGCAGCTCGACCATCAGGTCCCGGCTGAACGTCAGGTTCTCCCAGGTGGTCGTCGACTTGTCCTCGCGGATGATCTGGTCGTCGGGGACGCCGCGTTCGACGAGGTACGCCGCCATTGCGTGCGACTCGGGCAGGTCCTCACCCGGACCCTGGCCTCCGGAAGTCACGAGCTGCGGCGAGCGGCCCTTCCGGAGCGCACGTTCGTACACCTGCCGCGCGCGGTCGAGGCGACTGGCCAGCAACGGCGTGACCCGCGATCCCATCAGGCCCGAGCCGAGGACGACGACGAAATCCACCTTCCGCGACGAGCGCACCCGGCTGTAGAAGAACGCGTACACCAGGAAGCAGAGGAACAGGAACGAGATGTAGGTCAGGATGCCGAGCAGCACCGACCGTACGACGGCCAGCGGTTCCCAGCCGATCTTCTGCACCAGCACACTGAAGATCACGAAGCCGATGATCCCGAGCCCGACCAGCAGCGACAGCAGGTTGGACAGCCGCCGGCGCTCCCGGCGCAGCATCGTGACGCCGTTGACCACGAGGAACACCGCGAGCACCGCGATCGTCAACGGGACCGCGACCAGGACCGCGACCACCAGCACCTTGGCGGCGGTCTGGCTGACAGTCTCGACCGCGAAGATCAGCCCGAGGCCGGCGAACATCAACGCGAGGACCAGGAAGATCCCGTTCTTGAACAGCCGCCGGTCCCGCAGGAAGCTGACGCCGAAGACGAGGAACCAGAACCCGGCGATACCGAAGCAGATGGCCATCGCGCGCCATCAAACCACTGTCCGTAGCCACGGGTGTGCCTCCCACGCCGACGCACACCCGAGGTGGGCGAGGCCCGGTGGCTGGACGGCGCCGGGTGTCCGGGCGGCTGGTGTGCGAGGCTGCGGGGGACGGGTCGTGCAGGTCGAGAGAGATGAGGTCGGCGTGGGTGCTGTGACCAACTGGGCGGGGAACGTCAGCTTTGCGAGTGAGCTCCAGCGGCCTCGGACGATCGAGGAGCTGCAGGAGCTGGTCGGGGCGGCCGAGAAGGTGCGGGTGCTCGGGACCGGGCACTCGTTCAACCGGATCGCCGACAGCACCGGCACGTTGGTCAGCGTCGCGGACCTGCCGAAGGTGATCGAGGTCGGTGACGGTGGCGTCACGGTGTCGGCCGGGCTGCGGTACGGCGAGGTCACGGCGGCGCTGCAGGCCCAGGGCCTGGCATTGCACAACCTCGGCTCGCTGCCACACATCTCGGTCGCCGGTGCGTGCTCGACCGGGACGCACGGGTCCGGTGACACCAACGGTCCGCTGGCGGACGCGGTCAGCGCGATCACGTTCGTGAACGCATCCGGTGAGCTCGTCACGTTGACCCGGGACGACGAGGACTTCGCCGGCTCGGTCATCTCGCTCGGTGCGCTCGGGGTGACCGTGAGCATGACGCTCGACGTACAACCGGCGTACCAGATCAGCCAGGTGGTGTACGACGGTCTGCCGGTGGAGCGGCTCGGGACGGACTTCGACGCGGTGATGGGGAGCGCGTACAGCGTGAGCGCGTTCACCGATTGGGTCGATCCGGACGTGATGGTGTGGCGCAAGCGGCGGGAGTTGACCGCGCCCGATCCGAAGTGGCTGGGCGCGACGCTCGCCGACGGGCCGCGGCACCCGATCAAGGTGATGCCGGCCGACTACGCGACCCAGCAGGGCGGGATCGCGGGACCGTGGAACGAGCGGCTGCCGCACTTCCGGCTCGAGTTCACGCCGAGCAACGGGGACGAGTTGCAGTCGGAGTACTTCGTCCCGCGCGAGCGGGCCGCCGAGGCGTTCGACGGACTGCGGGCCTTGGGCAACCGGTTCGCGCCGGTGATCCAGGTGTCGGAGATCCGGACGATCGCCGCCGACGACCTGTGGCTGAGCCCGAGCCAGGGCCGCGACACGGTCGCGCTGCACTTCACCTGGATCCAGGACGAAACCGCCGTCCGCCCGGTCGTCGCCGCCTTGGAGGAGCGGCTGGCGCCACTGGACGCGCGACCCCACTGGGGCAAGGTCTTCGCCGCCGACGCCGCCACCTTGGCCGAGCGCTACCCGAAGGTGAAGGACTTCACCGCCCTCGCGGCGACCTACGACCCCACCGGCAAGTTCCGCAACGAATACCTGGACACCTTCCTGCCCCGTTAGGGCCAGTCTCGGCCTGGGGCGATCCACTGAGGGCTGCGGTGGGGGTGTGTTGTGCAGGTCGACAGGTAGTGCACCGCCGAGACGGCGTACGCGCGGGCCCCGTTCAGGCTCAGGTGCACTACCGGCGCGTCATACACGTCCTGCCCAGCCGTCCGGCCGCCACAAGTCGGGCAGAAGAGCGGGTGATCCGGCTCCCCGACCGGCGTACCGCGAGCACCCGCGTTCCCTGAGTCGTGGATTTCGGCGGCCCGGCGCAGCCATAATCCACGACTCGCCGTTCCGGGGGCCAACCAATCGCCACGACTCGGCGTGATGCCGGACAAGCAGTCCCCCCGCGCGGCAGCCGGGTCGACGGTTCGTGCGAGCGACCGGGGGAGGCGTGCTGGTCGTCTCGGGTGCGTGGGATTCGCCGGTTGGGGTCTGGGGCGCGGGAGTGGGGAACGCAGTGCACCTGGAACGTCCAGCAGGATTCCCCAGTCGCATCCTGTCCTTGCCATACCGACGCACAGATTCGGCAGAAGAGGGACATCCCCTCGTGTGTGGGGTTCTCTACTGATACACGAGGGGAGAACCCTGGACACGAGAGGTTATCCATTCCCGTCGCGGGATGTGCGAGCCGGGGCGGGTCGGCCGGCTTGCGGGCGGGCGTGGTGGGTTATGCGGCGAGGTCAGAGGTGGGTCAGGTCTTCCAGGGTGCCGGTGATGGTCCAGAGGAGGTTGCGGAGGAGGCGGCGGTCCTCGGGGGTGAGCTGGGCGAGGGCGCGGCGGCCGGCGCGGTCGTAGATCTCCTGGACGGTGTGGGCGAGCTCGACGCCGCGGTCGGTCAGCTCGATGCCTACCTGGCGGGCGTCGGTCGTGCTCTTCACCCGGCGGACCAGGCCGGCGGCTTCCATCCGCTGGGTGGTCTTGGTTGCCGTCGGCACCTCGACGTCCAGGACCTTCGCGAGCCGGGCGACCGGGAGGGAACCGTGGTGCAGGAGCTTGGCGAGCACCAGTTCCTGCCCCGTGTGCAGCACGGTCCCCGCCAGCTCCTCCGCGATCGCCTTCCGGGTCGCGCGCTCCGCGAACCGCAAGGCGATCAGGACATCCGCCTCGTCCGCGGGTGCGTCCGGCGACCACTCACCATGCCCGCCCGCGTCGGCGGCGCCGGCCGGGTCGGCCGTGTCGCTCGGGGTTGTCACGTGTGGCTCCGGGGGAGGAACGGGTTGCGGTTGTTGTAGTCGCCGATGTAATCCGTGGGAATGGCGGGCTCGCCGCGGCTCAGCTGGCTGGCGGAGCGGGGGAGCTCGTCGCGGACCTTCTGGTGATGCGCCTGGGACTCCTCGGGCGTGGTCCGGCCGACGATCTTGCCCGACTCGACGAGCGGCTTCAGCAGCACCCGGTCGTCACCGTCGTCGACCGGCTGCTCACCGACCCCGATCAGTTCGACCTCCGCGACCCCGGCCGGCGTGCGCCGTCGGAGCGCCCACTTCCGGCCGCCGATCGAGATCTTGTCCGGGCTCTTCTTCGCCACCGGAACCACCTCGCCGCTCGCGTCCTCGCGGGCGACCAGCTTGTACACGAACCCGCAGGTCGGGTACCCGGACCCGGTGACCAGCGACGTACCCACGCCGTACCCGTCGACCGGCGCCGGTGCCAGCGCCGCGATCTGGAACTCGTCCAGGTCGCTCGTCACGATGATCCGGGTCTTCGTCGCGCCCAGCGAGTCCAGCTGGTCGCGGACCTGCCCGGCCAGCGACGGCAGGTCACCCGAGTCGAGCCGGACCGCGCCCAGCTCCGGGCCGGTGAGCTCGATGGCGGTGCGCACCGCCTGCGCGACGTCGTAGGTGTCGACGAGCAGCGTCGTGCCCTTGCCCAGCGCGTCGACCTGCGACCGGAAGGCGTCCTCCTCGCGGTCGTGCAGCAGCGTGAACGCGTGCGCCGCCGTCCCCGTGCTCGGGATGCCGAAGCGGCGGGCCGCCTCCAGGTTCGAGGTCGCGGTGAAGCCCGCGATGTACGCCGCCAGCGCCGCACCGACCGCGGCGCCTTCGTGGGTCCGCCGGGAGCCCATCTCGATACAGGGCCGCCCACCGGCCCACCAGGTCATCCGCGACGCCGCCGACGCGACCGCGGAATCATGGTTCAGGATCGACAAGAAAACGGTTTCCAACAGCACTGCCTCGGCGAACGACGACTCCACCACGAGCACCGGCGAACCGGGGAAGAAGATCTCGCCGTCGGCGTACCCGGAGATGTCGCCGGAGAACCGGTACTCCGCCAGCCAGTCCCGGGTAGCCTGGTCGACGACGCCGCGATCGGCCAGGAAGGCGATCGTCTGCTCGTCGAACCGGAACCGCTCGAGCGCGTCCAGCAGGCGGTTGACGCCCGCGACCACGCCGTACCGGCGGCCGTCCGGCAGTCGGCGGGCGAACAGCTCGAACACCGAGCGGCGCTGCGCCGTGCCGTCGGCCAGGGCGGCCTGCAGCATCGTCAGCTCGTAGTGGTCTGTCAAGAGCGCGGTCGAGTGCGTCACAGGAGCAGCCTATTGCGAGACCGGAACCGATGATGGAGAGAATGGACAGGTGACCACCGCACCAAGCGAACTCGAGAGCCCCGAGGTCGACGAGGCGATCGAGTTGAGCCCTCCTTGGGTGACCATCGTCTGGAACGATCCGGTCAACCTGATGGACTACGTCACCTTCGTCTTCCAGACGTACTTCGGCTACTCCAAGGCGAAGGCGGAGAAGCTGATGCTGCAGGTGCACCAGGAGGGCAAGTCGGTGGTCTCGAACGGCAACCGGGAAGCGATGGAACGCGACGTGGAAGCGATGCACACCTACGGCCTGTGGGCCACCTGCGAGAAGTCGTGACCCGGTTCCGCAGGCGCCGCAAGACCGTGATCGTCAGTTTCGCCGAGCACGAGGCGGACATCCTGGCGAACCTGCTCCGCAACCTGGTCGAGCTGCTGTACGACGGTCTGCCGCCGCGCGCCACCGAGTCCAGCGACCCGCTCGCGGCGCTGCTCGACTCCGACGGGCCGACGTCGCCGCCCGAGGACGTCGTACTGCAGCGGCTGCTGCCGGACGCGTACAAGCAGGACGACATGGCGTCGGCCGAGTTCCGCCGGTTCACCGAGCGCGGGCTGCGGGAGGGCAAGGTCACCGACGCCAAGCGGGTGCTGTCCGCGCTCGAGGAGTCCGGCGCCGACGAGATCGCGCTCGAGCCCGACGAGCAGCTGTCCTGGCTGCGTGCGCTGAACGACCTCCGCCTCGCCATCGGCACCCGCCTCGACATCAAGGACGAGGACGACTACTCCACCTGGGAGAAACTCCCGGACGACGACCCACGCCGCCTCACCTACGACCTCTACGACTGGCTCGGCTACCTCCAGTCCGCCCTGCTGCACAACATGCGCCATTAGGGTTGGCCGTATGGAGATGCGGCGGCTCGGGCGGACCGGGCGGGATGTCGGTGTGGTCGGGCTCGGGGCGTGGCAGCTCGGGGGTGACTGGGGATCGGTGGACGAGAGCGACGCGCTCGCGGTGCTGCACGCCGCGATCGACGGCGGCGTGACGTTCATCGACACCGCGGACGTGTACGGCGACGGACGCAGCGAGCGGCTCGTCGGGCAGGTACTGAAGGCGGCCGATGGCCTGACTGTGGCGACGAAGATGGGCCGCCGCGTCGAGCAGGTGCCGGAGAACTACACGCTGCAGAACTTCCGCGCGTGGAACGACCGCTCCCGGCAGAACCTCGGCGTCGACACGATCGATCTGGTGCAGCTGCACTGCCCGCCGACACCGGTGTACTCCGACGACGAGGTCTTCGACGCGCTCGACACCCTCGTCGACGAGGGCCGTATCGCGTCGTACGGCGTCAGTGTCGAGACCTGCGCCGAGGCGCTGACCGCGATCGCGCGGCCGAACGTCGCGTCGGTGCAGATCATCCTGAACGCGCTGCGCCTGAAGCCGCTCGACGAGGTCCTGCCCGCGGCGCGGGCGGCCGGCGTCGGCATCATCGCCCGCGTCCCGCTCGCGAGCGGTCTGCTCTCGGGCAAGTACGACGAGCACACCACGTTCGGGGACGACGACCACCGCACGTACAACCGGCACGGCGAGGCCTTCGACGTCGGCGAGACCTTCTCCGGAGTCGACTTCAGCACCGGCCTGGAGGCCGTCCGCCGCCTGATGCCCTGGCTCCCGGCCGGTGCCGCGATGGCCCAGTTCGCGCTCCGCTGGATCATCGACCAGCCCGGTGTCTCGGTGGTCATCCCCGGCGCCCGCAACCCGGAACAGGTGGCCGGCAACATCTCCGCCGCCACCCTCACCCCACTGACCCCGGACCAGCTGACCGCCGTCCAGCAGACGTACGACGACCTGATCCGCCCGCAGATCCACGACCGCTGGTAGGAGGACGTCGGGGGACGTCCTCGGCACTGTCCGTATTCTGGACCGACTTCGCGGTTGGCGGGGTCGGCGCGGCGCGCGCCGTACCGTGGAGGCGTGCTGGTGATCGAGAAGGCGACGGTTGACGCGATCGTGGCGCACGCCCGGCGGGATCATCCCGACGAGGCGTGCGGTGTGGTCGCGGGTGCGGAAGGTTCGGACCGGGCGACCCGGTTCATCCCGATGCTGAACGCCGCCATGTCGCCGACGTTCTACGAGTTCGACTCGGGTGACCTGCTGCGGCTCTACAAGGAGCTCGACGAGCGGGACGAGGAGCCGGTGGTGATCTACCACTCGCACACCGCCACCGAGGCGTACCCGTCACGCACCGACATCAACCTGGCCCAGGAGCCGGGCGCCCACTACGTGCTGGTGTCGACGCGGGACGGCGCCGACTCCCCGGAGTACGACGGGCCGGTCGAGTTCCGCTCGTACCGGATCGTCGACGGTGAGGTCACGGAAGAAGAAGTACGCGTGGTTGGTTCTTATGCGGAGACAGAAGGAGAGCACTGAATATGGCGATCGAGCTGCGCGTGCCGACGATCCTGCGCACCTACACAGGTGGCGCGAAGGCGGTCAACGGTGACGGCACCAACCTGGCCGAGTTCATCGACAACATCGACGGCACCCACCCGGGCCTCAAGGAGCGCATCGTGGAGGGCGAGCCGGAGGAACTGCGCCGGTTCGTGAACGTGTACGTGAACGACGAGGACGTCCGGTTCACCGGCGGCCTGAAGACCGAGGTCAAGGACGGCGACGTCGTCGTCGTGCTGCCGGCCGTCGCCGGCGGCTGACGGACCGGGTTCGAGAACATGCGCTTCGACAGTCTGCTCGACTCGGTCGGCGGCACCCCGCTGGTCGGGCTGCCGCGGTTGTCGCCGTCGGCCGACGTACGGCTCTGGGCGAAGCTCGAGGACCACAACCCGACCGGCTCGATCAAGGACCGGGCCGCGCTGCGGATGCTGCTGGACGCCGAGAAGGACGGCCGGCTGCGCCCGGGCAACACGATCCTCGAGCCGACCTCCGGCAACACCGGCATCTCGCTCGCGATGGCGGCCAAGCTCCGCGGGTACCGGATGGTCTGCGTGATGCCGGAGAACACCTCCGAGGAGCGCCGTCAGATCCTGCGGATGTGGGGGGTCGAGATCATCTCCTCCCCGGCCGCGGGCGGTTCCAACGAGGCGGTCCGGGTGGCGAAGCAGGTCGCGGAGGAACACCCGGACTGGGTGATGCTGTACCAGTACGGCAACCCGTCGAACGCGCTCGCGCACTACGACGGCACCGCGCGGGAGATCCTCGAGGACCTGCCGTCCGTCACGCACTTCGTCGCCGGCCTCGGCACCACCGGCACGCTGATGGGCGCCGGCCGGTTCTTCCGCGAGCACAAGCCCGCGGTGCGGATCGTCGCCGCCGAGCCGCGGTACGGCGAACTCGTCTACGGCCTGCGCAACCTCGACGAGGGCTTCGTCCCCGAGCTGTACGACGAGACGCTGATCGACGCCCGCTTCTCGGTCGGTCCGCGCGACGCCGTCCGCCGGGTCCGCGAACTGCTCGACAACGAAGGCATCTTCGCCGGTATCTCGACCGGCGCGATCCTGCACGCGGCGCTCGGCCAGGCGGCCAAGTGCGTGCGCGACGGCGAGCAGGCCGATATCGCGTTCGTGGTCGCGGACGGCGGCTGGAAGTACCTGTCCACGGGCGCCTACGAGGGCACGATCGACGAGGCCGAGGACCGCCTCGAAGGTCAGCTCTGGGCCTGAGCCCTTGCCGGTCCGGCAACTTTTCGTGCCCGAAGCACGTGCCGGACGGCAGTCTTGGCCGGGTGACGAGACGTGATGCCGGACCGCCGGCGACCGGACCGGGCGAGCGCGACGTACTCCTCGGCTTCCTCGACTATCTCCGTACGTCGGTGGCGGCCAAGGCGGAGGGTGTGCCGGAAGACGAGGTGCGCGCACCCGGCGTACCTTCCGGGACCAATCTGCTCGGGCTCGTGAAGCATCTGACCGCGGTGGAGCGGCACTACTTGCTCGGGCACGAGGTGCCGGACTGGAAGGCCACGTTCCGCGCGGGAGCCGACGAGACGGCGGCGGAGGTGCTCGCGGCGTACCGGGAGGCCGGGGCCGAAGCGAACACAGTGGTCGCGACCTGGGACGACCTCGCCGTACCGGGTCCGCGGCCGGGCAAGCGTGGGGCACCGTCGCGGCGGTGGACGCTCGTCCATCTGATCGAGGAGACCGCCCGGCATGCGGGGCACGCCGACATCCTGCGCGAACAGCTCGACGGCCGAACCGGACGCTGAACCGATCGGCGCAGGAGTGAGGGGAACCCGGAACGGCGGGCGGAGGGCCGGTCCGGACTGGTGGCGCCTTTGTTGCCTTAGGCACCTGCAGGGGTGGTTACGTCATGTCGCCTACGGTTCTTTGAACAGGACCTTGCGGCCGAGTCGGGGATGGACGCCGCGGCCCTTGCAGCTGTTGCAGGGGCGTTGGGCGTAACTGAAGATGCTGCCGCGGTGCCGGCCGGCACCTTTGCATCGGTTGCACTTGGCATTCGGATGCAGCGACAGCGAGACGACGTACGCAGCGAACATCGCCATCAGCGCCAGCAGCAGGAGTCCCGTCGGTCCGATGGACGACGCGATGTCCGCGGCGGTGCCGTTGTGCGACTCCGTGGCCTGACTGGCCGCTTGACCTGCGGCGGCTACCTGATCGGGCTGCGGAGTTGGTGCGGCGGTGGTACCGATTACCACCGCGAGGTGATGCGTCAGATCCATGGCATCACGAGGGGCGGTCGAGCAAACATCGCTCCAGAGTGGCGCGCATCACGCGAAAAGGCAATTCCATAACGTAAAGATGTGGACAACCCCGGCGTGTCGTTCCCAACGGTTAGGTAAGGCTGCACTTCGAATCTGCCCGGTCGCGGACTTGTATAAGCTTTTCCCGTGGCTGACGCACCGGTGGGGATCTTCGACTCAGGCTTCGGGGGACTCACTGTCGCCCGCGCGGTACTCGATCAGTTGCCGCACGAGCCGATCCTCTATCTGGGTGACACCGCGCGGCAGCCGTACGGGCCGAAGCCGATCGCCGAGGTGCGTGAGTACGCGCTCGAATGCCTGGACCATCTCGTCGAGGCCGGCGTGAAGATGCTGGTGATCGCGTGCAACTCCGCGAGTGCGGCGATGCTGCGAGACGCTCGCGAGCGGTACGACGTACCGGTCGTCGAGGTGATCCTGCCGGCCGCGCGCCGGGCGGTGGCGGCGACGCGGAACCAGCGCGTCGGCGTGATCTGCACGAAGGCGACCGCGCAGTCGCTCGCGTACGAGGACGGGTTCGCGGCCGCGCCGCAGGTGGAGCTGTTCACGCAGGCGTGCCCGAAGTTCGTGGACTTCGTCGAGTCCGGTGTGACGTCGGGACCGGAGCTGCTCGAGGCCGCCCACGAGTACCTGGATCCGCTGGTCGAGGCCGGTGTCGACACGTTGATCCTTGGGTGCACCCACTACCCGTTGCTCACCGGCGTCATCTCGTACGTGATGGGCGACAACGTCACGCTGGTCAGCAGCGCCGAGGAGTGCGCGAAGGACGTGTACGGCGTACTCACCAAGACCGGCCTGCTCCGCCCGGATCACCTCCCGGCGCCCGCGCACCGCTTCGTCACCACGGGCAACCCCGCGGAGTTCGCCGCGATCGGTTCCCGTTTCCTCGGCCCTGCCCTGGGAGTGGTCGACCAGTTCGCCTGGGTCCGCTGACGAGTGTGATTCAGGTCGCATCCGGACGTTGTCCAAGGCACCGGAAGGCGCCCGGATGCCTGTGTGGTAACCGAATCGACGCGTCCGGTCGTCCTGCGCGGGGATCGACTCGCCGGTAGGGTTCCAAGTATGAAGCTCACCGTGATCGGTTGCTCCGGGTCTGTGCCCGGGCCGGACTCGGCCGCCTCGAGTTATCTGGTCACGGCCGACGGGTTCAACCTGATCCTCGACCTCGGCAGTGGCGCGCTCGGCTCGCTCCAACGGCACGTCGCCGTACCGGAGATCGGGGCGATCGGCCTGTCCCATCTGCATCCTGACCACTGCATGGATCTGTGCGGGCTGTACGTCGCGGCGCGCTACGCGCCGGGGGCGCCGATCCCGCGGATCCCCGTGTTCGGGCCGCCCGGTACGTCGGAACGCATGGCGCTGGCGTACGACCTGCCGCTCGACCCGGGGATGGAGGAGGAGCTCGAGTTCCATGCCTGGCAGGACGTTCAGCAGATCGGGCCGTTCACGATCCGCACCGCGCCGATGGTGCACCCGGTGCCGGCGTACGCGATCCGGGTCGAGCACGGCGGCAAGTCACTGGTGTACACCGGTGACACCGGGCCGAACGACGCGTTGGTCGAGCTCGCCCGCGGCGCCGACGTACTGCTGTCCGAGGCCGCGCTGCCGGACAACGAACCGAACAATCCGATCGACCTGCACCTGACGCCGGCCGACGCCGGTCAGCATGCGAAGAAGGCCGGTGTGAAGAGGCTCGTCATCACGCACGTGCCGCCGTGGTACGACCGCGTGACGCAGGCCGAGAACGCCCGCCGGACCTTCTCCGGCCCGGTCGAGATCGCTACCCCGCATGCCGTTTTCGACATCTGACGGCATTCGGTTGTGGACCGCAACCACCGGCACGGCGACCGGACGGCCGGCGGTCGTGATCCTGCACGGCGGCCCAGGCCTGTGGGACGACTACGCCGTACTCGCGGAAATGCTCGACGACCTCGTCGTCGTACACCGCTTCGACCAGCGCGGCTGCGGTCGCTCGGACCCGTCCGACCTGCAGACGCTGGCCCGGTCGGCGCGCGACATCGACGAGCTCCGCGCGTACTTCGGGCATGAGCGGATCGTCGTCATCGGCCACTCCTTCGGCGCGACGCTGGCGATGACGTACGCCGCGTCGTACGGCGATCACGTGGCCGGGGTCGTGTACCTCGACGGTGTCGGCATCGGCGACTGGCGTACGGCGTACGACGAGGAACGCGCGCGCCGGATCACCCCGGAGCAGGATGCCCGCCTGCAGGAACTGTCCGGGAGGCAGCGCACCCCGGCCGAGGAAACCGAGTTCCGCGCGTTGTCGTGGTTCACCGATCATGCCGATCGCGAGCGCGCGATGGAGTGGGCGTACGCGAGTGCGGCCGTCGACCTGCCGATCAACTTCGCCGCCAACCGCGCGCTGGGGGCGACCGGACGCCTGACACCTGACGAGCAGAAGGCACAGGCTGCCGCGATCCGGGCCCCGGTCACGTTCGTCCACGGTGCCGAGGACCCACGCCCGGCCTGGGCGGTCCGCGATCTCGCCGACCACGTCCCGAACCACACGTTCCACCTGATCCCAGGCGCCGGCCACTCGCCCTGGCTGGAGCAGCCGGAGCGCGTCCGCGAGGTCCTGCGCGCCGCCGTGATGGAACCCAAGTGACCCGGCCCTCGCTCTTGTCGCACTGATCCGACAGGACCACACTGCAGTGCAGGGTGGGTCACGCGGGGGGCGCGTGGTTCGTGCAAACACGTGTGTGGGGGTGGGCGATGACACATCGCCGTGGGTGGAAACCGTTGGGGACGATGCTGGCGCTCGCGCTGGCCGCACTGAGCCTGGTCGCGACCTCGGGTCCGGCCGCTGCCGCAACGCCGACCCACGTCCAGAGCCGGGCCAAGGAGGTCAGCTCCGGCACGGTCAACAGCCTCGCGTTCTCGTCGGCCAACACCGGCGGGAACCTGATCGTCGTCTACCTGATCTGGAACACCAGCGCCACGGTGACGCTGTCCGACACGAAGAACAACGTGTACGCCGCCGCGGCGCCGGTGACGCGGTGGAACAACAACACCTGGAGCTCGCAGGTGTTCTACGCCAAGAACATCGGAGCCGGAGCGAACACCGTCAAAGCCACGTTCTCGGCCGCGATCACCGCCTGGGCGGACCTGTACATCCACGAGTACTCAGGCCTGGACAAGGTCAATCCGCTGGACGTCTCGGCGGCCGCGGTCGGCACGAGCAGTGCGATGAACAGCGGCACCGCGACCACCACGAACCCGTCGGACCTGATCTTCGGCGCCGCGGCGTCCACCGGCAACGTGAACTCGGCGGGCGCCGGCTTCACCACTCGGCGCAGCAACTTCGGCAACCGGACCGAGGACAAGGTCGTCGGTACGGCGGGTCCCTACAACGCCACTGCCGGCCAGAATGGCACCTCCTGGGTGATGCACATGGTGGCCTTCAAGGGCGACACCGCTCCGGCCGACACGACGCCGCCGACGGTCGCCGTCACGGCACCGGCGAACATGGCCACGGTCACCGACATCGTCACCGTGTCGGCCGATGCCGCCGACAACGATCGTGTCGCGGGAGTGCAGTTCCTGGTGGACGGTACGGCGAAGGGGCCTGAGGACACGGCATCGCCGTACGCGCTGACCTGGGACACCCGGACGGTCGGCAACGGCGCTCATACCCTGACGGCACGAGCCCGGGACGCGTCCGGGAACACGACGACGTCGGCGGTGGTGAACGTCAACGTCTCGAACACGAACTACTTCCAGAACGAGATCCTGGCGACCGGGTTCGACCTGCCGACGACCTTCGAGTTCCTGCCCGACGGCCGGATGCTGGTCGCCGAACTGCAGGGCAGGATCAAGGTGCTGCCGGCGCCGTACACGACGCCCAGCCCGGCACTGTTCCTGCAGATCACCAACATCGGCCAGGCCGGTGTCCAGCAGGGCATCTACGACCTCGTCCTCGACCCCGCCTTCACGACGAACCACTACTACTACGTCTTCTACACCCTCGGTTCGCCGAACCACGACCGCGTCTCCCGGTTCACCGCGAACGCGAACCTGGACGGCACGGTGGCCGGTAGTGAGTTCGTGCTGTACGAGGATCCGCAGACCGCGAACGCCGAGCATCACGGCGGTGCGCTGAACTTCGGAGCAGACGGCAAGCTGCTGTTCACCACCGGCGAGCACTTCGACGCGTCGGCCGCCCCGCTGCTCACCAGCCCGCGGGGCAAGGTCCACCGGATCAACCCCGACGGTACGGCGCCGACCGACAACCCGTTCTACGACGGGGCGGGGCCGAACGTCGACACGATCTGGGCCCGTGGTCTGCGCAATCCGTACCGCGCGTACTACGACAAGCCGACCGGGCGCTTCTTCATCGGTGATGTCGGAGGCAACGATCCGGCCACGTCGAAGGAGGAGATCGACCTGGGCGCCGCCGGTGCGAACTACGGCTGGCCTGCCACCGAGGGGCCCTGCCCGGCGCCGTGCACGAGCCCGCTGCTGTGGTACCCGCACAGTGGTCGCGACGCAGCGGTCACCAGTGGTTTCGTGTACCACGGGACCGCCTTCCCGCCGGCGTACCGGGGCGCGTACTTCTACGCCGACTACGCGCAGAACTGGATCCGCGGCCTCACGCTGGACGCGAACGGCGCGGTCGCCGGCACGTTCAACTTCGAGCCCGCGGACGGCTCGGTCGACGGACCGTACGGCGACATCGTCTACCTGGACGAGGGACCGGACGGTGCCTTGTACTACGTGGATCTGGGCTACTCCGACGACAGCGGCACGTTCGGCGTGAGCAAGATCCGGCGGATCAAGTACGTGCAGAACAACCAGGCGCCGATCGTCAACGTCTCGGCGACGCCCACGTCAGGCCCGACCCCGCTGGACGTCGCGTTCTCGAGCGCCGGCTCGTCCGATCCCGAGGGGCAGCCGCTCACCTACTCATGGACGTTCGGCGACGGCACGACGTCCACCGCGGCGAACCCGGCGCACACGTACACGACCGCCGGGGCGTACCAGGTCCGCCTGACCGTGTCCGACGGAGTGAACAGCTCGCTCTCGACCCCGCTCACGATCAGCGCGGGGAGCGTGCCGACGGCAACCATCGTCGCGCCCACCGACGGTGCCCAGTTCCGGGCCGGGGACGTGATCACGTTCAGCGGCACCGGGACGGATCCGGACGACGGCACGCTGCCCCCGAGCGCGTTCACATGGAACATCGACTTCCTGCACGACGGGCACGTGCATCCCGGGACGCCGATCACCGGGGTCACCGGCGGGACGTTCACGATCCCGACGAGCGGGCACGACTTCAGCGGCCTGACCCGGTACCGGATCACGCTGACGGTCCGCGACTCGACCGGGCTGTCGTCGACGCGGTCGGTCACGGTCTGGCCGCAGAAGGTGAATCTGAACTTCGACACCGTGCCCAGCGGGCGAACGCTCTACCTGGACGGCATCGCGCG
Organism: Kribbella sp. VKM Ac-2566; assembly: GCF_004366005.1. Taxonomy (NCBI): domain Bacteria; kingdom Bacillati; phylum Actinomycetota; class Actinomycetes; order Propionibacteriales; family Kribbellaceae; genus Kribbella; species Kribbella sp. VKM Ac-2566. Next base: position 1,465,575 of record NZ_SODT01000008.1, on the reverse strand, counting down.
GACGACGCCCTTCGTCGCCGACACGTTGATCGGCTACAACCACGTCGTCGAGGCACGCAACCAGGTCGCCGGCAACACGTCGTACACGTTCGCGTCCTGGTCGGACGGCGGTGCGCAACAGCACACGATCACGGTGCCCGAGACCGGGGCGAGCTACGTGGCGACGTACACCGCGACACAACTGCCGACCGGGTTGGTCGGAGCGTGGGGCTTCAACGAGGCGTCAGGGACGACAGTGAACGACTCGTCCGGCAGCGGCAACAACGGGACGATGTCCGGTGCGGGCCTCACCAGGAACACCGGCAAGTACGGCGGCGGTCTGTCGTTCAACGGTTCGTCGGGCAACGTGACCGTACCCAACGCCGCGTCGCTCAACTTCACTTCCAGCTACACCTTGGAAGCCTGGGTCAATCCGACCGCGTTGAGCGGGTACGAGACGATCCTGATCAAGGAGGTGACCGGCGGCTGCGCGTACTGGCTGCAGACGACCGGCAACAAGATCGCGAGCGGGTTCAGCAACGGCGGCTGCCGGGAGTACGTGAGCTCGACGCCGACCATCCCGCTCAACCAGTGGTCGCACTTGGCCGCAGTCTTCAACGACACTGCCAACACCTACACGCTCTACCTCAACGGCACCGCGATCCTGACCGCGTCCGAGACCCTCGCCCCGATCCCTAGCACACAGGCCTTGGTCTTCGGCCAGTCCGGTTGCAGCGGCTGCAACTACGAACGCTGGCGCGGCGCACTCGACGACATCCGCATGTACAACCGGGCACTGACTGTCGACGAGGTCCGCACCGACATGAACACGGGCGTCAGCTAAGCGGCGTACTCGACCGACGTACGCCGCAACGGTGCATCCCCGGTCCGGAGCCCGAACGCCTGCGCTGCGGAAGCACCACGGATGACGAGTTCGACGAAGTCAGTGCCCGAACTGCCGACAATCAGACCGGCGCCACCTCGCGGGACGTCCGTGAGGTGCCGGTAGCAGGTCACGTCGGTCACGATCAGTGTGCCGTCCTGGCTGCGGCCCGCGACGGGCACCGTCTCGCCGATCGCGAAGCCGATCGGGTCCGGCCCGCAGTCGAACTTGCAGTTGCCGAAGTTGTCGACGACGCTCACGACCGGGCCGTCCTCGAGGTCTTCCGGTACGGCGGTCTCGGTGGCCGGGACCCTGCGGCCGTCGGCGACCCATTTGGCCAGCAGCGGGAGATACCAGAGGCTGCGGAACTGAGTGGTGGCGATCTTCTCGATCTCGTCCGCGCCGAAACCGGCCGCTGTCACCGCCTCGCGGATGTCGGTGACGTAGACGTGGTCGATGCCGAGCTCACGCCGTACCAGAGAAAGCACGCGGGCGTTGAACGTGCTCGCGACCAGGTGCTTGCCGTGCCAGAAGAAGCAGAACGGGACGCCGTTCGGCCAGACGCCGTCGCGGGGCGCGATGTTGAGCAGCGTGATCGTCGGGTGGCCGTCCTCGCCCAGCAGTTCCAGCGATCGCAGGCAGTCGAGGAGAGTGAGGGCGGCGAACGACTCCGGATCGGGTCCGTCGGCGGCGACGACGGTCGGCGACTGGCCGAACAGGGCACCGATCCGGGTGCTGAGTCTGGCGCGGGCGTTACCGTCGAAACAGTCGGTGATGTACGTGATCATGTGGCACTCCAGGGTGGTCGCAGCAGGTCTCGGAAAGAGCAGAGGCCCCCGACGTCGGGGGCCTCTCGCTGCAAGCACACGTGCCTACGCCGCTGAAGTCCTCCCGCATCGAGGGCTCAGCATTCGCATCGCGGCGTACCTGATCACGTCCAAAAGCGTACACCGTCAGCGCGTCTGCCCATTGTCGAAATAGGCGACCAGGGCCGGGTCGAGGGCCGGGACGTCCTGCGGTACGCCGTTCGCGCGCAGGGACTGGGTGGCGGCGTAGCCGGCGGCGACCGCGGCGCGGGCCGCGATCGGGGAGGTGAGCGTCGCGCCGCCGTCGCGGACGAAGCTCACGAACTCGGCGACCAGGTGCGGGTCGGCGCCGCCGTGGTGCTCGGTCTCGCCTGCGATCTCGACGACCTGGTCGGCGTCCTCGCGGTACCCGGAGCGGCGGCTGTTCCACACCTTCACCACGCCGCCCGCCGTGTCACCGAAGTTCTCGAGCCGGCCGTGGGTGCCGATCACCGTGTAGTTGCGCCAGTAGTCCGGCGTGTAGTGGCACTGCTCGTAGGTGAGGAACACCCCGTTGTCCAGCAGGAGGTTCGCCATCGAGAGGTCCTCGACGTCCATCACCGGCGCCAGGCCCTTCTGCTCCAGCGGCGGCCAGTTGTCGTTGGACACGAAATCCTTGAACCGCTGCCCGGTGCGGTCCATCCGGTCGGTGATCCCGCCGTACAGCGTGAGCGCGCCCATCGCGTTCACCCGGGTCGTGTAGCCGCCGGCCAGCCAATGCATCACGTCGATGTCGTGGGCACCCTTCTGCAGCAGCAGGCCGGTGGTGCGGGTGCGGTCCGCGTGCCAGTCCTTGAAGTAGAAGTCGCCTCCGTGGCCGACGAAGTGCCGGCACCAGATGGCCTTCACGTCGCCGATCGCGCCGTCCTGGATCAGCTTGCGCATCGTCAGGACGACGGGCATGTGACGCATGTTGTGGCCGACGTACAGCCGGGCGCCGGAGTCGTACGCCGCCCGCAGGACCCGGTCGCAGCCCTCGGTGGTGATCGCCAGCGGCTTCTCCACGAACACCGGCACCCCGGCCTGGAGGAAGTCGATCGCCGGACCCTCGTGCAGGTCGTCGGGCGTGGTCAGGAACACGCCGTCGAGCTTCTGGTCCAGCAGTTCGGAGTGGTCGGCGTACGCCGTCGCGTCCGGGTACTGCTCCAGTGCGAGGTCCCGCTGTCCCGCGACCGGGTCACAGACCGCGACAACTTCCGAGCCCTCGCCGGGACGGTGCGCGTACTGCGCGATGCGGCTGCGGGCGCCGAGCCCCACCACGCCAAACCGAAGATCAGTCATACCAGGCAACTCCTGCACATAGTTGTTTGCAACAGCCTAACTCCGAGCAATTCTGGCAAGCAATCACCGATCCTCCAGCTGGAATTGCCACACTGGTCATCCGCCGCACATCGGCGTCTCGCTCCGTGCCGTCACCATGGCGGAATGTGAGCCTCCACTACGTGGCACTGGGGGACTCGACCACAGTAGGGGTCGGGGACCCGATGAACGGCAGCAGTACGACCGACCTGTCCGGTGCCGGTGCGCGCCCGGGCGAGGGGTGGCGGGGCTGGGCCTCGTTGCTCGCCGACTCCCTGGCCAGCACCCACCGTGTGACGTTCTCCAACTACGCGACCAGCGGCGCCACCGTGCCGGTCGTCGCGACCGAGCAACTCCCCTCAACGGGTGATGGTCCTGTCGACCTTGCTTCGCTGATCGTCGGGGTCAACGACACCTTGCGATCCACCTTCGACGCCGGCCGGATCCGCGAGCACCTGAACCTGTGCGCCGAGCAACTGACCGCCCGGGGCGCGTTGCTGCTCACCGTCCGGTTCCACGACCACGGCCAGGTGTTCGGCCTGCCGCGGTGGTTGCGGCGGCCGCTGTGGCACCGGATCGAGCAGGTCAACGTCGCGTTCGACGACCTGCACGCCCGGTTCGGTGGGATCCGGCTGGACATGGCCGACTACCCGGAGGTGTACCGGCGGGACTTCTGGAGCGTCGACCGGCTGCATCCGGGGGAGCGCGGGCATCGCAAGCTCGCCCGGGCGTTCGCGGACGAGTTGGCGGCCCGCGGGCTGCGCATCGACGTACGGCCGGAGCTGGACTGTGCGTACCGGCCGCCGAGCAAGTGGGCGGACGCGGCGTGGCTGGTGCGCGAAGGCGTGCCGTGGGTCGGGCGCCGGGCCAACGACCTGCTGCCGTGGGCGGCCCGGATGGCGCTGACGCAGTCGCTCCCGTCCGCGGAGGGGATGCGCTTGCGTCCGAAGAAGCGAGAGGAGCTCCCGCCGGTTCTTCGGACCTGAGCAACTGCGACTAGGGTCTTGGGTATGGCTCGGATTGACGGACGTAATGCTGACCAGCTCCGACCCGTGACGGTGACCCGGAACTGGCTCGACCACGCCGAGGGTTCGGTGCTGGTCGAGTTCGGGCGCACCCGGGTGCTGTGCGCGGCGAGTGTGACCGAGGGCGTGCCGCGCTGGCGCAAGGGCTCCGGTCTCGGCTGGGTGAGCGCGGAGTACGCAATGCTCCCGCGGGCCACCAACACCCGTTCGGACCGCGAGTCGGTGAAGGGCCGGATCGGTGGGCGCACCCACGAGATCTCCCGGCTGATCGGTCGCTCGCTGCGGGCCGTGATCGACTACAAGGCGCTCGGCGAGAACACCATCCTGCTCGACTGCGACGTACTGCAGGCCGACGGCGGCACGCGGACCGCGGCGATCACCGGTGCGTACGTCGCGCTCGCGGACGCGGTGTCGTTCCTGCGGGAGCGGAAGCTGCTGAAGAGCGAGCCGCTGACCGGGACGGTGTCCGCGGTGTCGGTCGGCATCGTCGACTCGGTGCCGATGCTGGACCTCTGCTACGAGGAGGACGTCCGCGCCGAGACGGACATGAACCTGGTGATCACCGGCGACGGCAAGTTCATCGAGGTGCAGGGTACGGCGGAGGGCGCGCCGTTCGACCGCGCCGAGCTGGACAGCCTGCTGGAGCTGGGCATCTCCGGCTGTGCCGACCTCGCCAAGATCCAGCAGGAGGCGTTGGCGTGAGTCGTGTACTGCTTGCCTCGAACAACAAGAAGAAGCTCGAGGAGCTGCGGCGGATCCTGACGCCGATCGTGCCCGGGATCGAGGTGCTCGGGCTCGGCGACGTACCGCCGTACGACGAGCCGGCCGAGACCGAACCGACGTTCGAGGGGAACGCGCTGCTCAAGGCACGTGCCGCGCTCGCCGCGACCGGGCTGCCGTCGATCGCCGACGACAGCGGGATCTGCGTGGACGCACTGAACGGGATGCCCGGCGTGCTGTCGGCGCGCTGGTCGGGGCCGGCGAAGGACAACCACGCGAACAACCTGCTGCTGCTCGGGCAGCTGGAGGACGTACCGGACGAGCGTCGCGGTGCGTCGTTCGTGGCGGCGGTCGCGTTCGTCCGGCCGGACGGGCCGGAGGAACTGGTGCTGGGCGAGATGCGCGGATCGGTGATCCGCTCGCTGCGGGGGACCGGCGGGTTCGGGTACGACGTACTGTTCCAGGCCGAGGGCTACGACCGCACGACCGCGGAACTGTCGATCGAGGAGAAGGACGCGATCAGCCACCGCGGCAAGGCGTTGCGCGAACTGGCCCCGATCGTGGCGAAGGCGTTGGGGAGCTAGGGATGTTGTTCGCTGGAACGGACAAGGACGGCGTCGAGAGCGGGCGGATCACCGTGGCGTACCGGCGGTGGGCCGAGCCGCGGGTGGTCGAGGGGCGGATCTACCGGACGAACGCGGGCCGGATCGAGATCGACAGCATCCGCCAGGTGAACCCGGACCTGATCGTCGACAACGACCCGGACCTGGTACTCGCCGACCGTCAGAACGCGAAGGACGTGCGGCGCCGGCTGCGGGGCGATGACACGTTGCCGACGTTCCTGATCCGCTTCCACCTGGTCGAGGGCCCGGATCCGCGCGAGGAGCTGGCTGCCCAGTCGTCGTTGACCCCGGAGGACCTGGACGACCTGCGAACGCGGCTGGCCCAGTTCGACCAGCTCAGCCACCACGGGCCCTGGACCGAGCAGACGCTTCGCCTGATCGAGTCCAGGCCGGCCACCCGGGCGGCGGACCTCGCCGCGTCCGTCGGGCGCGAGACAGCACCGTTCAAACTCGACGTACGGAAACTCAAGAACCTGGGCCTCACCCACAGCCTCGAGGTCGGCTACCGCCTCACCCCCCGTGGTGCGGCCTACCTGGATGCGTTGGGCAACTAGTCGCCGCGGTGGAGGTTGAGGGTGGCGAGGAGGTCCTCGTGGAGTTCGAACCAGACGCGGTGGCAGGAGTCGACGTCGCTGCGGTCGACCCACGCGGTCTCGCCTGCGGTGGCGCGTGCCAGCGCTTGTGAGAACCGCCGGTCATACCCGTCGAATCGCGGCAAGACGTCCGTCAACCGCCGGGTGATGCTCCCGAGCGCTCCATCGATCACCTTGAGTTCGTGCAGCACCCCGGCATCCCAGGCGGCGTCAGAGTGATCATTTGCCGCCAGCGGATCACCGTCCACCGGCCGCAGTTGCCAGTCGGTGCAGGCCTGCTGCAACATGCCGTTCAGCGGCAAGAAGTCGGCGTACACCTTCCTGATCGCGTCCGCGTCGGTGAGCTCCGCCTTGAGCAGGCGCTCGTTCTCCGCGCGACCCGCTTCGGTGAGCGACCAACCCGACGTACCTGCGAAGCTGCTGTACGTCGCCCACCCGCGTGCCTCGGCGTCCTTCAAGACCTCCTCGACGCCCTGCAGGTCAAAACGTCGCGCGATCGCCTTCGTGTCCGCGAACCCCAGCAGGCGGACTGCATGCAGTACGAGGTGCATCAGGTGTCCTGCCGTGCGGACAGCCGGTTGAACCGCTGCTGACAGGCCTGCGGCGAGCTGAACCCCATCGCATCGGCCATTTCCGCCCAGGTCAGCCCCGCGCTCCTGGCCATGAACAGCAGGCCGGCCTCGACCTCGTCGACCTCCGCCCGAGCAGCCGGCAACAACGCTAGCGCCGCTAGCAGATCGTCGTCGCTCAGTTCGGACGCTCGCCAGGCCGCGAACTGCGTGAAATCCACCGCAGACAAGGGGATCGGCGCCGGTCGCCACGGCCGGGCCGGCAGGTCCTTCGCGCCCAGGGCGAGTAGTTGCTCCCGGGCCTCGCGCTGGCGTTCGGCCTGTTCCTGGTCCGCGGTCGCCGCCGCGTCCTGCTTGCGTCGCATCCGCCTACAGTGGATCATCAACAGAACGTTGTCAACATTCCGTTGTCAACGTTTCGTTGATAGGAGCCTCGCATGCTGGTGCCGCTCGCGGATGCAACCACCGACCGGTGCGGCGCCAAAGCAGCCACCCTCGCCACCCTCCTCCGCAACGCCCTACCGGTCCCCGAAGGCATCGTCATCCCGTTCGATGCTCAGCAGGCTGTGCCGGGCAGGCCCGCCGATGGGCTGCCGGACAAGCTCGTCGGCGAGCTCTCGCGGTGGCTTGCGAGCGTGGGTGATCCGCCGGTCGCCGTCCGGTCGTCGGCCGCGAACGAGGACACCGCGCTCGCATCGGCAGCGGGGCAGCACGACAGCTTCCTCGGCGTACAAGGGATCGATGCGATCGTCGACGCCGTACGCGCCTGCTGGGCGTCCGTGTGGTCCCCACGCGCAACGGCGTACCGCAACGGCTCCGAGGCACCGGCGATGGCCGTGATCATCCAGCAGCACCTGGACGCGGACATCTCCGGCGTGATGTTCACCAGCGCAAGGGGCCCCACGCTGATAGAGGCCTCCTGGGGCCTGGGCCCCAGCGTCGTAGAAGGCCGCGTAACCCCCGACCGCTACCAGGTAACCCCAGACGGCAAAGTCACCCACACAATCGCCAACAAACTAACGTCCCTCGACCGCAGCGGATCCCACCTCGTCGTTCGCACGGTCCCCGACGAGGAGCGTCGTACGCCGACCCTCTCCGACACAACCGCCGTACAACTGGCAGCGTTAGCCCAAACAGTCACCACGGTCCTAGGCAGCCCTCAAGACATCGAATGGTCCGTAACCACCAACACCCCCTGGCTCCTACAATCCCGCCCCATCACAACCCAACCCCCCGCTGCCCCCGCACTCCCCACCGGCGACCGCAACCTACTGGTCGGCGTGCCAGGCAGCCACGGCACCGCAATCGGCCCCGCCAGAGTCGTCCGCGGCCCAGCCGACTTCCCCACCGTCCGCCCCGGCGACATCCTCATCTGCCCCTTCACCGACCCCGCCTGGACCCCTCTCCTGTCCATAGCCGCCGGCGTAATCACTGAACAAGGCGGCCTCCTGTCCCACGCCGCCATAGTCGCCCGAGAACAAGGCATCCCCGCAGTCCTGGCCGTCCCTGAAGCCACAACCCGAGTCCCCGACAACACCCCAACCACCCTCAACGGCACCGCAGGCACCGTCCGCATCTAACGGGCGACGGCCTGCGGCCGGAGGTTCTACTGGTTGTGCCAGAGGCGGGAGTTGAACCCGCACGCCCGGGGGCGCCGGCACCTAAAGCCGGTGTGTCTGCCGTTCCACCACTCTGGCTGAGGAGGGCTGGTGCCTCCCCTGGGTAGACATCCTAGGGGAGGCGTCGGCCTTCGGTGGGGTCAGCGGCTCTGGAGGGCGTCGATGAAGACGTTCTTCAGGTCGCCGGGGTTGCGGGCCACGTACGACGCGCCGCCGGTGGCTCCGGCCAGCGCAGCGAGTTCGTCGGCGTTCGCCTCGGGGCCCATGCCCAGGGCGATGATGCGGACCGGGCGGGACGGGTCCTGCTGGGCCTTGAGCGCCTGGACGGCCTCGGCCAGCGTCGGGCTCCCGGGGTCGTCGTTCTTGCCGTCGGTGAACAGCAGGACCGTGTTGACCGCGGTCGCCTTGTACTCCTGCCGGACCTGGCGGACCGCGGCGATCGCGGTGTCGTACAGCCCGGTGCCGCCGTTCGGGATCGGGTGCTGGATCTTCAGTTGCTCGACGATCTTTCCGCGCTGCCGTTGCGACAGCGGAGCGATCGGCACCAGCGGTTTGAAGTCGGCCTTGTCCGCGCCGATGTTCGTGGAGAACGTCCACAGGCCGAGCTGGGCGCTGTCCGGGAACAGGTTCAGGCCGCCGATCGCGGCTTCGATCGTGAGCTGCATCCGGGTCTTGGCGCCGACCTTCTCCGCCATCGAACCGGAGATGTCGATGACCGCCAGCGAGTGCGTGGACAGCGACAGCCGAGTCCAGTTCTGCAGCGTGGTGTCGATCGCCTCGCTGGTCGGCTTGGTCAACTGGTTCACGTCGCCGACGCCGCGACCGCCGCCGAGCGGGTTCAGCGTGGTGTCCCGGAAGCCGGCCTGGTCGCGCGCCTGCGCGGCGCTGTCGGTTAGTAGTTCGGTCGCCAGCGCCTGAGCCGCGTCGTTCGCCGCTTCGGCGTCGGACTTGGCCGTGACCACGATCGGGTAGTCCAGGTACAGCGTGCCGGTGTCCGGCTGGATCGCCCGGAGTTGCGCCTCGGGGTGCTCCTCCTGGTACTTCACGAAACTCTGCTCGGACGCCGGTACGACGATCTTGCTGCCGTCCTGGTCGGCGCGACCGAACAGCGCGCTGACGTCCGTGTACGGCTTGGCCATCGACCCGAGTCGCTGGGCCAGCGGAACGATCAACTGCGACACCTGACCGTCGGAGGCCGACGTCTTCTGCCGCTCGCTCTGCACCGCCAGCAATGTGAGTGCGCCGGGAGTGGTGTTCAGCGGGTCGAGCAGTGCCGGCTGGTTCGCGGCCATGATGCGTAGCCAGGACGAGGTGTCGGCGAAGTTGTCGCGCCGGCCGACGATGACCATCGGCGACGTGGCGACGGAGGCCACCGCGATGCTCGGGACGCTCTGGCCGTCGTCGGCCTGCGCGACCCACAGCGAGGAGTCCGGGACCCACAGGTCCGGCCGGTTGTCGCTGCCGTGCGCGACGTCCCTCGCGATCTGTGCCGACGGCGCCGAGCTGACCGTGACCTGCAGGCACGGGGTGCCGTCCTTGCCGCCCTTGGCCGCGAGCGACTTGGCCGCGGCTTCGAGCGGGGACTGCAACTCGGGCGTCGTGGCCAGCTGGATCTGTGTCGGATCGGCGCAGGCCTTGCCGCCGCCGAGGAACCCGTCGGCGCCCGCCTCGGACCCGAAGGACCGGACTACGAAGACGGCGCCCAACGACAGCACCAGTAGCCCGACCGCGGTGATGTACACCGAGCGACGGTTGTTGTTACTTCGCGTCACCGCAGAGGAATGTTTTCCCATCGCGGCAGGTCCCTCCCTCCCAGAGGCAGACTGCGCGCGCAGATTACCCGGTTTCCGCACGTCACGGCGAAGGCCGCCGACGGTCGTGACACACCCGTCGCTGAACCGGAACCGTCCCCGGAGTACCGCTCTTTCACAGGAACGCTTAAAAACTCACCGAGAGTGCCGACTCCGCTGCGATCCGCTGAGATGTTTGTGTGACCCAAATCACAGCGATGGTTTGCTTAAACGACCGTTCCATGGACCAAGTGCATGAAACGGTCGAAGGTTTCCCTCCGGAAACGCCCACGGTGAGGTGCCTTTTCACAATCTCAGGTCACCATCTCAGGTCACAGGCTCAGGTCAAAGGCCCAGGTCGCGGCGCAGCTTGGCGACGTGGCCGGTCGCCTTCACGTTGTACTGCGCGACCGCGACCTTCCCCTCCGGGTCGACGACGAACGTGGACCGGATCACCCCGGTCACCTTCTTCCCGTACATGGTCTTCTCGCCGAACGCGCCGTACGCCTGCAGGACCTCCTTGTCCGGGTCGCTGAGCAGCGGGAACGTCACGCCGTCGCGGTCCCGGAACTTCGCCAGCTTGGCCGGCTTGTCGGGGGAAATCCCGAGTACGGCGTACCCGGCGGCCTGTAGCGAGTCGAGCGAGTCCCGGAAGTCGCAGGCCTGCTTGGTGCAGCCCGGGGTCATCGCGGCCGGATAGAAGTAGACGATCACGTTCTTTCCGCGCAGGTCCGCCAGTGCCACCTCGTTGCCGTCGGCATCGGGCAGGGTGAAGTCGGGGGCGGTGTCGCCAACGGACAGACGATCGGACATCAGGTCCTCCACGGGTAGGTCTACTGGGCGCAATGTTACGTGCGGAAGAACTAGGCCCTTTCGGGGTGCGAGCGGAGGCCGAGTGGGTGAAGATGCGCAGATGAGCCGCGCATCCTCCCGCCAGTTGTTCGACGGCTACCTCGACCCGCGTCGTCCCCATGCCGGGGCGTACGACGAGATGTTCGATCCGGTCGACGGCGTGCGTACGGCGTACAAGCGGCTGCACGACTCGTTACAGCCGTTGCAGCCCGCGGACCTGACTACTCGGTCCGAGGCGCTCGACCGGGCGCTCGTCGACCAGGGGATCACGTTCAGCCTGTCAGGGGAGGAGCGGCCGTTCCCGCTGGACCTGGTGCCGCGGGTGATCACGGCGTCCGAGTGGTCGCGGCTGGAGCGTGGCGTCGTACAGCGGGTGCGGGCACTGGAGGCGTTCCTGGCCGACATCTACGGCGAGCAGCAGATCGTTGCGGACGGCGTACTGCCACGCCGGCTGATCACCTCCTGTGAGCACTTCCACCGGCAGGCAGCCGGTATCGCACCGCCGAACGGTGTCCGCATCCACGTGGCCGGGATCGACGTGGTGCGTGACGAGCAGGGCGACTTCCGGGTGCTCGAGGACAACCTGCGGAGCCCGTCCGGGGTCTCGTACGTGATGGAGAACCGCCGGACGATGGCACGCGTGTTCCCGGACCTGTTCGCCAAGCACCGGGTCCGTGCGGTCGGCGACTACGCCGTACACCTGCTCCGCTCGCTGCGGGCCGCGGCACCCGGCGTGACTGACCCGAACGTCGTCGTACTGACACCAGGTGTCTACAACTCGGCGTACTTCGAGCACTCGCTGCTGGCACGGCAGATGGGGGTGGAGCTGGTCGAGGGGCGGGACCTGTTGGCCCGCAACAACGTCATCTACCTGCGGACGACAGAAGGCGAGCAGCGCGTCGACGTGATCTACCGGCGGATCGACGACGAGTTCCTGGACCCGGTGCAGTTCGTTCCGGACTCCGTGCTCGGTGTGGCGGGTCTGGTGAACGCGGCGCGCGCAGGCAACGTGGTGATCGCCAATGCGATCGGCAACGGTGTCGGTGACGACAAGCTGATCTACACGTACCTTCCAGAGATCCTCAAGTACTACCTGGGCGAAACGCCGCTGCTGCCGAACGTCGACACGTACCGGTGCTGGCTGCCCGCAGAGCATGCTGAAGTACTGGACCGCCTGGACGAGCTGGTCACCAAGCCGGTAGAGGGCTCTGGTGGGTACGGCATCGTGTTCGGGCCGGATGCCTCGCCCAAGGAGCTCCAGGCACAGCGGAGGCGCATCAGGGCCAACCCACGGGGCTGGATCGCGCAACCCGTCGTACAGCTGTCCACTGTGCCGACGAAGGTGGGTGAACGGCTGCAGCCACGACATGTGGACCTGAGGCCGTTCGCGGTCAACGACGGCGAGGACGTGTTCGTTCTGCCAGGTGGACTGACCAGGGTGGCGATTCCCGAGGGCAGCCTGATCGTCAACTCGTCACAAGGCGGCGGATCCAAGGACACGTGGGTGCTGGCGCCCAGAGCGTCCGGTGAGGACGCAGAGCTTCGTGGACCCGGTCTCGGGACCCCCGCGGTGAAGCCGGAGAGTACGCCGGAGCAAGGTCCTGAGCTGAACGCCGCCCAACAGCAGCAGCAACAGTGATGAGGAGGTGCTGACGATGCTCGCACGCAACGCCGAGTCGCTGTACTGGATCGGCCGGTACGTCGAACGCGCGGACGACACCGCGCGGATCCTCGATGTCTCGGTCCACCAACTGCTGGAGGACGCCACCGTCGACGCCGACACGGCCAGCCGCCGGCTGCTCTCGGTCCTCGGCATCACCCCACCGGACGGCAGCGAGCTGGACGTGTGGGGCCTGACCGAGCTGGTCGCGATGTCGCCCGAGACCGGGTCGATCGTGTCCTCGATCGCCAGCGCGCGGGAGAACACCCGGGTCGCGCGTGAGGTGGTGTCGAGTGAGCTGTGGCAGTGCATCAACGCGATGTGGAACGCCGTACCCGAGCGGCAGCGTGCTGCGCGCCGGGTAGGGCCGCACGAGTTCTTCACGTTCGTGGAGAACCGGGCCGCGATGTTCGCCGGGCTGGCCGACTCCACGATGAGCCGCGACGACGGCTGGCGGTTCCTGGTGCTGGGGCGGTCGGTGGAGCGAGTGGACATGCTTGTCCGGCTGCTGATGTCCCGAGTAGGCGACCGGCCCACGTCGCCCGGCTGGGTGACGGTACTGCGTTCTGCGGGTGCGCACGACACGTACCTGCGGACGTACCGCGGTGCGCTCGACGCGTCCCGCGTGGTGCAGTTCTTGTTGCTGGACCGGCTCTTCCCGCGGTCGGTGTTCCATGCGCTGCAGCAGGCGGAGTCCTGTCTGGAGGACCTCGACCACGGGCCGTCGGCGCGGATCGGTGCGGGTGCGGAGGCGTCGCGGTTGCTGGGGAAGGCACGCAGCGACCTTGAGTTCCTGCAGCCGGCGGAGCTGCTGGACAACCTGACCGGCAGACTGCAGGCGCTGCAGGCGACGGTCCGCGATGTCGGTGAGGCGGTGTCCCGGCAGTACTTCCATGCGGTGCCGTGGATCGAGTGGAACAACACGGAGGTGAACCTGTGAACTGGCGCCTCCGCGTCGTGCACACGACGGGCTACCGCTACGCGACGGCCGTGACCCAGTCCTACAACGAAGCCAGGCTGACACCGCGTCATGACGACCGGCAGAACCTCATGGTGGCTCGGCTGGAGACGATCCCTCCGGCCCGCGCGTACAAGTACACGGACTACTGGGGTACCGAGGTCAACTCCTTCGATCTGCACAGCCCACACACCGAACTGAAGGTGATCGCGGCCTCCGTCGTCGAGACGAGCGACCAGCCGCCGCCGTCGGCTGAGGTCACCTGGGTGCAGCTCAAGTCAGCGGACGTCTTGGACACGTACGCCGAGTACCTGGAGTGGACCACCTACGTGCCGAAGCACCGGGAGCTGTCCGCGGTCGCCCGCTCCTTGCGCAGGGGCCGTTCGCCGCAGGAGACCGTGCTGGCGGTGTCCAAGTGGGTCCACGACACGCTGAAGTACCAGCGCGGCACCACAGGTGTGCACTCGTCCGCTGTCGACGCGTGGCAGGCCGGTGAGGGCGTGTGCCAGGACTATGCGCACCTCACCCTGGCCATGCTGCGCGCGGTCGGTGTACCGAGCCGCTACGTCTCGGGCTACCTGCACACCAAGCCGGACGCGGCGGTGGGCGAGACGGTCGTCGGCGAGAGTCATGCGTGGGTGGAGGCGTGGACCGGCGAGTGGTGGGGCTTCGACCCGACCAACGACATCTCGATCGGGCACCGGCACGTGTGGGTGGCGACGGGCCGCGACTACGCGGATGTGTCGCCGCTGAAGGGCATCTACTCCGGCGACGCGGCGACGGCCATCGAGGTGACCGTCGACATGACCCGGTTAGCCTGACCCGATGCGGGCCATGACAGTCACGCCGGGCAAGTCCGACTCGGCGACAGTGGGCGACGTCCCAGAACCTCCCGTCGTCGACGGTTCGATCCTGGTGGAGGGCTTGCTCACCGGCATCTGCGGGACCGACCTGGAGCTGGTCTCCGGAGCGTTCGGCAGTGGCCGTCCCGGCGCCGACCACCTCGTCATCGGACACGAGTCGCTCGGACGCGTGCTGGAGGCACCTGCCGGCTCCGGCTTCGCCCCAGGCGACCTGGTCGCCGGAGTGGTACGCCGACCCGACCCGGTGCCCTGTCCGGCCTGTGCACGAGGTGAATGGGACTTCTGCCGCAACGGGCAGTACACCGAGCGCGGCATCAAGGAGATGGACGGGTACGGCGCTGAGCGCTGGCGGGTCGACCCGTACTTCGCCGTACCCGTGCCTGCTGCGCTGGGAGAGCTCGGTGTGCTCGTGGAGCCGGCAAGCATCCTCACCAAGGCGTGGGAGCAGGTGGACCAGGTCGGAGCCCGATCGTGGTTCGCTCCGCAGCATGTACTGGTGACGGGCGCCGGACCGATCGGGTTGCTGGCCGCACTGATCGCCCGGCAGCGCGGGTACGACGTACACGTGCTGGACCGGGTTGAGGACGGGCCGAAGCCAGAGTTGGTACGGGCGCTTGGCGGTACCTACATCACCGACCTGGGGCAGCTGGACGTCGTACCGGATGTGGTGATCGAGGCGACGGGTGCTGGGCAACTGGTGTTCGACTGTGCCTCGCTGCTGCCGCCTGCTGGTGTCATGTGTCTGGCCGGGATCCACCCCGGGCCGGCGACGGTCGACGTGCAACTCGACGCGCTGGTCCGGCAGTTGGTGGTCCGCAACGCCGCCCTGGTCGGGACGGTGAACGCAGGTAAGCGGCACTACGCCGACGCCGTTGACGTGTTGCTGGCCGCGGACCGGGTCTGGCTGGAGCGGCTGATCACCCGGACCGTGCCGCTGTCCGAGTGGCCGGACGCATTGGTACGGGAACCCGAAGACATCAAGGTGGTCGTGGACCTGCGAGCATGACCTGCGAGGATGGTGGGTGACCAAGGGCAGATCGGGGCAGCCCCGCCGATGGAAGGAGCGCCGACACGTGGCGGACACGAAGGCTCGGACGGCCGAGCAGATCGAGGCGGACATCGCCGCCACCCGGGCGCGCCTGGCCTCGGCCGTGGACGAGCTGGTCGACCGGGCGAACCCGAAGAACGTCGCCCTGCGGCAGGTCGAGCAGGCCAAGGCCCAGGTCTTCGACGAGCGGGGTCAGCTGCGGACCCAGAAGATCCTCGCGGTCGTCGGTGCCGTCGGCGGTGTGGTCGGTGTGCTCCTGGTGATCCGCCGCCTGGTGGGTCGCCGGTGACTCCACGCAAGCGGCTGTCCGACGACAAACTCCCGATCCGGATGCTGCACGACCGCGTCCTGGTCTCCCTCGAGCAGGAGGGCGAGCGGAAGTCGTCGGCAGGCATCCTGATCCCCGCCACCGCGCAGATGGGCCGCCGCCTGTCCTGGGCCAAGGTGGTCGCGATCGGTGCGAACGTGCGGACCGTCGAGGTCGACGACCGGGTGCTGTTCGACCCGGAGGACCGGGCCGAGGTAGAGGTGCGCGGCGACGACTACATCCTGCTGCGCGAGCGCGACCTGCACGCGGTGGCCGCCGGCCGCCTGGAGGACGGCCAGACCGGCCTCTACCTCTGAAAGCTCTGGAATCTGAACCGGGCCGGCGGCTGAACTGACCTCTGGGCTGACTTCTGGCCTGACTTCTGGCCTGACTTCTGGGCGGCGCCGGTGACCAGGTCGCGGACGAACGCGCCGACCAGCGGCACGAACTTGAATCCCTGGCCGGAGAACCCGGCGGCGACCGTGACCGGTCCGGCGCGGTCGATGACGAAGTCGGACGTCGGTGTGGTGTCGTAGAGACAGCTGATCGCCGTGGACCTGTGGGGGTCCAACCCTGGGTACCACTGCTCGACGTACCGCAGCAGGGCCGAGTCCCGTTCCGGCTCCGGCTGGAAGTCGCGCTCGTCGGGGTCCACCTCCGGCCCGGTCGCGTGCAGTCCGACCTTGACCCCGGAGCCGGGCTCGTAGAGGCCGTAGCTGGTAGGGCTGTGGTGCACGAAGGACGGCCACTCCAGCTCGTCTGACAGAGGTGTGAAGAACCGCGGCTGCTCCTGAGTCACTGTGAAGGGCGGCAACGACACCACTCCCTCTGCCAGCTTCGGAGTCCACGGTCCAGTGGCCAGTACGACGTGCCGCGCCCACACGGCGCCCCCTGGTACGTCGAGCTCGAGAAAACCGTGATGCGCCCGCAGCGCCCGTACTGGAGACTGCACGCGGAACTCGGCGCCCAAACGACCAGCCACGACCTGTAGCGCGTGAACGGTCCGATCGGCGTACAGCCGACCTGACCCCGGCTGGTACAGCACATCGGTCTCGAAGCGGAACCCGGGCCATCTCTCAGCAGCCTCCGCTGCCGAGAACACGGACCCGGTTGCCCCGTGCAACGACCGGAAGGCCTCGACCGACGCGTCGCCCATCCCGTGGTCGATCCCACCGGTCTCCTCGAGCAGCGTCTCGCCCGACTCCGCCTCCAGCTCCCGCCACAGCGGCCGTGCCCGCTCAGTCAGCTCAGCTATCTCGGCGTCGTCCGCAGCCGGCCGGAACAACCGCGTCGCGCCGTGCGACCCGCCGCGCTCGTGCCCGAGCGTGAACTGCTCCAGTACGACGACCTCTCGCCCGGCCGCGGCCAGCGCCCGCGCGGCGGCCGACCCCATCGCACCGGCCCCCACCACTGCCACGTCATACGTCATTCGGTCACCCCCTGTCCGCACTGATCGTAGTGATCTGGACAGGCAATCTCAGCTGCCGAGCGGGTAGGGGAGAATAAGCAGGTGATCTTTGATACCTCCAGCCGGTTGCCGGACTTCCCGTGGGACAAGCTCGCCCCCTATCAGCTGAAGGCGGCTGCGCATCCCGACGGGATCGTGGACCTGTCGGTGGGCAGCCCCGTCGACCCGGTGCCGGCGCTGGTGAAGCAGGCGCTGGCCGACGCGGCGGACGCCCCGGCGTACCCGACCACGATCGGTACGTCGGCGGCGCGGCAGGCGGCTGTGGACTGGATGGCGCGGCGGCTCGACGTGACCGGTGTCGACCCGCAGAGCGGCGTACTGCCTGTGATCGGCACCAAGGAGCTGATCATGATGCTGCCGACGCTGCTCGGCATCGGGGCCGGTGACACGGTCCTCATCCCGGACCTGGCGTACCCGACGTACGAGGCCGGCGCTGCACTCGCCCGGGCCACCAGCGTCCCGGTCGCGGACCCCACGACGTACGACGGGCCGGTCCGGGTCGCGTACCTGAACTCTCCGCGCAACCCGTCCGGAGAGATCACCCCGCCGGCCGACCTGCGGCGCGCGGTCGAGTGGGCGCGGGCGAACGACGTACTGCTGGTCAGCGACGAGTGCTACACCGAGTTCGGCTGGGACGAGAAGCCGGTGTCGGTGCTGCACCCGGACATCTCCGGTGGCAGCTTCGACAACCTGCTGGCGGTGCACTCGCTGTCCAAGCGCTCCAACCTCGCCGGGTACCGCGGTGGCTTCGTCGCCGGTGACCCGACCGTCGTCACCGAGCTGCTCGCCGTACGCAAGCACGCCGGGCTGATGGTGCCGTCGCCGATCCAGGCCGCGATGGCCGCCGCGTTCGCCGACGACGCTCATGTCGAGGAGCAGCGTGCTCGCTACCTGCGTCGCCGTGCGGTACTGCGGGATGCTCTGACCGATGCGGGCTGGGAGATCACCCTGTCCAACGGCGGGCTGTACCTGTGGGCGTCGCACCCGTCGTACGACGCGTACGGCTCCGTCGGCGCGCTGGCGGACCGGGGGATCCTCGTCGCGCCTGGTGCGTTCTACGGAACCGCCGGTGACCGGCACATCCGGGTCGCGCTCACCGGCACCGACGAGCGCATCGACGCCGCCGTGAAGAGACTGCAGGAGTGAAAGAACTTCCCGCCTTCGTGTGACGTCTCCCCGGATGACTGCCTCTTATAAGGGGTAGGTGTTGTCCAGGGAGGGTGGGGCGGATGAAGCGCGTCGTCGGGGTGGCGGTCGCAGTTCTGTTGAGTCTTGGGTCGGTCGGTGTGGCGTACGCGGACGAGAGTCCTTCGCCGAGTGTCACGCCGACTGCGAGTCCTACTGAAACACCTACGCCGACAGCTACACCCACGCCTGCACCGAAACCAGCGGTGACTCCTGCGGCGGCGTGGTCGATCACGCTGGATCAGCCGGCTGCGTCCTGGGAGGACAAGCCGACCGTCTTCACCGGCAAGATCAGTCAGCCGATCACTGGCTCCTACATCACGCTGTGGCAGCGCGTCCCCGGTGCGTGGGTACTGCGCGCCTCGACCCGGACCACGGCCGGCGGCGTGTACAGGTTCAGCTTCGTGTCGGCGTACACAGGCACCTGGGCGTTCCGCACGATGATCGGGGTCAAGGCGGAGACGGCGCTCGCGATCTCGGACTACCGGACCGTGCCGATCCAGGACCGGAAGATCCTGATCAGCACACCGGCGTCCTGGTACGCGACGCTGACCGGCGTCTCGGTCACCGGGCGGATGGTGCCGGCCGAACCGGGCAAGGAACTCGCGCTGCAGGAGTACCTCGGCAGCGGAGTATGGCGACTGCTGAACATCGCCACGATGGATGCAGGAGGCAACTTCCGGCTGCGGGTCCCCGACGACCTGCCGAAGACGCGGACCGTCCGCGTCGTCACGCGCTCCGTCGCCCAGTCCGCGATGGAGTACTCCGGCCTCGCGACGATCGTCATCAAGGCGGCACTGAACCCGAAGGTGTACGCCGTCTCCGCCGCGATGGTGCCGAGCACGTACCGCGCCGGATGCCCCGTGAAGCCGTCGTCGCTGCGGCTGCTGCAGCTGAACTACTGGGGTTTCGACGGCCGCGTCCACCGTGGCGAGCTGATTCTGCGGGACGCCGCGGTGGCGAAGATGATCACCGCGTGGACCTCGACGTTCGCGTCGAAGTTCCCGATCCGGCAGATGCGCCGGGTGGATGTGTTCGGCGGCAGCGACATCAAGTCGATGGCAGCCGACAACACGTCCGCGTTCAACTGCCGCCGCGTCACGGGTGACCCGTACTCGCTGTCGCCGCACTCGTACGGCTGGGCGATCGACATCAACACTGTGGAGAACCCGTACCTTGCCGCGAACGGTGTCTGGTACCCGTCGAACGGGCTGGCGTACCGCAACCGGTCCGTGGTGCGCCCGGGCATGCTCTTCTCGAGCAGTGCCGCCACGAAGGCTCTGATCGGCCAGGGGTACTTCTGGGGTGCAGGCTGGGCCAAACCCGACTACCAGCACTACGAGCCGAAGTGAAAGCGCTAGTAGTCGCCACCGCGTTGTCAGTCGTTCTGGTCGGTTGCAGCTCCGACTCGGCCGCCCAAGAGCCCACACCGACGCCCACACCGACGCCCACACCGACTCCGATCCCCACAGCGGTCGGAGGGACGGTCCCGGTGCCCACCAACACGCTGAGCTCCACCCCACCGACAGATGCGGCTGTCCCGCCGGAGGTGCCCGAGCAAGCGACCGCACCGCCGCCGGCCAACGCCGGTCCGCTCACCGCAGCCAACCTCCCAGCACCTGACAAGCTCGGAACGGGCTGGAAGACCTACACGGACCGGGGTGGTGCAGAGGCCGGCTTCATTGGCAACAACACCTGGACGCGCCGCCGCGACCCACACCAGGCGTCGTACGAAGCACTGCCCTCCGGCTGTGCCGGCCAGCCGGTCGCCGGCTCGCTGCCAGTCCCCGCCTACGCACTGACCGGCAGCTACCGCACAGCCGACGCCCTACCTGCCACCGCGCTTCTGCTCCGCTTCAGCAACTCCAAGCAGGCGGAGACCTACTACAAGGGCTACAAGGCACGCATGGACGCCTGCGGCACCGGCGGGGACCTGAGTGTGAAACAGCTCTGGGCCGACGACACAGCTGCTGCCGGGGTGCGTGCGTACGCCGGTGCGGAGTCTTACGTCGACCTGTCCGTCGTCCACGGCTCCACAGTCGCTCTACTCGCCACGACGTCCACACGCGCCGATCAGCAGGCCGATTGGGCGCGCAGCGTCGTACCGGCTCTGGAGGCTGTCATCGACTAGCGTCGATCACTGCCTGCGCGAACTCCCGGGGTGCCTCTTGCGGCACGTTGTGCCCCACGTCGAAGGTGCGGTGCTGGTAGCGCCCTGTGAAGTGGTCCCGGTACGACGACCCGTTCCCGGCCGGTGTGAACGGGTCGTAGCGGCCGTCGATGGTGATCGTCGGTACGGCGATCTTCGGCGCCTTCTGCAGTTCGCTCTCCAGTTCGGCGTACTCCGGCTCGGCCGGGATCAGGCTCTGCCGCCACCGGTAGTTGCCGATCACGATGGCCTCGTAGTCCGGGTTGTCGAAGGCGGCTGCGGTCCGGGCGTACGTCGCGGAGCTGTACTTCCACGTCGGCGAGTTGAACTTCCAGATGAACTCACCGATCTCCCGCTTGTACTGGTGCAGGCCTGCCGCGCCGCGCTCGGTTGCGAAGTAGTACTGGTACCACCAGGCGTTCTCGGCCGCGGGGGGAAGCGGCTTCTTGTTGAACTCCAGGTTGGTGATCAGGTACCCGGTGACCGAGACCAGTGCCTTCACGCGCTCCGGCCAGAGCGCCGCGATGATGTCGGCGGTGCGCGACCCCCAGTCGTAGCCGGCCAGCACGGCCCGCTGGATCCCGAGCGCGTCCATCAGGGCGAGGGTGTCGAGCGCGAACGCGGCCTGGTCGACGTTGCGGGGCGTGGCGGCCGAGCGGAACGTCGTACTGCCGTGGCCGCGGAAGTAGGGCACCACGACGCGGTAGCCGCGGCGGGCGAGGAGCGGGGCGACCTGCTCGTAGCTGTGGACGTCGTACGGGAAGCCGTGCAGCAGGAGCACCGGGGTGCCGTGGGCCGGCCCGAGCTCGACGTACCCGACCTTGAGGACGCCCGCGTCGATCTGCTTGACAGGTCCGAACGGGAGCTTCGGAGAGGCGGCCGCGCCTGCTGTGAGCAGCGGAGTGGCCAGCGCGGCGGCGCCGGTGGTCCGGAGGAGAGTGCGGCGGCTGACGTTCATGAGAATCCTTTCCAGTGGGTGTGGATCCAGATTCAGCCGTGCCGGCCCTGGGTCGCGCCCGTGGGACTCCCTGGTCCGGCCTCCCCAGGGACCGAAGTTGGAGGAGAAGTTGAATTACCTTTCAGTATTTCGTGTCCTACACTCCGGTTATGGGTGACTTCGACCGGTATACCCGTCTGACCGCGCGGCTGGACGCGCCGTACGCGGTGATCGACCTCGCCGCGTTCCGGCGGAACGCCGACGATCTGGTCCGGCGCGCCGCCGGCACGCCGATCCGGATCGCGTCCAAGTCGGTCCGCTGCCGCGCGCTGATCACGGCCGCGCTCGAGCGGCCCGGGTTCCACGGCGTGATGAGCTACGCGCTCCCCGAAGCGCTCTGGCTGGCCCGCAACGGTGTCGACGACATCCTGCTCGGCTACCCGACGACCCACCGGACCGCGCTTCGCGAGCTCTCCGAGGACCCCGAGGCGGCGTCCCGGATCACGCTGATGATCGACTCGCCGGAGCACCTCGGATACGTCAAGGCCGCCGCGACCGGCACCGCGCGGATCCAGATCTGCCTCGACGTGGACGCCTCGCTGCGAATCTTCGGCCAGCATCTCGGCGTACGGCGGTCGCCGCTGCGGACCCCGTCCGACGTGGCGGCGCTGGCGCGCACCGTCGCCGCGGACGACGCGTTCGAGCTGACCGGCGTGATGTTCTACGAGGCGCAGATCGCCGGCCTCCCCGACACGTCGCCCGCCGTCCGCTGGGTGAAGCGCCGTTCGGCCGCCGAGCTCGCCGACCGGCGCGGCGCGGTCGTCGACGCGGTCAAGCAGGTCGCGCCGCTCCGGATCGTCAACAGCGGCGGGACGGGCAGCCTGGAGATCAGCAGCGCCGACCCGGTCGTCACCGAGGTCACCGCCGGCTCCGGTCTCTACGGTCCGACCCTTTTCGACAAGTACGACGTCTTTCAGCCCGAGCACGCGATGGCCTACGCGCTGGACGTCGTACGGCGGCCCGCGCCGCGGATCGCCACGCTCTTCGGCGGTGGGTACGTGGCCTCGGGGCCGGCGAAGAAGTCGCGGCTGCCGCTGCCCGCCGCGCCGTCGGGACTGAAGCTGCTGGGCACCGAAGGCGCCGGCGAGGTGCAGACTCCGGTCCAGGGAGCATCGGCCGATCGGCTGCGAATCGGCGACAGAGTGTGGATGCGGTACGCGAAGGCAGGCGAGATGCTGGAGCGGTTCGACGTCGTGCACGCCGTTGACGGTGATGAGGTGACCGAGCTCGTCACCTACCGAGGTGAAGGGAAGAACTTCGGATGAGCACCTGGCGGAACTGGGCCGGTACCGAGTCGGCGACCGGGATCGAGACCCTGCGACCAGGTTCTGCCGACGAGCTCGCGGCCGCGGTCAAATCCGCGGCCGAGCAGGGCAAGAAGCTCAAAGCGGTCGGTTCCGGGCACTCGTTCACAGGCTGCTCGGTGCCGCAGCAGGTGATGATCCGGCTGGACGGACTGTCCTCGATCGTCCACGCCGACAAGGAGTCCGGCCGCGTCACGGTCGGTGCCGGCACCGGACTGCGGAAGCTGAACGCGGGCCTGGCCGCGTTCGACCTGGCGATGGCCAACCTCGGCGACATCGACAAGCAGACCGTCTCCGGTGCGATCTCGACCGGCACGCACGGGACCGGTGCGCGGCTCGGCGGTCTGGCCACGCAGGTCGTCGCGCTCGACCTGGTCACCGCGGACGGCTCGGTGCTGCACTGCTCGGCCGAGGAGAACCCGGACGTGTTCGCCGCGGCCCGGGTCTCGGTCGGCGCGCTCGGCGTGATCAGTTCGCTGACCCTGCAGTGCGTGCCGGCGTTCCTGCTGCGCGCGCAGGAGATGCCGCTGCCGCTCGGCGAGGTCCTCGACGGGTTCGGCGAGCTTGCTGACGGCAACGACCACTTCGAGTTCTACTGGTTCCCGCACACCGAGATCGCGCTCACCAAGCGGAACAACCGGGTCGCCCCGGGCGTCGGCGCCTCGCCGGTCGGCCGGATCCGTGGCTGGATCGA
Source organism: Kribbella sp. VKM Ac-2566 (assembly GCF_004366005.1). Classification (NCBI taxonomy): domain Bacteria; kingdom Bacillati; phylum Actinomycetota; class Actinomycetes; order Propionibacteriales; family Kribbellaceae; genus Kribbella; species Kribbella sp. VKM Ac-2566. The sequence continues at coordinate 1,442,145 of NZ_SODT01000008.1, read as the reverse complement.
CGACGAACTGCTGTCGAACAAGGTCTTCGAGCTGACCAACCGGCTCGCGGTCCGGCAGCCCGCGATGGTGCCGCGGATCAACCGGCTCGCCTCGCGCGCACTGTCGGCCCGGGAGTACGTCGACGCGTCGTACAAGGTGTTCTGTTCCGAGCGGAACGTGATCTTCCGCGAGTCGGAGTACGCCGTGCCGCGTGAGCACGTCGTCGACGTGATCCGCCGGCTGCGGGCGTGGATCGACGCGTCGGAGTCGCGGATCCCGTTCCCGATCGAGGTCCGGGTGGCCGCGCCGGACGACATCTGGCTGTCCACGGCATCCGGGCGCGAGACGGCGTACGTCGCGATCCACCAGTACCACCGGCTGCCGCACGACCCGTACTTCCGGGCCTTCGAGAACATCGTCGCCGACTACGGCGGCCGGCCGCACTGGGGCAAGCTGCACACCCTCACGGCGGACGACCTGCGCGGCCGCTACCCGCGCTTCGACGATTTCCTGGCGGTCCGCGACCGGCTGGATCCGCGGCGGACGTTCGGCAACGCCTACACCCGGCAGGTCTTCGGGGACTAGCCTGCGGTCATGAGCATTGTGGAACGGCTGGAGCCCGTGGTCGAGGACTGGCAGAAGGCGCTGGCCGTGGTCGCGCACCCGGACGACCTGGAGTTCGGTACGGCGGCCGCGATCGCGCGCTGGACCGGACAGGGCAAACAGATCGTGTACTGCCTGCTGACCTCCGGCGAGGCGGGCATCGACGGCGTCGACCCGGCCGAGTCCGGCCCGCTGCGCGAGGCCGAGCAGATCGAGTCGTCCCGGATCGTCGGCGTCTCCGCGGTCGAGTTCCTGGGCCAGCCTGACGGCACCATCGAGTACGGCGTGGCGCTCCGCCGCGTGATCGCCGCCGTGATCCGCCGGCACCAGCCGGAGATCGTCATCACGAACAACTTCCGCGACACCTGGGACGGCGACGTCCTGCTGAACCAGGCCGACCACATCAACACCGGCCGCGCCACGCTCGACGCGGTCCGGGACGCCGCGAACCGGTGGATCTTCCCGGACGCCGGCGACAAGTGGGACGGCGTACGGCAGGTCTGGGCGGCCGGGTCACCCGCCGCGCGGCACGGGGCGGACACCACCGACACGTTCGACGTCGGAGTGCAGTCGCTGAAGGCGCACAAGGCCTACATCGACGGGCTGAACTGGCCGCATTTCGACCCAGAGGAGTTCCTCGAAGGCACCTCACGGCCGGCCGGTGCCCAGCTGGGCACGAAGTACGGCACTCGGTTCGAGGTCTTCACTCCTTGAGGTAGGCCTGCAGGTGCGGCGGCGTCGGCTTCGGACGCCGGGGCTCGCGGTCGCCGGCGGTGCCGGGGCCCGGCGGGTTGTTGGGGCCGACCCACGAGCGGACCAGCGCGCGGCCGCCCTTGCGGGTCATCCGGTGCAGGTCGATCTGCTGGACCTGGCTGGCCGGGATGCCGAGCTGGGCCAGGCTCCGGTTCGCCAGGTCGCAGGCCGTGTCGTGCTTGCGCGGCGACATCTTCTGCTGCAGGACGACCGCGATCGACCCGTCCGGCAGATCCTCGATCCGCTGGAACCGCAGGCCCTTGTCCAAGGACCACGAGTTCAGGGCGAGGTCGATGTAGTCGGCGTCGGACAGTCGACGATCGGGCTTCGCGCGCGCAACCACTTCGTAACGGGCCATACCCCGATCATCCGTCGGCGGCCGCCGGATTTCCAGAAATCTGCGATCAGCGAAGTGTGTTGATCGCGGCCGCCACCTCGGCCGGGTGGGAGATCGGCGTGAGGTGATTGGCGTCCGGGATCAGCGTCGGCGCTGGGGCGCCGATGCGGGTCGCGGTCTCGACCGCGTTACCGCCGTTCGTGTCGTCGACGCCGAAAACGACCGCTTTGGGGAGCATCAGAGCGCTCAGCTTCGCCAGCCGCTCGGGAGCGACCGCGGGGATGCCGTGCGCGGTCATCTGCCAGACCGCCTTCTCGGCACCGGGCTGCCGGAACGGCCGGGTCCAGTCGTCGACCACCATCTCCGGGCAGTCGGGGGAGCAGACGTTGTTGTAGATCTTCTTCAGCAGCCAGCCCTGGTCGAGCACCAGCCGGAACAGCGACGTCCGGTACGGCGGGACGATCAGCCACCGCGGCGGTCCGGCCTGCCCGCCCGGCAACGGCAACCCGTCACCGTCGAGGAACATGATCCCGCCGATCCGGTCCGGCGCCTCCAGCGTCGCCTCGGCCGCGATCCCGGCGCCGAGCGAGTGCCCGACCAGGATCGGCCGCGGCTCACCCGGACCACCGAGGTGCATGGCGTCCAGGAAGCCGAGCAGCTGCGCCGCGAGATGCTCGATCGTGTACGGCGCCTTGCGCTCGGAGTACCCGTATCCGGTGATGTCGTACGCGTACACGCGATGGTTGGTGGCGAGCAGCGGTACCAGCCGCGACCACGTGTCGACGGACTCCGCTGACCCGTGCACAAGTACGACGGGTGCTCCCGACGTACCCCAGGTGCCGTAACGGGTGTGGACGTCGCCGGCCTGTACGTACTTGAGGCCCGGTGGTGGTGCCGCGGTTCCGTTGGTGACGAGGTTGTAGCCGAGAGATGCCGCGGTGACGACCAGCCAGAGCCCGAGAAGTCCCAAGAACCCCCGCCACAGGAACCGTTTCACAGCTCCTAGTTTTGCAGGCTCCTGTTTGTCACAGCTGGAGGATGCGTTGGGACTCGGTGAGGACCGCGGGGGAGGCGAGTGACTGCCAGCGCGGGATCTGTTCCTGGAGGAACGCGCGCAGCTCGGGGGCACGTTCGGCATCGTGGTCGAGGACGTCGAGCTCGTTGACGATCGTCAGGTCGACGAAGTCGCGGAGGTCCTCGGTGCCGAGCTCCTCCGACGTACCGGTGAAGCGGTCCGCCACGGTGCGGTGCTCGGCGAGGTCGCGCCAGGTGGTCTCCCGGTCGCAGGCGCCGTACCGATAGACGATCAGCTCGGCCTCGGGGCCGATCACCGCCTCCAGGACGGGGCGCTCGGTCTGCCAGTCGAAGAGATGGGTCGGGAAGCCGTCGGTCCCGTACGCGGCGTGGGCGAGGCCGGCCAGCACCAGGGTGTCGGACGCACCGAGGGAGCTGAGGCGCTTGGCCACGCGATGCAGGTGGACGTACAGGCTTCCGCCCGCGTGGTCGATCTCGTCGGCGCCGCGCACCATCAGCAGCGAACCCAAGTCCTGGAAAGTGCTCATCTGACCCCTTCTCACCCCGGAGCGGCCAAACCCCTCGACCAGATCAAGGCCCACCGACCCGGCCCAGGTCACCCACGGTAAGGCCAACCCAGCACCCCCGCCCACCACTTCGGCGTGCCGTTTCCGTCACATCCCGTTCATTCGCCGTTCGACGGTCGGGGCGCCGACCGCCCGGAGCCGGTCAGGTTGTTGCTGTCGGCAAGGTCTTGAGGGCGTGCCGGGTCTGTTCCAGGAGCAGGTGGAGCATCGGGTTCGCGCTGTGCTTGGGCCAGATCAGGGCGAGTACGTTCGGCTCGGCGTCGACGAGCGGCAGCCAGGTGAGTCGCGGATGCGCGAAGTACGTGACCGTGGAGGCCGGCGCGATCCAGCAGCCGTGACCCGCCGCCACCAGGTGCAGGCACTCTTCGGGCGTCCGGGCCTGCGGTCCGAAGAGCGCGCGGGTGCCGTCCGGGCGCGGATCGATGAACCAGAAGTCGACCACGGCCGCGGGCATCCCGTCCCGAGGGCCGATGACCGGTACGTCGGCGAGCTCCGCGATCCGCAGCGTCGTTCGCGACTCCAGCGGATGCCCGGGCGGCAGCGCGACCCAGCGGTCCTCCGGCATCAGCGGATGGATCGTGAACCGCGGATCGTCCCCGATCGGCAGCCACAGGAACGCCGCGTCGGCCCGCCCCTCGATCAGCGCGTCGATCTCGTCCGGCAGCGTGTGCGACGCGATCGGCCGGAGCTCGAGCTCGGGCGCCTCCTGCCGGAGCGCGGCCTCGACCGCCGGCATGAAATGCGCCGTACTCTGCGCCTTGAACGCGATCCGTAGCGGATCCGGTCGCCCGGCCGCCGCCAGCCGCGCTTCGGCCACCATGGCCTGCGCCGACGACAGCAGCGCCGCGCCTTGCTTGAGCACGACCTCCCCGGCCGCGGTCAGCTCGATCCCGGTCGGGCGCCGCTCGACCAGCGGCGTACCGACCACGCGCTCCAGTTGCCGGATCTGTCCGCTGACCGCCTGCTGCGTCAGGTTGAGGGTCCGCGCCGCCCGCGTCATGCTGCCTTCCGCGGCGACGGCCTCGAGCGACTGCAACAGCCGCAAGCTCAGATCCACGCCTCCCATGGTGGCACAACGATCTGTTGTGCCCTCGCCAAGAAGTCTCTGTTTCCACACCGCCCGATCTGGCGGGACGATCGAGACAAGCCACTTGACGGGAGAAGGCAGAGGATGACGCTGCAGGGGAGAACGGCGCTCGTCACCGGTTCGTCGAAGGGACTGGGACGGGCGATCCTGCTCCGGCTCGCCGCCCAGGGCGCGAATGTCGTGGTCAACTACTCCCGCGACGAGTCCGCCGCGGCCGAAGTCCTCGACGCCGCGAAGGCGCTCGGTGTCCGGGCGATCTCCGTGGCCGCCGACGTGTCCGAGGTCGACGGCATCCAGCGGCTGTACGACGCGACGCTCGACGAGTTCGGCCAGGTCGACATCGTGGTCGCGAACGCCGGTATGGAGAAGGTCAACGTCCCGGTGGCCGACGTCACCGAGGAGGACTTCGACCTGCTGTTCCGGGTCAACACCAAGGGCCCGTACTTCGTGCTGCGCGAAGCGGCCCGGCGGATCGCGGACAACGGCCGCATCATCACGATCTCGTCGAACACCACGACAGTCCCGCAGTTGGGCGTCGGCCTGTACGGCACCAGCAAGGTCGCGACCGGCTACCTGGCGCGCGTGCTCGCGCTCGAGCTCGGACCGCGCGGGATCACCGTGAACACGATCGTCCCGGGCCCGATCGACGGCGCCGGGATCTTCACCGACCCGGCGAACGACGAGTACAAGCAGAGCCTGGTCGCGATGGTGCCGATCGGCCGGCTGGGCACCACCGAGGACGTCGCCGGTATCGCGGCGTTCCTCGCGAGCGACGAGGCCGGCCTGATCACCGGGCAGCAGATCGTCGCCGACGGCGGAATGCACTGACCTCTGAGGAGAGCAATGACTGGAACAATGCGTGCGGCCCAGGTCCAGCAGGCGGGCGGTCCGTTCGTCGTCACCGACGTACCGATCCCGGAGCCCGCGGAAGGGCAGATCCGGGTCAAGGTGTACGCCTGCGGAATCTGCGGCGGTGACGCGATCCCGCGGAACGCGCTCTTCGGTACGACGCTGCCGCGGATCCCCGGCCACGAGATCGCCGGCGTCGTGGACGCGGTCGGCGCCGGGGTCACGGTCTGGGAGGCCGGGCAGCGGGTCGGCGTGGGCTGGTCCGGCGGCGTCGACTTCACCTGCGAGTTCTGCCGGCGCGGCGACTTCACGAACTGCGTCAGCCGGACGATCGTCGGGACGTCGTACGACGGCGGGTACGCCGAGTACCTGGTGGTGCCGCAGGACGCGGTGGCGCGGATCCCGGAGGGCCTGTCCTTCGAGGAGGCGGCGCCGTTGATGTGTGGCGGGATCACCGCGTTCAACGCGCTCCGGCACGCGCACGCCGGGCCGGGGGAGACGGTCGCGTTGCAAGGGGTCGGCGGGGTCGGCCATCTGGCGATCCAGTTCGCCGACAAGATGGGGTTCCGGACGGTCGCGATCAATCGCGGACGGGACAAGGAGAAGCTCGCCCGGCAGCTCGGGGCGGACGAGTACATCGACAGCACGGAGGGTGACGCCGGTGAAGCGCTGAAAGCGCTCGGCGGTGCGGCCGCGATTCTCGAGACGGTGTCTCGCGGGGAGCTTCAGTCGGACCTGGTGAAGGGCCTGCGACCGAATGGTCAGCTGATCGTTCTGGAAGGCAGCGATCCGATCCAGGTGACTGGTCACGTGCTCGCCGACGGGCGGTTGTCGGTGTCCGGTTGGTACTCCGGCGTTGCTCAGGACTCCGAGGACACCTTGAACTTCGCGGTCCTGAAGAACGTCCGGCCGATCATCGAGACCTACCCGCTCGAGCAGGCCGAGGAAGCCTGGCAGCACCAGCCCAAGGCAAACCTCCGCATCGTCCTGCAGACGCAGCCCGAGTAGGCAGCCCGACTGAGTTTCCAGAACCCGTCCGCAACCACCTCACACGGTCGCGGACGGGTTCTGCACGAGGGTCCTGTCTGGTGATCCATCGCCTACTGCGGGGCACTCGGCACGGCACCTCGCCGCACGGGTGCAAAGGCCACGATGCTCCGCATCGAGACCTTCGCCCCCGCACGCCGATGCACCGCACCGAGCACCTCCTCGCTACGGCGCTGCATCACCAGACAGGACCCACCTGCCCATGGTCGATCAGGGAAGGTGACCGACCACGGGGAGCCTGTTCGTCGGGATCAGGCAGGACTCAGCTGGCCTCAGTCGAGGTCGGCGAGGGCCTTGCGGGCGGCTTCCAGTTCGGCTTCGAGGGCGGCGACCTTGGCGGCCTGCTGGGCGCGGGCTTCCTCGATGACCTCGTCGATCGGGGTCGACAGGTCCTCGTGCAGCTCCTTGGCCGCACGCGACACGGCGGCCGCGGCGACAGCCAGGTCGCGGGCCAGGTACGTCGTGCCCTGCTTGAGCTCGGCGCGCCACTCGCCGTCCGCCGTCCCGGTGACGGTCAGCGTCAGCTCAATGGTTTTCGTCTTCTTGCTCGCGGCCTTCTTGGCCGGCGCCTTCTTCGGCTTCACGGCCTCGGTGGGCTCCGCGGGCGTCGGGGCGTCCGGCTCCTGGGTGGAAGGGGATTCGGGGGCGGCCGTCGACAGGTTGGCCGGGTCGGGAGTGTCGGCGAGGTCGGACGGCGTCTCAACTGCCAGAGTGTCTACGGTCATCGTTGCGGCGATCTCCTTCGGGACTGACGCGGGACGACCATTAGAACACATGTTCGATTGATACGCCAACCAGCTTGCGCAGAAATCGATCGACCTGCTCCTCCAGGGGCGGTAGATCGGCCTCCGGCTCGTTGATGCGGATCGAGACCGCGCCGTGCACCGCCGAGCGCAGGTCGAGCGCCACGGCCGCCGCGTCGTCCGTCGGCGCGAGCCCCGCGTCCATGCAGGCCTGAACGGCGGCGATCGCGCGGACCGACAGCTCCTCCTTGAAGACCAGATGCATCCGCCGGTTCAGAGTGCTCTCGTGCAGCACCTTGTACAGACCGGCGTACTCGCGTGTCCAGCTGCCGAGGAACAGGAGTCGCGCGCGTAGCCGGCGTACCGGATCGTCGCCGCCGCTCGCTTCGGCCTGCTCGAGGTCGCGCAGCAGGTCGGCGGTGGACTGCTCGAGCGCCGCGAAGACGAGTTCATCCCGATCGGTGAAGTGGATGTACACCGAGGTCGCTGCGATCCCCACCTCGCGCGCGACCGCGCGCAAGGAGAGTGCCTCGTCGTCGCCGAGCTCGTTCAGCATCCGCAGTGCGGCGTCGATGATCTCGCGCCGCAGGAGCTCGCCCTGCCCGCGCCGGTTCCGGCTCCGCGTCGTCCCAGCATCCATGAACCCGATTGTATTGCAACGGACGTTGCCTTACAGTCGTAGCACTACAGCTGTTCACCTAAGGATGACCATGAGCGAACTCGATACACGAACCGCACCCCCGTCGGCCGTGACGCGGCGGTGGTGGGCGCTTGGCGCGGTGGCGACGGCGCAGTTGATGGTGGGGATCGATCTGACGATCGTGAACATCGCGCTGCCGTCGATGCAGCAGGACCTGGGGCTGTCGGACCCGTCACGGCAGTGGGTGATCACCCTCTTCGCGCTCGGGTACGGCGGGCTCCTGCTGCTCGGCGGCCGGATGAGCGACCTGATCGGGCGTCGGCGAGCGCTCCTGATCGGGCTGACCGGATTCGCCCTGGCCTCCGCGCTCGGTGGGGCAGCGACCGGTGGGGCGATGTTGCTTACCGGACGTGCACTGCAGGGCGTCTTCGGCGCGTTGCTGACTCCAGCCGTGCTGGCAACGCTCGCGGCCTCGTTCCCGGCACCGGCGGAGCGTGGAAAGGCGTTCGGGATCTACGGCGCCGTCATGGGCAGCGCGTCCGGACTGGGCATCCTGGCCGGCGGCGTGCTGACGCAGTACTTGGACTGGCGCTGGTCCATGTTCGTCAACCTTCCCATTGCCGCACTGGCCGCGGCAGGGGTCCTGTACGCCGTACCTCCGGTGCAACGCGCTGCAGGCGTGCGAGTCGACGTACTGGGTGCGCTGCTGGCCACCACGGGGCTGATGGCAGTGGTGTTCGGATTCGGCCGAGCGGAGTCGGATGGCTGGAGCGCGCCCGCGACGTACGCGTCCTTGGCCGCGGGCGTGGCCCTGCTAGCGGCGTTTCTGGCAGTGCAGGCACGAGTGGCGTCCCCACTGCTGCCGCTACGAGTGGTGCGAGACCGCAAACGAGGTGCCTCGTACCTGGCCGTCTTCAGCCTGGCGATCGGCATCTTCGCCGCGCTGTTCTTCCTGACGTTCTACCTGCAGACCGTCCGCCACTACTCGCCGATCCGGGCCGGTCTGGGTTTTCTCCCGCTGACAGTCGGACTGATGGTCGGCGTACGTGCGGTGAGCCGCCTGCTGGCCAGGGCGAGCGTGCGCGCGCTCATCTGTCCTGGACTGCTCACCATCGCGGCAGGTCTCGCGCTGCTCGGTCTCCTGCGCCCGGACTCCAGCTACTGGCTGCAGGTCATGCCGGTGTTCCTGCTGGTCGGTCTGGGCACCGGCTGGGTCCTGATCACCGCCAACAGCACTGCGACCCTCGGAGCCGGTGCTGACAGTGCAGTGGCCGGCGCCATGGTCATGACGTCCCAGCAGGTCGGTGCATCGCTGGGTACGGCGCTACTCAGCACAGTCGCAGGAACAGTAGCCGCACACTCCGACGCCGTACACGGGTTCAACGTGGCCGGCGTCGGAGCAGCAGGCTTCCTGTGTGTTGCTGCGGTTGTCGTCTACGCGGTCGCCTCGGAGCGGTCACCGGACCACTCGAGGTGGAAGCTGCCCTCACGGTCGACGCGCTTGTAGGTGTGCGCCCCGAACAGGTCGCGCAGGCCCTGGATCAGGGCAGCAGGCAGCCGCTCGGCCCGCAGGCCGTCGTAGTACGACAGCGCCGCCGCGAACCCAGGAGCCGGTACGCCGACGGTCGCCGCGGTCGCGACGACCCGGCGCCACGCGTCCTGCCCGTTCCCGACCGCATCCCGGAAGTAGTCGTCGACCAGCAGCGACGGCAGCTCCGGGTTGCGGTCGTACGCCTCCTTGATGCGGTCCAGGAACCGCGCCCGGATGATGCAGCCGCCGCGCCAGATCGTCGCCATCGCACCGAGGTCGACGTTCCACCCGTACTCGTCGCTGGCCGCCCGGATCGCGTCGAAGCCCTGCGCGTACGCGACCAGCTTCGACGAGTACAGCGCGTGCCGTACGTCGTCGATGAACGCGTCCCGGTCGACGTCGGCCTTCGCGTCCCCAGGCCCGGGCAGTACGCCGGCAGCGGCCTCCCGCCGTACGACGTCACCCGACAGCGACCGCGCGAACACGGCCTCGGCCATGCCGCTGACCGGGATGCCCAGGTCGAGCGCGGACTGCACGGTCCACCGGCCGGTGCCCTTCTGCTCCGCCTGGTCCAGGACGATGTCCACGAACGAGCCGCCGGTGGTGGGATCGGTCTGGCTGAGAACCTCGGCGGTGATCTCGATCAGGAACGACTCGAGGTCGCCGGTGTTCCAGTCCCGGAACACGTCCGCGAGCTCCGCGGGGGACAGGCCGAGGACGTGGCGGAGCAGGTCGTACGCCTCCGCGATCAACTGCATGTCGGCGTACTCGATGCCGTTGTGCAGCATCTTCACGAAGTGGCCGGCGCCGTCCGGGCCGACGTGCACGCAGCACGGCTCGCCGTTCACGTGCGCGGAGATCTTGGTCAGCATCGGCTCCAGCGCCGCGTACGACTCCGGTGAGCCGCCCGGCATGATGCTCGGGCCGTTCAGCGCCCCCTCCTCGCCGCCGGACACACCGCTGCCGACGAAGTGCAGGCCCTTCTCCTTCAGTGCGGCCTCGCGGCGCCGGGTGTCGGCGAAGTGCGCGTTCCCGGCGTCGACGACGATGTCGCCCTCGTCCAGCAGCGGCACCAGTTCGTCGATGACCGCGTCGGTCGGTGCGCCCGCCTTGACCATGATGATCACCTTGCGCGGCTGCTCCAGCGACTCGACGAAGCCCGCCAGGTCCGTGGAGGGGACGAACTCGCCCTCGGAGCCGAACTCCGCGACCAGCGCGTCGGTACGGGCCTGGGACCGGTTGTGGAGGGCGACGCGGAACCCGTTGCGCGCGAGGTTCCGGGCCAGGTTGCGACCCATCACCGCGAGGCCGGTGACGCCGATCTGGGCTTTGGCAGAACTCATCGAAATCTCCCGCAGTCTCAAGTTGTGTGCGGGGTCCAGTCTCGCCTGTCCGGCAAGGGCGCTCCGCAGTGGGCTCGGCAACTGGACACCGGCGAGCCCTTCTCAAAGCGGGGACAACGATGGTAGACATCTCAGAAATCGATTTCCCATCACGGAGGAAACCGCCCATGCTCCGTCGTGCTGTCGTTGTGTTGATGTCTTCGGTGCTGATGCTGACCGGTTCGGTGGCAGCTTCGGCGGGCCCGTCCGGGAGCAACGGACCGGTCGGCTGGGAGGTGTACCGGAACCTCGACCGCCTCCCCGAGCTGCAGACCGCGGTCCGCACCAAGCAGTTCTCCAGCTTCGGTCGCGACGGCACGAACAACGACGGTTTCGAAGGCACCTACTCGTGCCTGCGTACGACGGACGCGGGCTGCGTGATCGCCGAGGACAGCGGCCCTGGTGAGGTCGCCTCGATCTGGTTCACGCGCGACGAGGGCAACGTCGCCAGGACCGGCACGATCACGGTCGAACTCGACGGCAAGCAGGTCCTGCACGGTTCGCTGCAGGACATCGTCGACGGCAAGCTCGGCGCGCCGTTCAGCTACCCGCTGGTCGCGAACGGCGTACAGACCAGCGGTGGTGTCTACATCCGCGTCCCGATGCCGTACCGCTCGTCGATGCGGATCACCACGCAGACGAACCCGTACTTCTACCACGTCGACTACCGCCAGTTCCCGGAGGCGAACGGCGTACAAACCTTCGATCCGAGCGACAAGGCCGAGGACGTGCTCGCCCTGCTCACTGCGGCCGGCACGAAGGATCCGAAGCCCGCGCGGCCTGACGCACGGACCACGAGCACTCCGTTGAATCTTGCCCCCGGCAAGCAGGTGACGCTCGCCGACGTGCGTGGCGCCGGTGAGCTGAGCGCGCTGCGGCTGAGGCTGCCCGACCTCGTCGGCCTCGATCTGAAGAGCATCGTCGACGACGGCCGCGCGTTCCTCGGCGGCAGTACGTTCACGGTGAAGATCGACCCGGCCAACACGGGCGTGAAGCTGACCCGCCGGATGGATCTGCGGATCGGCAACCAGCGCGCGAAGATCCTCGTCGACGGCGCACCCGCGGGCGAATGGGCGCCGCTCAAGGCGCAGGGCGCGCAGTGGCACGACCAGTCCGTCGACCTCCCGGCCGCGCTGACCGCGGGCAAGTCGCAGATCACGATCACCAACGAGTTCGTCTCGTCCGACCTGGACTTCAACGAGTTCGCGTACTGGGCGGACTCGACGGTCGGGGGTCAGGTGAAGCGCACCGACACGCTCGACGTCGGCCCGAACCACGTTGCCGACGAGCAGGCCCACGGGTACGCGATCACCAAGCAGAACTGGAGCGGTGAGCACGCGATGACGTACGCCGCCACGGACGAGGACGCCGCCCGCGTCAAGCCGTCCGACACGCTCTTGGCTGGCGTGCGGGTGCAGGTGACGATCGACGGCGAGAAGCGCGTCGATGCCCCGCTCGGCGAGTTCTTCGGCTCCGGTCTCGGCGAGAACCCGGTCCACTCACTCTTCTTCGCCATGGACCCCGACGGCTGGTACTCCTCCTGGTGGCCGATGCCGTACGCCGCGCGGGCCACGGTCACGCTGGTCAACAGGACGACGTACCCGCTGAAGGGGCAGGCCGACGTGACGTCGGCTCGCGACGCTCGCAAGGCGGCCGACCTGGCGGCCGGGAAGATCGGCTACTTCACCGCGCTCTCGGCACGCGGCGAGACCACGCAGGGCAGCGACTGGACGTTCGCCGACGTAGCCGGCCGCGGCAAGTTCGTGGGCGTCTCACACACCATGGAGGGACTGCTTGCCGACGGCAACACTCGCGGCTACCTGGAGGGCGACGAGCGGGTGTACGTCGACGGCGAGCGGACGCCGGCCATTCACGGCACCGGGACCGAGGACTACTACGAGTCCGGCTGGTACTTCAACGCCGGCACGTACTCGACCCCGTTCCACGGCAACTCCGCGCACGAGGTGCGGGCCGGTTTCTGCACCAACGAGTGCGACGGCGCGTGGCGACTGCACATCACCGACTCGGTCGCCTTCGAGAACCAGCTCGACTTCGGCATCGAGCACGGCCAGCAGGACGACCACCCGGCGATCTACGGCTCGACAGCCTTCCTATACACCGCGTCAAAGTTCGGCGCGCGGGAGACCGACCGCATCGACACGGGCTCGGCGGAGAGCCGTCAGCAGCACGGGTATGTCGACAACGGGACCCAGGCGGAGCTCAGCTCGGTGTACGAGGGTGATCACGACGACATCACCCTGACCGACCAGGTGCGCTCCAGCACGCAGGCGATCCGCTTCAGTGTGAAGACCGACCCGGCGAACCGCGGCGTCACGCTCCGCCGGACGAGCGACCAGAACGTCGCCGGGCAGTCGGCGCAGGTGATTGTCAACGGCGAGGATGCCGGTACGTGGTTGCAGCCGCTCGGCAACACCCATCAACGCTGGCTCGACGACAACTACCAGTTGCCTGCGGCAATCACGTCCGGCAAGGGCCGCCTCGACATCGAGCTCCGCCCGAGCGGGCCGGCGTGGACCGCGTCGTCGTACGTCGTCCAGTCGTTGACGGCGCCGTACAGCGACAACAGGGCGCCCGGCGCGGTCGGCGGTGTGACTGCCACGGGTCGCTCCGACAATGCGATCAACGTGACCTGGAACGACGTCAGCGACGACAGCGGGGTGGAGCGCTACAACGTGTACGGCGCGAAGGCGGGCGGCACGGAGAAGTTGATCGGTACGTCGCCGTTGCCTGGGTTCCTGCATCGTGGTCTCGGGCTGCACGAGACGTGGACGTACCGGATCGCGGCGGTCGACCTCGCCGGTCATACGGGTCCGAAGTCGAGCGCTGTGCAGGGCACGAGCGGTAGCACGTTGCGGATCGAGGGGGAGTCGATGCTGCCGCCGGTGTCGTCGACAGTCGCGGTGGATCCGCAGGGAAACTGTTGCGGGGTCAGTTGGTCGGGTGGTGCGCAGGCGTGGATCCACGGGACCAAGACCGGTGACAAGACCGTGTTCGGGTTCAGCGTGCCGACGACCGGGTCGTACCAGCTGTCCACCGTCCTGACGAAGGCGGCTGACTACGGGATCGTCGACGTACAGATCGATGGGAAAGCGGCGGTCAGCTTCGACGGCTACCAGGCGTCCGGGGTCGGGACACAGACAGTTGCGCTGGGCACCGTCCAGTTGGCGGCGGGCGAACATCAGTTCGTGGTGACGGTTACCGGCAAGAACGGGGCGGCAACCGGCTACCTGGTCGGAGTGGATCTGCTGGATCTTAGGCTCACCCCGTGAACCTTTTGGAGTCCCGTCGTACCGCGCTTGTCCTGATCGACCTGATGCCGCGGATCATCGCACTGGAGACGGCGCCGTTGAGCGGATCCGTCGTGCTCGAGCGATCCGCGGCTCTGGCCGCGGCGACGCGGTCCGCCGGCGGTCTGGTGGTGAACGTCCGGGTCGATCGGCCCGGGGTGGAGGTGCAGCCGGAGGGCAGCGGGTTCGCCCCCGAGGCTGCGCCGCAGCCCGGTGACCTGGTGATCGTCAAGCAGACCATGGGCGCCTTCGGGCGCACGCCCCTTGACACCGAACTGCAGTCCCGCGGCATCGCGAACGTCGTACTCGCCGGCATCGCCACGAACTTCGGCGTCGAGTCCACCGGCCGCGCCGCCTCGGACCTCGGCTACGAAACCTTCTTCCTCACCGACGCCATGACCGGCCTGGACGATCACGCCCACAACTTCGCCATCTCCTACACCTTCCCCCGCCTGGGCACAGTCTGCACAACCCCGCAGTACCTGAACGCCCTCAACAAGTGACCGACTCACGACCTGCAGCTTTCGGCACCAAACGCAACCGTCAGAAGTGCGGCGGCGGTTATCTCACGGCCGCGCAGTTCGCCCAGGCAATGGGTCCTTCAGGTGAAGAGGTTGGCATTCTCCTGGGTCCAGGATTGGAGGGTTCTGGCGGGGTGGCCCGTCACCTCGGGGACGGTGGAGGTGACGGTGGTTTCGTCGATGGTGCCGTCGGCGAAGAAGGATTCGATGGCTCGGGCGTAGGGCTCCGGCATGGAGGCGTACAAGGCCTCGTGGGTTTCGGCGCGGCTCATCGGGTACGCCGTCAGCGGGCGGCCGAGGGTCTCGGCGAGGATCGCGACCTGTTCGACCGGGGTGAGGGCGACCGGGCCGGTGAGGCGCAGGACCTCGCCGTCGTGAGAGCCCTGTAGTGCGCGGACCGCTACGTCGCCGATGTCGCGGGGATGGATCGTCGACACCGGTACGTCGGGGAACTGCACCCGCACCTCGTCGCCGGCTGACAGTTGGTCGCGCCAGCGCAGCGTGTTCGACATGAACGAGTTCGGCCGCAGGAACGTCCACGCCAGTCCCGACGCCCGGACCGCTTCCTCGGTGGCATGGTGATACGCGGCAACAGCATTCGTCAGCTCGCCGTCGAGTGAACTGCTGGACAGTACGACGACTTTCCGCACGCCGGCCTGCACCGCGTTCGTCAGCAATTCTTCGAGGCGGTCGTAGCCGCTCAACAGGAAGATCCCGGTCACCCCGGCCAACGCGTCCACGAACGTCTCCGGCCGGTTCAGGTCGCCGTACACCGGCTCGATACCGTCCGGCAGCTCACGCTCCGAGCGGATCAACGCCCGCCCCGCGATCCCCTGCTCCGCCAGCGATTGCACCACGGCGCCACCCGCGTTGCCCGACGCACCCGTAATCAGAATCGTCACCCGCACAACCCTGTCACATTCCGCCCCACGTAAACAGCTGCACCGGACGTCCGGCACTCACCAAGTGTCGCGATCAGCCGAGCGCCCCGACTCGCTCAGCGTGAGCGCCCGCCCGCGTGCGCGGTTGGTGAGTGCGGCAGGTCCGCATCACAGCGCGCGGACAGCTGCGCGGAGGCAGATGGCGGGGTCGTCCTGGTGGTACACGCGTTCGTCGGGTTCGATGTTGTCCAGGAAGCGTTGGTACATGAGGGCGTAGGTGAGGAACCCGAGGACCTTCATCGGCCGGATCGCTCGCAACGGGTCGCTGCCCGGTGCATGCTTCTTCCACGCCGCGCACCAGACGTCTGTGACGTGCGGATGTTTCTCGGCGGGCAGGAAGTCGTGCAGGCGTTGGACGTCCAGCGCCGGGTGACCGATGAACGCGTCGGCCCAGTCGACGATGACCCGGTTGGTGCCGTCCGACCGCCAGTTGCCCGGATGGAAGTCGCCGTGCACGACCGTGATCGGCAGGCCGGCCGCGTCGAGTTCGTCGACGATGCCGGGGAGCTTCGCGACCAGGTGATCCAGGTCGGCCGACTCGTCGGGGGAGAGCTCGACGCGAGGCAGCAGCCGAGTGATCTCCCCGACCAGGTCCTCCGGTAGCAGGCGAGGAGCCGCGAGCGTGTCGGCCTCGGACGCGAGCGCGGCCTGAGCGGCGACCCAACGGCTCACCACGTTGTCGACGGTCGCCTGGTCCGGCTCCCAGCAGTCGATGCCTGGGGCATGGGCCAGGAGCGACCACCGGTTGTCCGTCGACTTGCCGAGTACGGCGGGCGCGAGCGTCGCGTCGTACCGCTGGACGTGCTCGATGATGTCCGCGTCGATGCTCCCGAATCGGCTGGTGGCCTTGGCCCATGCGCCGGGGATGCGGATCAGGCAGGACAGGTTCCACGTCTTCACCTGTACGGCGTCGTGCGGCCCGACAATGTCCTGCGCCCACTCGATCAGGCGGCTCGGTCCGTCGATCTCGGCCCAGGTCGATCGCAAGGGGTCGGGTGCGATGATCGCGTCCCAGTCGGGCAGCGGGGTCTCGTCGAGTACGCCGTACCGTGGCTCTTCGAGCGCCTGGACGTGGTACACGACCCGCCCGCCGCGGCCGATCACGGCCTCGTCGGCCTGGACGAGTCGCAATACCACTGTCCGAACCCCGAGCAGCTCGTCGAGATGCCGGGTGATCGCCTCGACCTCGGCCCACCACCCCGGCTCGACGTCGAACGCCGGCGCTCGCCCGACGTACCGGTCGCCGACACTGACCAAGGCCTCCACCGTCCTGATCTCCACCCGCCTACTGTCGCGTGATCCGGTGCCAAGTGCGAGCGCCGGACTTGAGTACGACGCCCGCGCCGAGGTCGATCGCGGCCGTGGGATCGTCCGTGCGTACGCCGTTGATCGTCACCGCGCCCTGCCGGAGCAGACGACGCAGCTCGGACTTGCTGTCGTTCGGGCGGGCGGCGCGCAGCAGGTCGAAGGCGGTCGCGACCTCACCGGTGACGACGACCTCGGGCATCTCGTCCGGTTCGGAACGCTCGGAAAACGTGTGACGAAAGGCGTCCAGCTCGGTCTTGGCGATGCCGGCGCCGTGGTACCGGGTCACGACCGCAGCCGCCAGCCGGAGCTTGGCGTCACGCGCCGCCGGGCCGGTCGCATCCGCGAGCGCGGCGACCGTGTCGAGGGGCAGCTCGGTGTAGACCCGCGCGTACATCTCGACGAGCGAGTCCGGGATGCTCATCACCTTTCCGAACTTGTCCCGCGGGCTGTCCGTCAGCCCGATGTAGTTGTCGAGCGACTTCGACTGCTTGGCCCGCCCGTCGATCCCTGGCGTGATCGTTGTCGTGATCACGACCTGCGGCGGCGCGCCCAACCGTTGCTGGAAGTGACGCCCGAGCTGCTCGTTGAACAGCTGGTCCGAACCCACGATCGTCAGGTCGCTCTGCATGGCGAAGCTGTCGTATCCCTGCAGCACCGGGTACACCAGCTCGTGTACGGCGATCTCCCGCCCGGCCGCGACCCGCTCGCGGAACATGTCCCGGCTCATCAGCTGCGCCTGCGTGACCTGGGCGAACAGACTCAACAGCTCCGCCACCGGCATCGCGTCGTACCACTCGGAATTCCGGCGTACCTCGAAGACGTCGGGATCGGTCCGCAGGACCAGCGACACCTGTTCGAGGAAAGATGCAGCGTTCGCGTCGATCTGCGCCGGCGTGAGGATCGGCCGGGTCTCGGAGCGCCCGGTCGGGTCGCCGACGCGGGTGGTGAGGTCGCCGAGCAGGAACACGACCCGGTGCCCGAGGTCCTGCAGTTGGCGCATCATCCACAGGTTGACCGCGTGTCCGAGGTGCAGGTCGGGCGCGGTGCAGTCGACGCCGTACTTGATCCGCAGCGGCCGCCCGGACTCCAAGCGTTCGCGCAGGTCGTCCTCGCCGACGATGAGGTCGGTGGTACGGCGTAACCGGTCGATGACAGCGTTCATGAGTGTTCCTCTCGGGACGAGGCACCCGTGAACCAGTGCCTCCGGCAAACGGAAAGAGGCAGGAACCGGACGGTTCCTGCCTCGGAGGCTCTGGGTGGAGCGACTGCGGGACTACAGAATGCCGACTCCTCCCAGAGCCGGTCGATAGGTCACGCAGTGCTTGATCACACCCTGAGGCTAACAGCTGCCGGGCGCCTCCCGGAATCCGATTAGGCTCGGGGGTGTGATCGACGAGCGGGTTGTGCTGGTGGACGAGGGCGGGCGTGCGATCGGGACCGAGGCGAAGGCGGCGGTCCACCACGCGGCGACGCCGTTGCATCTCGCGTTCTCCTGCTACGTGATCGACGCGGCCGGGCGGGTGCTGCTGACCCGGCGGGCTCTCGACAAGCCCACCTGGCCCGGCGTCTGGACCAATAGTTGCTGCGGGCACCCACTCCCGGGCGAGCCGGTGGAGCACGCGGTACGGCGCCGCCTCGCGGACGAACTGTCAATCGTCGTAGACACGGTGGATCTGGTGCTGCCGGAGTTCCGGTACCGCGCCGAGATGCCGACCGGCATGGTCGAGAACGAGATCTGTCCGGTGTACCGAACGTGGTGGACCGGTGACCCGACGCCGAACCCGGCCGAGGTCGCGGACTACCGGTGGGCCGACTGGCACGACGTACGTCAGTTCCCCGACCTCTCGCCCTGGTGCCTCCTGCAACTGGACGAGCTCCCGGCGCAGCCGGCGGACTGGCCGATCGCCGACCCGACGCGGCTACCGCCCGCCGCCCAGATCCAGCTCTAGGAGATCCCCGTGTACGGCGACCGCCGCCGTACTCGCATGACCGGCGGCACCGATCGCGAGCAGTGCCGGACTGGTCGTCGTACCGACCGCGTAGATCCCAGGCATCGTGGTCCGTCCGCCCTCGTCCGTCACGACCGCCCCATCCGCGACCTGGCACCCGAGTCGCTCCGCCAGATCACTCTGCTGATGCTGCCGCACGACCACAAACACCCGCTGCGCCGCCAGCTCCACCCCATCCAGCACCACGGAACCTGGAAGCACCTCTTTGACGGGCTCGGTCCGCACAGCCACCCCGGCCCGAGCCAGCTGACCCACCTGCGCCGCCGTCAGCTCGTCCCCGTCCGTGCACAACGTCACGTCGTCGCTCCACCGGCTCAGCAGCAAGGCCCGCGCCACCGACCGCTCCGGCGACCCGCGCATCCCGAGCTGTACCAACGGCTGATCCCGCACCTCCCACCCATGGCAGTGCGGGCATGCCACGACCGACCGACCCCACCCGTCAGTCACCCCTGGTACGTCGGGCAACTCGTCCCACAACCCCGTCGCCAGTACGACGGCCCGCACCCGTTCCCCGCCGAGCACGAACTCGTCACCATCCACGTCCACGTCGTCGACCCGCGTGTCCCGCACGTCGACGCCGTACGCCGACACCTGCCGCCGCCCCACCGCCAGCAGCTCGCCCGGCGCAAGATCCTCCGCGCCGAGGAAGTTGTGCACATGCGACGCGGAGCGGTTCCGCGCCCGCCCGTCGTCGAACAGGACCACCCGGCGCCGCGCCCGTCCCAACGTCAGGGCCGCCTGCAGCCCGGCCACACTCCCACCCACCACCGCAACATCCATGCGTTCATAATACGAGAGATTTCATCCCATATTTCAAGACAGCTCACGGAGGAGGTCAGGACCGGACCAGGACCGGCGCTCGGTCTCGGCCGCGCGGATCAGCTCCACCAACCGGGCGTTGACCGGCGCGGTCCGGCCGAGGGACTCCGCCAGCCGCACGACCTCGCCGTTCAGGTAGTCGATCTCGGTCGTCCGGCCGGCCTCGAGGTCCTCCCACATCGACGTCCGCGCGAGCGGGTCGACTGCCAGCACCTTGCTCGCGAGCCGCCGGAACAGGAAGTCCGGCAACCGCAGAACAGCGGGGAAGCGGTGCATCGGGACGGCCAGTAGCTGGGCCGGCCGGATCCCGGCCGCGTCGAGGAGCCCGAGGGTCTCGGCCTGTGCCGCGGCCAGGCAGCGGCGGTACGCGCGCTGCGACAGCTCGTCGCGCAACGGCAGGTTCGACAGCGCGTTGATGGGGTTGTTCAGGTTCAGCAGGAGCTTCGCCCACTGCACCGGAAGGATGTCGTCGTGCTGCGCGAGCGGCAACCCGGCCCGTTCGAAAGCCTGCAAGTACGGCGCTAGTGCGGCATCCCGCTGTACGTCGAGCGCGCCCTCGGTGCCCTGATGGAACACGCCGGCGCCCCGGTTCAGCACGTTGAACGGGACCATCCCGGTCACCACCACCTGCTCGGTCAGCCGCGACCGCAGTATCTCGCCGTTCCGCACGCCGTTCTGGAAGCTCACCACCACAGTCCCCGGCGACAGAACCTTGGCCAGCTCCTCAGCGGCGCTCTCCGTCGCCGCGGATTTCACCGTCACCAGCACCAGGTCCGCTTTGGCTGCGCCTGCGGGTGTCGTCTCGAAGGGCACGTCAGCGACCCGAAGGTCGGCCCCCAGGTAGTCCGTCAGGTGCAGGCCGTGCGCCGCGAGCTCGGCGGCCATTCGCGGCCGGCCGACGAACGTCACCGGCGTACCGGTCGCGGCCAGTCGGCCACCCACGTAACACCCGATCCCACCCGCGCCATAGACAGCGATCACGAGGAACAACGTACCGAAGGACGGGCCACATACCCCCGTCCTCCGGTACAGCTAGTGCAGTCGGACGCGTGGATCGAGTACGGCGTACCCGATGTCGACGAGGATGTTCGCCACCACGACGGCCGCCGAGGCGAACAGGACGATGCCGATGATCACTGGTAGGTCCTGCTGGTTGATCGCGGTGACCGCGGTCTGTCCGAGCCCGGGCAGGCTGAACACGGTCTCGGTGACGACCACGCCGCCGATCAGCTGCCCGAGGTCGATGCCGAACTGCGTGACCACCGGCGTCAGCGCGCTGCGCAGGCCGTGGACGACGACCACACGGCTCTCCCGGATCCCCTTCGACCGCGCGGTCCGGATGTAGTCCTCACCGAGAACGTCCAGCATCGAGCCGCGGGTCAATCGGGTATACGTTGCCGCCAGCAACAAGGCGAGGGCGACCCAGGGCAGCAACAGGTGCTGGAACCAGGGCCCGATCCCGCCGGCGAGTGGCGCGTAGCCGCCCGCGGGGAACCAGCCGAAGCCGGACAGTGTGAGCCGGAAGTACAGGAAGTACAGCAACAGCAGGCCGAGCAGGAACGACGGGAACGAGTAGAAGAACAACGCGAACAGCGTCAGCCCGCGGTCCGCCAGCGATCGCGGGTGCGTCGCCGAGATGACACCGTTGAACACGCCCAGCGCCAGCCACAGCACGGCCGCGCCGAGTGCCAGCGACACCGTGATCGGCAGCGCCTGCCCGATGATGTGCGTCACCGGCACCTGGTGGTAGTAGTCGTATCCGAGGTTCCCCTTCACCGCATTGCCCAGGAAGTGCAGGTACTGCTGCCAGACCGGTAGGTCGAGACCGAGCCGGTGCTTGATCAGCGCGATCGTCTCCGGCGTACCCTGCCGGCCGGCGAGCGTCTGCGCGACGTTGCTCGGAGCAACGAAGAACAGCGCGAAGACCGCCACGCTGATCAGCCACAGGACCAGGATCCCGTGACCGATCCGGCGGATCAGGAACATGCCCATGATCAGGTCCGATCTGCGCGGGGGTCGAAGGCGTCCCGGACCCCGTCACCGAAGAGGTTGAAGGCGAGCGTGGTGACCAGCAGCGCCAGACCGGGGAACAGGATGAACCACCACGCGGTCGTGTAGTAGTTCTGCGACTCGCTGATCATCCCGCCCCAGTCGGGGGTGGGCGGCGGCAGGCCGAGTCCGAGGAACGACAACGTCGCCTGGGTCACGATCACCACGGGAATCAGTAGTGTGGTGTAGACGATCACCGGCGCGATCACGTTCGGCAGTACGTCGACGAACATGATCCGCCGGTCGCCGGCGCCGAGCGAACGGGCCGCCTCGACGAACTCCCGCTCCCGCAGCGACAGCACCTGACCGCGGACGATCCGGGCCACGGACGCCCAGCTGAAGCAGCCGATCACCAGCACCGTGACGGTCAGGCTCGGGCCGGTCACGGACACCAGCGCGATGGCGACCAGCAGGAACGGCACGGACAGCACCACGTCGATCAGTCGCGCCAGGATCGTGTCGGTGATCCCTCCGAGGAACCCCGCTGCCAGCCCCAGTACGACGCCGATGACGACCGTGATGGCGGTCGCGATCACGCCGACGAGCAGTGAGATGCGAGCGCCGTACGCAATCCGCACCAGGACGTCGCGGCCGAGGTCGTCGGTCCCCAGCCAGAACGTGCCGTTCGGACCGCGCGGCAGGCCGTCCGGTGTCAGTCCGAGGTCGCGGTACTGCTCGTTCGGCGGATGCCCCGTCACGGCCGCGAACACCGGCGCGAGGATCGCCATGAGCACGATCAGCACGATCACGGCGAGCGAGATCATCGCCACCTTGTCCTTGCGCAACCGGCGCAACGCGAGCGAGAACGGACTCCGCCCCTCAATCGCCCTCGGCTCGTCGAGAACATCAACCATCTCGATGGCACTGGTCATGGGGCCTCCCGGTCTGGACTGAGGAGTGGAGGGAGCGAAGCGACCGGAGCGACGAGGGAAGACCGGGAGTCACAGCCCCATGACCCGCCGCGCCGGAGGCGTGGCATCAATACCGTCATGATGCCTTCAGGTCTGGTACGGCGGTGGAGAGGTCCTCTCCCACCGTTAACGGGTAGAAGCACGCGGTGCGATGGTCGGGCTTGTCGGTCAGGACCGGCTCGAGGACCGGTTCCTCGGCTGTGCAGTCGAGGCGCGCCTTCGGGCAGCGGGTGTGGAAACGGCACCCCGTCGGCGGGTTGGTCGCGGACGGGATGTCGCCGCCGAGGATGATCTGCTCGCGGCTGTCGGCGGTGTCCGGGTCCGCGACCGGCAGCGCCGACAGCAGGGCCCTCGTGTACGGGTGCCGGGTCTGCCCGAACAGTTCGCTGGTCGGCGCCAGTTCGACGATCTTGCCCAGGTACATCACCGCGATCCGGTCGCTCACGTGCCGGACCACGGACAGGTCGTGCGAGATGAACACGTAGGTGAGGTCGAACTCCCGCTGCAGATCCGACAGCAGGTTGATGATCTGCGCCTGGATCGACACGTCCAGTGCCGACACCGGTTCGTCGCAGATCACCAGCTTGGGCCGCAGCGCGAGCGCCCGCGCGACCCCGATCCGTTGCCGCTGGCCACCGGAGAACTCGGCCGGGAACCTGTTGTAGTGCTCGGGATTCAGCCCGACCAGCTCCATCAGCTCCTGGACCTTCTTCTGCCGCTCGTTGCCGGAGGCAATCCCATGGATCGCGAACGGATCCCCGATGATCGACCCGACCCGGCGGCGCGGGTTGAGCGAGCCGTACGGGTCCTGGAAGATCACCTGCACGTCCCTGCGCAGCGGCCGCATCGCCTTGCGCGAGAGCTTGCTGATCTCCTGGCCCTCGAACCACACCGAGCCCGACGTCACGTCGTACAGGTGTGCCATGCAACGGGCCAGCGAGGACTTGCCGCAGCCGGTCTCGCCGACCAGTCCGAGCGTCTCGCCCTTGTGCACCTCCAGCGAGACCCCGGCGACAGCCTGCACAACCTCCTTGGAGTGCGTCGGGAACTCCTTTCGTACGTCGTCCACTTTCAGAAGTACGTCGGTCATGAAGCCACCGCCTCGTTCACGTCGTGAGGGAGCCAGCACGCGGACTGATGACGTGGGTCGCCGCCCACGTCCGTCAGCGGTGGTGGTTCCGAGCACTTGTCGAACACGTGCGAGCACCGGGCCGCGAACGGGCAGCCCTTCGGCAGACTGATCAGGCTGGGCGGCGTCCCCTGGATCGGGGTCAGGCGATCACCGCTGCGTGCGGGCAGGGACGCGAGCAGACCCTGCGTGTACGGATGGTGGTTGCGGTAGAAGATGTCGCGGCGCGGCGCGCGTTCCATCACCGCACCGGCATACATGACGACAACCTCGTCGGCCATCTCGGCCACCACGCCGAGGTCGTGCGTGATCAGGATGATCGCCGTACCGAACTGCTCCTGCAGCCGGCGCATCACGTTCAGCACCTGGGCCTGGACCGTCACGTCGAGCGCGGTGGTCGGCTCGTCCGCGATCAGCAGCGCCGGGTCGAGGGCCATCGCCATCGCGATCATCACCCGTTGCCGCATCCCGCCGGAGAACTGGTGCGGGTAGTCGTCGATCCGCTCCGCTGCCCGCGGGATGCCGACCAGACTCAGCAGTTCGGCGGCACGTTTCCGGGCCGCCTGCTTGCCGATCGTCAGGTCGTGCGCCCGGATCATCTCCACGATCTGCCAGCCGACCCGGTACTGCGGATGCAGGCTGGACAGCGGGTCCTGGAAGATCATGCCGATCTGGGCGCCGCGCAGCCGCCGGACCGTCGCCGGGTCCGCGGTGATCAGGTCGGTGCCGTCGAAGTACGCCGTACCGGAGACCTTCGCGCCGCGGGTGAGGCCGGTGATGGTCTGGGTGGCGACGCTCTTGCCGGAGCCGGACTCGCCCACCACGGCGAGCGTCTGCCCGGCCTCCACGTCGAACGACAGCCCCCGGACGGCACGGACGGTACCGTCCGGGGTGTCGAAGGAGACCCGAAGATCTCTTACTTCCAGTAGGGCCATGAGGTCTTAGCCGCCCTGCTTGTCTTTGGAGAGCCAGACGTTGGTCGGGTCGTAGTTCTGCATGGACGGCACGTAGACCGCGTTGTTCACCTGCTCGGCGTGGTAGTTCGCCTGCTTGTTGCTGGTGAGCGGGAAGAACGCTGCCTGGTCCATCACCCGGGCGTCGGCCTTGGCCCACAGTTCGGCGGCCGCGTCGACCGTCGGTGCCGCGATCGCCTGCTTGATGAGCGTGTTGGTCTCCGGGTCGTTGTAGAGCCCGAAGTTGCTGCCGACCGGCGGGTACGACGGCTCACCCGAGAACAGCGGGTTGAAGAACGACAGTGCCGCGTTGCCGTACCAGTCCGCGCCCCAGCCGGCCAGCGAGACGTCCCAGACACCGCGCTTCGCGACGCTCGGCACCTGCAGGTACTTCACGTAGAAGTCCGCGTTCGGCGACGGTACGCCGACGACCGTGATGCCGACCTTGGACAGGTCCTGCTGGATCGTCTGGAAGGACTTGCTGCTGCCCTCGGTCGCGTTCCGGTAGAGGAACTTGAGCGTCAGGTGCGGGAACCCTGCCTCGGCCAGCAGTTGCTTGGCCTTGTCCGGGTTGTACGGGTACGGATCGATCTGCTTGGAGCCGGTGATCACGTCCGGCAGCACGTGCGTCAGCGGCGGGTTGAGCGTCTTGCCGCCGAGCACCTGCAGGATGTGGTCGCGGTTGATCGCGTAGCTGATCGCCTGCCGCACCTTCGGGTTCTGCATCGCCTTGTCGTTGTTCGGCGAGACGGTGTTGTAGACGACGTACGGGTTGGAGCTCGCGGTGTCGCCGATGGTCAGCTTCGGGTCCTTCTTGGCCTGCAGCGCGGGCAGCTGGGACGGCGGTGGCGCGACGTCGAACTCCATGTCGGCCGACGGCGTACCGGTCTGCAGTTGCTGCTGGATCGAGTCCTGCGTGACGGTCTCGTTGACCACGATCTTGTCGACGTACGCCTTCCGGACCGGGTCGGACGCCGGGTCCCAGTTGGGGTTGCGGGAGTACGTGATCGACTTGGTCGGCACCCACGAGTCGACCTTGTACGGGCCGTCGGACGGGAACTTGTTGCCCAGCTCGGTGCTGGCCGGCAGATACTTGAGCGACTCGACCGGCGCGGCGGAGAAGGCCGGCAGCGTCAGCATGTCGACGAAGTACGACGCCGGCTGGGTGAGGTGGAAGACGACGGTCGTGTCGTCCTTGGCCTCCACGCCGGGCAGCGGGGTCTTGTCGATGTACTCCTGGATCCCGGCGACCGTCTTCGGCGCCTTGGCGAAGCCGTCGGCGAACGCCTTGTAGCCGACGATCAGGTTCGCGAAGTCCGGGATGCCGCCGAACGGTTGCACCGGGTTGGCGGTCCGCTTGACGCCGCGGACCAGGTCGGCGGCGGTCACCTGGCGGCCGGGGGTCGTGCTCCACTTCGCTCCGGGCCGGATCTTGATCGTGTACGTCTTGCCGTCCGCGCTGATGCCGCCGTTCGCTGTGGTCGGGATCTCGGTGGCGAGATCGGCAACGGGCGTGGTGTTCTTGCCCCCGGGCTCGGCCGGGTAGGTGAACAGCTGCCGGCTCCACATCCGCAGGTTCAGGTACCCGACGGAGTAGTAGCTGATGTTGGGATCCATGTAGTCGACGTCGCCTGCCCCGAGCATGTTCAGGGTGCCGCCGCTGACCGGTGTGCCGGCACTGCCTCCGGATCCGGACGGTGTCGTGCCGCCGCTGCTGCAAGCCGCGAGCGCGATGCTCGCGACGGCGGCAAGGGATACTGCCGCCAGCCGTCTTCTGGCCATTGGTCCTCCTCCGGGACTCGATAGCGCCGAAGTTAGGACGCCCGGGCAGGCGTCGGACCGGGGTCACGGAACCGTCAAACAGATGTCAATCGGCCCCCGCCCGAACATGACGGATTCATGACAGCCGTAACCGTCATGCGGTCCGCCGGTGAGCGACACTGGAGCGGTGGCACACAGCTTGCTGCTCGTGGACGACGAGCCGCGCATCCGGCGGGTACTGCGGCTTGCCCTGGAGGACGAGGGCTACCAGGTCGCGGAGGCGGCCAACGGGTACGACGCTTTGGCCGCACTGCGCCGGGAACCGCCGGACGTGGTGCTGCTGGACCTGATGCTTCCGGACCGGGACGGTTTCGCGGTCTGCCGGGAGATCCGCCGCGCGAGCGACGTACCGGTGATCATGGTGACCGCGCGGACCGACAGTCACGACGTGGTCGCGGGCCTGGAGGCAGGGGCGGACGACTACGTGACGAAACCGCTCGTCGCCAAGGAGTTGTCGGCCCGGATCCGGGCGCTGCTGCGCCGGGTCGAGCCGGCCAGCGCGCGGCAGGCCGACCTGCTGGAGGTCGGTGACCTGCGGATCGACGTACCGGGGGCCGAGGTGACGCGGGACGGCGACGTACTGCCGCTGACCCGGACCGAGTTCAAGCTGCTTGCCGAGCTGGCCAATGCCGAGGGCAAGGTGCTGAGCCGCGAGCAGTTGCTGTCGAAGGTCTGGGGCTACGGGTATTTCGGTGACAGCCGGATCGTCGACGTACACATCCGGCGGCTGCGGCTGAAGGTCGAGCGTGACCCGGCCAGCCCGAAGCATCTCGTCACGGCCCGCGGCCTGGGCTACCGACTGGTGAGCTGACGTTGCTGGGACGGGTCACCCTCCGGGGCCGTGTGATGCTGGCGTACGGCCTGCTGGCGCTCGGGTTGTCGGCCGTGCTGTCGATCGTGACCTGGACCGTTGTCTCGGACTACCTGGTGCAGCAGCGCGAGGCGGCGGCGGAGACCATCACGGCGGACAACGGGGCGGCGTTGCGGTACGGGCTGTTCGGTCCGCCGGAGCCGTGCCGGCCCAGCCATGAGCGGGTCGAGTGCGAGACCCCGGCACTGCAGCGCGGGGTGTCCGTGATGGAGGTGATGAACAGCCTGCCGTCCACCGATGCGGCGGCCTCGATGCTCTACCTCCAGGACCATTGGTACGCGATGACCGGGAAGCCGTCCGATCTGCCGCCGGATCTGATCGAGAGCGCGATCGGCGGCACCGTGGTGCACCGGCGGATCGAGGTGGGCGGGCAGCCGGTGCTCGCGGTCGGCGTACCGATCGGGCGTCAGGGCGACGCGTTCTTCGAGTGGCATCCGCTGGGCAGCCTGGACGACACGCTGCGGCGGATGAAGATCACCCTGATCGCGGCGGCGATCGCGACCGCGCTGGTCGGGCTCGCGGTCGGACGGCTGGCGAGCACGGTGGCGCTGCGCCCGCTCGCGGAGCTGGCGCGGGTCGCGGACGCGGTCGCTCGCGGGAAGCTCGACGCGCGGTTGCCGGCGGAGGACGACAAGGATCTCGGCGGGCTGGCGCGGTCGTTCAACCAGACCGCGGCGGACCTGGAGCGACGGGTGGCGGCGGACGCCCGGTTCGCCGGCGACGTGAGTCATGAGCTGCGTACGCCGTTGATGACGATGCTGAACTCGATGCAGCTCATCCAGAACCACCGCGCCGAGCTGCCGGCCGCCGTCCGGGAACCGGTCGAACTGCTCGGTGACGACCTGGACCGTTTCCGCCGGCTGGTGATCGACCTGCTGGAGATCTCCCGCGACGACGGCGGCGACCGGGGAAGCCGGGAGATCGTGCGGATCGCCGACCTGGTCCGGGCCGCGGCCGACACGACCGCCGGGCGGGAGGTGACGGTCGTCGCGCCGGAGGCCGAGGCGCTGACGTTGCACGCGGACAAGCGCCGGCTCGAGCGGGTGATCGCGAACCTGGTCGAGAACGCCGAGGACCACGCGGGCGGCTGCAAGGGCGTGGGTGTCGAGGCGGGTGGTCTCGGCGTGATCATCACCGTCGACGACGCCGGGCCGGGCATCGCCGTCGAGGACCGGTCCCGGATCTTCGAACGGTTCGGTCGCGGCGAGACCTCGGGCCGTGGCCGGGGCGTGGGTCTGGGTCTCGCGATCGTCGCCCGCCACGTCCAGTGGCACCACGGCACGATCCAGGTCACCGACCGCCCGGGCGGCGGCGCCCGCTTCGTCGTCGAGCTCCCCGCGAAAATCAGCTGACGGATCTTGCCCGCCCCGGTTACCGTGGGCGCATGGCTACTTGCCTCTGTGTCTAGCTGGTGCACCCGCTTCTACAGGTGAGGTGTGTCCACTAGCTACCACGGAGAGTAACCATCATGATCACCGTTCGCGGTGTAGATATTCGGGTCGGTGCGCAGTTGCTGCTGACCGACATTTCGTTCAGCGTCGGCGCGGGGGACCGCGTCGGGCTCATCGGCCGTAACGGCGCCGGCAAGACGACGTTGCTGAAGACCCTGGCCGGTGAGACGCGTCCCGCGACGGGGCAGGTCACCGTGACCGGGTCGATCGGCTACCTGCCGCAGGACCCGCGGGCGGCCGATCCCGCGATCACCGTCACCGCGCGCATCCTGTCCGCGCGCGGGCTGGACGTCGCCGTACGGGAGCTCCGTGCGGCCGAGGCCGCGATGAGTACGGCCACCGGTGAGGCACAGGAGAAGGCTCAGCAGAAGGCGATGGCATCGTACGCGCGCGCCGAAGCCGCGTTCCAGGCCGGCGGCGGTTACGCGGCCGAGGCGGAAGCGGCGCGGCTCGCGGCCGGTGTCGGTCTGCCGAACCGTGCCCTCGAGCAGCCGATCGGTGAGCTGTCCGGTGGTCAGCGCCGGCGCGTCGAGCTGGCCCGGATCCTGTTCGCGCAGCACGACGTACTGCTGCTCGACGAGCCCACCAACCACCTCGACGCCGACTCGGTGTTGTGGCTGCGGCAGTTCCTGCTGGCGTACCCCGGCGGCCTGATCGTCATCAGCCACGACCGCGAGTTGCTCAAGGCAACGGTCAACCGGGTCTTCCACCTGGATCCGCAGCGGCTGACGATCGACGTCCACAACACCGGCTGGACGAAGTACCTCGAGCAGTTGGAGGTGGACGAGCGGCGGCGGAAGCGCGAGCGTGCGGTCGCCGAGCGCAAGGCCGCGGTCCTGCAGGCCCAGTCGGCGAAGATGCAGGCCGGTGCGAGTACGGCGATGGCGGCCAAGAACATGGCCCGTCGCGCGGACAGGCTGCTCGCCGGGCTGGAGCCGGTACGCCGAGCTGCACGGGTCGCCAAGATCCGGCTCCCGGCCCCTGCGCCGTCCGGCCGGACGCCGCTTGCCGCAGTCGGTCTGAAGAAGTCGTACGGCGCCTTGCAGGTCCTCAACGGTGTTGATCTGGCCGTGGACCGGGGGAGCCGGGTCGTCATCCTCGGGCTGAACGGCGCGGGTAAGACCACGCTGCTCCGGCTCCTCGCGGGCCGCGAACAGCCGGACGCCGGCCGCGTCGTACCCGGTCATGGACTGCGGCTCGGGTACTTCGCGCAGGAGCACGACACGCTGGACCTGGCCGGTACCGTACGGCAGAACCTGGCGTCCGTCGCGCCGGGGCTGACCGACGGCGAGGTCCGGAACGTGCTCGGTTCGTTCCTGTTCAGCGGTGACGACGTGGACAAGCCGGCCGGGGTCCTGTCCGGTGGCGAGAAGACCCGGCTGGCACTCGCCGGCCTGGTCCACTCGAGCGCGAACGTCCTGCTGCTCGACGAGCCGACCAACAACCTCGACCCGGCGTCCCGGGACGAGGTGCTCGGCGCGGTCGGCAGCTACCCGGGCGCGATCGTGATGGTCACGCACGACGAGGGCGCGATCGAGGCGCTCCGCCCGGACCGCGTGCTGATCCTCCCGGACGCGACCGAGGACCTGTGGTCGGACGACTACCTCGACCTGGTATCGCTGGCGTGACTCAACCCTGGGGTTGAGACCCGGTTCCACCCGGGTCTCACCTCGGGGCTGACGTTCAGTGCGTCGCTTCCAAGGAGGCTTGTCGACAACGACGAAACCTCCCTGGAAAGGAACAGCTGACATGTCGGCCGTGCTCGGAATCTTGATTGGCCTGCTGGTGCTGGTGCGGGTGATCGGCCGGCAGGTGACCGGCTCGCTCGTCACGCAGAAGTCCCTGTTCGTGATGCCGCTGATCCTGCTGGGCGTCGGCGTACTCTCGCTGTCGTCGGCCGTCCACAGCGCCTCGACCGGTGAGCTCGCGTTCCTCGCGCTCGACTGCGTCGTACTGCTCGGCTGCGGGCTCGCCCGCGGCGCGAGCATCCGGCTCACACAGACCGACGAGGGCCTGTTCCAGAAGGGCACCGTGGCGACGCTCCTGCTGTGGCTGCTGACCATCGGCCTCCGGGTCGGTGCGTCGTTCGCGTCGGCCGCGCTCTGGCCGCACGGCGGAGTCAGCAAGGCGGCGCTCGCGCTGACGATCGGCATCACGATCGGTGCCCAGAACGCGATGATCTACCGTCGCTCGCTGGCCATGAACATCCCGTTCGCAGTGCAGCGGGCATGATGAAGTCATGACGTGGACTCCAGCAGGCCTGCTGCGGGACAACTCCGTGCCGGGCCTGCTGCTGCGTGCCGTCCCCGGGGTGATCACAATCCTCTCGTTGGTCGTTGCCGCCCAGGACCACGACGACCAGAGGCTGCCGTATCCGCTGATCCTGGCGATCGGCCTGATCGTTGTCGTCAGCAACATCACGCTGTTCGCCCTCGAGTACGGCGAACCACCCGGTCTGGCCGGCTACGGCCTGCTCGTGTTCGCGGTCGCCGGATCCGTGCTCTGGTACGCGTTGCCAGGCAGCGCGATGATCGTCGTCCCGTTCTGGGTCAGCCGCGCGGCGGTCCGTTACTACCGCGCGCAGCCGCTCGAGTGGATCATCGTTGCCATCAGCATCCTTGGAGCGAGTGTTCCGCTGTACCTCACAACGCGTTCGCTGCCTGGCGCGTTCGGGGCCGCGTTCGGGGTTGTCGCGCTGACGCTTGCCGCGGTCAATCGTCGTAATCGCGAGCAGCAGTTGGAGGACCTCGAGGTGTCGCTGGCCCGGAAACAGGCCGCGATCGAGGAGCATGAGCGGGCGGCGGCGCTGGCGGAGCGGGCGCGGATCGCGCGCGACGTGCACGACGTACTCGCGCATTCCCTGGCTGGGCTGTCGTTGAGCCTGCAGGGTGCGCGGTTGATGCTCGTGCGGGACGGGGCGTCGCCGGAAGCGATCGAGCAGGTGACGCGGGCGCAGGGCCTGGCCGCGGATGGGCTGGCCGAGGCACGGCGGGCGGTTGCAGCGCTGCGGGAGGACGCGGTTCCCGATGTACGGGCGCTCGGCGATCTCGTCACGGCGTACCGGCTGGAGAGTGGCGCGGCCGCGGAGTTCGAGGTCGACGGCGCGGAGCGGGAGTTGCCGGCCGAGGTGTTGAGCACGCTGTACCGGACGTTGCAGGAAGCGCTCGCGAACACCCGCAAGCACGCGCCGGGCGCGCCGGTGCAGGTGCGACTGTCGTACGGCGACGTGGTCCGGCTGACTGTCGAGGACCGGCCGGGGCAGCGTCCGGAGCGCGCGGCGCCGGGTGGTTATGGTCTGCTCGGGATGCGTGAACGTGCCGACCTGGTCGGCGGATCGCTGGAGTCCGGCCCGACTTCGACGGGCTGGCGGGTCGAACTGAAGGTGCCTGCGTGAGTGTGCGAGTGGTGGTCGCGGACGACCAGACCGTGGTGCGTGACGGGCTGGTGACGTTGCTCAAGCTGCTGCCCGGGATCGACGTGATCGCGGCCGCGTCGGACGGTCTGGAAGCGGTCCGGCTGGTGGGCGAACACGACCCGGACGTCCTGCTCGTCGACCTGCGGATGCCGACCATGGACGGTGTGGAGGCGACCCGGCGAGTGCGGGCCGACCATCCGCGGACCGAGGTCGTCGTGCTCACGACGTACAGCGACGACGACTCGGTGCTGTCCGCACTGCGGGCCGGCGCGCTCGGGTTCCTCACCAAGGACGCGGATGCGGAGTCGATCGGGCGGGCTCTGCAGGCGGCCGCTGGCGGCCAATCGATCGTCGACGCGGACGTCCAGCGCCGGCTGGTCGAGGGAACCACCAAACGGACTGAAGCCACGGTTTCGGGGCTCACGCCGCGCGAGGTCGAAGTACTGCGGCTGATCGCCGACGGCCTGTCCAACACCGAGATCGCCCGCCACCTGGTCGTCAGCGAGGCCACCGTGAAGACGCACATCAACCACCTCTTCGCCAAAGCCAACCTCCGCGACCGAGCCCAAGCAGTCGCGTACGCCTACCGACTCGGCCTCGCCTGACGCACAGGTTCTGTGGTGTGGCCGGACTGGCGGAAGGAGGTTGGGGACATGCCTACTCTGGCGGTGAAGAGGCGGGTGAAATAGGCAGGGTCGTCGTAGCCGACGCGGCGGGCGATCGCCGCGACCGGGAGGTCCTCTTCGGCCAGGAGAACCTTCGCCTTGCTGAGCCTTGTGGTCAGGATCAGCTCGTGGGGAGTCGAGCCGGTGACGCCGCGCACCGCTTCGCGCAGTTCCTCCACGGTGAGCCCGAGCTCGTTGGCGTAGCCGCGGACGCTCATCGGTGTGCAGGCGAGGTCCGCGAGTTGAGTGGTGACCTCGTCCGACAACGGCGGTGCGGCCTGCGCGATCAGATCGAACAATGCTGCCGCGGTCTGTACGGCGTTGTGCGTCGTACAGACCCGCAGGAGCCGGGTGAAGGCGCGGTCGACCGACCGCGGATCGCTGTAGCGACAGACCGGCCGGTCCGGGTCCAGATGCCCCAATGAGGCGAGAGCCTCGGTCGCCGGACCGCCGAACAGGGTCCATGCCTGCCGCCACCGCGTCTCCGGCCGATGGCTGTGCACGACACCGGCGCGCAGCGTGAGCATCGCGGGTGCGCGCACTTCATGAAGCACGCGGTCAGGTCCGTACAGCAGGTGGCCCCGTCCTTCGCTGACCCAGACCAGGGCATGGCAGCCGAGAGCGCGTTCCGGAGTGTGGGCCGGACTGTTCTCCTTCTCGCCCGCCCCCAGACAGCAGAGTCCAAGCTGTCGTTCGGTCGCACTGGGGGTGAGGTAGATCGACCAGCTCGGCATAGCGACAAGAGTCCAACAAGTCGCCTACGGCCGTCCATTCCGTCGATCATCGCGGCCTGGCGCGAGTTCCTGTGGCCGAAGCTCGTGCTGCCGGACCGGACCAAACAGCCGCTGTCGGTGAGCTTGCGGCACGCCGGGCCGCTGCCTTACTGTCGATATATGAACAGTTCTGCAGATGTGCAGCCTGACGCCTGCAACGTCCGTCTGGTCGATCCGGAGCGGGTGGCGAGCGTCAATGCCAGGATGCCGGGCGAGGAGGACATCGCCGACACGGCCGACGTGTTCGGTCTGCTCGGCGATCCGCGGCGGCTGAAGCTGCTCGTCGCGCTGCTCGACGGGGAGCTGTGCGTCTGCGATCTCGCCGCGGTCACCGGTTTGAGCGAGTCCGCGACATCCCACGCGCTCAGGTTGCTGCGTGCGCACCGCGTGGTCGGTGTACGGCGGGACGGGCGGAACGCGTTCTACCGGCTCGACGACGCGCACGTGCGGATGCTGCTCGACCTCGCGGTCGCGCACACCGAGCACACCGAGGCCATGCATCCGGAGAGGTCGGAAGCATGAGCGCCGGCCACGGACACGGGCACGGTGTCAGCGCGGCGGCGGACCGGAAGCTGCTGAGTGGTGCGCTTGCGCTGATCGTCGGCTTCATGATCGCCGAGGTGATCGTCGGGCTCGCGGCCGGTTCGCTGGCGCTCGTCACCGACGCGGCGCACATGCTCACCGACGCGATCGCCATCGCACTAGCACTGCTAGCGATCCGGCTCGCCGCGAAGCCGCCGGCCGGTGGGTTCACGTACGGCTTCAAGCGCGTCGAGATCCTGTCCGCGCAGGCCAACGGCATCACGCTGCTGCTGCTCGCGGTGTACTTCGTGTACGAGGCCGTCAGCCGGCTGATCCATCCGCCCGAGGTCAAGGGCGCGCTGGTGCTGATCACTGGCGTCGTCGGCATCGTGGTGAACCTGTTCGCGATCTGGCTGATCAGCAAGGCGAACCGTTCCAGCCTCAACGTCGAGGGCGCGTTCCAGCACATCCTGAACGACCTGTTCGCCTTCGTCGCGACCGCGATCGCCGGTCTCGTGGTACTGCTGACCGGGTTCGCGCGCGCGGATGCGATCGCCGCGTTCGTGGTCGCCGTACTGATGCTGAAGGCCGGCGTATCCCTGGTCCGGGACTCGGGGCGGATCTTCCTCGAGGCTGCGCCGATCGCGATCGATCCGCAGTCGCTGGGCGCCGAGCTGTGCGCGGTCGAGGGCGTGGTCGAGGTGCACGACCTCCATGTCTGGGAGATCACCTCGGGCGAACCGGCCGCGTCCGCGCACGTCCTGGTCGCCGAGGGGCTCGACTGTCACCAGATCCGGATCCGGATCGAGGAAGTGCTTGCCGAGCGCCACCATCTGACGCACTCGACGCTCCAGGTCGACCACGCCACCGCCAGCCAGGGGCCGGAGCACTGCAGCGACTCACACGGCGTGGTTCACCGCGCGGTCACAGGCGCTGGACCAGCACCTGACCCAGCCAGTCCACATCATTGACCCGCGGTACGGCGAACTCGGCGTCCCGCGTGAACCCTTGCTTCTCGTAGTAGCGGACCAGTGCCCCGTCGCCCCCGGCGAAGCAGTCCACCCGCAGCATCCGCGCGCCGTCCTCGCGGGCCAGCCTGCGGGCATGCTCGAGCAGGATCCCGCCCAAGTCTTGCCCGGCGGACAGGCGGTCGGTCACGAGCAGCCGCACGTACAGCTCCGGCTCGGTTGCCGGCGGCACGTAGTCGAGGGCGGCCCCGACAGCGAGTGCCCCGACCACTCGGCCGTCCGTCTCGCCCACCCACAGTCCGCCGTCGTCGGCGAAGCTGGTGATCTGCTCGACCCGCCGCGGGCTCGTCGAGTGGGCCGCCGTACCCCACTGGTCGGTCCGCCCGCGGGCCACCAACCACTCGGTCGCCCCGTCGAGGAGCGCCAGCACCGCCGGTACGTCGTCCCGCCCGGCCCGGCGGATCGTCATCTGCACATTTCCCAGAATAGGTTGGCAGGAGATGTCGAAACGCCGTTCGCAGTCTCTACCTAGGTGTGTAGAGAGGAGCTCACCGTGAGCAAGAAGACCGGAAAGCTGGACAAGACCTTCACCGCGCCGCTGCTGAAGAGCGACGCCAAGGGCGGCTGGACCTACGTGCAGATGCCGGACTCGGCGGCCTACTTCGGGACGCGCGGACTGGTCAAGGTGCGCGGCACGATGGACGGCCACCCGTTCGAGAGCTCGTTCATGGCGCTCGGTGACGGGACCCACAAACTGCCCGTCAAGGGCGAGCTGCGGACGCTGCTCGGCAAGCAGCCGGGGGACGAGATCACTGTGTATCTGGAGGAACGTCTCGGTTGAGAGTGCCTTCCTTCTGAACTGCACCGTCATTTGATCTGAGATCACCGTCACAGCCGGTCATGTTCTGAGTAAGGTCTCTGTGAAGAATCGATCCTGACCGGCTGCTCGGGTGGGGATCATCGCGGGCCGGACCGTACCGTCGATCCCTGGGTGGTCCGACGACGTCAGGAGTGATCGAAGTGCAACGGGGCTCACGGGGCGTGCGATCGGCATGCCCGTATCCAGCGGATCCGGTCTGACCGTGATCTCGCTGAACAGGATTCTCGGCGCGGCCGGGCTGGTGCTGCTGGCCGGCGGCGCGCTGCTCGGGTTCCGGTCGGTCTCGGCGAGTGGGACCGACTGCGGTTCCGCGTTCCGGCCGGCGGCCGGGATCACGCCGATGGCCTGCGACAACGCACTGAACGGCGCCAGCACGCTGACCACCGTCGTGATGAGCGCCGGCGTGCTGTGCCTGATCGCCGCCGTCGCGGTCAAGGTGATCCGCGACCGCACCCAGGAGAAAATCACCGCCTGACCGGCCACCATCTATGTCAGAGTGCCGCGGTGACGATCGAACCGTTTCGGCTGGATGTGCCGGAGAGTGAGCTGGACGACCTGCGCCGGCGGCTGGACGTGGTGCGTTGGCCCTCGGAGATGCCAGGGGCCGGTTGGTCCCGCGGCGTACCGCTGGACTACCTGCGGGAACTGGTCGGCTATTGGCGGAACGGTTACGACTGGCGGGCTGCCGAGGCGCGGCTGAACGCGTGGCCGCAGTACACAACGGTCATCGACGGGGCGGTCGTCCACTTCGCCCACCTCCGCTCGTCGTCGCCGGACGCGATCCCGCTCGTCCTCACGCACGGCTGGCCGGGCTCGATCGTCGAGTTCACCTTCGTCGCCGAGTTGCTGAGCGACTTCCACCTGATCCTCCCGACCATCCCGGGCTTCACCCTGTCCGGCCCGACCACCGAGCCCGGGTGGGAGTTCAAGCGCGTCGCGCGGGCGTGGACCGAGCTGGTCACGCGGCTCGGATACCAGCGGTACGGCGTGCAAGGCGGCGACTGGGGTTCGGCGATCTCCCGTGAAGTCGGGCGGATCGATCCCGAGCGCGTGATCGGCGTACATCTCAACCTCATCCCCGGCGCGGGCGCGACCTCCGAACCGACCTTCGAGGAACTCGCGCCCCTGGATGCAGAGGAGCGCGAACGGACCTGGGCGTCGTGGCACCGGCAGCGAGAGTTCGCGACGGAGCAGCAGGGGTACGCCGATCTGCAGTCGACCCGCCCGCAGACGCTGGCCTACGCGCTGACCGACTCGCCGGTCGGGCAGCTGGCGTGGATCGCGGAGAAGTTCGCGACCTGGTCGGATTCGCCTGTCGACCGGGACCTGCTCCTCACCAATGTCATGCTCTACTGGCTGACGAGGACCGGCGGATCGTCCGGCGCGATCTACTACGAGCGCGCCCACGCGTCGTACTGGGGTCAGCCGGCCGAGCCGTCGCGGACGCCCACCGCGCTCCTCGATCTGGCGCACGAGAACTTCATCCCGCTGCGGCACAAGGTCGCCCACACCGACAACATCGTCCGCTGGACCAGCCACCCGCACGGCGGTCACTTCGCCGCACTCGAACAGCCCGAGGTGCTGGCCGCCGACATCCGTGCCTTCTTTGCGGCTCTCACGGCTTGAGTATGAGTTTGCCGGTAGTCCGGCGGGCTAGCAGATCCTCGTGTGAACGGCGGGCGTCCTCCAGCGGGTACTCGGCGCCGACCAGCGGGCGGAGTTTGCCGGCGGCAGTGAGGGCGAGCAGCTCGGTCAGCGGTTCGACGTACCCGCCAGGCTCGTCCATCGCGGGCACCAGCCAGAAGCCGGCCACCGAAAGGTTGCGTTGGGCAAGCGCACTCGGGTCGATGCTGGGCCGGCCCTCCCGGCCGGCGTTGCCGTAGTTGACCAGGCGGCCGAAGCCGTTGAGTGTTTCCAGTCCGGCCAGCATCGTCGGGCCGCCCGTCGAGTCCAGTACGACGTCCACACCGTCGGTCACCTCCCGGATCCGGTCCGCGTAGCCGTCCGCATTGTTGTCCACAGCAACATCCGCGCCGAGCTCCAGTGCCAGGTCCCGCTTCGCCGCGGTCGACGCCGTCGCGATGACCAGGCCGGCCCCGAAGTGCTTGGCGAGTTGCACCGCGATCGATCCGACACCGCCGGCAGCCGCGTTCACCAGCACGGTCTCGCCCGCGCGCAGCCGGGTGCTGTTCCTCAGTACGTGCCAGGCCGTCAGTCCTTGGATGAGCAGCGCGAGCGCCTGCCCGTCGCTGACCTCCTCCGGTACGTCGACCGCGCGGGACGCCGGCGCGACGGCATACTCGGCGTACCCTCCACCCGTCTCGAGGATGGGGGAGAGGACGCGGCGGCCGGTCCCGGTACGGCCGACGATCTCGACACCGGGGACGAACGGGAGCGTGACGCCGCCGCGGTACGAGCCGTCGGTGCGATGGGTGTCGGCGAAGTTCACGCCGGCCGCGCCGACCTCGACGAGCAACTGGCCGGGGCCCGCGACCGGTGGTTCGAGCTCGGTCGGTACGAGTACCTCGGGGCCGCCGAACCGGGTGACCTGGATCGCGCGCATGGGGTGTCTGTCCGATCTGCCGGGCGA
The DNA here is from genome assembly GCF_004366005.1 of Kribbella sp. VKM Ac-2566. Classification (NCBI taxonomy): domain Bacteria; kingdom Bacillati; phylum Actinomycetota; class Actinomycetes; order Propionibacteriales; family Kribbellaceae; genus Kribbella; species Kribbella sp. VKM Ac-2566. The sequence goes on along the minus strand of NZ_SODT01000008.1, from coordinate 1,403,688 downwards.
ACTATCGTGACCCCATGAGTTTTACCGGTTTTCCGGCTGCGGCGCTGGACTTCTACGACGATCTCGAAATGGACAACACCAAGACCTTCTGGACGGAGCACAAGCACGTCTACCAGGAGTCGGTCCGGGCGCCGATGGCCGCGCTGCTGGCAGAGCTCGAGGAGGAGTTCGGTACGGCGAAACTGTTCCGCCCGTACCGCGACGTGCGGTTCGCCAAGGACAAGACGCCGTACAAGACCCACCAGGGCGCCTTCATCGACGTCGCCCCTGCCACCGGGTGGTACGTGCAGGTCTCTGCACCCGGCGTACGGGTCGCGGCCGGTTTCTACGAGGCGTCGTCCGAGCGTCTGGCCCGCGTCCGCACCGCCATCGACGACGACCGCCGCGGCAAACAGCTCGAGAAGATCCTCGCCAAGCTGGTGAAGGCCGGCTGGACCGTAGGCGGCGACAAACTCAAAACCAGCCCCCGAGGCTACGACCCCGACCACCCCCGCATCGACCTACTCCGCCACAAATCCCTCACCGTCAGCAAGAACTACGGCTTCGAACCCGTAATCCACACCCCGGACCTAACCACCCAAGTCCGAAAAGACTGGCGAGCCACCCAACCCCTCATCCAGTGGCTGACAGACAACACCTGACAGGTGCTGTCTGCGGCGGAAGGTGTCGTTGAGGCGTTCCCACAGCCGCGTCCACCATCGTCGGTGTCGCTGCCCCTTCACGAGTTCGCGGCATCCGCGCAGGCCGGATCGTTCGTGGCGTGTGATGGCCAGCGCCCACATGCCGAGGCCATGACACGACCGTACGGAGCGTAATGGCTCTTGTACCATACGAATCTAGGTACACGTAATGCTGTGGATCTGGGATTCATGGTTAGTGGATCGGTCGTTTTGCTCAGACTGCGTACCTTCGCGACCGCGAAAACGAGAGGTTGTGGATAAATGCCGAGACCAGCCGGTCCGCCGACCGTTCGGCTTCGGCGACTCGCGGCCGAGCTTCGAACCCTGCGCTCGGAGGCGGGCCTGACCCGCGAGCTGGTCCAGGAACGCACCGGTGTCAACCAGGGCACTCTCTGGCGCATCGAGAAGGGCCAGGCCAAGCCGCACACCGGCACCCTCGAGACCCTGTTCGACCTGTACGGCGTGCCTGAAGCACGGCGTACCGAACTGATCGAACTGACCAGGGGCGCGAAGCATCCAGGCTGGCTTCGCCAGTTCACGGACGTGATACCTCAGGGCTACGCCGCCTACATCAGTTTCGAGTCGGAAGCGAAGATCGCACACAACTACGAGTCGCTGTACATCCCTGGCCTCCTCCAGACAGAGGAGTACGCCCGGGCCGCGGTCCGCGACGGCCTGCCGATGGCGGCCGAGGAGATCGAGCGGAACGTGGAGACCAGAATGGAGCGCCAGGTCGTTCTGGGCCGGAAGCGGGAGGAACGAGAGCCGCTGGAGTTCTGGGCTGTAGTTGATGAGGCGGCATTGCGCCGGGAGGTAGGCGGCCCTGCTGTCATGCGCGCGCAGCTCGGACGGCTGCTGGAGGTCAGCGAGCGACCGAACATCACGCTCCAGGTGCTCCCCTTCGATCGGGGCGCGCATCCGGGCATGACCGGCGCATTCGTCCGGCTCAACTTCGGACCCGTGGCGCCGGACGTCGTCTATGTGGAGAGCCTCGCCGGCGACATCTTCCTGGAAACGGAAGCCGAGATCGATCGCTACAGCATGGTGTTCGATCACTTGCGTGCCGGTGCCCTCAGCCCACGCGACACCAGTGCGTTCATCGCCACGCTGATCGCTCAATAAGCGCGGCACCGTTATCCACAACCTCGCGTTCAAGCTGTACGCCGGTACCGCGCCGAGCTGAAACGCGCTCCGAAAGGGACCTGCCGACCGCTCAGATTCGTATGGTGCGCCACCGCGCGCTGTCCGTACGGTCGTTGCGTGGCAACCACAGAGGTGAACCCGGCGCGCCGGCCCGGCTTCGACCACGGGGGCGGGGCCGAACCGGCAGTGCAACGCACCTTGTTCTGCTATGCGCACGAGCGCCTCACCCGCACACTGCGCGACCTCGCCGAGCTGCAGGAGGCCGCCTACGCGGAGGCCATCGAGCGCGGATACCAACTTGGTCCGCTCTTCGTCGAAGAGGACAGCTCCGGCCAGGCGATGCAGACGCTCATCGATGCGGTGTTGCTCGAAATCGGTGGCGCTGCCGTCGCTCTACCGCACCGCGGGCACCTGATCCCGCTCGGCGGGCCGCGGGAGTGGCAGCAACTGCTCGAAGAGCTGACCGGCCATCCCATCGTCTTCATCAGCCGCATCCCATGATCGGCGGGGCGGGCATGCTGGACCCTGTCGCCCGTGCTCGTCCCGCTCTCCACAGCGCCCGCACCAGTTGACCAGGGCCAACTGGGGGTCAGCTCTCGAAGTCCTTCTTGATGTTTGTGAGGATGTCGCGGGTTTTGTTGGGGGGTGGGGCTGCGACGCAGAGGGCTTCCATGGTGGCCGTGTACTGGTCGAGGTCCTCGAGTTTGTCCAGGTACAGGGCGCTGCTGAGGTGCTCGATGTAGACCATGTCCGGGAGGTCCTGCTCCGGGAAACGCAAAATACTGTAGGCGCCGCCGGTGGCTGCGTGGCCGCCGACGTTGAACGGCATCACCTGCAGCGTGACGTTCGGGTACTGCGACGCCTCGAGCAGGTGGTCGAGCTGCGCGATCATCGCCTTGACGCCACCGATCGGCCGACGGAGCACCGCCTCGTCGACGACCGCCCAGATCCGGACAGGCTCCGGACGGGTCAGGATGCTCTGCCGGCTGGTTCGCAGCGCGACCCGCCGTTCGACCTCCTCAGCCGGAATCAGCCCGCGGCCCAACTGGATCACGGCGCGGATGTAGTCGGGGGTCTGCAGCAGGCCAGGTACGAACTGCAGTTCGTAGACACGGATCAGCTGCGCCGCGGCCTCGAGGTCCAGATAAGAATGGAACCAGCTCGGGAGTACGTCGCCGTACCGGTGCCACCATCCGGGGTTGTTGGCCTCGCGGGTCAGAGCGAGGAGGCGTTCGCGCTCTTCCTCGTCGTCGACGCCGTACAGAGTAAGAAGGTCACGGACGTCGCGCTCCTTGAGGCCGACGCGGCCGAGTTCCATCCGGCTGACCTTGGACTCCGACGACCGGATCTCCCACCCCGCGTCGGATCTGCTGATCCCTGCTGCCACCCGCATCCGGCGAAGATGCCCGCCGAGAATGATGCGCAGCGCGGTCGGCCCGCTCTGCGCGCCCGACTCGGTCACACCCACCTCCCAGCGGCCCCAGCGGTCTTCATCGGCAACCTCATCCGCAGGGGCACATCATCGCATGCCCGAGCGCTGATCTGCCGGAGTTCTTACAAAAGAGCGTCGAATCCGCATCGACGATCACGGAGCGTAAGCCTAGCCGAACAGGGTCTAGCTTCTTTGCCAGCACATACTAGTCCGCCCGACGGGCGTCGAACACCGTTCGCCGGCGGTCGATCCAGTCTCAATCAGGCGGAAAGTGGCCCGATCTGGTCTCGAAATGGAAAACGTGCGGATGCACGTGCATCGGGCGCTTGCATTCGCCGCGTGCCGACGCCATGATTGATTCATGCACAGAAGGTGAGCTGGCTCTCGCGAAAAGTGACATCGCGTGATCCGGCAGGCCGGTCCTACAGACCGCCGACGGCCCCCCGTTGGCATGACTGGTTGGGGAACCCGAGTCGATGAACGACGACGACAGTGAGGTTGTGGAGCAGACCGCCGCGATGGCAGGCGGACGTGCGCCCGAGGAGCTGACGGAGCGGGAGATCCAGGACCTGGTCGCGCGTTGCCCCGAGCAACAGCGCTGGGCCTTCGAGGGCTGGTTGCGCGGCGTCCGCCAACTCGACGGCGACCCGATCGTGAGCCTGGCCCCATGACCACCGACAGAGCAACAGGAGGACGGAAGATGGTGCGGATCTGGCTGGGCGACCACCTGATCGCCGAGTACGTCGCCGAGCCGGACCGCGCGTCGCGGTATCAGCGCGTGATGACGCCGAAGTTCACCGGATTGCGAATCACCGTTGACAATGCGGCGACGGGGAAGGCTTCCGAGCTGCCGAGCGAGCAGCTCTGGCCGCTCACCGTCCAGTAGACCGAACCCGCCCCTCGGGCAACGCCAGGGCCGACTCTCTTCTGAGGGTCGGTCCTGGCGTTTTTCGTACGTCGAGTGATCGCGCGGTACGGCGTCGGCCGGCCGTCGTTCGATGTCGTCCGCCGGGTCGTCGTACCGATGTTCTCAGAGCACAGGAAAGGGCCCCTTCGTCACTCGCCTGGCGAAGGGGCCCTTGCTTCTGAGTTGCCCTGTGTTACTGGTTCTTGCTCAGATCAGGTAGCCGAACTCGCCGTCCTGAACGCCACCGAGGAATGCCTCGATCTCTGCCTTCGTGAACACCAATGCCGGACCGTCGGTGAAGCGCGAGTTACGCACCGCCACACCGCCGTCCGGAAGCTTCGCTACCTCGACGCAGTTGCCTTGAGGGCCGCTGCGCTGGCTCTTGCGCCAGATCAGCTCGCTGTTCGAGTCGCCGGGCATGCCGTTGTAGATCGCAGTCATCAGCTGCACCTTCCGTACGTCCTTGGCATATGCACGTGCATTTGGGCTTGCATCTGCATCGTACACACTTTTGGCTCGTGTGTCCGCTTCCTTACGTCCTGTGATCTTTACGTGGTCAAACGAGCGTTGGCTCATCGATTTCGGTCGCGATCGGTGACCGTTTCGACGGCTTCAGCATCGGCATGCATGAGTTCCGAGAATGTGGGGTACGACTTCTCTTGTAGGCATGACCGTGGTTCAGCGAAGTGCCACGCCGTGACGAGACAGTCGCGAGGTCATACCAATGGTTACGAGCACCATCGAGCGGGATTCCACCCGCAGCGGCGCCCCGACCGATCGGGCCGCCCGTGAAGCAGCCACCCGGGAACTGATGGAACGCCGGGCCGCGAGCACCTCCGAAGACGAGCGGCAAGAACTTCTCGAACAGGTCGTCGAACTCAACCTGGAAATGGCCAAGGGCATCGCGCGCCGCTTCCGCGGGCGGGGCGCCGAGGCCGACGACTTGGAGCAGGTCGCTTATCTAGGGCTGGTGAAAGCAGCCCATCACTACCGGCTGGAGGCGGACACCCCGTTCATCGGGTTCGCGATCCCGACCATCCGCGGCGAGGTGAAGCGGTACTTCCGCGACTGCGCCTGGACGGTCCGGATCCCGCGCCGGCTCCAAGAGATGCAGGGCACGATCGCGAGCAAGCTGCCGGAGCTGGAGCAGCAGCTGAACCGCGAACCGACACCGGCCGAACTGGCCGACCACCTCGAGGTCGAGGTGACCGAGGTCGAGCAGGCGCTCGCTGCGCGCGGCTGCTTCAACGTGCTGTCGCTCGACCGGCCCGCCGAGGCCGACGCGGAGCTCACGCTCGCGGATGTCGTTGCCGATGACGACGATGCGAGCATCGATCAGCTGGAGACGGTCGAGATGCTGGAGCCGGTACTGGCCGACCTCGGCGACCGGGACCGCCGCATCCTGCAACTGCGCTTCGTCGAAGGCTGGACCCAGTCGGAGATCGGCGAGGACATCGGCGTCAGCCAGATGCAGGTCTCGCGGGTCCTCCGCCGGATCCTCACCGACCTCCGCGAAAAGCTGGCCCCGGTCCAGACAGCGGCCTAATCGTCAGCTGCAGGAGTGCCCTGGTGGTAGTACAGGCGCCAGGTGCCGTCGGTCCGTCGCCAGATCGAACTGCGGCGGACCGGCGTACCGCCTGTACGTCGGGACACGTAGGTGACATGTACGAGGTCGTCGGCCAGCCGAACGCCGGCGACCTCGGTCGCCTCGATCGGGTCCGCGTCGGTGATCTCCCCGGACGCCAACGCGGCAACGATCGCCGCCCGGTCCCACAGCCGGCCGGATGCGCCGACCTCGACGAACTCCGGATCCAGCAGTACGTCGACCTCGGCCGACCCTCGCACCTCCGGTAGCAACAACCGCAACTCCGCCTCGACCGCAACCCGTACCTCGTCGTCCACGGACCGACCTTACGACGCCCACGTGGACCGCCAGGCCATCACAATCAGCCGACTGGCGTCGCGCTGAGCGTGCGTGCCTCGGTGGCGACTCGATTGTGATGGCTCGGCGATCCGCGACTCGCTGCCGGGGCATCTCACTGAGGGTGGTGGCGGGACTGCACAATGGGGGGAGGACGAGGGGATGAGTCGTTGCTGTTGGCCTTGCGGATGTTCAAGACCGTGCCCGCGGACGCGGTCGCGGTACTGCGCGCGTATCCGCCGATGGTGGTGTGCTTCGCCGCCGCGCTGACCGGCACCGCGGTGGTGTTCGACATCTTCTATCTCGTCGCGAGCCCGGGACTCACGCTCGCGCTTGTCTATACAGTGCCCGTTCTCGCCGGATTGATCGCCGGGCTGGTCGCGGCAGCCGACGACGTCGGGCTCGAGCGCGGCGTACTGCTCCGGACGGTCGGCCTGGCCGTTGCCCTCGGCATCACCAACGCGATCGTCGTCGCGATGATCGCCGCGATGGTCCGCACCGATCCGTCGAACTGGTCGTCCGGTGGCCAGTCGGTACTGTTCGCCGCCTGCACGGTGCTCGCGGTCGCCGTCTCGATCGTTGCCTGCCGCAAACTGATCGATGCGCTCGGCATCGAGTTGAGCACCCGCCTCCCACATCGCCGGCCGCCTCGCAACCCGCTCGCCGCTCCCGCGGTAGCGAAGGTCCAGCCCCGAGCGAGCAAGGAGTCGGCGGCCCGCGCCAAGCCCGCCCCACCCGCCGCGCCGCCGGCACCTGCCCCGCCTGCCGTCGATGAGGAGGAGACCATCCCGGTCTTCGTCCCACCACCCCCGAAGGTCGTCGACCTCGACGAGGCCCGCCCGGTCACTCCCTCGGGCCCGGTCACTCCTCACACGCCACGCCCCCGCCGTACGACAACCCGCCGCCCCAACAAACCCGGCCGCCGCCCCGGCACCTGACCCCGGGCGAAGCGACCGCACCGCGCGGACGCTAGCTGGAGCTGCAAGACTGTGGCCGGGGAGGCGCGTGTGTGGGATGTGATTGTTGTTGGAGCTGGGCCGGCGGGAGCGGCGGCTGCGATTGGTGCGTTGGCGGCGGATCCGAGTCTGTCGGTGTTGTTGCTCGACCGGCACGAGTTCCCGCGGGACAAGGCGTGTGGTGACGGGATCGCCCCGCACGTACTCGATCTGCTGGCCGGCGTCGGCGTCACGGGGATCCTCGACGACTGGACGCCGGTACGGCGGTTCGTGCTCAACCGCGGTGACGTTGGCGTGGACCGGCAGATGTCCCGGCCGACCTGGGTGGTCCCGCGGACGGTCTTCGACCAACGCCTGGTCGAGGCCGCGCGGACGGCCGGCGCGCAGTTCGTCCGCCGACGGGTCCGCGGCCTCGAGATCCGGAACCGATCCGTCATCGTGGACGAGGACCTGGACGCGCGCTTCGTGGTCGGTGCCGACGGTGCGCATTCCGTCGTACGGCGGGAACTCGGCCTGAGACCTGGTCCGGTCGCGCTGGCGATCCGTGGCTACGCGCCCACTCCGGCTGCACGCGCGGCGAGTCAGGTGATCGCGTACGGGCCTGGTCGGCAACCGTCGTACGCCTGGTCCTTCGACCGTGGCGACGGGTGGTCGAATGTCGGGTACGGCGAACTGCTGGCCGGCACCCGCCCGACGCGGACCGAGCTGCTGAACCATCTCGAGGCGCTGCTTCCGGGGGCAACCGAAGGCGGGGAGTCGTGGTGGGGTCATCACCTGCCGCTCGCCGGCTGGTCGTGGCGGCCGCGCGGCGGGCCGGTGCTGCTTGCCGGGGACGCGGCCGGTCTGATCAACCCGATGACCGGCGAAGGTATCTACTACGCGGTCGCGACCGGTCTGTTGGCGGGCCGGGCGATCGCCGACGCGCTGCGGGCGGGGACCTCGGACGCCGGTACGCCGTACCGCCGCCGCACGACTCGCCTGCTCGCCAGGCATCTTCGCGACACCGCGCTCGTCGCCCAGTTGAGCCGATCGGAGCGGATCCTCGACGGCGGCATTCGTGCGGCCGCTGCCGATCAGCAGGTGTTCGACGACCTCGTCGAGCTAGGCCTCGCGGACGGTGGCCTGACGCGGCGTCTCCTCCGCACTCTCTTGCGCTGAAGCCTTGATCGCGTAGTCGGCTGCATCGGTGACGCGTTCGACCGGCCAACCGAGCCGGGCGGCGAGCTCCGCAGCGCGGTCCGGTTCCCACAGAACCGCTAGCACTGCTAGGCAGTCCTGGAAGCCCGCGCCGCCGGACATGTCTTCACTGAGCCGCTCGAAGAACTCCGCCATCTGTGTGAGTCGCTCGCCTGCGGGGGTATCCCGCCCGACGAGCTTGACGCCCTCGGCTGCGGTCGCCGCCCAGTTGTGGTTGGTGCGCGCGCTCACCTCCCACGCCTTGAGCCACACGTCCTCGGCGATCACATAGTGCTGCAGCCGGCGTACTGGGTCGGGCTCGCGGTGCACCATCCCGACCCGCTCGAGATAGCCGATCGCCTTCGAGATCGACGCCGGGCTGACCCGCAGCGCTCGGACGAGGTCGGCAGCCGTCAGCGTCCGGGAGTCGGACGTATAGAGCAGTGCTAGCACCCGCGAGGCCATCCGCGGCAGCCCGCCGTCCACCATCATCGCGGCGAACCGCTCGACGTACGCCCGCCTCGGCTCGATCGCCTGCGAGTCTCCACGCCCGTCCGTGGGCGCGGGGCGGCGTCGCCGAGCGCGGGACGCGGTGGCGTAGTGGGCGTGGTCGGCGCGGTACCCGGCTGCGCCGCCGTTGCGTGCGACCTCCCGGCTGATCGTCGACGTCGGCCGCTCCAGTTGCCGCGCGATCTCGGCGTACCCGAGCCCGTCCGCCAGGCCGGCCGCGATGTCGAGCCGGTCCTGGTGACTCAGCCTGCCTCCGGGCATCGGCGACCTCCAACATCCGCGCATTCACCGTCAGGTCATTGCAACGAATTGCGTTCTCTCGCAATCCCATTGCACAGAATGCCATGTTTTGCAGGGTTTCACGAGCTTGCAACCCAGGCTGACGATTGCCGATTCGATGAACGCAACGTAGGTTCCACGGCATGGTTCTGACAGTGGACGGCCTGCGGATGCGGTACGGCGATCGCGAGGTCCTGCACGACGTGACGTTCGACGCGCGCCCCGGCGAAGTGCTAGCACTGCTAGGTCCGAACGGCGCCGGGAAGAGTACGACGATCGAGATCCTCGAAGGCTTCCGGCTCCGGTCGGCCGGCCACGTCGAGGTGCTCGGGGTGGACCCGGCCGCGGGTGACGAGCGTTGGCGGTCGCGGATCGGCATCGTGCTGCAGTCCTGGCGCGACCACGGCAACTGGCGCGTCGGAGAGCTCCTCCATCACCTGGGCTCGTACTACACGCCGTACCGACGCGCCTGGCCGGCCGGCGAGCTTCTCGACGCCGTCGGCCTCACTCCGTATGCCGGGCAGAAGATCAAGACCCTCTCCGGCGGCCAGCGCCGGCGGCTCGATGTCGCGATCGGGATCGTTGGCCGCCCCGACGTACTGTTCCTGGACGAGCCCACGACCGGGTTCGATCCCGAGGCGCGGTCGGAGTTCCACGAGCTGGTGCGCGGGCTCGCGGCCGAGCAGGGTACGACGATACTGCTGACCACCCACGACCTCGACGAGGCGAGCAAACTCGCGCATCGCATCCTCGTCCTCGCCGCGGGCCGCATCATCGCCGCCGGCAGTACGGCGCAGCTCACCGAGCTGATCGCGGGGGAGGACGAGGTGCGCTGGTCCGTCGACAGACAACCGTTCCGGAAGGCGACCGCGGACTCCACAGCGTTCGTCCGCGAGCTCTTCGCGACGTACGGCGACGCGGTCCGCGAACTCGAGGTACGCCGGGCGTCGCTCGAAGACACCTACCTCACCCTGGTCCGGGACCAAGCATCAGAACGAGAGCCGGCATGAGAACGGGAGCAGGCATGGAATCGGCGGCGAGCGTGAAGACCGGCTGGCGGCGGGGGCTGATCGAGTTGCGGCAGTCCTTCACCAACGGTCCCGAACTCTTCAGCCACTTCCTCTGGCCCGTGCTGATGCTGGCTGCGCTCTTCTTCCTCCGGCATCGCGACTTCGGCTCCACCGGCCTCCTGCTCGGCGCACTCGCCCTGCCGAGCATTCTCGGGATGAACGCCGCGATGGGCATGGTCAGCATGAGCCAGCAGCTCACCGCCGATCGCGAGGACGGCACGCTGCTGCGCGCCAAGGCGATTCCGAACGGCATGGTCAGCTACCTCATCGGCAAAGTCGTGTCGGTCGCGGGCGGGCTGCTGGCAGATCTCGCGATTCTCCTGATCCCGGGGCTGTTTCTCGTCGAAGGACTCGCGCTCGGATCCGCGCACTGGTTCACGCTGGTCTGGGTGCTGCTGCTCGGCCTGGTCGCGACGTTGCCGATCGGCGCGATCCTCGGCTCGGTCTTCACCACCGCGCGTTCCCAAGGCCTGATCCAGTTGCCGATGCTCGCGCTGATCGCGGTCTCCGGCATCTTCTACCCGATCACCGCATTGCCCGGATGGCTCGAGTGGATCGGCCAGCTCACGCCTGTCTATTGGATGGGCCTCGGCATGCGGTCCGCGCTTCTCCCCGGCGAAGCGGTCGTGGTCGAGGTCGGCGAGTCCTGGCGCCACCTGGAGACGGCAGCAGTCCTCGGGATCTGGGCCGTCGCCGGATTGCTGCTCGCGCCCGTCGTACTGCGGCGAATGGCTCGCCGAGAGTCCGGCTCCAAGGTCGCCGAGCGTCGCGAACGCGCTCTGCAACGAGTCGCATGATGGAGCCATGGAGCAGATGCAGGCGTGGGCAGTCGGTCAACCAGGACCCGTCGACAGCGGCTCGCTGCAGCGCGTACGTCGTACCGTGCCAGAAGCCGTCGCCGGCGAAGTACTCGTACAGGTTGAGGCGTGCGGGGTCTGCCGGACCGACCTGCATCTGACCGAGGGCGACCTGGCACCGAAGCGCCCGGGGGTCGTCCCCGGGCACCAGGCCGTGGGGCAGGTGGTCGATCGCGGTACGGCGGCCGGGCGGTTCGCGATCGGGGACCGTGTCGGGATCGCTTGGCTGCGCGGCACCTGTGGCGTGTGCGAGTTCTGCCGGCAAGGATCCGAGAACCTCTGCCCGCGCTCGACGTACACGGGCTGGGACGCCGACGGCGGATTCGCGGAGTACGCCGTGGTGCCGGAGGACTACGCCTACGCGTTGCCGGCGGATCGTCCCGCGGCGGAGCTCGCGCCGTGGCTGTGTGCCGGGATCATCGGCTACCGCTCCCTGCTCCGCGCGAACCTGCCGCCCGGTGGCCGGCTCGGTATCTACGGCTTCGGGTCGAGCGCCCACCTCACCGCGCAGCTTGCTCTGGCTCAGGGCGCCGAGCTGTTCGTGGTGACCCGTGGCGAGCGGAACCAAGCCCTTGCACGTGAACTGGGCGCTGCGTTCGTCGGGGAGCGGCCGCCGGTGCCGCTGGACTCGGCGATCGTGTTCGCTCCGGCCGGCGACGTGGTCCCGGCCGCGCTCGAATCGCTCAAGCCCGGTGGAACTGTGGCGGTCGCCGGTATCTACCTGTCCGACGTGCCGGTGCTGAACTATGAACGGCACCTCTTCCACGAGCGCGATCTCCGCAGCGTCACCTCCAACACCCGCCGCGACGGTGAGGAGTTGTTCCGCCTGGTCGCCCGGCTTCCGGTTGCCGCGCACACGACGATCGTCCCGTTCGACGCGGTCGACCGCGCGCTCTCCGACGTCGCGCACGGCCGCGCGAGCGGGTCCCTCGTCGCGGTCCTCGACAACTGACCGATACCGCCCGAGCAGCGGTAGAAGTGGCTGAACCGATGCGGCCCGGGCGGCGTTGGAAGGGGTGAACCGGAGCGTTAGAAGTGGGTGAAGATTCCAGCACCGGGCGGTTCCCAACTTCAGCGCTGACTGCTAGCTGCGTTAGATTTGATCAAATCTTGCCGGGCTGCCAGGGAGCTGAGGGTGCGTATGTGGGCTCTGACCCGCCAACAATGGTCGGTCCTGGCTGACGCATGCCCCCAGACCCGAGCGGACGGCCGGTGCTGAGCAAGGTCCTCGGCGCGGTGGGTGCAGTCCTGCTGATCGTCGGGGTGGTGCTCGCCGTCCGGCCGGTCCATGCCGCCGGGGATGGCTGCGGCTCGGTCTTCCAGCCTGACAAAGGCATCACGCCGATGCAGTGCGACGCCCGGCTGAGCAGCCGCGGCATCCTGGTCACCGGCTTCGGCGCCGGCGGAGTCGCCCTCGTCGTCACCGCCCTCACCGTCGCCGCAGTCCGCGACCGCCGTACCCGCGTCTCTCCCTGAACACCCCACCTTGGGCACCCATCAACCGTTCTGCGCGGCCCGAAGTGGTTGGTGGGGGCTCAAAGTAGTGTTGTTGCGGCTTGACCTTGACACTGTGTCAAGCCGGAAGGTGGGTGGATGTTCACCATCGGAGACTTCGCGGCGTTCGGGCAGGTGTCGGCGCGGATGCTGCGGCACTACGACGCGCTCGGGCTGCTCCGCCCGGCCGTCGTCGACGCGGCAACCGGCTACCGGTTCTACTCGGCCGACCAGTTCAGCCGGCTGAACCGGATCATCGCGCTGAAGGACCTCGGCTTCAGCCTGCAGCAGGTCGGCGAGATCGTCGACGCCAAGCTGTCGGCCGAGGAACTGCGCGGCATGCTGCGACTGCGGCAGGCCCAGCTCGAGGACGAGTTGGCCCGCAGCGCGGCCCGGCTGACGAGCGTCGAGGCGAGGCTCCGACTCATCGAGAGGGAAGGTCACATGCCCACCGACGACGTCGTCCTGAAACACATCGCCCCGACCCGGGTCGCCGAACTGTCCGCGATCTCGCCGAGCTACGACGGTGCGGACATCGGCCCGGTGCTGCAGCCCCTGTTCGGGCAGCTCTTCGAACGTCTCGGAGCGGCCGGTGTGAACCCGTGCGGTTCGCCGGTCGCGTACTACGAGGACGCCGAGAACGAGACGATCCGCGTCCACGCCGCCGTACCCGTCGAAACAGGTACGACGGCGGACGTCGACATCACCGAACTCCCCGGGCTCGACGCCGCCACCATCGTCCACCAGGGCGACATGATGGAGGCCGACCGCAGCATGCAGACGCTGGCCCGGTGGATCGAGGACAACGGCTACCGCAGCCAGGGGTATGCCCGGGAGGTCACGCTCCAGTTCGACATGGAGAACCCGGCGAACTGGGTGCACGAGTTCCAGATCGCGATCACAAAACCAAACTGACAGTCGCAAACGAATGCGGCGGGAGCGTCACCCGCAGCCCGCGCGGCTCCGGTTCCAGCTTCAGCGGGACCGGAGCCACCGCATCCGGATCCGCGACCGTGTTGTACGCCTGCGGTTTCGATGCCGTAAGCAACCGTCCGGAAGCCTCGCTGGGCGATCCGCCGCGGAGATCCAGTACGACGTCCAGCGCCGCGGCCGGATCGAGGTTGCTGACCGACACCAGTGCCTGCCCGTTCTTCACCGAGGCGGACGCCGACACCAGGTCCATCGCCTTGCCGTCGAGATCGTAGGTCGTCGGTTCGATCACGTGCACAGGCAGGGACTGCGCGTCGTGATGCCCCTTGTTCATCTCGAAGACGTGGTACGTCGGCGTACGGACGAGCCCGCCTTCCTCGTCGGTGAGCAGCATCGCCTGCAGTACGTTGACCGTCTGCGCGATGTTCGCCATCACGAGCCGCTCCGCGTGCCGGTGGAACACGTCGAAGTGCAGGCTCGCGACCAGCGCGTCCCGCATCGCGTTCTGCTGGTACAGGAACCCGGGGTTCGTGCCCGGCTCCACATCCCACCACGTGCCCCACTCGTCCAGCACGAGACCGATCTTGCGCTCCGGGTCGTAGGCGTCCATGAGTGCCGAGTGCGCACGGATGACCCGCTCGATGTCCTGTGCCTTCGACAACGTCCGGTAGTAGTCGTCCATGCTGAACTCGGTCGCGCTGCCCTTGTTCTCCCAGGTCCCCGCGACCGTGTAGTAGTGGAACGAGATCGCCTGGTAGATGTTCTTCGGGTCGCGCCCGCAGCCCAGGCAGCTGATCGACTTCAGCAACGCCTCGGTCCAGTTGAGGTCGTCGTCCGAGGCGCCTGCCGCGATCCGGTACAGCTTGTTGTCGCCGTGGTCCTTGAGGAACGTGGCGTACTGCCGCGCCAGGTCGGCGTACGCCTCGGCCCGCAGGTTCCCGCCACAACCCCAGGCCTCGTTGCCGATGCCCCAGAACGGGATCTTCCACGGCTCGTCGCGCCCGTTGGCCTTGCGCTGCCGCACCATCGGGCTGTCGCCGTCGCGGGTCAGGTACTCGACCCACTCGCTCATCTCCCGCACGGTCCCGCTGCCCACGTTCCCGTTCACGTACGGCGCGGCGCCCAGCAGCTCGCACAACGCCATGAACTCGTGGGTGCCGAAGTGGTTGTTCTCCTCGACGTTGCCCCAGTGCGTGTTCACCATCGACGGCCGGTCCGCCTTCGGCCCGATGCCGTCCTTCCAGTGGTACTCGTCCGCGAAACAGCCGCCGGGCCAGCGCAGGTTCGGGATGTCCAGCGCCCGCAGCGCCTCGACCACGTCCAGCCGGATCCCGCCTTCGTTCGGGATCGGTGAGTCCTCACCGACGTAGAAACCGCCGTAGATGCACCGCCCGAGGTGCTCGGCGAAGTGGCCGTACAGGTGCCGGCTGATGGTCGGTCCCGGTACGTCGAGATCGATCGCGACGCGTGCTTCAGGCATTGAGCCCTCCTGTGTCTTTACAGTGGTCCGCATGGGGAAGCCATCGAGTGTCGTGACGATGGCCGACGTCGCCCGGTTCGCCGGGGTGTCGACGATGACGGTGTCGAACGTGATCAACGGCCGGCCGCGGGTCGGTCCGGAGACCCGCGACCGGGTGCTGGCGGCGATCGGTGAGCTCGGGTACCAGGTGAACCTGGCCGCCCGGCACCTGCGCGCGGGGCGCACCGGCGTGGTCGGTCTCGCCGTGCCCGAACTGGAGCGCCCGTACTTCGGCCAGCTCGCCGCCCGCCTCGCCGACCGGTTCGAGGCGCACGGCCTGCGGATCGTCACCGAACGCACCGGCGCCAGCCGCGAGGGCGAACTGGACGCGGTCGCGTTCTCGCGGCTGCGGATGTACGACGGGTTGATCCTCAGTGTGGTCGACATCGACCCGGCCGAACTGAGCCAGCTCCGCACCGACGCGCCGGTGGTGATGATCGGGGAGCGGGCGCAGCCGTCGCGCTTCGACCACGTGATGATGGACAACGTCGACGGCGCCCGCCAGGCCACCGCGCACCTGCTCGCCACCGGGGCGCGCCGGGTCGCGATGCTCGGTGGCGATCCGGGCGGCTCCGCGACCATGCCCGCGCTCCGGGCGGAGGGCTACGCGCTCGCGCACACCGAAGCCGGCGTACCGGTCGACCCGGAGCTGAACGTGCGCTCCTCGTTCGGCCTGCAGGACGGGTACGACGGGATCCAGGCGCTGCGCGATCGCGGGATCGCGTTCGACGCCGTGTTCGCGCTGACCGACGTACTGGCGATGGGCGCGTTGCGCGGGCTCGCCGACGCCGGGGTTCGCGTGCCCGACGACGTACAGGTGGTCGGGTTCGACGACATCGACGAGGCGGCGTACCTGGTGCCGTCGCTGTCCACGGTCAACCCCGGGCACGAGGAGATGGCCGACGCGATCACCGCCTTGATGACGGCGCAGCTCGGCAGTCCGGGCGGCGACCCGCAGGAACTCGTCGTCCCCGCGCAGCTCGTCCTCCGCGGCACGACCAAACCGCTCGCCTGATGTCTGCTGTCGTCGCACGGCAGCAGGTATATCGATAAACAGTCGGTGGCACAAGGGCTGTGGTACCAAAGTCGCGTGGGCGCACAACGAGGAACTCTCCCGATGACGACCACCCGGCGGCGCTCACCGGTCCGGATCGCGCTCGTCACGCTGGTCGTTGTGGCGGCGCTCTTCCTGGCCTTCCGGGTCGCCGTCTTCTGGTCGTTGGAGGCCTATTTCGGCAGCGGGTTCGACCACCGGCGGTTCGACAAGCTGGAGACGGCGTTCGATCACACGCGGTTCAGCAAGGCCGAGGCGCGAATGCGAGAGTTGGTGGCCGCCCACCCGCAGGCCGAGCGGATCGTGTGGACCCATGCGTGGATCTGCGTGCGCGACCCCGGACGAGCTGAGGTCTGCAAGCGGACGACCCCGGGCGATCAGGCGACGTACCTAGCTCTGCCGAGCGCCGGCAGGATCGTGCATCAGGCGAAGGACCAAGACCGCACGTTCTTCTGCTTCTACGGGGAAGACCCGCCGCGCTACACGATCATGCACGCTCCCGACGGCACGGACGTGGAGGAGTTCGCGGACGACCGCGGGTTCCGGAGCACCCGGGCGCTGGAGCCGGGGTGGACGATTCTCGGGCCGATCCCCGACCTCGACCGTGAAACCGCGCAGTGGCACTAGGCGATACCCACTAGCTCTTCGAGCGTGCGGTGCCCTGCAGGGTCGGTACGTCGCCCGGCTCCTCGTGCACGTTCCACTGCTCGTGGACGCCCTTCACACCCGGGATCCGCTTGACGGCTCGCCGCGCCGCCTTCTCCTCGGCGGCGAGCACGTCACCGGTGAGCGTCACGATGCCGCCGTCGACCCGCACCTGGAGCGCATGCGGATGGCTGACGTGCCGCCCCAACTCGGCGCGCACCCGATCGTGCAGTACGGCGTCGTCCGCCGACCGGCCGGTGACGCGGTACCGCATTCCCATCACCAGTCCCCGGCCGTGGTTGGCGGCGTCCTGGGACATCCCACTCAGTCCACTGGCCATCCGGCGTCGCGAGCGGGACGACTTGTCGCGCATCCGCGCGCGCCGTGCTCGACCCTGGTCCGGGTCGAGCAGGTACTCGGCGAGCATCCCGGCGCCGACTCCGACGATGGTCAGGGCCGCGCCGGTGATCATGGGCCTGCCGTGTTTCACTCGCATCGGCCGTCATCCTCTCGAGGTTCGCTTACTCCCCGGAGTACCCATTCGGCCGGAGGCGATTCACGCGGCCAGTAGCGTCGCGATCTGCTTCAGCTGATCGTCCGTCAGGGGGCCGAACTCCATCGCGCGCGCGTTCTCCTCGGCCTGCGCGACAGTCCTGAAACCAGGGATCGGCACGGTCCGTGGGCTCCGCGCCCACAGCCAACCCAGGGCGCCCTGCGCGAGGGTCCGCCCATCGCTCTGCAGTACGTCGCGGATCGCGGACACCTTCTCCCACCATTCCGGTGCCGGTACGCCGCCCACGTCGAAGTACCGCAGCCAGGCCGGCGGCATGGTGCGGATGTCCGCGCCGGTCGCCGGCTTGTTCGCGTCCCGGCGGCCGAGGATGCCCATGCCGAGCGGGGTCCGGTTGATGCTCGCCAGGTTCTCGCGCTCGCACAGCGCGAAGAACTCAGGCGCGTCGTGCAGAACGCTCGCCTCGTGCTGAACCGCTGTGCAGTGCTCGCCCTGCGCGAAGAGTTCCGCGCTGTGCACGGTGTCGGTGCTCCACGCGTAGCTGCGGATCAGCCCCTCGCGGACCAGTTCCTCGCAGGCCTCGCGCAGCGGCAACGCGATCTCGTCGGTGGTGTCGAAGTGCAGCTGATAGAGATCCAGGTAGTCGGTCCCGAGCCGCTCGAGCGACGCCCGTACGGCCTTGTGGACGTACTCCGGGGTCGCGTCCTGGTGGTGCATGATCCGGGTCGACTCGTCGAAGGTGTTGCCCCACTTGGTGGCGATCACCACCTGGTCGCGGATCCCGGCGAGCGCCCGGCCCAGTACGCGTTCGCTGTGGCCGGCGCCGTACACGTCCGCGGTGTCGAAGAAGGTCACGCCGAGCTCGACCGCCCGGCGGATCGCCCGCACCGATTCCTCGTCGTCGACCACGCCCCAGCCCAGCGGTTCGCCGGCCGGGTTGCTGAACGGCCCCCCGATCGCCCAGCACCCGAATCCGACCGGGCTGACCTCGATACCTGCTCTTCCCAACGTGCGCATATCCATGCCCTTGAGCCAACCAGCCCCGCCAGTGATCCGTCCAATGAATCTTTTGTGCAGAGTTGATGCATACCACGCATATAACAAAACTGAGGCCTTTACCTACCATTAGCTGTTAGGTAACCTTCCTAACAATTCTGCTCCGCGCCCCCGGAGGTATCTCATGAGACTGCGCCTGCTCGCGTTGGTGCTACCCGTCGGTCTGCTCGCCGCGCTCGGCGGGTCCGCCGCCAACGCTCGGACGAACGCCGACACCCTGCTGTCGCAGGGCAAGCCGGTGATTGCCTCGAGCATCGAGGACGACACCCTGACCGCAGGCAAGGCGGTCGACGGCAGTACGTCGACCCGCTGGGCCAGCAGCGAAGGCGTCGATCCGCAATGGATCCGCGTGGACCTCGGCCAGGCGGCCACCGTCGGCCGGGTCAAACTGAACTGGGAGGCCGCGTACGCGAAGGGGTACCGGATCGAGGTCTCCGACGACGGCACCACCTTCAGCACGATCAAGACGGTTGCGGACGGCAACGGTGCGACCGACGATCTCACCGGTCTGCAGGGCCACGGGCGGTACGTCCGGGTCGTCGGCACGCAGCGCGGCACGTCGTACGGCTATTCGCTGTGGGAGCTCGAGGTCTACGGGACGACCGACTCGTCCGGCGACACCCAGGCGCCGACGGTCCCGGCCGGCCTGAAGAGTACGGGCGCCACGGCAACGTCCGTCACCCTCAGTTGGACTG
The DNA here is from genome assembly GCF_004366005.1 of Kribbella sp. VKM Ac-2566. Classification (NCBI taxonomy): domain Bacteria; kingdom Bacillati; phylum Actinomycetota; class Actinomycetes; order Propionibacteriales; family Kribbellaceae; genus Kribbella; species Kribbella sp. VKM Ac-2566. Next base: position 1,384,853 of record NZ_SODT01000008.1, on the reverse strand, counting down.
CTTCGACCGACAACATCGGTGTCAGTGGGTACGACGTACTGCGTGACGGTAATGCGGTCGCGACAACGGCGAGCACGCAGTACAACGACACCGGGCTGACCGCGAACACGACGTACAAGTACTCCGTGCGCGCCCGCGACCTGGCCGGAAACGTGTCGGCCGCGAGCGAGCCGATCACGGTGACGACAGCGACCGGCGGGACCGGCGGGTTCGTGCTCGCGGCGGCCGGCGACATCGCGGACCGCTGTACGGCGTCCGACTCGGACTGCATCCACCCGAAGACCGCCAAGCTGGTGGAGGCGATGAACCCCGCCGCGGTGATCACGATGGGCGACAACCAGTACGACGACGCGCACCTGTCGGACTTCCAGAACTACTACGCGAAGACGTGGGGGAAGTTCAAGAGCATCACCCACCCGATCCCGGGCAACCACGAGACGTACGACGACACCCCCTTCAAGGGTTACCGCGACTACTTCGGCTCGATCGCGACGCCCCAGGGCAAGAACTACTACAGCTGGAACCAGGGCAACTGGCACTTCATCGCGCTCGACTCGAACGATTTCGTGAAGGAAGAAGGGCTTCGCGAGCCGGCGCAGCTCACCTGGCTGAAGCAGGATCTCGCGAGCAACACCAAGGGCTGTATCGCGGCGTACTATCACCACCCGCGGTTCAGCTCCGGCGACCACGGCGACAACCCGGATGCCGATGCGCTGTGGCAGACGCTGGTGTCGGCGAGGACCGACCTGGTGCTGAACGGGCACGACCACCACTACGAGCGGTTCCTGCCGCAGAACGCCGACGGTGACAAGGACGCGAGCGGCCCGGTCCAGATCATCGGCGGGATGGGCGGAGCGCCCCTGTACCCGGTGCACGCCGCGCATCCGGCGACGGCGAAGATCATCTCGGACTTCGGCGTGCTGAAGCTGTCGATGACCGACAGCACGTTCGCCACGCAGCTGATCGGGCTCGACGGCAAGGTCCTGGACAGCAGCCCGATGTACAGCTGCCACTGATGTACCTCGCATCCGTCGGCCCGCTCCGGACACCATTGCGTCGTGTTCCTGGGAATGTCGTTGCGCTAGGCATCGTCAGCCTGGTGACCGACGTCTCGGCCGAGATGGTGACCGCGATCCTGCCGTTGTACCTGGTCTTCGGGCTCGGGCTGAATCCCCTGCAGTTCGGCCTGCTCGACGGCCTGTACGCCGGAGCGACCGCCGTACTGCGGTTGGTCGGTGGACATGTGGCCGACCGCTGGCGACGGCTGAAGACCGTCGCCGGCGTCGGCTACGCGCTCTCCGCGATCTCGAAGGTGGGCTTCCTGGCCGCCGGTTCCACAGTGCCGGCGATCGGCGCGGTCCTCGCCATCGACCGCGCCGGCAAGGGCCTTCGGACCGCGCCACGCGACGCCCTTATCTCGCTGAGCAGCGATCCTTCGACGATGGGCCGCTCCTTCGGCGTCCACCGGGCTCTCGACACGATCGGCGCCTTCCTCGGGCCACTGGTTGCAAGTCTCGTCCTGTGGGCGAGCCTGAATGACTACAACTCGGTCTTCGTCACCAGCTTCGCGCTGGCCACCTGCGGCGTCATCCTGCTGACGGCCTTCGTCCGCGACCAGCCCCCGCCACCGACCCCTACCTCGCGCGGGCTTCCGATGCTGAGTTTGCTGCGTGAAGCGAAGTTCCGCCGGTGCTGTGTCTGGGCGGCGGCGCTCGGCCTCTTCACGATCACCGACTCCTTCGTCTACCTCGCCGTACAGCGTCGTTGGGACATCAGCACCAGCCTGTTCCCGCTGCTCCCGTTGGGGACTGCAGGCACGTTCCTCCTACTCGCGATCCCGCTCGGCCGGCTCGGCGACCGCGTCGGACGCTGGAAGGTCTTCCTCGGCGGGCACCTCGCGCTGATCGTCGCGCTTGTGATTGTCTGCGGACCGGTCGGTACCTGGTGGCTGGTCCTCGCTCTCCACGGTGCCTTCTATGCCGCCACTGACGGCGTCCTCCCGGCCGCTGTCGGTCCGCTCCTGCCCGAAAACCTCCGCGCCAGCGGTCTCGCCGTACTGCAAACCGGGCAGGCGCTCGCCCGCATGGCCGCAGCCGTCACCGTCGGCCTGCTGTGGACTCTCTGGGACCTTCGCCCGGCGCTCCTCGCGTTCACGCTAGCGCTGCTAGCGGTCACGATCGCCGCCGCCATCTTCAGACCCTTGGAGGTACGCCGATGAGACGCCGTGTGGTTGTCGCCGCGATCGGTGTCCTCGCACTCGTCGGGGGCGCGATCACGTACGTCGCGCACGCCCGCGACGGTGGCGCGGCCGAGAACGCCGTACCGGTTGTCACGGGGCAGCCGATGCGGTTCGACGGCAAGACGCTGTTCTTCCGCAACCTCGCCGAAGGACCGGACGCCGGCAAGCTGACCGCCGTACCCGTGGCCGATCCAGGTGCTGCCCGGCGCGTGGGGGAGTTGCGTTGCGACCGCTTCGCCGCGGCGCACGGTACGGCGATCTGCCTGCGGCTGAAGGCCGGCTCGCTTCCCGCGATGACCGATCTGATCGTGCTGGACGCGAGCCTCCGCGAACGCCATCGCGAGACGCTGCCCGGTACGCCGAGCCGCGCCCGCGTGTCGCCGGACGGGCGGTTCGTGAACTGGACTCTGTTCGTCACCGGTGACTCGTACGCCGCCACCGGCTTCTCGACCCGCACCGGGCTGTACGAGGTCGACACCGGTCGGCTGGTGAAGACGATCGAGGAGCTCGCGGTGTTCGTCGACGGGAAGCGGTACTTCGCCTCGGACGTGAACTACTGGGGTATCACGTTCGCTGCCGACGGCAACCGTTTCTACGTGACGATGGCGAGCAAGGGGACGACGTACCTGATCGAGGCCGACTACCGTCCGTACCGAGGCACCGCGATCGCCGAGAACGTCGAGTGCCCTTCCCTGTCACCAGACGGCCGCCGAATCGCCTTCAAACAAAAGGTGTCCAACGGTGTCTGGCGCCTCGCGGTCCTGGACCTCGCCACCCGCCGCATCACCCATCCACCCGACGCCCGCCCCATCGACGACCAGCCCGTCTGGCAGGGCAACGACACCCTCCTCTACCCGCTCCGGAACTCCGGCAACACGCTCGACCTCTGGTCCGTTGGCCTCACCACGCCGGCCAAGCTCCTCGTCCCTCAAGCCACCTCACCGTCATTTACCTAGGGCCCGGGCTGCGAGGGCTTGGTTCATTGCTTCGAACTGGGGCTTGATGGTCTTGTTGAGCCACGAGCGGGTGAAGGGGACGGCGGCGCCGGTGAACTTCTCCTCCTGGACGAGGTGCGTGCGGCCGTCCGGCAGGGCGGTGAGGCGGAACGAGTGCTCGCCGTCGAAGAGGGCGCCGGGCGGAACCTTGCCGATCCAGCGCAGCTCCTGGTTCGGCGTGACGGCGAGCAGTTTGGGCGTGAACTTCGTTTCGCTGCCCTTGGTGTCGCGCAGCACGTTGGTGATGGTGCCGCCGACCGTCAGTTCGCCGGTCGATGAGGTGATGAACGGATTCCAGTCCGGGTAGGCCTGGCGGTCCGTGAGAACCTTCCAGACCTGCTCGGGGGACGCGTCGATGTCGAGCTCGGTGTGCAGGACGAACGGGCGGGCGACCGTGTAGACGGTCCAACCGGCGACCACGACGAGAACGGTGCCGAGGGCAATGAGGAACTTCTTCATGACTGCTCCGGTCCGAGGGTGCTGAGCACCAGCGCCCTCACGTAGGCGGGATCGATCGGCTCACCGGTGATGAGGAGCCGGTAGTACAGGGGACCGACGAGCTGGTCGACGACGACCCGCGGATCGGCGTGACCGGGCAGGAGCCCGTCGGTTTGTGCTTGCCCGATCACCGCGGTGACGGCTGCGTGCCGTTCCGCCCAGAGCGCGCGGACGCTCTCGCCGACGCGCGGCTCGCGGGCTGCTGCGGCGGTCAGGTCGGCGACCAGTGTGGTCGGGAGCGCCTCCAGGGTCGCGGCGATTCCGGTGACGAGCTCGGTGAGGTCGTGCCGCGGGTCATCGCTCGGATCGAACGGTACGCCGCCGCGCAGCCTGGCGATCATCGCCATCACCAGCTCGGCCTTGCTCGGCCAGCGGCGGTAGATCGTGGTCTTCGCGACCCCGGCTCGCTCGGCGACCCGGTCGACCGACATCGCGTCGTACCCCCGGGCGCGCATCTCGGCCATCGCGGCGTCGAGCACCCGCCCCTCGACACCGGCGTCCCGCGGCCGTCCTCGTGGCACCATCGGCATCCCCTTTTCGCTACTGCGGTATCGGAAGAACCGTAACACGATTTACGCGACTGGAGTAGCGAAAAGGAATGCTGACATGGATTGTCAGTGTTTGGTGTCACGGTTGACCAAGTGACCTCACGACTTCGGCTGCTGTTGCCCGCAGCCTTCATTACGTCCCTCGGCAACAACATCCAGCTCCTCGGCGCCGCGCTGCTGCTGGTCCGCGCGCAGGGCTCGATGCTCGACGTCGGCTGGCTCTTCATTGCTGTCGCCGTACCGCAGGCCGTCCTCTCGCCGTACTTCGGTCGCCTCGCGGACCGCTTCGACCGGCGCCGCCTGTGGGTCATCTGCGACGTCGTCAGTGCGGCGGTCGCGCTCGTTCTCCCGGTCGGACTGGCGCTCGGGGTGTCCCAGCAGCCGCTCGTCTACGCGACCAACTTCGCGCTGGCGGTCATTGCCGCCCAGTTCACGCCGGCCAGTGCCGCACTGATCCGCGAGCGAGTCGCCACCGCGCAGCTGCGTCGCTTCAACGCGCGCTACGAGATCGCCCTCCAGTGCGGCATGCTCCTGTCCGCGGCCGTCGGTGGAATCGCGCTCCAGTACTTCGGTCCGAAGCCGCTCTTCACCTTCAACGCGCTGACGTTCGCGTTGTCCGCCGTACTGGTGTTCGCGGTCGGAACGAGCCGCCGGCCAACCGAGTTGCTTGGGGAAACAACCCAGGCTGCACGCCCCACTGCCGCAAGGGTCCTCCCGCTCGGGCCGCTGGCCTTGCTCTTCGGTCAAGGTCTCGTGGTCGTGACGGTCTTCAACGCCTTGCTTCCGGTGCTGCTGATCGGAGAATGGCATCGCGGTCCAGCTGTCCTCGGTGTGGTCGACGCGCTGGGCGGAGCCGGGTTCCTGCTCGCCGCGGCCGTCTACCGTCGATCCGCGGCCCGCCTCGGTGACCTGAAGCTCGCAGTCGGCGGATTCTTGATCTGTACGACGTTGTTCGCGCTGCAACCGCTGTTCGGCGTACCCGTGCTGATGGTGCTGGTGCTGCTGGGCGCCTTCCTGTTCGGGCAGGCGCGGATCGCGACGCGGTCGTTGCTGATGACGTCGGTGGACGCGTCGCGGGTCGGGCACGCGTTCGGCCTGGCCAACGGGTACGGACTCGCCGCGACCATCGTCGTCATGCTGATCGCTTCGGTCGTCACCGGTCACTCCGACACGCGCTACGGCTTCGCGACCGTCGCCGTGATCAGCCTCCTCGCCGCCGGTCTCGCCGCTGCGTGGATCTCAACCATTTCGCGTCGGGCCGCGCATCAACCAGATGTAACAGTGCTTATATAAGTGCTGTTATGATCGCCGCATGGAGGATCCCACTGAGCAGAGTTTGTGGCGGCCGTTGCACGAGTTGCTGGCGCGGCTCGATGCCGAGATCGGGCAGATCTACCTCGATCGGGACATCAAGGGGCTGAAGCCGACGTACGTGCGGGAACTGCTCCAGCTACATCTCAAAGGGCCGATGACGATCACCGAGCTGGCCGACGCGATCGGGCGGACGCACTCGGCGCTCAGCCAGAAGGTGGCCGCGATGCGCGCCGCCGGCCTGGTCCGGACCGTGCCGGGCGCGGATGCGCGGAGCAAGCAGGTCACGCTCACCGCGAAGTCCAAGAAGCTCGTTGAGTTGCTCGCTGCCGAGTGGCGGGCGACCGAGGCCGCGATCGCCGAGCTCGAGGCCGAGCTGCCGTACCCGATGACCCAGGTCGTCCGCGACGTCGAGGAAGCACTGGCCCGGAAGAGCTTCCACGACCGGATCGCGGAGAAGCTGCAGTGAAGCACGCGTTCATCGACCTCGGGCCGCTGAAGGTCCTGACGTACCGGCGGTTGTGGATCGGGCAGGTGCTGTCGGGGTTCGGCGGACAGCTGACCTTCGTCGCGGTGATGTTCCAGGTCTGGGACCAGACCGCGAGTCCGGCCTGGACCGGCGCGGTCGGACTGGCGCAGGCGTTGCCGCTGATCGTGCTCGGCCTGTTCGCGGGCACCCTCGTCGACCGGCTCGAACGGCGCAAGATCTACCTGGTCACCACGATCGGGCAGTTGCTGACCGCAACCGTCATGGCCAGCCAGTTGGTGATCGGCCGGTTCCCGGTGGGGGTGCTGCTGGCGCTGGTCGCCGTACAGTCGGCGTTCGGCGCGACCGCCGGACCGGTCGCGCGGACCGTGCTACCGCAGCTGCTGTCGCGTGATCAGTTGGCTGCCGGGATCGCGCTCAATCGGATCGGGTTCCAAGGTGCGATGCTGCTCGGGCCGGCGCTCGGTGGCGTGATCGTCGGCACCTGGGGCGTCGGCGTCTGCTACCTCGTCGACGCGGTGAGTTTCCTCGCCGCGCTGTACGGCGTACTCGGGCTGCCGCGGATGAAGATCGAGGCCGTCGCGAAGCCGGGGCTGCGCGGGGTCTGGGACGGGTTGACGTTCGTGGTGGCGACGCCTGTGATCCGGGGTGCGTTGATCACCGACCTGGCCGCGACCGTGCTGTCGATGCCGATCAGCTTGTTCCCGGTGATCAATGCGGAGCGGTTCGGCAACAACCCGCGAACGCTCGGGTTGTTCCTGACCGCGATCGCTGTCGGCGGGGTCGCCGCGTCGTTGTTCTCCGGGTCGTTCACCAGGTTGCCGCGGCACGGGCTGGTGATGTTGTGCGGCTCCGCCGGGTGGGGGATCGCCCTGCTGCTGTTCGCGTTCTCGCCGGCCGCGTGGCTGGCGTTGGTGTGCCTCGCGTTCGCCGGTGCGGCGGATACCGTCGCGGTCGTCTCCCGCAGCACGATCGTCCAGTTGCACACGCCGCCCGAGCTGCTCGGTCGGGTCAGTGCTGCCGAGCAGATCGTTGGTCAGGCCGGTCCCGATCTCGGCAACCTCCGCGGCGGCGTGGTCGCGCAGCTCACCTCACCGGTGACCTCGCTCGCCTCCGGGGCGTTGCTGTGTGTCGCAGCCGTCGCCGCGGTCGCAGCCAGTACGCCGGGGTTGCGGCAGCCTGCGGTCACTCAGGACGCGTGAGACCGACCGTACGGAAGCCGGCGTTGCCCATCGAGGACTCAGGCGTGTTCGACGAGCGGGCGGCGTTGCGGTAGCGGTTGCAGTACGAGTCATGGCACAGGTACGAGCCGCCGCGCATCACCCGGGCTGCGCCGAGCGACGGTCCGGGCGGGTTCTCGGCGGGGGAGAACTTGTAGTAGCGCGGGCCGAACCAGTCCGCACACCACTCCCACACATTGCCGACCATCTGCCACAGCCCGTAGCCGTTCGGCTGGAAGGTGCGGACCGGCGCAGTGGTCAGGTAGCCGTCCTCCTCGGTGTTCGTCCGCGGGAACTCGCCCTGCCAGATGTTGCACCGCCACTCGCCGTCGGTCTCGTTGTCGATCAATTCGTCGCCCCACGGGTAGCGCGCGCCCTCGAGACCTCCGCGGGCGGCGTACTCCCACTCGGCCTCGGTCGGCAGCCGTCGCCCCGCCCACTTGCTGTAGGCGGCCGCGTCGTTCCAGCTGACGTGGACGACGGGATGATCGTCGAGCCCACCGAGATCGGACCGCGAGCCGCCCGGATGCCGCCAGTCGGCGCCCCGGACGCCGACCCACCACGGGGTCCCGGACGCCGGACCCATCACCTCGTCCGGTTCGGCGGCCACGACGAGATGGAATACCGCGGAGTACCCGAAGGTCTCGGCCTCGGTCCGGTAGCCGGTCGCATCGGCGAAGCGGGCGAAGTCGGCGTTCGTCACGCTGGTCGCGTCGATGCTGAACGGCGCCAGCTCGACCTGATGCACCGGCGTCTCGCCGTCGGCGGCGTTCTCGTCCCCGTTGCTGTTACCCATCGCGAACGAGCCACCACTGAGCACAACCTGCTCGACCCCATGCTCCCCGCGTACGTCCGGGACCGGCGGAGGTGCCGCCACCGCAGCACGCGCCGGCGCACAACAGGACGGACGGTCATCGCTCATGCGTGCAAGCTTAGGTCGGCTGCACTCGCGGGGTCAGCCGAGGCTCGGTGGGCCTTGTTCGATGCGGCGCAGGATCGGGTCCAGGCGGTAGAAGTCGGTGCCGGTGATGAGATGGCGTTCGTCCCACCAGGTGGCACCCGCTTCCGCGAGCGGTTCGACGAGGGCGCGGGAACGGGCGGGGTCGGCCGGGCTGATGCCGCCGACAATCACGTCGTACGGCGTGATTCCGTCTTTGCGCTCGCCGTCGATGAACGCGACCAGGTCGCGGAGCTCGTCGACCGGTGGGGCTTCGCCATGGTTGGCGCTCTCGAACAGCGGTACGGCGCCGTCCCAGCGCGCGGCTCGGCGCATCGGGGCCTTCCGCGGCCAGTAGCCGGCGATCCAGACCGGCGGCCGCGGTCGCTGCACCGTTGCCGGCAGCAACTCGACGTCATCGGCACGATAGTGCTCGCCGGCGTGGTTCACCCGCTCGCCGGACCAGTACGCCGCCAGTAGGTCCAGGCCCTCGTCCAGCCGCGACGCCAGCACCTTCGGGTCGGTCTCGTCACCGAAGCTGCCGAACTCGTCGTCGATCGGTCCACCGAGCCCGGCGCCGAAGATCACCCGGCCACCGCTCAGGCCGTCGAGGGTGGCGACCTGTCGCGCGAGTTGCTCGGGCCGCCGCCGGGCGATCGGCGTGACCAGCGGACCGAGCTTGATGCGGGACGTCGCCAGCGCGGCCGCCGTCATCAGCATCCATGGGTCGCCGAACGGCTGCCCGCGCCGCCGCTCCTTGCTGTGCACCACGTGGTCCCAGAAGAACAGCCCGTCCCAGCCGGCGTCCTCGGCAGCCTTCGCCACCCGCGTGACCGTGTGGGCGTCGGCGAAGTCTCCGAAGTTCGGAATGTTGATCGAGAAACGCATAGTCACTCACCCAGCCGTAGTTCGATGAACGGAATCGTGTCGCCCGGCAGCAGATAGGTCTCCACCTCGACGAACCCGTGCGCCTTCGCGAACCGTACGCCGTCCTCGTTGCTGCTGAGGATGTGCGTCTCGACGCCCTCGCCCAGCTCCCGCCCGCGCCGCAAGCAGTGCTCGTAGATCGCGGTACCGAAACCGCGACGCCGGTACGCCGGGAGCACGCGAGCGATCACCACCACGGCAGAGGTCTCCTCGGACGGCGGCCGGACGGTGGAGCATCCGATGAGCACCTCGCCGTCGTACGCCACCTCGAGGATGTGCCGCGCCATCCGCTCGCGGATCTCGTCGAGCGACAGCGGCGCCGTCGGGATGATCTCGTTGTGCACCCGCTGCCAGTCCAGCACCGTCTGGTCGTCCGTCACCGGCACGATCCGAAGCTCGCTCATCCAGCAACCCAACAGCCGGGTGCGGCCGGCGGTCAAACGGATTCGGCCCCGGGGGAGTAGTAGTAGCGTCCGTGTCGTGCGGATTCTCTTCGTTGGTAACAGCTTCACCTCGCGGAACAACCTGCCTGGGCTGCTCAAAGGGCTGGCCGGGGCGCGCGGCATTGAGATCGAGCACAAGCTGATCTCGGCCGGCGGCGCGTCACTGCGGCAGCATCTCAACGCGGGCAAGGCGCTCGACGAGATCGCGGGAGGCGGTTTCGACACCGTCGTACTGCAGGAGCAGAGCACGCTGCCGATCAAGAGCCCGGACCGCTTCCGGGAGAGCGCCCGGGACTTCGACGAGGCGATCACCGCGGCCGGTGCGCGGACCGCGTTCTACCTGACCTGGGCACGCCGGAACGCACCAGAGACCCAGCAGGCGCTGACCAAGGCGTACGGCGGCGCCGCGGTGGAACTCGGTGCGACGCTCGTACCAGTCGGGATGGTCTGGGAGCGCTTCCTCAGCCAGTACGACGAACCCGCGCTGCACGACGCGGACAACAGCCACCCGGCGCTCGCGGGCAGCTACCTAGCGGCATGCGTGTTCCTCATCGCCTTACTGAACGAGGACCCGGTCAGTACCGACGTACCGGTGAAGGGCCTCACCGCGGACATCGCCGCCCAGCTCCGGCAGGCGGCCTGGGACATTTGCTCCGACCTGGCCGCAGCCGAGTAACCCGCCACGATCACCGTGGTGGATCGGGGTCGGGTGGATCAGAGCCGCCGCGATCAGGCGCAGGCGTGCGGTAGCGCCGACCCGTAGGGCTGACCCAAATCGTCGTGCCATCGGGATCGGACGTGACGACCCATCCGCCTTCGTGCTTGAGGCGGTGATGGTGCCGGCACAGGCAATGGAGATTGTCCGTGGTGGTTCGGCCGCCTTCTGCGAAGGCGACGCGGTGGTCGACATCGGCGAACTCGGCGGGCTGGTTGCACCCGGGGAACTGGCAGGTTCGATCGCGCAGGCGAACGAAGCGATCGGTCGCAGCATCCGGTGTGTACCTGTCCGGTTTCCCAGCCGGTGGCTCGTCGCTGAGCCGAAGGCCGATCCGGGACCGGCCGGCTCCCCCGAGGAGACTTCGAGCCAGAGCGCGAGTGAGGTGCTTACGCAGGGATTCCTGGGGAATCGGTCCGTAGTGTTCGGCCGTCCCGCCGGTGCTGTTCTCGCCGTCGATCAGCGCGCGGACCTCGGCGCCGGTCGCATGGATGACTACGGTGGCGTCCGCACCAGCGGTCGAGTCGTCGGGTACCTCAACGACAGCGTCTTCGCCCGGTTCTCTGCCCCTGCGAGTGTCGGTCCGGGGTAGGAGCCGCTGCAGAGCGATGTCGGCGCGCAGCTGGTCCATGGAGCGGGAGTCGCCCTGACGACGCTGGTACGCCGCCGCACGGGTCAGGCTGTTCATCACCGCGCCCGCGTCCAAAGCGTCGTGGGTGTGAACCAGTTCAGCCGTGCCGTCGCTGTTCGGGAAGATCCGCACCGACCGCTCATCCATCGCCCGCGCATGCGCCTTGCTACGCGCATCCGGCGAACGCCGCGCGGCCTCCCGCTGCGCCTCCTGCTTCAGCTTCTGCAACGGATGCTTCCCGGCCCACCCCAGCAGTGCGGTCTCGGCCGCACGCAGGGCGTCCGGATCGTCCAGGACCGACAACTCCCGCACGATCGTGAACGCGGCCCGCTCGGTCAACTGACCTTCCTCCAGCGCCCGCAATGTCGCCGGAAAGTTGTGCACCAATTCGCACGACGTATGAATCCGAGCCATCGCAGCGCCCTTGTGCATCTGCCACACCAACGCGAGCTCGTCAGCAGTCGACCGGAGATCACCCGCCACCCATCGACGCTCGCCCGGTTCCGCGACCCGATCTCCAGGCGCGGGGTGGCGGTGTCCGAGATCGGCCGATACACCGTGCAACGAGGTCTCGTACCCGGCGGTCGCCTCGGCCTTCATGGCGGCCAGCCGTGCCTCCAACCGGCAGATCGCCTCGTGCCGATCCAGCCAGCCTGAGTCGCTCAACTCTGACGTGTCCTGGAACGCCACCGCCTCGAACAACCCGGCACCACGGTCGTCCGGGTCGTCATACCGGCCGAGGAGTCCGTGCCGAGCCGCGAGCCGCGCATCGGCGCGCACCCGGTCGACCAACGCCAAGAACGGAGCATCCCAGCCCCGACCCGCCTCGTCCGCAATCGCCGCTCCAGGCGCACTGGGCACGGCGGACAGCGCTCGTCCGACCGGCGCCCCCGACGGGCCGCTGGCCTCGTCGGCTGGCTGTTCGACCGGACACTCACTCATGTATTCGATCATATGTTCGAATACAGCTCAACACCAAATCGGTCCGTCACTTTGCGTCGTGGAAGACCAGTCCGAGCGTATGGCGCTGTCCTGAGCGGATCGCCGAAACGCCGTGTCGCACCGGTGCCGCCGACCAGCCGCGTGCCGATTTCACCGGGCGATCGCGCGTCGTGAACACCAACCCGTGCCCCTGCGGGATCAGCGTCGACGTACCCCGCGACTGTGCCCGCGGCCGCTGCTCGACCAGCAGGAACTCACCGCCGGTGTGATCGACACCAGGGTCGTTCAAGTTGATCACGACCTGAAGCGGGAACACCTTGTCGCCATAGAGATCACGGTGCAAGGCGTTCCAGTCGCCCGCGCCGTACCGCAGGAGGATCGGTGTCGGCCGCTCCTGCCCCGCCCGATGACACACGTCCAGCCATTCGTCGAGCGTGTCCGGCCACTCGGCTTCCCGCCCGAGCTTCGAGTACCACTCCCGCGCAATCGGCAGCAGCCGCGAATACAGCGCCTGCCGTAACGCCTCCACAGCCTCCGGGAACGGCCGATCGAAGTACCGGTACTGCCCCTCGCCGAACCGATGCCGCGCCATGTCGATCGTCGCCCGGAACCGCTGTACGTCGTCGTACATCCCAGCGATCCGTGCAGCCTCGGCCGGCGTCAGCAACTGCGGCAGTAGCGCACATCCGAGATCATCGACCGAAGCGGCCACAGCGTCCCAGTCGGCACCGGCCACGCGTCGTTCGTACTTGTTCATACCCATGGAACGGCACAGCCCACAGTTATGTGAGGACCTGTTCCAGCACCGTGATCGGCGCAAGCATCGTCGCGTCGTCAAGCGGTCGCTCACCAGTCTCGAGCATTTCAAGGAAGACCTTCAGCCCAGGTACGACGTACTCCGAATCAAGCCGTACGTCGCGACTCACCAGCCCCGTCCGCCCGACGATCTCGGCATGGAACGGCACCCGCCCGTCATCCGTTGGCTTCACCAACTGCAACGTCACCAGCACCCCATCGCACACATAGCGCACGACGACAGTGGACCCGACGCGCTCGACCGTCACCGGACCAGGCTCGCCAGGAGCCAACCGTTGCGCCAGATCGGCCGCATGGATGCCGTAGAAGAAGATCCCGCTGTACTCACTGTCCGGATCAGCCGGCCCGGTCACCGTAACCGCCTGCAGCTCACCGACCGTCGCCGCGGCGAGCGCATCCGCGTCCGCGACCCAGCGCACAGCTGAGTACGACGTCACCGGCGCACCACCGCGCCGCGACGCGTCCAGGATCGCCCGCGCATCCGCCGTACTCGCGGCCAACGGCTTGTCCACCCACACCGGGACGCCTGCCTCCAGAAACGGTACGGCGTGCTCGCGATGCAACGCGCCGTCGCGGTTGGTGGCGATCAGCGCGTCCACGCTGCCGAGCAACTCGGCCGAGGTCGGCACGAGTTCGGTGATGCCACCGGTCTTGGCGAGCTTCCGGTTGCGTTCGTCGTCCGCGCCCACGAGCGCGACGATCCGGGCGGTGTCGGCGACGGGATCGACGTTCAGGTGCTGGATGATGTGCTCGGCGTGGCTGTTCTCGGTGCCGACCAGGGCGACGCGCAAGGGCATGGGTCAGTCCTCTTTCAGTTTGACCGGTTGCCCTGAACGGGCGGACTCGTAGACAGCCAGCACAGTCGCCAACGACCGCCGCCCGGCCTCCAGGGTCACCGCCGGCGGGCGGCCTTCGCGGACCGCGCCGATGAAGTCGCGGTACTGCGCGAGATGCGCGAGCTCGACCGGCCCCCACCCGTCCGGCCCTTCCAGCACCGGCGCCTCGGGCGCGTCGGCGTTCGCCGCGGCGAAGTACGCGAGCTCATCGTCGTCGAGGACTGCTGTCCCTTGATCGCCGTGGATCGTCAGCCGCACCGGACGGCCCGGGTAGGCCGCCGTACTGGCCAGCATCAGCCCGATCGCCCCACTCTCGAAGACGATCGATGCACCGGCGAGGTCCTCGACCTCGATCCCCGAGTGGGCGAGCCGCCCGGTCTGCGCGCTCACCTGGACCGGCCGGCCGAGCATCCAGACCAGCAGGTCGAGTGCGTGGATGCCTTGGTTCATCAGGGCGCCGCCGCCGTCGATCGCGAGCGTGCCGCGCCAGTCGTCGCCGTCGTAGTAGGACTGCGGCCGGAAGAACGCCGACTCGGCGATCCCGGACGTCACACGACCGAGAGTGCCGCTGTCGATCGCGGCCCGGATCTGCGCGACCGGTGGCTGAAACCGCCGCTGGCTGATCACCGAGACGGTCAGCCCGGTGTCCCGCTGCGCCTCGATCAACCGGTCGGCGGCGGCCAGCGTGATGTCGACGGGCTTCTCGACGATCACGTGTTTGCCGGCTCGCAGCGCCTCGACGCCGACATCGGCGTGCAGTGCGCTCGGCAGGCAGATCCCGACGGCGTCGACCTCCTCCCCGGCGTACGCCTCGGCCGGTGTCGCATAGGCCCGGCCGCCGTACTGCGAGACGAGTTTGCCGGCCCGTTCGAGGTTCTGGTCGACGACGGCAGCGAGCACAGCCTCGTCACCGAGGGCTTTGATGAGGCGAGCGTGCACGGCGCCGATCATGCCGGCGCCGATGAGGGCGAAACGCATAGGACCTCTCTTCAGTCGGTCGTCCAGGAGATGGGTACGCCGCCGTTCTCGGCGGACCGTTGCGCGAGGAGTGCGAGCCGCGTCGCCAGCAGGCCGCGCTCGGTGGTGATGTCCGGTTCGTTGCCCTCAGCAAGCGCCTGCAGGACGAGCTCGGCCGGGCGATGACCAGCAGGCAGCGGTACGTCGTGCGGCGCCAGGTCGGTCGTGGTGAGGACGAGGCGGTTGCGCGCCCAGAGCAGTTCGGCGGTGCCTCCGGTGCCGACGAGTTTCATCCGGTAGTCGCCGTGCACGGGCGTGCCTGCCGGGTTCATCCAGTCCACGCCCGCGGTGATGACCGCACCGGGTCCGCTCAGCGTCGCGACGCCGTACGAGCTGTTCACGATCGAGCCACTCACGGTCCCGCTGGTCAGGCCGGTGAAGAGCAGGGCGGCGTCGATGTCGTGGACGGCGAGGTCGTTGAGGAGTCCGCCGTACCGCGGGCGTTCGAAGAACCACGCCGGACGCGTCGGGCGGTTCAGTTTGTGCGGGCCGGACGACGTCACGCCGTGGATCGTGCCGAGCTGGTCCGCGATTCCCAGTGCGGCGAGGGTGACGGGGTAGTACCGCTTCTCCAGCAGAAGGGTCACGTGGCGGCCGGTCCGCTCCGCGGCCTCGGCGATCGCGTCGAGGTCCTCGAGCGTCGTACACAGCGGCTTGTCGGCGATCACGTGGCAGCCGGCGTTCAGAGCGTCGACCACAACCTGACCGCGGTCGCCGTAGATCCCGGCGACCATGACGACATCGGGCTCGACCTTGCGCAGCATCTGCTGGTGGTCGGTGAACACCTTGGCGTCGTACGGCGTGGCCCACCGCTCGGCGGTCTCGCGGGACGGATCAGCCACCGCGACCAGCTCGTACGCCGCGACCTGATCGACCTCCGCGGTGGCATAGGCCACGTGCGGATGGGCGGCGCCGGCGATGGCGATACGCGTCATGTTCGTGATTCCAGCATGCAACCGGTTGCAGGTCAACGCATCAGGGCGTCGGCTTCGGTGCCACCGCGGTCGTCGCGCGCGTCACCAGATGGGTCGCGATCGTGATGCACTCGGCGCTCGGCTCGACGGCCTCCAGCAGGTTCACGAGCAGTTTCGCGGCCGCCGTACCCGCGGTTGCGGCACCCGCCGAGACACTGGTCAGGGCCGGCGTCGTGAGTGCCGCGAGCGTGTCGTCGCAGCCGACCAGGCTGAAGTCCTTCGGCACCGAGATGCCGCGCACCTCGAGCCCGGCCAGCACGCCCTGCGACACCACGTCGTCGAACGCGATGGCCGCGGTCGCTCCCGATCCGACGACCGCCGACACCGAGTCCCGCCCGGCTGCGTAGGTCGGCCGCCCGACCTCGACGATCTCCACCGTCAGCCCCGCCTTGGCGGACGTCTGCGTCAGCGCCTCCCGCCGCTGCTGGTCCGACCACGAGTCGCGCGGCCCGGCCAGGTACGCGAGCCGCTGGTGGCCGAGCTTCTTCAACAGCAGTACGGCCTCGGTCATCCCGCCCGACGAGTCGATCAGCACCCGCGGGATCCCGTCCAGATCGCGGTTGACCAGGACGGTGGGACGGGTCGCCGCCAGCTCGCGGATCAACTTCTCGGACAGCCTCGGCGACGCGAGCACGAACCCCTCGACCTGCGGCGCGAGCCGGGCGATCAGCTTGGCCTCCCGCTCCGCGGACTCGTCGGAGTCACCGAGGAACACCGCGAGGTCGGCGGTCTCCGCGGCCAGTTGCAGGCTTCGCACCAGCGGTGGGAAGAACGGGTTCGCGATATCCGGCACGACGACCGCGATGTTCCCGAACCGTCCCGTCGACAGCGCCCGCGCCGCCTGGTTGCCGACGTACCCGAGCCGCATCGCGACCGCGCGGACGTGCGTCACGGTCTCCTGGCTTAGCAGCTGCGGCCGGGTGAAGGCACGCGACACCGTCGACCGCGAAACCTGGGCGGCGGCCGCGACGTCCCCGATGGTGACCCCCGGCGCCCGGCCGGCACGTGATGCCATGCCCACACCACAAAGGTCCGTGCAACCGGTTGCACTATTTCAGGACCTCGAACCGATAGTTCAGGTTCTCGGCGGTCAGGAGCTTCAGTTTCGTGGGGTGTACGCCGGGGCTGTCGTAGAAGCGGACACCCTCGCCGAGAAGGACGGGGATGATGTGGAGGACGACCTCGTCCACGAGACCGGCTTCGACCGCTAGGCGGGGGACCGTGCCGCCCGTGACCACCAGGTTCTTGCCGGCGGCTGCCTCGAGGCCTTGGGCCACGACGTCCCGGATGTCGCCGGAGACGTAGGTGAATTCCGGGATCGGGTTCGTGGCCGGGTCCTTGCGGGTGTAGATGAGGATCGGGCCTTGCCAAGCCCCGCCGTACGGCCGGTTCTCGCCGACCGCCTCGACGCGTTTGCCGCCGCACAGGAATGCGCCGCACGTCGCGATCACCTCGGCGCCGAGCCGAGACGGGCCGCCGTCGGCAGCGGACATCCAGTCGACGCTGTCGTCGCGGTCCCCGATGAAGCCGTCGAGGGACATCGTCATGTGCCAGATCACTGTGCCGGTCATGGCGTCCAGCCTGCTCCGGACTGATACATGCGTCCAATGCCAATGTGGCGACCGAAGCATAGATAGGATCGATACATGCTCGATCTCGTCCGGCTGCGCGTGCTGGCCGCGGTCGCCGCGCACGGTTCGGTCACCGCGGCGGCCGCGGCGCTGCACTACACGCAGCCCACCGTCAGCCACCATCTCGCCCGGCTCGAGGCCGCGACCGGCGCGAAGCTCGTCCAGAAGGCCGGCCGCGGCATCCGGCTCACCCCGGAGGGCGAGGTGCTCGCGCGCCGCGCCGCGGAGATCGTCGGCCGCGTCGACGCCGCCGACGCCGAACTCGCCGCCCTCGTCGGCCTGCGCTCCGGCCTGGTCCGGGTCGGCGCCTTCAGCTCGGCGCTCAGCGAACTCGTCCCACCCGCGGCGGCCGAGCTCCGCCGCGAGCACCCGAACCTCCAGTTCGAACTCACCGACGTCCACCCGCGGGTTGCCGTCCAGCAGTTGCGGGCAGGTGCGATCGATCTCGCGATCGTCTTCCGGTACGACGACGAGCAGCCGGACGACGGCATCCGGTACACGTACCTGCGTGACGACCCGATCCATCTGCTCAGCCGCCGGACCGGAGAAACCCTCGCCGACCATCGGGACTCGGACTGGATCGCAGGCTGCGTGAACTGCCGCCACGAGCTGCTGCAGCAGTGCGCGGACGCCGGCTTCACGCCGCGGATCGCCTTCACCAGCGACGATGTGATCGTCAAGCAGGCCCTCGTCCGCGCCGGTCTCGGTGTCACCACCACGCCCGGTCTGGCGTTGCGGGCGCACCTCGCCGACGGGGTGCGATCGACCGAGTTGCCGGTCGTTCGCCGCATCTTGCTCGCCACGTACGGCGAACCGCCCGACCCGCCGGCCACGGCGGCCTTCATTACTGCCCTGAAACGAGTAACACTGGTCTAGGGGGAGCCACTCGACTCCGGTTGGAGGACCGGGCGATGGGCACTGGGTGAGCATGGTGGACGTCGAGCTGCGGTATCAGCGGATCTGGCGGGCAGCCGTGGGACTGCTGGCCATTCTCGGTGTGGTCAGCGCGCTGGTGTTCGTGTCACCGGGGACGAACCTGGTGGTCTTCATGATCGCCGCCTTCACCGCCGGCGCGATCTGTCTCAGCATCGGTCTCGGCCGCGATCTGCCGACCTCTGACCTACTCAACATGGTTCCCCGCGGTGCGGTGCTCGGCGGGCTGTGCGTACTCGCCATCTGCGGGTACGCCGCCGCGATCGGAGTCCGCACCGTGACGCTGCTCCTGCTGATGGTCGGCGTGTCTCCGCCGGTCATCGGCTGGTTGCGCTCGGGCCGGGCCGACCGGCCGGCGCGGGAACGGCCGCGCCGGACGATCAGGTTGCCCAAGGCATCGAACCGCCAATTGAACGCGGTCCGCGCCGAGGACGACCCGGCCGCGGGCTTACCGATGCCGAAGTACCTCGTCGCCGTGGTGCGGAGCGTCGGCGAGCTGAGCGACGAGGAGCTGTGCCTCGCCTGGCGGCGAAGCTTCACCCAGCTCCAGCGTGCGATGGGACCCGACCGAAGACAGGCGATGGTCGACGTACGCCGTGCCTACCTCGACGAACTCGAACGCCGCCACCCCGACTCGTTCGCCGTCTGGCTGGCGTCGAACCCGCGCGCCGCCGGCAACCCGGCCCGCTTCTTCACCCACCGCGCCGACCACTAGGAAAACCAGGGAAACTAGGAAACTAGGAAAACGCAGCACGAAGGTCCGCGGCGATGAGTTCGACCGCGTGGCGGCCGGCGGACAGTGCGCCCGGAAAGTTCAGGAACGCGTGCATCGTGTCCGCGTACTCGACCAGCCGCGTCGGTACGCCGTTCTGCTCCAGGCGACCCGCATACGCCAGCGCGTCGTCGCGCAACGAGTCCCGCCCGGCCGCCAGCATCAGCGTCGGCGGAAGCCCCGCGAGCGAGTCGGCCCGCAGCGGCACGGCGGTTGCCGGTACGTCGTCCGTGGGGAAGTACCACTCGTGCCACTCGGCGTCCGGGCGCAAATCCAGCGTCGGGTAGCACAGGATCTGACGATCGGGAACAGGACCACCTTGGTCCCGAGCGAGCAGACACGCCCCCGCGGCCAAGCCCGCGCCCGCACTCTGACCGCCCACCGCGACCCGCCCGTCGCCGTCGAGGTTCTCGCGGATCCACTGAAGCGTGTGGTGAACGTCGAGAAGCCCTGCTGGATAAGGATTCTCCGGCGCGAGTCGATAGTTGAGGGAGACGACAGTAACGTTGCCGTCGGCAGCTATCCCCGACGTCGCGTACTCGATGTCCCGCAGATGCCCGCCGATGAAAGAACCACCGTGCAACCAGAGCAGAACCGGTCGAGGCTCCGGCGACATGCCGTAGATCCGCGCCTCGAGGGACCGCCCCGGCAGCTCGATCACGACGTCCTCGATCCCCGGCCGCGGATCACGCTCACCCGCCAGCGCCGGATCCGGCAGCTCCTCCCGATCCAGCAGTAACGCCTGGTACGGATCGAGCTCGGGGTAGCCGGGCTGATCGGCGAGCACCTTCCGCAGCGCGTCCGTCTCCGGCCCGTACTCCGGGCTGTCGACGAGCTCGGGCGTCATGCGCTCACCGGCTGCAGGTGACGCGCCGCGTGCGCGAACAGGATCCCGTCGGGCGTCGTCGAGACGTACTCCGCCAGCGCCCCGATCCCGCCGTCGAACCCGGCACCTGTCGACGGGTCCGCCCAGGTCTCCTCGTCGTACCGCGAGATCTCGTCGACGAGCGCCTCGCCGACACTGTGGAACCGGTGCAGCACGAGTTCGGACGGGATCAGCCGGCCCGCCTCGACGCCGCCGAGGTTGAGCGCGCGCCCGATCTCGGCGGTCTCCCAGCGCGGATCGAGACTCCAGTGCAGGCGTCCCGCCCGGGCGTCCCGCAGTACGGCGAGCGTGACCTCGTCCCACATCAGCACGTGCGCGACCAGGTCGTGCAACGAGTCACAGAAGTCCCCGAGCGGTCCGGCGGCCACGTCGTACGGCGCCCGCAGCTCGTCCTCGCTCAATCCCTCGATCCGGCTCAGCAACAGGTCCTGGTCCCGCCGGATCATCCCGGCCGCCTGCGCCGGTGTTGTAGTCGGTGTACGCATGCCCACAATCAACCATCCCGACCGCGACCCCTCTGGCCGATTGCGCGAAACTCGCAATCAATCCACAGCGCGGTACGTCGCCATCTTGGCGCGCGCTCCACACGTGTTCATCGAGCACCATCGCCGCCGCCCGCCACGACTCGCGTCGACGAACAGCAGCGAACACTCGTCCGCCGCACACGTTCGGATCCGATCGCCAAGCGGACCGGTCAGCAAGTCAACCGCGTCCCGAGCCAACCCACTGAGCAGACCCGGCACATCGACCGCCGCACTCTCCGCACGAAGGTCCGACGTCAGCCGAGGCCCCGCCAACGGACGGCTGCTCCAACGATTGACCACCTCGAGATCAGCGTCGTACGTCGTCCCGGTGAAGAGCCGGTACAACGCCTCCCGCAACTCGACAGCCTGGCGATACGCACGCCCCGAAACAGCCGGCTCGTCCTGAGCGAGCCCGGCTTCGCGGAACCAGCGGCCGAGATCGGCCGGCTCCGGGATGCGCTCGAACGGCGCCTGCTGCCGCTTGCCGAGGGTCGCGGTGAAGTCGACCGACGGCCGCCCGCCGACCCAGGTGAAGCGCGTGTCCATGGCGCGTAGTCTATCATCGCTGTTACCAGTTGAACCGGTAACCGAGGGAGTGGGTTGTGAGGATCGGGATCGTCGGCGCGGGCGGTGTGGGCGGGTACTTCGGCGCGCGGCTGGCCGCTGCCGGGCAGGACGTGGCGTTCGTGGCCCGTGGCAAGCACCTGGAGGCGCTGAAGGCCGACGGCCTGGTGGTGCGGAGCCCAGCGGGTGACCTGCAGCTACCTGTGCAGGCGACCAGTGAGCCGACCGAGATCGGTCCGGTGAACTACGTGCTGATCTGCGTGAAGACGTGGCAGCTGCCCGACGCGATCGACGCGATCCGCCCGCTCGTGGGACCGGACACCGCGATCGTCACGGTGCAGAACGGAGTCGAGGCGCCCGATCAGGTCGCCGAGGTCTACGGGCGCGACGCCGTACTGCCCGGAGCCGCCGAAGTGATCGCGTACGTCGAGGGTCCCGGCGTGATCCGGCATCTCGGCAACGGGAAGCTCAACTTCGGCGAATGGGACAACACGGCCACGCCGCGAACCGGTCTGCTCCGCGACGCCTTCGTCGCGGCGGGACTCCAGGCGACCGTTCCGGACGACATCTGGGCGGCGTTGTGGACGAAGTTCCTCTCGGTCGTCCCGGGCGGCGGCCTCGGTACGGCGACCGGCGCAGGGTACGGCGTACTCCGCACCCACCCCGCCACCCGCCGGCTGCTCACCGAGGCCATCACCGAGATCCGCGACATCGCACTGGCGCGAGGCATTCGGCTCGCCGAGGACGTCGTACCGCGAACGCTCGCCTGGGTCGATCAGCTCCCCGCCGACGGAACGACATCGCTCCAGCGCGACCTGATCGCCGGCCGCCCGTCGGAGCTCGACGCCTGGACCGGCGCCGTCGTACGCCTCGGCGCCGAATCGGCCGTCCCGACCCCGGTCAACACGTTCCTCTACGAACTGGCCGGCGCCCGAGCGCTCGCTGCTGGCAATTGACGCCGACTACTCCAGGCCGAGGTCGGTGAGGACGTCGATCACCGGGCGGTTCGGTGGTGCCGCGGCGACCAGGCCGCGGATGCAGCCGGTCATCACCATGCGGAAGTACGGCTCGGAGGTGATCGTCGGGAGTTCCTGATGTGCCGCGCTCAGCACCTCGTCCGCGGCGAGGAGCGCATAGACCTTCTCGAGTTCGCGCTGGTGCGGACCTTCGAAGTACGGGCGATGCCGCTCCTCGGCCGCGGTCAGGTTGATCGCCAGCGACGCGACGGTGCCTGACATCAGCACCGCGCCGGCCGGGCTGTAGCCGCGCCGACCGAGCGCCTCGACCGCCTCCCGCTGCAGCCGTACGCCGGCTTCACCGCGCGGGAACAGCCCTTGCAGGTACGCCGCGAGCCCGGGGTGCTCGAGGACGAACGTGTGCAGCTGCCGCGCGAACGACAACAAGTGCGCCTCGACGTCGTCGTCCGGGTCGTCGACGATGTGCAGCTCCCGCAGTACCGCCTCACCGACCAGCGCCTCGAGCCCGAGCTTGCCGTCGACGTGCCGGTACAGCGCGGTCGGGGTGACGCCCAGCGCGGTCGCGACCCCGTTCACGGTCAGGTTGGTCAGGCCGATCCGCAGGCCCTCCCGCTCGATGTCCGCGATGGTGATCTGCGCCTGGCGGCCGCCGGTCTTCCGACGGGGCGGATTCGCTGTCACAACACTCCTCTGCGGGGCCTGACCCCAAAGTTATGCTACTAACTTAGATCAACACCGTCACCGACGGTGATTGTTCTGTCCCCTCATAGCTCAGGAGATCATGGTGAGCGCACCTCGCCCCACCCGGCGCACGATGCTGAAGGCCGCCGGCGGGTTGACCGTCGCCGCCGGCCTCGGCGCCGGCACCATTCTGGCCACCTCCGTCGCCGCGAGTGCGGCCGACGACGGATTCGGTCTGCACATCATCGAGCGGAACGAAGACGATCCGCGGATGTGGTACTACCGCTTCCAGACCGACGCGATCGGCTGGGCCCCGGCCGTCAACGTCCTGCTGCCGAGCGATTATCACACCAGCGGGCGCACCTACCCGGTGCTGTACCTGCTGCACGGCGGCAACCAGGACTTCATCGCGTTCGACCGCCTCGGCATCCGCGACTGGACCGCGGGCAAGCCGCTGATCGTGGTGATGCCGGACGGCGGCAAGGCCGGCTGGTACTCCAACCCGGTCAGCTCCAACACCGGCCCGCGCAACTGGGAGAGCTTCCACCTCAACCAGTTGGTGCCGTGGATCGACGCCAACTTCCGCACGTACGCCGAGTTCGCCGGCCGTGCCGTCGCCGGCTTCTCGATGGGCGGCTTCGGCGCGCTCAAGTACACGGCGAAGTACTACGGCCACTTCGCCTCCGTCAGCTCGCACTCCGGTCCGGCGAGCGTCCGCCGCGACTCGGGCCTGGTCGTGCACTGGGCGAACGTGTCCTCCGCGGCCGTCGACCTGGCCGGCGGGACGATCTACGGCGCCCCGGCCTGGGACGAGGCACGCGTCACCGCCGACAACCCGATGGAGAACCTCGAGCGCTACCGCGGCAAGCGCATCTTCCTGGTCGCCGGCACCAGCCCGAGCCCCGACCCGTTCGACTATGCCAACGAGACCCAGGTCCTGGCCGGCCAACGCGAGTTCCGCGCCGCCCTCGACAAGGCCAACATCCCCTTCACCGCCTACGAAGATCCCGGCGGCCACATGGTCCGCCCCGACCGCATGATCGAAGACCTCGAC
This sequence comes from Kribbella sp. VKM Ac-2566, assembly GCF_004366005.1. NCBI lineage: Bacteria > Bacillati > Actinomycetota > Actinomycetes > Propionibacteriales > Kribbellaceae > Kribbella > Kribbella sp. VKM Ac-2566. The sequence goes on along the minus strand of NZ_SODT01000008.1, from coordinate 1,361,295 downwards.
GGCATCATCGCCCACCTGAAGAAGGCCTGACCCGCCCCACCCGGATCCCCGCCGTTGGTGGGTCGACCCATCAGATACAGGGTTTGCGTCCGAGATCCCGGACGCAAACCCTGCATCTCGGACGTCAACCCACGGGAGGCGGGGCTGGGTGGGACGTCGGGGTGCGTAGAGGGTGCAACGTGTGGCGTGCGGGTTATTCCTCGGCGAGGCGCTGGAGGAGATCAGCGAGGGTTTGCTGCTCGTCCGCCGTCAGGCGGGCGAGTTGGCCGGCCATCACGTCGCGGCGTTTCTTGCGGAGGGTGGCCAGAACTTTCAGGCCGTCAGGGGTGAGATAGACGAGGGTGGCGCGGCGGTCGTGTGGGTCCGGCTGCCGTGCGACCAGCCCGGCCGCCTCCAGATCGTCCACGACCGACGTCGCCGATCGCGGCACGATGCCCAGTTGCGCTGCCAGTTCGCTCAGCCGCAGCAGCCGGTCCGCGCGATCGAGCGTCCGCAGTACCCGGAACTGCCCGTGCGTGACACTCTCGCCGAACCCCTCCCGCGAGGCCCGCCGCTGGCGGCGAACGATCCCGTCCAGCAGGCCGGCAATCTGCTCCGCAGCATCATCGGGATCACGCATGCCCAGAGCCTAATGGGAGCCCTCGCGCCCGCGGGGAACAAAACACCATCTTGTGAGGTTAGCTCATAGTGAGTTAGCCTCACTATGTTGTTGTCCCTGACTGGAAGGAACTGCATGTCGCAGATTTCCGGACTTCCGGGTGGGGGAGGGGGCGGTGGGCGCGCGATGCGCTCGCTGTTGAAGGACTCCTCCGTCCGGCACCACAAGTTGTCGGCGGGCACGCTCCGCCGGATCCTCGGGTTCGCCCGTCCGTACCGCGGGCATCTGGCCGCCTTTCTCGTCCTCGTCGCTCTCGACGCCGGCACCGGCGCGGCCACCCCGCTGCTGTTCAAGGCGATCATCGACCGCGGCATCGTGCCGGGCCACGCCCAAGTGGTCGTCTGGCTCGCGCTCGTCGTAGCACTGCTAGCGGTCGCGAACAGCGCGATCACGCTTGCCGAGCGCTGGTTCTCGTCGCGGATCGGCGAGGGTCTCGTCTACGACCTCCGCACCGCCGTGTTCGACCACGTGCAGCAGCTCCCCGTCGCGTTCTTCAGCCGGACGCAGACCGGCGCGCTCATCCAGCGCCTCAACGGCGACGTGCTCGGCGCCCAGCAGGCGTTCACCTCCACGCTCTCGAACGTGGTCAGCAACCTGCTCAGCGTCACGCTCGTACTCGCCGCGATGTTCGTGATGTCGTGGCAGATCACCCTGCTCGCGCTCGTCGTACTCCCGCTCTTCGTCATCCCCGCCCGCCTCCTCGCCGGAAAGTTGCGCACGGCAACAGCGGAGACGTACAAGCTGAACGCCACCATGGCGCAGACCATGACCGAGCGCTTCAACGTCGCCGGCGCGGTGCTCGCCAAGGTGTTCGGCCGCACCGAGGATGCCTCGCGGGACTTCGCCGGCAAGGCCGCCCGGGTCCGCGACATCGGCGTCACCACCTCGATGTACGCCGGCGTCTTCCGCGTCTCGCTCACCCTGGTAGCCGCGCTTGCGGTCGCTCTCGTGTACGGCGTCGGTGGGGTCTTCGCCGTCGAAGGAGCGCTCGGGATCGGTACGGTCGTCGCGCTGACGGCGTACCTGAACCGGCTCTACGGGCCGCTCACCGCGCTCTCGAACATGCAGGTCGACATCATGACCACGCTGGTCAGCTTCGAGCGGGTCCTCGAGGTGCTCGACCTGCCGCCGATGGTTGCCGACCGCAAGGACGCGAAGACGCTCCCGTCGGATGCGGAGCCGTCGATCGAGTTCGATCACGTGTCGTTCCACTACCCGTCCGCCAAGGAAGTGTCGCTCGCCTCGCTCGAGTCGGTCGCGACGCTGTCGGCCGAGACCGGGGAAGAGGTCCTCAAGGACGTCACGTTCATGGTCGAGCCCGGGCAGATGGTCGCCGTCGTCGGCCCGTCCGGCGCCGGGAAATCCACGCTCTCCTCGCTCGTCTCCCGGATGTACGACGCCACAGGAGGCGCGGTCCTGGTCGGCGGTCACGACGTACGCGAAGTCACCCAGGCCTCGCTCCGTGCGGCGATCGGTGTGGTCACGCAGGACTCGCACATGTACCACGACACGATCCGCGCGAATCTGCAGCTGGCCCGCCCGGACGCGACCGACGACGAACTGCACAAGGCGCTCGAAGCGGCGCAGATCGCGACCCTCGTCGACAGCCTGCCGGACGGGCTCGACACCGTGGTCGGTGATCGCGGATACCGGTTGTCCGGTGGCGAACGTCAGCGGCTCGCGATCGCGCGGCTGCTGCTCAAGTCACCGTCGATCGTGATCCTCGACGAGGCCACCGCGCACCTCGACTCCGAATCCGAGGCCGCCGTCCAGACCGCGCTTGCGAACGCATTGGTCGGCCGTACGTCGATCGTCATCGCGCACCGCCTCTCCACGATCCGCAACGCCGACGTCATCCTCGTCCTCGACGAGGGCCGCATCCAGCAACGCGGCACCCACGACGAACTGCTCGCCCAGGGCGGCCTGTACGCCGACCTCTACGCAACCCAGTTCGCCCAAGCCGCCTGAGCGCTGCGCGGACGTCCGTCACTCACCAACTCGTCCCGACGCCCTCGCTCACTGCTGCTACACGCCTGCCCCGGGGCGGCCCGCCGCGGTTGGTGAGTGGCCCAGGTCCGGCATACCTGACCAGTAGTCGGACCCCCGGTCGCGCAGCGGTGTGCGCGCGGGGGAGGATCGCGGCATGAGAGATCGGATGACTGCGGCCGCCACCGAGTTGACGTACGACGCTCCCGCGGCGGACTGGCTGGCGGCGCTCCCGCTGGGCAACGGCCGGATCGGCGCGATGTGGTTCGGCGGCACCACGCAGGACCGGATCGCCCTGAACGACGAAACCTGCTGGTCCGGCAGCCCCACGACAACCCGCCGCCTCGAGACTCCGGTCGGCGAGGTCGGGGCAGGTGCGGTTGAGCGGGTGCGAGCGGCGCTGGCGGCGGGCGACGTGCGCGCGGCCGAGGAGCTCGCGCACGTGTTTCACAGCGGTCACTCGCAGGCCTATCTCCCGCTGGGCGACCTGCTGCTGGACTTCGAGTCCGCCGGTGCGGTCTCGAACTACCGGCGCCGGCTCGACCTGGACACCGCGGTCGCCCGCGCCGAGTACGAGGTCGGCGGCGTCGCGGTCTGGCAGGAGGTCTTCGTCAGCGCGCCGGCGCAGGCATTGGTCCTACGTCTGGGCGCCTCGCAGCCGCTGACGGTGACGCTCAGCCTCACCTCGCAGCTCCGCGCGACCACGCAGACCCTCGGCGACAACGGGCTAGCACTGCTAGCCATTTGTCCGTCGTCGGTCGCCCCGCCCCACGGGAACGCCGCCGAGCCGATCCAGTACTCCGACGGGGACGACCGCGGGATGAACGCGGCCGCCGTACTGCGTGCGCACACCAACGGCACGCTCACGCCCACGAACGACCAACTGACCGTCAGCAACACCACGGAACTCCTGGTCGTCCTCTCCACAGCCACCGGCTACGAAGACCCACACACCGCCCCGACCCGCACCGCGGAGGAGTGCCAAGAGGCGGCCGACACCGCGGCCCGCACCGCACTCACCAAGGGGACCGGCGCGGACGACGCCGGCGTGTCCGCGGGTACCGTTCGCGCCCGACGAGGCGGTGGGTCACCATCCGCTTCGTCGACACCTACGGACGAGGCCGAGGTGGGGGACGGTGGGCGGCTTGGCGTGGGGTTGCGGGAGGAGCATGTTCGCGATTATCAGGAGCTCTTTCGCCGGTCGGTGCTCACTCTTCGTTCGGCAAAGGAGCTGACGACCGACCGGCGGCTCGTGGAGGCAGGGGACGACCCCGGGTTGGCCGCGCTGATCTACAACTTCGGGCGATATCTGATGATCTCCAGCTCCCGTCCAGGAGGTTTGCCGACCAACCTGCAAGGGATCTGGAACGAGCATCTGCAGCCGCCGTGGAGCAGTAACTACACGGTCAACATCAACACCGAGATGAACTACTGGCCCGCCGAGACCACGTCCCTCTCGGAGTGCCACCAACCGCTCCTCGACTACGTCAAACATCTCGCCGTAGCAGGCCGCCGTACCGCCGAACACCTGTACGGCGCCAAAGGCTGGACCGCCCACCACAACGCCGATGCCTGGTGCTGGACCGCGCCCGTCGACGGCAACCCGAAATGGTCGAACTGGCCGATGGCCGGCGTCTGGCTGTGCCGGCACCTCTGGGACCACTATGCGTTCACCGGCGACCGCGAGTACCTGAGCGACGTCTGGCCGACGCTGCGAGGCGCCGCCGAATTCGCGCGGGACTGGCTGATCGAACTCCCGGACGGCACCCTCGGCACCGCCCCCTCCACCTCACCCGAGAACGAGTACGTGGCCGAAGACGGCAAACCCGCCTCGGTCACGACCTCGTCGACGATGGACCTGTCGCTGATCGCCGACCTGTTCGATCGGTGCGCGCAGACCGCCGCCGAGCTCGGCCTCGCGGACCCACTGATCGACGACCTGACGGCAGCCCGCAAGCGGATCCCCGACCCGAAGATCGGTAGCCGAGGGCAGCTCCAGGAATGGCTGGCCGACCTGCCCGAGGCCGAGCTGCAGCACCGCCACACGTCGCACCTGATCGGCCTGCATCCCGGCGACCAGATCACCCCGGACGGTACGCCGGAACTCGCCGCGGCCGCTGCCCGCACCCTGGAGTTGCGTGGCGACAAGAGCACCGGCTGGTCGCTGGCCTGGCGAATCTCGTTGTGGGCAAGGCTCCGCGACGGCGCCGCCGCCCACCGCTTGGTCCGCGAACTGCTCACCCCCGCCGCGGACTCCGGCACCGACTACGTGGGCGACGGATCCGGCCTGTACCCGAACCTGTTCTGCGCGCACCCGCCGTTCCAGATCGACGGCAACTTCGGTGCGACCGCCGGGATCGCGGAAATGTTGCTGCAGAGCCACACCGGCGAGCTCGAGATCTTCCCCGCGCTCCCGGAAGCGTGGCCGGAGGGCTCGATCACCGGTCTCCGGGCCCGCGGCGGTGTCCGGGTCGACCTCACCTGGTCCGCGGATGCGGCCAACGCCGTACTCACGGCCGACCGGGACACCACCGTCGTACTCCGGCACCGGGAGCAGCGCGAGGAGGTGTCTCTCGCCGCCGGCGTCTCCCACACCTGGAGAGTCGCCGGAGGCCGCTAGGTCACGTCGCGGACGTGCAGCACGGTTCCGCTGGGGAGATCGCGGTCGAGCAGTGACCAGATCGTGCGTGCCACGGTCTCCGGTTTCGCGAGGTGGCCGAGGGCCTGCATTTCGCGGAAGCGGTCCGACACCGGCACCTCGTCGGGGCTGGCCGCTCGCAGTTCGGCCTGCATGTCGGTGTCGATCGAGCCGGGTGACACGGAGATCACCCGGCAGCCGGGACTTCGGTGCTGCTGCTCGAGCCCGACGGTGCGCACCCACTGGTCGATCGCGGCTTTGCCCGCGCAGTAGCTGGATTCGCCTTCATGCGGCCGGTTCGCTGCGCCGGACGACACCATGATCAGGTGCTGCTCGCAGTCCCGTCCGGACACCGCGCGGAGGAACGACTGCCCCAGCACCTGAGCGGCCGCGGAGTTCAGCAGCACGTTGCGCGTGTACTCCTCGGTGTCGACGTGATCCGCCGAGCCGAGCGGCGTCAGCGTCCCCGCGTTGTGGATGAACACCACCAGTTCCGGGTTGCCGGCCTCGATCCGTTGCCGGAAGTCCTTTTCCACCACCGCCCACGATTTCGGGTCGGCGAGATCCACCGCGACGTGTTGCACACCCGGCGCACCACCGCGCCGCGAGATGTCGATCAGTTCCGCGCCCTCGAACGGAATCGTCGCGGCCAGCGCAGCCCCCAGCCCCGCCGACGCACCAGAGATCCAGACCAGAATCCGCCGCAGCGGCGTCATCTGCTGCCCGTCCCTGAGCGCAGGCAAAAACCCAGCATCATGCAGTTCCCCCCTGCAGCCCCAACCCACCCCTTGGAGCCGATGCTACGTCGTGCAGCGCGTGAGACGTACCCCTGTGGCCGTTTCTGACCACCAGCGACCACTTGGTAGCCGCCAGCATTCATCCGAAATCTCAGCCGGCCCTCAGGAAATTCGTTGCCCGCAGCATCGACCACCTTGTTCAAGCGTTCGCGGGCGCCGGGCAGACAGGCCGCTGGGCGGCCGCGGTGCGAACCACGGCCGCCTCAGGACTGGCTCAGGACTGGTCGTCCGGGATGTCGTCGTTCTGGCCGTCGAGGTTGTCCAGCTGGTCCTTGGCCATGTCGGTGCCCTGGTCGATCTTGTCGCCGTACTTGCCGCCGGTCTTCTCGTCGGCGAAGTCACCGGCCTTGTCCATGCCCTCGTTGACCTTGTCGCCGTGCTCGTCGACCAGGTCGCCGGCCTTGTCCTTCATGTTGTCGAACATGCCCATCGTGGTTTCCCCGTTCTCTCGATGGTTGCCTTCTACTACCGAACCGTCAGTACCCGATCGATCCGATCCCACACCACGGTGCGCCGCAACCTGGTGGTGATCCCCGCGAAACGTGCGGAGTAGTTGAAGATGACATAAAAGGCTGACAGGTTGCCGCCACGACCGGGAGGGACTCGTGAGTCTCAGTCAGCCCACCGACGCCGAGCTGAACGTGATGATCAGGGCGCGTCTGGCTTCCATCGGAATCGATCTCGAACAGTTGCCGGCCGGGAGCGCGCCGGATCCGGACACCGGGAGCCCGGGCCGCGATTCCGTGCTCGCCAGTCTGCGCGGATTCATGCGTACGACGGTGCTGCCGTTGAGCTCGTACACGTTCGCCGCGGACGCCCGGCTCGCTCAGCAGGCCGCGCCGCCGAAGCTGTACCCGTCCATCGACGTCGTCCGGGAGGCCCAATGAGCGCGCCGCAGGACAGCCAGGTCGACCGGCGATCGTTCCTCCACCGCGCGAGCGCACTGGTCGCCGCCACCGCAGTCGGCTCGGTAGCGCTGCCGGCCGTCGCGCACGCAGCTCCCGAGTCAAGCGGTACGGCGTCATTGGTCGACGTACCGGCGAGATCGGTGGACGTCAGCGAGCTCACGATCGCCGAAGCCGCCACGTTGATCCGCAAGGGCAAGTTGAAGCCCGAACAGTTGGTGGAAGCCCATCTGGACAGGATCAAGGCGTTCGACTCGGCGTACCAGGCGTTCAACCTGGTGCTCGCCGATGAGGCGCTGGCCCGGGCGCGGGCGCTCGGCCGGACCCGCGGCGGCGCACTGCACGGGATCCCGCTGGCGATCAAGGACAACTACTACACGCGGGGTGTCACCACGACGGCGAACTCGTACCTGTTCGCCGACTTCGTGCCGCCCTTCGACGCGACTGCCGTACGTCGGCTGACCGCGGCCGGCGGGATCGTCCTCGGCAAGACCCAGATGGGGCCGCTGGCCACCACTCGTGCGACCACGCCCGATGGCCGCATCACCACCGTGAACGCGTGGACGCCGAACGATCCCACCACTGACCCAGGTGGTTCGTCGTCCGGATCGGCGACCGCGGTCGCAGCCCGGCTCGCGACGTCGGCGGTCGGGACGCAGACCGGCGGCTCGATCACCGCACCGTCGAACGCCCAGAACCTGACCGGCTTGAAGCCGACGATGGGCCGGGTGTCGCTGCACGGCATCGTTCCGCTGAGCTACACCCGCGACCACCCGGGCCCGCTGGCGCGCGACGCGATGGACGCCGCGATCATGCTCACCGCAATGGCCGGCGAGGACCCGGAAGACCCAAGAACACAAGGACTTCCGCCCATACCAGACCTCGTTACGGCAGCGACACCGGTGCGACCGGGACGGGCCCGTTGGCGGACCCGGATCGGCGTGATCCCCGGGTTCGCCAGCGGTACGTCGGAGACCGCCGCCGCTCGTACGACGGCACTCGACGTCCTCGCCGGGATCGAGGGACTGTCGGTTGTCGACGTGACCATGCCCGACGAGTGGGACCTGCTCACGAACGCGGCCTTCAACAACGTGCGGCTGCCGGAGCGGAGCGAGCCGTTCCTCCCGATGCTGCAGTCGAACCTCCGCGGCTTCGGCGTGTCCGTGACGGGCTGGCTGCAGGGCGCGCTGCTGGGAGCCAACGAGTTCCTGATCGGCCAGCGCGCCAAGGTGGTGCTGCTGGAGCGGGTCCTCGAGGACCTGTTCGAGCAGTGCGACGTCGTGGTGCAGACGTCACCGACACCGTTCGACGCGCTCGGACTTCCCGAGTTGGCCCTGCCGATCGGGTTCAGCGCGAACGGCGTACCGATCGGCACGATCCTCGGTGGCAAGCCGTTCGGCGAGGACCGCCTCCTCTCTGTCGCAGCCGCCTACCAGTCCGTCACCGACTGGCACCATCGCCGCCCCGCGGATCCGACCGCAGCCCGCGCCGCTCTACGGTCCGCCGAAAAGCAGGACCGCGGCCGAATCCACGCCGAGGAGGTTCCCGACCTCATGCAGTGAGTCAGAGCGCGAACGGATTGTGGTCCACGGCGATCGCGGGCAGGAGCGTGTCGGCGAACTTCGCGTACAGGTGCCGCTGGAACATCGGGCCGAAGGTGACCCGGGCGACACCGCGCGCCGCGTAGTCCGCGACCGAGTTCGCGCCCTGCCCGTAGCCGACGTTCACCGGACCGTCGAGCTGCGTGGTGAGCGTGGAGATCAGGTCCAGGTCGCCGACGCCGATCGGGTACACGCAGTCGGCGCCGGCGGCCAGATAGCGGTTCCCGCGGTCGAGGGCGGTCGCCAGTTGTTCGTCCGCCGTACCGTCCTTGCGGATGAACACGTCGATCCGGGCGTTGATCACCAGCGCGTCACCGGCCGCGGCACGGACCGCGGCCAGGAAGTCCGCCTGCTCACCGGCGTCGATCATCGACCCGGTCGCCGGGTCGGAGTCTTCCAGGTTGAGCCCGACGGCGCCGGTCGCGAGGAAGCGTTCCACGAGCTCGCCCGGAGCGAGCCGGTACCCGCGTTCGAAGTCGACCGTGACCGGGACGGACACGGACTGGGCGATCCGCGCCGCACCCGCCAGTACGTCGTCGACGGGCGCGTGCTCGCCGTCGTCGTACCCGAGGACAGCGGCCGTCGCGTTGCTGCTGGTCGCGACCGCGGCGAAGCCGGCTTTCTCGACCATCCGGGCCGAGGCGGCGTCCCACGCGTTCGGTACGACGAGGGGCGTGCCGGGAACGTGCAGTTCCCGCAGAGTGGTTGCCAAGGACATCAAGATCTCCCATGGATCAGGGGCAGCCCGAAGGCTGGGAACAAAGCAGGTTGGTGGAACGCGAGCACGGCCGAGATCGCGTCCTTCGTGTACGTCAGCACCTTGATCGAATGCGCGTGGAACAGATCGTCCGTGCCGCGGATGTAGAGCGCGAAGGCCGGCTGGCCGTTCGCCGACGTCTCGACCAGCACCCGTCGGCCCGGACCCGGGCGCAGCTTCGAGTCGAGCAACCGCAGTACGTCGGAACGCCCGCTGAACCAGGTCGGGATCGGCGGCATCTCCCACCGCGCATCCTCGCTGAACAGCCCTTCCAGTACGACGAGATCCTTGCTCTCCATCGCCGCCTGGAACTGGTCGAGCAACGCTCGCCGCAACGGTTCGTGCGGCTCGCTCAATTCGTCCTCACGCGGCCGCAACCGCGCGAGCTCGGCCCGTGCGCGCTGCAGCGAACTGTTCACCGCGGCGGTCGTGGTGTCGAGCAACGAGGCGACGTCCGCGGCCGGCCACGTGAGCACCTCGCGCAGGATCAGTACGGCGCGTTGCCGCGGCGGAAGGTGCTGCATCGCCGCGACCATCGCCAGCCGCAGGCTCGCGCGATCGCCGACCACCGTGGCCGGGTCGGCCCCGAGCAACTGATCCGGGAACGGCTCCAGCCACGGCACCTCCAGGGCCTGGGCGTGCAGCTCGTCGGGATCGTTGCCCGGGGCACCCAGCGTCGACGGGACGACCCGCCGGCTGCTGTGCTGCAGGAGGTTCAGGCACACGTTCGTGGCGATCCGGTACAACCACGTCCGGACCGACGAACGGTGCTCGAAGTCCGCGTGACCACGCCAGGCGCGCAGGTACGTCTCCTGGACCGCGTCCTCGGCGTCGTGCAGCGAGCCGAGCATCCGGTAGCAGTGCGCGACCAGCTCGCCCCGATGCTGCGCGAACTCCTCCTCGAGATTCATCCGACTCCTTCTGCCACCTTCGCCACCACGGGCTCGCCGGTACGACGGCGGGCCGCGATCGCCAGCCCCGAGAGGGCCGCGATCAACGACAGTACGCCGCAACCCGCGAGGGCCCGGCCGAAGCCGTGGCCGGTGTAGCCGCCGGCCGCCGTGAAGACCGAGCCGAGGACGGCGACCCCGGCCGCGCCGCCGATCTGCCGGTTCATGCTGTAGATCCCGGACGCGATCCCGACCGCCTCCCGGGGCAGCGCCGCCATCGCCGCACTCTGCGCCGCGGGCATCGCGAGCGAGATCCCGCACCCGGTGACGACCAGCGGCACGACCAGTTCCCAGTAGTGGTCCGCGCCGCGGCTGACCCAGAACATGCCGGCGGTCTGCAGCGCCATACCGATGACGACCAGCGGTCGCTCACCGACGCGGTCGACCAGCCGGCCGGCGATCGGGCCGACGATGAACAGCGTCGCGGTCCACGGCAGCAGTTGCAGACCCGCCTTGAACGGCGCCGATCCGAGCACGACCTGCATGTACTGCGACAGGAAGAAGACCGCGCTGAACAACGCCGCGCTGAGGAAGAACCCGGCCGAGTTCGCCGCGGTGAACGTCCGGTTCCGGAAGAACTCCAGCGGCACCATTGCATGGTCCGTCCGCCGCTCCCACCACGCGAACGCCGCCAGCATCACGACCCCGATCGCGAAAGCACCCAGTACTTCGGCACTCGCCCAGCCGGCCGACTCACCGCGCACCGTGCCCCAGACCAGGCCCAGTACGGCGAGACTGATCAACACCGCGCCGACCAGGTCCAGGCGTCGCGCCGGGCCGGTGCTCTCTTGGATCTTCGTCAGCACCAACGCGATCGCGACCGCGCCGATCGGCACGTTGATCCAGAAAATCCACTGCCACGACAGTCCCTCGGTGACTGCGCCGCCGATCAGCGGCCCACCGAGTACGGCGATCCCGGTCACGCCGCTGAACACGCCGATCGCCTGGCCGCGCCGCTCCGGCGGGAACGCCGCCCCGAGCAGGCTCATCGCCAACGGCATCACCATCGCCGCGCCGACGCCCTGCACGGCCCGGGCCGCGATCAGGAACGGCAGCGTCGTGGCCAACGCGCACCCCACCGACGCGGCGGTGAAGAGCGCCAAACCGGCGGCAAAGGTACGGCGCCGGCCCAGACGGTCGCCGATCGCGGCGGCCGTCATCAGAAGCATCGCAAAACTCAGTCCATAGGCGTTGACCGTCCATTCCAGCTGCTCGGCCGTTGCGCCGAGGTCACCGCGGATCGTCGTCAGCGCCGCCGCCACCACGAGAGCGTCCAGCGCCACCATGACCGACCCGAGGGAGGCCAAGCCCAAAACCCATCGTTGTTCTCTAGTCACACCTGTACAGACCAGCGAGACCACCCGAACTCATCGGTCCGATGAGTACGAGTTTTCAGCGCCCGGGGCGGGACTCGATCTGGATGAGCGTTTGCCGGCCGGCCACTAGGTCAGCGGTATCAGTGCCGCTGCCGGGAGCGTCGGCTTGGGGGAGCCGCCGTCGGGCTCGACAGTCAGACCGAACGCCTTCATCCCGGCGGTCGAACCGTTGATCACCTCGGTGAGATCCCCGGCCGCAAGGCCGACCGAGTGGGCGGTCTGCCCGGGGTCGATCATCCACAGCTGGTAGGTCCGGTCCGCGGGAAGCTTGGGCAGATCCCGCAGTACGACGACCGACTTGTCGGCCTTCGCCGACACGACGACCGTGGCCTGCCCGCCGCCCTGGACCGCCCCGTGAACGGTCCGCGCGTCGGGCTGCGAGAGAACGGCGGCCATCTGCCGGTTGGCCTGCTCCGCTGCGGTTCGATCCTGGTACTGGTCGATCGCGATCCCGCCACTGACGGCGACCACAGCCGCCGCGGCCGCCAGCGCCAGAACCGATCGACGGCCGAACCGCCGGCGTACGGCGGTCTGCTCGTGAACGACCGGGGGGAGTTGGCGGACGTTCTCGATCGCGGACATCACGTTCGCCTTGAGCGCGGGAGGCGGCGGAGTGGCGACCTGGGTCGCCAGCTTCACCGCGGCAGCACGCAACTCGTCGACCTCGGTAGTGCAGAAGGTGCATTCCGCGAGGTGGGCCTCGAATCGGACCCGCTCGTCGTCCGGCAGCGCGTCCAGCACGTAGGGGCCGGTGAGGGTGTGTACGTCGGGTTCCGTCATCGCGCCTGCCCCTTCGTGGATCCGAGGCAGTCGCGGAGGCGGATCAGGCCGTCGCGCATTCTCGCTTTGATGGTCGGAAGCTTGGCCCCGAGTTGCTGGGCGACCTCGGGGTAGGTGTAGCCGTTGTAGTACGCGAGCTCGATGGATTCACGTTGCAGCTCGGTCAGCGAGCCGAGGCATCGCCGTACCTGCTCTGCTTCGAGCCGGGTGGTGACGGTGTCGGCCACCTGGTCGAAAGCGACGTCCGCGGACCGTGCGCCGACCTGCTCGGTTCGGTCGGCGGCGGCCTGCTCGGAGCGCACCCGGTCGACCGCGCGGCGGTGCGCGATCGTGAGGATCCAGGAGTGCGCGGAGCCGCGGTCGGCGTCGTACCGGGTCGCGGTGCGCCAGACGTCGAGCATGACCTCCTGGGTCACCTCTTCGGACTGAGCCGGGTTGCGGAGGATCCGGCGTACCAGCCCGAACACCCACGGCGCGACCCGGTCGTAGAGGGCGCTGAACGCGGCCGTGTCACCGGTCGCGGTCAGCATCAACAGGTCGCCGTCCGCGACCGCACCGGATCGCGAGTGCGATCCGGCGGGCCAAGGCAACGCGGTTGGTTCGTTCACGGTCAGCTTGCCGGGGGCATCAGAACGGAGTCGATGAGGTACACCGTAGCGTTCGCGGTCTTCACGCCGCCGCAGATCACGTTGGCGCCGTTCACCTTCAGGCTGTCGGCCGAGCCGCTCACGGTGACGTCCTGCTTCTCGACGGTCGGGTGCTTGCCGACGACCGCCATCGGGTCGAGCTGCCCGGGTACGACGTGGTAGGTGAGGATCTTGGTCAGCAGCGCGTCGTTCGTCTTCAGCGTGTTCACGGTCGCCGCGGGGACCTTCGCGAACGCGGCGTCGACCGGCGCGAAGACGGTGAATTCGCCGCCGTTCAGCGTGGAGACCAGGTCGACCTTCGGGTTCAGCTTGCCCGAGACGGCCGCGACCAGGGTCTTGAGCAGGGGGTTACCGGACGCGGCGGTGGCCAGCGGTGCGGCCGCCATACCGTCGATCGAGCCGGCGCCCGAGGGGTTGGCCTTCGCGTAGTCGGCGCAGCCCGGTCCGACCAGTCCGCCGGCCGTGTCGCTCGTCGACGGCGTGGTGCTGGTCGCAGGTGCGCTGCTGCTCGTGCTGGTCGTCGTACTGCTGGAGGCGCTGCTGTCGTCGCCACCCCCACAAGCGGATGCGGTCATTGCGAGGGCCAGCGCGCTGAGGGCGATTCCGGCGCGGGTGAGGTGCTTGGTCATGACTCGATCTCTTCCTTGAGGAGGTTGTTGACGGGAGTACTTCGGAGCCGTTCGGCGGCCGGATGGGTCACTCGACCATCACGACCGTGTTGTGCAGGCCGCTCGAGCCGTTCGGCCGCGGCGATGCCTGCCGATCGGTCTGCAGCCCGCCGGTCGCGTCGGTCGCGCGGACGGTGAGTTTGTGGGTGCCGGGGGTGGCGTTCCAGCGGAACGTCCACTGCCGCCAGGTGTCCGGGCCGTCGACGGGTGCCAGCCGGGCCGGTTGCCACGGGCCGTCGTCGACCTGGACCTCGACCTTGCTGATGCCGCGGCGCTGCGCCCACGCGACCCCGGCGGCGACCGCGGGTCCGGCCTTCACGGTCGCGAATCCCTTCGGTACGTCGATGCGCGAGGACGTCTTGATCGGTGCCTCGACGGACCAGCCGCGGTCGGTCCAGTACGCACTGAAGTCCCGGAACCTGGTGACCTCGAAGTCGACGATCCACTTGGTCGCGGACACGTACCCGTACAGGCCGGGGAGGACCATCCGCACCGGGAAGCCGTGCTCGAACGGCAGCGGTTCGCCGTTCATCGCGAGCGCGAGGATCGCGTCCCGTCCGTCGGTGAGCGCCGCGAGTGGGGTGCCGATGGTGAGCCCGTCGACGCTGGTCGACTTCACCGCGTCAGCCCCTTGCCGTACGCCGACTTCGCGCAGGAGATCCGCGACCGGTACGCCGATCCAGCGGGCGTTGCCGGTGTAAGGACCACCGACCTCGTTGGACACGCACGTCAGGGTGATGTCGCGCTCGATCAGCCGTCGTTCGAGTAACTGGTCGAACGAGAGCCGGAGCTCTTTGTCGACAAGTCCGTGGATCCGCAACTCCCAGTCCCGCGGGTCGATCCGCGGCACCTGGAGCAGCGTGTCCACGCGGTAGAACTTGGCGTTCGGTGTCGTGAACGGGCTTATGCCGGGAACGTCGAGACTGGCCTGCAACGGTCCCGCGGCGTCGGTCGGCCGAGGCACGCGAACCCGTGCCCGCAGCTCCTGCCCGGACCCACCCGCAAACCGAGCAGCACCAGCAGCCCCGGCCCCGACTACGGCCAACGCCGAAACGGTGAGCAAGAACCTCCGCCGATCAAACCCGTCCGGCTGCTCGGCATCGCCCGGCTCCCGCGCTGGGCCGGCGTGTGTGACCAGGGCCATCGCCAGCACCGCGAGCACCAACGTGACCGTTGCCGGCAGCAACCGGTCGACCGTGCTGGCGGCGGACGACCGGCTCACGATCGCGAACACCAACCCCACCAGCCCCAGCCCGCCCGCGATCGCGGCCGCCGTCCGCCGGTGCCCGCGCGCGCCGATCCATCCGGCGACGGCGGCCACGATCACGAGCGTCACGCAGATGCCGACGCGCAGCAGCGGACGGTCGGCCGTACCGAGGCTCCGGACCGCCCAGTCCTTGACCGGGCCGGGGGACCGGTCGATGACCTGTACGCCGACCGCGTCGACCGGCCACGGTCCGCCGGTCAGGCCCGCGACGAGATATCCGGCCGCGAGCGCCGTACCGGCTGCGACCACACCACCTAATGCCCCGAGTGCCCTGTGCATGCCAGGGGTTCGGCGCCGACGAGGCTCCGGATGGTTCGACGTGCACGACCGTTGGGCGTCCGGGTGTGCAGAAGGACAGGTAGTGCACCGGTGAGACGCTGTACGCTCGGACCCGGCCACGGTCAGGTGCACTAGGGGCGGACCTAGTACCTCCTGTTCTTATGCACACGAGCGAGCCGTTGTGCTAGGCCATCTGGCGTAGGGCTGTCTCCGTCAGTTCGTACTGGAGGGGGCGGCCGGTGGCGTGGCGTTCGATTTCGTTGACCGTGATCTGGCCCATCCCGAAGTAGCACTCGACGGTGGCGGCGGCCTGGTGGGGTGTCAGGAAAACGTTCGGGAGTGCGCGGAACGGGTCGTCGGGTGGGAGCGGCTCCTCGTCGAAGACGTCCAGGGCGGCGTCGATCCGGCCGCTGCGGAGTTCGTCGAGCAACGCGTCGGTGTCGACCAGCCACGAGCGGGCAGTGTTGACGAGGGACGCGCCGTCGGGCATCAGCGCGAGTTCGCGGGCGCCGATCAGGTGGTGCGTCTCGGGCAGCGTCGGCGCGTGCAGGGCGACGACCCGGCTGGTGCGGAGCAGGTCGTCGAGCGAGGTACGACGTACGCCGAGCTCCGCAGTACGCTCGTCCGTGAGGTACGGGTCGTAGACGACAACTTCCGCGGCCCGAAGCGCGACGAGCATCCGGATGTATTCGACGCCGGTCCGCGATGCGCCCACGACACCGATCCGCGATGCCGTCAGCCCATGCTGCGCTGGTACGTCGTCCCGCCATGCTCCATCGCGCATCGCGTGATCGAAGCGCTGAATGCGATGCAGCAGGCTCAACGTGAACGCGAGCGACACCTCGGCCACCGGCTCCGCCATCGCCTGCCCCGCTTGCGTGATCCGCAAGCCGCGCCGGAACACCTCCTCGGTGACGAAGTGCTTCACCGACGACGCACTGTGCGCGATCAACCGCAACCGGTCCGCGTGATCCAACACCGCCGCGGTCAGCGGCGTCGCTCCCCACGATGTGATCAGTACGTCGGTCCCGGGCAACGCCGCCGTCAACGCCTGAGCATCGCCGGGATCATCCAGTACGACGAGGTCCCCGAGCGCCTCCAGCCGCGCCGTACTCTCCGGCGCGAACACCATCTCCCGGTACGCCGGCGTCGCCGCCAGCACCACCCGCAGCTTTTCGGCCATGACCGAATACTAGGGTCTGGAAACGATCAGATGCAGGACCAGTGTGGCCGCGAGGACGACGGCGGCGAGGCCGAGGAGGCCGGACGGCGCGGTCCCGGCGGTCAGGGCGATGCCGCCGACGGCGCTGCCGAACGCGGAACCGAGCGAGATCGCGCTGCCGTTGAGGGCCATCACGATCGCGGCGGACTCCGGGGCGATGCCGCCGAGCCGAACCTGCTGCGGTACGGCCGCGCCGCCGTTGCCGGCGCCCTGGAAGAAGAACCAGCTCACGCCGACCACCGCGAGCGCGGTGGCCGAGGTGAGCAGCAGGCCGGCCAGGCCGAGAACCGAGTTCAGCAGCAGGACGATCAGGACGACGGTGAGTACGCGCGGTGCCGGGAAGCGGTCCGCCAGCCGGCCCGTGATCGCGTTGCCCAGCGCACTGGCGACGCCGTACCCGAACATGATCGCGATGATCATCCAACCGGCCCGGAAGGACGGGCCGAGGATCAGGACGGCGTAGGTGAAGCAGGTGAAGCTGCCGGCAAGGATGCCGCTCGTGACGAGCAGGGAGCCGAGTAGCCGGGGTTGGCCGAGTGGGCGAAGCTGATCGGTGAGCCGACCGGCCGGAAGCTGCCGACGAGGGAGGCCACGCAGGATCCCGGTCAGGGCGATCGTTCCCATCACGGCGACCAGGATCATCGGGTAGCGCCAGCTCGACTGCCCGATCACGAGGCCGACCGGTACGCCGAGGGCCGTCGCGGTCAGCAACCCGCCGAGCACGAACGACAACGCCTTCCCGCGGTGCCGGACCGGCGTCACAGCGATCACGTAACCGCTGACGGCCGCGTTCAGCAGGCAGGCGCCGAGCGCCGCCAGCACCCGCCCGGCGAACGCGATCGGGTACGTCGTCGCGAGGCCGACGACCAGGTTGCCGAGCACGAAGACCGCCAGCGCCGTGGCGATCGTCGTACGGCGCTCCCACCGAGAGGTCACCGTTCCGAGGACCGGCCCGGCGAAGGCCGCGGTCAGCGCGAACGCGGACATCAACTGGCCCGCGGCCGCCACGCTGACGTGCAGGTCCGCGGCGATGGGGGGCAGCAACCCGGTCAGAACGTATCCGTCGATTCCCATCGAGAACGTTGCCACGGCCAGCCAGACCAGAGGCCGGTACGAGAACTCCTGCTCCTCAACCGTGTCAGCGGCGCAGGTGTCCGTCACTTGGCGGCGGCTTTTGCGGCGGCGGAGGAGCGCGCCACGAGGAGGTGCAGCCCGACGGTGATCGTCAGGATGACGGCCGAGACGCCGAGCAACCCGTTCGGTGCGGCGCCCGCGGTCAGTGCGACACCGCCCAGGCCACTGCCGAGGGCCGACCCCAGCGAGATCGCGCTGCCGTTCAGTGCCATCACGATCGCCGCGGAGTCCGGTGCCATCGACGCCAGTCGCGCCTGCTGCGGAACAGCTCCGCCGCCGTTGCCGACGCCGGCCGAGAAGAACCAGACCAGGCCCCAGACGGCGGCCACCACGGCCGGGGCGAACATCAGCGCGATCATGCCGAGGACCGCGTTCAGCAGCAGCCCGACCAGTACGACGGTCAGCACCCGGAGCGCGGTGAACCTGTCGACCAGGCGGCCCGTCACCGCATTGCCGGCCATGCTCGAGACGCCGTACCCGAACATGATCAGGATCATCGCCCACTCGGCGTGGAAGTGCGGTCCGAGGATCAGCGTCGCGTACGTGAAGCAGGCGTAGCTGCTGCACAGGATGCCCGTGGTGACGAGCAGCCCCGCGACCAGCCGTGGCTGGCCGAGCGGGCGGAGGCGTTCGACGAGGGTGCCGCCGGGCAGATGCAGCTGCGGAAGCCGGAGCAGGATGCCGACCAGTGCGATCGTGCCGACCACCGCGACCAGGATCATCGGGAACCGCCACGAAGACTGCCCGAGCACCAGGCCGACAGGTACGCCGAGCGCGGTCGCGGTCATCCAGCCGCCGAGCACGAACGACAACGCCTTGCCGTGGTGCTCGGACGGAGTCAGTGCGATCACGTACCCGGTGACGGCGGCGTTCAGCAGACTGCCGCCGAGCGCCGCGATGACGCGGCCGCTGAGCGCGACCGGGTAGTTGGTAGCGATCGCGACGACCACGTTGCCGAGCACGAACACACCCAGTGACAAGACGATCGTCGTACGGCGTTCCCACCGTGACGTGAGCGTGCCGAGTACGGGACCGGCCAGCGCGGCGGTGAACGCGAACACCGACATCAGCTGACCGGCGGCCGCCGGGGTGACCTCGAGGTCGCCGGCGATCTGCGGCAGCAGGCCGGCCAGCACGTACCCGTCGATACCCATCGAGAACGTGGCGACCGCAAGCCAGATGAACGGGCGGTACGAGAAGCCCGAGACGCCCTGCCCCTCCGCCGCATCGGCGGGTCGCGTTTCCGTCACACAGCTATCTCACCGCGAGCGGAGGCCTCGCGGCAAGGGCAAATTGATCACTTGTGCCAGAAGTGACGATTTCAGGTGCAACTCCGATCACATTTACGGAGAGTGATTTCCATAGTCGCCCGACGTGCATCAATTCATCGCTGTGCGTGTCACAATGCAACAGAGCCTCTGGCCCCGGACCCGTGTCGTTCGCTCCCAAAGACACCGCGGAGCTGGGGAGGACTGCTATGGGTGAGAAGGAACTGGTCAAGGAGTTCCGGACCCGGCTGACCGATCTGCTCGGCGAGCCGTTGATGGTCGAAGATCCACTGGTCACCACCGCACAGGCCGCGCTCCTGCTGGAAGTTCCGCCACAGCGCGTCGCCGGGCTGATCCGGGCGGGGCACCTGCCGGCGCGATCCCGTGCGCACCGCCGCCTGCTGCTGTCGGACGTCGTACGGTCGGGCCTCGACGACTGGATGTCGGTCGCGGAGGCCGGCGCCGTACTGGGCCTCGGCCAGACCGGCGTACGGCGGCTGATCGCGGCCGGACTGCTGACGGCGCACGGCAAAGAGCTGCCGCTGCGGCGCGACGACGTGGACGTCCTCGCCCGCCTGCGCGAGGGATGGTTGACCGTGTGGTCCGCCGCGACCGCGCTCGAGGCGGATGTCGACGAGGTCCAGCGGATGCTCCGCACCGGTCAGCTCACGCACACCTGCGACGTGGCCCGCCCGGTGTACCGCCACGAAGTCGCCGCCGTACTGGCCAGACGCCTGCCCGCGGCGCTGGAGGCCTGACGCGCTGGGTGGTCTGATGCGCTGGTTGCCGCTGACCAGGTGCATGGCCAGGTTGGGGTTGAAGGTGCCGGCCGGGATGCCTCAGTTCGCGGCGAGTTTTTCGGTGGAGGTGTGGCCGGCCTCGGCGCAGCGGTGCAGGAAGCCGGCGATCAGGTCCAGCTCGTCCTCGGAGTAGTCGGCGCAGATCTTGTCGACCGCGCCGTTCATCCCGCGGTACACCTGGTAGACCGCCGCCGTCCGCTCCTTGACGACGCTGACAGTCACGCGCCGGCGGTCGGCCTGGTCGCGGTCACGGACGATCCAGCCGCCGCGCTCGAGCCGGTCGAGGATCCCGGTCATCGTGGCCGGATGGATGCCGGCCCGCCGGGCCAGGGCGCTCGGTGTGAGCGCCCCGTCCCTGGCGAGCACGTCCAGGCAGTCCAGCTCGGCGTCCTTGAGGGACAACTGCGAGCCGACCTGGTGGTTCAGCAGCGCGAGCTGGATGCGCAGGTCACGCAGCGCGGTCCTGATCACGGCTGTGCGCTTCGGCATACTTCCGCTCTCGTATCATCCGGGTTTCAGATCATCTCGAACGGCAGCCTAACTCACCGGACGCGCGCGACCGAGCGGTGCGGGCGTGAGTACCGGGTGCGCGCGCAGGTACGCGATGAACCCCTCGTGGTCGCGGTCGTTGCGGACGGGATCGGTGAACCCGGCGAAGACCGTCGTACCGTCGCCGCCGATCAAGGTGTAGGCGAGCGCGGCGACACGGTAGTCCCGGTTCAGGTCCAGCGGCTTCCCGTCGATCTGCACGGACGCGGGATCGACGCGCTGACCGATCGGCTTGGTCGTGTCGTAGGTGTAGCTGACGTTCTGCGACACCGCGAACGGAGCAAACTTCTCGGTGCCTCCTGGCTGCGGCACCCACTGCGCCTCGAAGGCAGCGTGCAGTTGGGTGCCCGGCAGCGTGACCGTCAGGATCGGGTTGCCGTACCCGAAGGCGCCCCAGGCCTCGCCGAACAGCACGGTGCCGTCCACATCTGACGGATTGCTGCCCTTGGCAAACAACAGGTCACCGGTCACCGCGTTCGACCCGGAGACCGGCTTGACCGAGATCAGGGCCAGGTCGGCGCGCCCGTCGGGATGCTGGTTCGCGTCCCAGTAGGCGAAGTCCGCGGCCAGGTTGCCCATCGTGCTCTCGCCGGATGCGTTCGGCGTACGGGTGAAGTCGGCCGTGACCCGGGCGAGCGGCGTGGCGTACCGCTTCTTGCCCTGCGCGGCCCAGTAGTCGGCGATGTACTGGAGCTCCTCGTCGAGCGGTACGTCGCGGGTGTTGGCGTGGTTGGTCGACCGGGTGAGCTCCCGGATGACCTCGCCGGTGCGCGGGTCGAGCTTGAGGTTGATCTCGTTGATCAGCGAGCCGTGGTTGCCGGCTTCCACGACCGGCCGCGGTACGCCGTTCGGGTCCGGAACCATCATGTTGAACCGGCAGTGCCAGTGTCCGGTCACGATCGCGGCGATGTCCGGCGAGGCGTTCGCGGCCAACTGGAACACCGGCCCGGACGGGTTCGTCCCCGCGTTGTAGTCGTTTCCGGCGACGCCGCCGTCGTGGATGTTGATGACGATCGCGTTGACGCCGCGCTTCTTGAGCTGCGCGGCCAGCTTGTTCGCCTGCTCCAGGTCGGACAGGGACCGCAGTCCGGGCTGGTACGACGTGGATCCCACCTCGGAACCCACCAGCGTCAGGTGGATGAACGCGATCGGCAGCTTCCGCCCGTGGCCGGCGTCGACCCATTCGATGTTGTACGGCGGCACGATCGTCCGGCCGGTGTCCGCGTGCACGATGTTCGCGGTGTAGAAGCGGAAGTTCGCGCCCTGGAAGCGCTGCCCGGTCGAGTCGACGAAGTTGTCGTCGCGTCCGCTCACCGGGTAGGGCTTGCCGCGTTCCATGTGGTCGACGAGGAAGTCGACCGAGTGGTCGAGCTCGTGGTTGCCGACGGTGCTGAACTGCAGGCCGAGCGCGTTCAGCGCCTCGATGGTCGGCTCGTTGGCGTGGGCATCGACCTCGAACGGCCAGCCGTTGAAGTTGTCACCGGACGAGAAGAAGATCGAGTTCCGCTGCCCCTCGCGCAGCCGCTTCAGGTGTGTGGCCAGGTACCCGACGCCGCCGACGGTCACCTGAACGCCGCCCGCGCCGGTGATCACGCTGCCCTGGCTGGGCGTTGTCGGCTGCAGGTATCCGTGGAAGTCGGTGATGTTCAGCAGCTGTACGTCGACGTACTCCGAGGCCCCGGATGAGTCATTGTCGAGCGCGTGCGAAGTGGCGTAGGCGACGTCGCCGACCGCGGTCGCGGTGGCGATCGCGCCGGTGGTGGTCAGGAACGTCCGGCGGCGGATCCGACTGTTCACGGGCAACCTGCTTCCTGGCGAAGGGGTGCGCGTTAGTGCGCATTATTGCCTCTTTCCGACATTATTAGCTGCCGGACGGGACATGCGTCAACGGCCCGGTGAACAATCGGCCAACCTGAAAGTCAGAGGCTCCGGGCCGACAGCTGGGGGAGCGGGCCGCGGCTCGGGCTCAGCAGGCGCGTGTTGATCGCGTCCTGCGCGAGGCTGGCCGCGCCGAGGGCGACGCACAGGGCGCCGAGGGACGATGCGTGCAACTCCGGGACGCGCGGGCAGAGGCGGTCGAGCTCGGCCGCCAGCGGTTCGAGCAGTACGTCGGCAGCCTGGGAGAACGCCCCGCCGAGGACGAGCAGCCGCGGGTCGACGATCGCGATCGCCGTCGCGGCGGCGACTGCCATGGCGCGCGCGTACTTCCGTACGGCGGCTCGCGCCGCCCGGTCCCCGTCCCGCGCCGCCGCGAAGGCGCGTTCGGCCTTGTCCACCGTGGGAATCTCCACCGGTACGACGTCGTGCAGGTACTCGAGTGCCGCCTCCCAGGCGACACCGCGGAGCGCGGACATGTCGGCCGCCGCGCCGAACGCACCCCGCCGCAACTGCCCGTCGAGCACCAGAGCCAACCCCGTACGCCGTCCCGCGTGCAGAAACACCATGTCTGCCGAGTGATCCGCGCCTCCGCGACGCTGCTCGGCCAGAGCCGCGAGCTGACTGTCGTTGTCGACGACAACAAGTCGCGCCTTGAAATGCCCAGCCAGATCGGTGCCGCCCCAGTCCGGGATCGCATTGGCCCGTACGACGGTGCCCGCAGCATCAACCAACCCCGTCGTACCCGCGCCGACGGCCCAGACGCGTGCCTCGGGCACGCCGGCCTCCCGCGCGCAGTCGGCGATCACCCGGTCGGCCGTCGCCAGCCGCTGCTTTCGTGGTGTCTCCGGAGTCACCGAGCGCCGCGCGTTCGCGAGCATCCGCCCGTCGAGGTCGGTGAGCACTCCACGCACCGAGAACGCGCCGATGTCCAGCCCCGCGACGTACCCCGCCTCTGCGCGAAACCGGTAGCTGCGCGCCGGCCGCCCGCGCCCGCGGATCGCCGGACTCTCCTCGATCAGCCAGCGCCGCGTCACGAGGCTCGACAGCACCTCTTCGACCGCCGTCCGCCCGAGCCCGCTCTGCTCCACGATCTGGGCAACCCGCAACTCCCCGGCAGCCCGCACCGAAGCCAGCACCGCCCGCTCGTTGAGCTGCCGCAACCGCGAGTGATCGCCACCGTCCACCGCCGAGGACCCCATGATCGCCCCAGCCTAAACCGATTCCGGTCGCGCGCTCGACGTACGCCGACTGGTGTACGTCGAGTGTCGCCGGGCGGCTGATGTGCGGCCGCACAGGTGTCCCCGACTCTTGGACAGAGGAAGGGAGAATCATGAATCAGCAGGTCAGCCGTAGATTTCCGGGCACGGACATGTCGGTGTGGCTGGTGCTTGTGTTGGTTGCGCTCGGGCTCCCGCGGACGGTTCTGTCCGACCTGGATGTCGTTGCGCCGGAGAGCGGGCTGCTCTACTACTGCCTCGCGCTGCTGCCCTTCGCGGTCTGGTTGGTCGTGGCGATCGCGCGCCGGAGTCGCCGTCCGTTCCTGGACTTCCTGGTGGTCGGGGCTTCGTACGGCGTATCGCTGGTGATCGTCCACCAGTTGATGTGGACCGAAGGCCTGGCTGTCAACCACATCGGCATCGCGATGATGATCGGATTCGGCTCCGGTCTGGCCGTCGGGCTGGTCGGGTCGATCGCCAACCTGTGGCGGGCCTTCAGCGGTAGGCGACGGTTGTGATGAGGGCGGCTGCGCAGGTTGTGAAGTACAGGGCCCACGGGGCGAGGTTGTGGTCGTGGACCCGGAGGTGGGCTGTCAGCGCGATGAGGAAGTAGAGGACGAGGCCTGTGGCGGCCAGGACTCCTAGTGGCGGTACGGCGAGGCCGGCCAGGAGGCCGAGCGAACCGGCGCCGAGGAGGAGGCCGAAGGGCAGGATCCATTTGTGGTCGACGTGGACCTTGTCGGCCTGGGCCTTCGGGTAGTCGTGGCCGATGAGGTTCGCGACCGCCGCGCTGCCGGTGAGCGCGGCGGCCAGGAGGGTGGTGGCGAGGTAAGCGGCGTACACGAGGTCTCCGATCCGTGGGGCGATGGGCGCCTCACGGACGAGACAGCTACGCGGAATGTGACAGGCCGGTGAGTTTTGCCGGATTGCTGACGACTTGGAGGGCTTGTACGGCGCCGTCGACGAGATGGAGCGTGATCGCGAGGACCGGTCCGTCGTCGGACTGGATGACGATGCCGGGTGCACCGTTGAGCTCCGCGAGTTTCAGTTGCGTGCCGGCCGGCCGGCGTTCGTACAGGACGACGAACGCGCGCGCGACGTACAGCGGTCCGTAGATGGGTTTGCGCGGGGCGCCGGTGAGTCCGCCGCCGTCGCTGAGCAGGGTGACGTCCGGCGCGAGGACCGCCATCAAGGTCTCCACGTCGCCGTCCAGGCAGGCGGCGAGAAAGCGTTCGGTGACCTCGCGCTGCGTCGTACGGTCGGTGTCGTAGCGACGGCGGCGGGCCGCGACCGCCTTACGTGCGCGGTGTGCGAGCTGACGTACGTCGGCGACCTGGCGGCCGAGGATGCCGGCGATGTCCGTGTAGCTGTACCCGAACGCCTCGTTCAGTACGAAGACGGCGCGTTCGGTGGGCGAGAGGGCTTCCAGCACGAGCAGTACGGCGGTCGACACGTCGTCGGCTCGTACGACGTGATCGGCCGTGTCGGGGGTGGTGAGCATGGGTTCG
This sequence comes from Kribbella sp. VKM Ac-2566, assembly GCF_004366005.1. NCBI lineage: Bacteria > Bacillati > Actinomycetota > Actinomycetes > Propionibacteriales > Kribbellaceae > Kribbella > Kribbella sp. VKM Ac-2566. The sequence goes on along the minus strand of NZ_SODT01000008.1, from coordinate 1,336,410 downwards.
GGCAGCCACGGCCCGACGTACGACTCCCGCCGTACTGCGGCGCTCCGTAGCCGATCGATCGCCAGCCGCGTCGTGACGCGAACCAGATAGCCCTCGGCGTCGTCGACGGAGTCGGCATCGACCCGACTCCACCGCAGCCAGGCATCCTGCACGACGTCCTGCGCATCAGCCACGCTCCCGAGCAACCGGTACGCAACGGCGTACAACAACCCCCGATGCTCCGTGAACCGATCCACTTCATCCATCATAGATATGTCTGAATCTGCCTGGGCCGAGTACTTGACGTGCACTTATGCGCACTGGCTAACTGGCTGCACCCGCCCATGCCCGAGGAGACTCGATGCGCCTGCTCCGGTCTGCTGTCTGTGTGTTCGCCCTGGTTGCCCCGCTCGCGCTTCTGCCGCAGTACGCCGGCGCGACCGATCCCGCGGTTGCCGCGGTCTCACCCGAGCCGCAGCAACTCGTGCAACGTGCTGACGGCTTCCCGCTCGCCCCGGTTGTCGGACTGGTTCGCACCGCGCGCACCGATGCGGATGCCGAGCGCGTCGTACGCCAGGCACTGAACCGCGCCGGCGTGACGACCATCCGGACCACGAACGGCAGCGACCCCGGTACGCCGATGACCATCTGGCTGGGCCGGGACGCGTCGACGCTCCGCGCCCTGCACGTTCCGGACAGCACGGGTTTGCCCGTCGAAGGATATGTCCTCGCCGCCGGACGTGACAGCCACGATCGCGGTCACGTGGTGCTCGACGGCGTCGACTCCGACGGCACGTACTACGCGGCGCAGTCCCTGGCCCAGCTGATCCAGGCCCGCCCCGGGCGCGACTGGATGCCCGGCGTCGCGATCCGGGACTGGCCGACGATGCGCTACCGCGGTGCGATCGAGGGCTTCTACGGCACGCCCTGGTCGCACGCGGACCGCCTGGACGAGCTCAGCTACCTCGGCGACCATCGCATGAACACCTACGAGTACGCGCCGAAGGACGACCCGTACCACCGGGAGCAGTGGCGCGACCCGTACCCGGCCGACAAACTCGCCCAACTCGCCGAGCTTGTCACCCGCGCGCGCCAGAACAAGGTGGACTTCACCTTCGCACTCTCGCCGGGCCTGTCGATCTGCTACACCTCGGACGCCGACTTCCAGGCCCTGATCGCGAAGTTCCAGGCGCTGTACGACGTGGGCGCCCGATCGTTCAACGTGCCGCTCGACGACATCGACTACAACTCCTGGCACTGCGACGCGGACAAGGCGAAGTACGGCACCGGCGGAGGCGCCGCGGGCCGGGCGCAGAGCGATCTGCTCAACCGGGTGCAGCGCGAATGGGTGGAGACCAAGGCGGATGTCGCGCCGCTGCAGATGGTGCCGACGGAGTACTACAACGTCAGCGAAACGCCGTACAAGAAGGCTTTGCGGGAGCTGCTCGACTCCGACGTGGTCGTGCACTGGACCGGGATCGGGGTGGTGCCGCGGACCATCACGGCGGCTCAGGCGGCTCAGGCGAAGGCCGTGTTCGGCCACGACATCCTGATCTGGGACAACTACCCGGTCAACGACTACGCCGCAGGCCGGCTGCTGCTCGCGCCGTACAGCGGCCGGGAGCCCGCGATCGCCGATCACGTCGCCGGCATCATCTCGAACCCGATGAACCAGGCGGCGGTGAGCAAGATCGCGCTGTACTCGTTCGCCGAGCTCGGCTGGAACCCTGCGAAGTACGACGAGCAGGCGTCCTGGCGCCGCGCCCTGGCCGAGCGGGCGGGTGGCAACCCGGCGACAGCTGCTGCCTTGCAGGTGTTCGCGGATCTGAACACGTACGACGGGACTCTGCATCCGGAGAGTGCGCCGGTGTTCGGTGCCGCGGTCGAGCAGTTCTGGCAGCTGTGGCGGTCCGGGCAACGCGCCCAGGCGATCGCCGGACTGCGGCCGCGGGTGAGCGCCATCACCGCTGCACCGGCGACGATCCGGTCGGGTGTTGTCGATCCGGCGTTCGCGGACGAGGCGGAATCGTGGCTCAAGGCAACGGAGCTGTGGGGACAGGCGATGGGTCGCGCCCTCGATCTGCTCGCGGCGCTGGACGCCGGCGACGGAGCGACGGCCTGGAACGTTCGGCAGCAGATGAGCGGTCTCGTCACCGAGGCCAAGGCGATCCGGGACGGCCGGCTGCCGCACAGCGGTACCTATCCGCGGATCGGCGAGCGGGTCGTCGACGAACTGATTGCCGAGACCGGCCGCGTCCACGACCGCTGGCTCGGCGTTCAACCGGGTCGCACCGCGACGACGAACCTGGGGACCTACCAGGACAACGTGCCGGCGCGGATGGTCGACGGAGACCCGAACACGTTCTTCTGGAGCAACGGCGCTCCCGATCAGGGCTCCGAGGTCCGGGTCGATCTCGGCGAACCGGCGTCGATCGGCGCGATCGAACTGCTGATGGGTAAGGCGTCCAGCCCGAACGACTACATCCAGTCGGGCGTGCTGGAGTACTCGCTCGACGGAACGCGCTGGACCGAACTGACCCGTGCGACCACGGCCGAGGTTCGGACCACGGCGCCGGCCGGCACGACCGCGCGTTATGTGCGGTACCGGTCGTTGTCCGCGACCGGCTTCTGGGTGGTGGTACGAGAGTTCTCGGTGGGGACGATCGGCGGACGGAAGACGACGCTGACAGCCTCTGGTACGCCGGCGCCCGCGCCCGGATCGTCGTACCAGCGTGCGGTGGACGGAAACCTGGAGACCGCCTATGTGCCGGTCGCGGCGCCCGCCGCCGGAGATGCGTTGACCGTCGGCCTGTCGGCGCCGAGGGAGCTGGCGGGACTCACGATTCTCCAGCAGTCTTCGAACGTGGGGTCGGCGGACGTGCAGGTCCAGGTCGGGGGAGCGTGGCAGCGCATCGGCTCCGTGTCATCGGCGTACGCCGAGGTGCCTGCGAACGATCTTCGCGCCGAGGCTGTGCGGCTGGTGTGGAAGAGCGGCACTCCGGCCGTGGCCGAGATCGTGCCGCTGTGGAGCGACACGCCGCTCGCCGGTCTGCACGTCGACGCGGACCGGGCCGACGTGGTCCGCGGTACGGCGTCGAGCTTCGTGCTCGACATCTCCGCCGAACGCGGCGCCGACGTCACCGGCACCCTGCGCGTCGCCCCGCCGGCCGGATGGACCGTCGACCCGGCCAGTACGACGGTCACCATCAAGCGCGGATTCACCCAGTCGATCACCGTCAAGCTCACGCCTCCCGCTAACGCTGCCCTGGCAGACGTGGACATTCCGCTGACCTTCACCTCCGGCGCGACCACCTTCGACGCCGTACTGCGAGTCGCCGTACGCCCCCGCACCGGTGCTGCCAACGTGGCGCTCGATCGCCCGGCCGTTGCCTCGAGCATCGAACCCGGTACGTCGTTCACCGCCGATCTCGCGGTCGACGGAGACACCGCCACGCGCTGGGCGTCCGGCTACGACGACGCTTCGTGGCTCCAGGTCGACCTCGGTACGTCGACGCGCCTCGGCAAGCTCGTGCTGCGGTGGGAGGCGGCGTACGGCTCGGCGTACCAGGTGCAGGTCTCGGACGACGGGAGCACCTGGACGACCGCGACTGAGGTGACCGACGGCGACGGCGGAACCGACACGCTCTGGCTCGACGCCACCGCGCGCTACGTCCGCGTCCAGGGCGTCCACCGCGCCACGAAGTACGGCTACTCCCTCTACGAACTCGAGGCCTACCCGGCAACGTGACCTCGAACGAACTGTCCACGGCTTGGTTGTGGCTGGGAGGTCGGGGTACCGGGAGGGGTGATGGAAGGAGTGACGGACATGCCTGCAGGATCGAATCGGAAGCGGGAACGGCAGTACGAGCACATCAAGGAAGGCCTGGAGAAGCGTGGCCGGAGCGAGGACGTCGCCGAGGAGATCGCGGCGCGGACCGTGAACAAGGAGCGCGCCCGCGCCGGCGAGGCGAAGGAGTCGAGCCGTTCCTCCACCCACGACATCTCGTCCGGGCGCCGCGGCGGCCTGCGCTCGCACAGCGGTTCGAAGGGCCGTACGAAGGAACAGCTCTACAACGAGGCCAAGCAGAAGAACATCAAGGGCCGCTCGACCATGACGAAGGCCCAGCTCGCGAAGGCCGTCGGTCGCTAGTCAGTACCGCCGCTCGAGGCGCTCGTATTCTTCGGCGGTCACCGGAAGTACGACGCCGTGGCAAGGGTCTTTCGGCAGCCGGTAGTCCTTCGAGGGCATCCATTCGCCGCCGGCGAGGTCGGTCGACTCGAAGGGGACGTACCGGTGCTCCGCGGTGAATTCGTCGATCCAGAGATACCACTTGTTCTCGGTGTTCGACTTGTACACCAGCGGGCCCTCGCCTCGGCCGACCGTGCCCAGGCCGATGCCTTCGGCCAGCGGCTTCCACTCCGCGGCCATCAGTGACGTCGAGGTCTCGGAGAAGATCGACTTGCCGAGCGGCGCGTCGCCGGTGCGGCTGCGTTCGTCCTTCAGGAAGCGGTAGTACACGCCGTCGTGGCCGATCACCGTGGCATCGATCGTGTGCCATCCCCGGTCGATCCAGACGCGCGGCTCGGAGAAGTCGCGGAAGTCGCGCGTGGTCGCGTACATGATGCGGTTGTAGCTCTCACCCTCGTGGGCGGCGTTGTCGTAGAGCGTGGAGGACCAGTGCACGACGTACGCCTGCTGTTCGGGGTCCCAGACCGCCTCCGGGGCCCAGGTGTTCCCGGCCTCGGGCGGTGCGACCTCGACCAGCCGGCCCGGTCCCCAGTTCACGAGATCCGCTGACTCCCAGACCATGATCGAGCGGCTGCCTTGGCGCTGGTGACGGTCCCAGTCGCGGCTGGAGTAGAGGCGCAGGTCGGTGGCGACCAGGTAGAACCGGTCGCCTTCCGGAGATCGGACGATGTGCGGATCGCGGACGCCGCCTTCACCCAGGGTGGAGCGCAGGACCGGTTCGCCACCATTGAGGTCGTTGAAGTGCAGCGGGTCGTTGCCGTCGCTCAAGGCGAAGTAGATCTGCTCACCATGGACGGACTCGCGCTTGAAATGTGCGTACAGGTAGCCCGCGTAGTGGGATGTCATGGAGGGGCGTTCAACTTTCCAGGCGGAGGACCCGGGCGGCGGGTTCGGGGGAGTTGGCGGTGATGACCAGCGCGTCGTCGGTCCAGGCGTAGGTCCAGTCCCCGACGTCGGTGGGGAAGTGCGGCGTGATCGTCGAGCGCGGTAGCGGGAGGGTGATGGTGGACGGACCGGGGGCGCGGTGCCAGAGGGTGAGGTAGGAGACCTCGGGACCGTTGAGTGCGAGGGCGATCCACTCGTCGGTCCATACCGGCAGACCCAGCGGCCAGGCGGGCACGAGCGTGTCCAGATCCTCGAGTACGGCACGATGGGCGGTGAGCGCGGACCGGACGAGGTCCAGCTCGGCCGGCGTCATCCGGTTGAGGTGACCCGAGAGATAGAGCCGGCCGGGGATGCCGTTGACGAGTGCGAGGGTGAACTCCTCGCGGGTGGTGCCGGTGATCGGGTACGCCCAGTTGCCGGCCTGCTCCGGCAGCACGGCGGCAGGGGCGGCCGCGGAGATCGGTGCGTAGAGCAACGGATGTTCCTGGTCCGAGGTCGACTGCAGATGCAGGCGGGACAGCATCGCGTAGTCCATCCGCATCGCGCCGGAGCCGCAGTTCTCGATCAGCAGGTCCGGATGGCGTTCGTGCAGACCGTCCAGCCAGTCGAGCAGCGCCCTGTTGTGTTCGAGCAGGCCCTGTCCCAGCGACGTCCCGTCCTTGTCGGTGCCGGGCCCGGTCATCGTGTTGTTGTCGAACTTGAAGAAGCCGACGCCGAACTCGTCGACGAGCCGGTCGACGGTCGTGTCGAGGTGCTTGCGGGCGGCCGGGCTCCGCAGGTCGAGCAGGTAGCGGCCGTTCTCGGCGATGCGCCGGCCGTGGCGGGTGAGGAACGCGTCGTCGGGGAGTTCGCCGGCGATCGGTGAGTTGACGCCGATCACCTCGGGCTCGAGCCAGAGGCCGGGCACCATGCCGCGCTGACGGATCCGGTCGATCACCTCGCCGAGCCCGTTCGGGAAACGGCTGGTCGAGGGCTGCCAGGCGCCGACGGTGTTCCACCAGTCGCCTTCGGCGTACCAGCCGGCGTCGATGCAGAAGTAGTCCGCGCCGACCTCGGCCGCGGAGTCGATCAGCGGCAGCAGCTTCTCGGTCGTCGGGTCGCCCAGCAACGTGTTCATGTAGTCGTTGAAGATCACCGGCATCCGGTCGTCGATCGGGCGCCGGTTCCGGATCGCGCGGCGCTGACGCGTGAGCGCCGCGAACACGCTGTCGACGTCGGTCCCGGCAACGAGTGAAACCGGCACCGTCGTGAACGGCTTGCCGGCGGCGACCTCCACGCTCCACTGGTGCTCGTGATCGGTCGGTCCGCTCAGCAGCAGGTAGCCGCCGCGTTCGGTCTCGCCGACCTCGTAGTGCCATGGACCGTTGTGCTCGATCTGCCAACCGAGCGCGTACGGCGTACTTCGGTCGACCAGAACGCCAATGGGCAGCGCTTCTCCGGAGGACCACGAGTTCGTGCTGGTCACCGCGTAGCGGCTCTTGGCGACGTGGTGGTGCGGGTCGCGGACGATGTCGGCCAGCACCTCGCGGACCGCCCGCTTCGACCACCTGTTCTCGGCCATCCAGCTGTTGGCGGCCGAGTACAGCTCGGCGTCGATCGACTCGAGGCCGACCGTGAGGGACGACAGGAAGGTGAGCTCCAAAGAGCCAGATCCGCTGATCGAGGCCTCGGTCCAGGTGCGTACGCCGGCTCGCGCTTCGAAGACGCTGGTGACGCGGAGGCCCGTGGCCGGCTCCTCCTGGACGATGCGCAGCGTGGTCGAAGTCTCGTCGTGCCGCACGTACCGCAACTGCCGCCCGAGGACCGTGCCTGCATGACGGTTGCTGGAATGACCGTGCCCAACGGCGGAGACCTCCACCAACGGCTGGCTCGGATCAGGCTCGCCGCCCTTCGGCTGCGAGGCCTCGCGGACAGCGACCAGCCGGACGGGACCTTCGTCGAGGGCGAACGTCAGTGCCAGTTCCGGCGTACTCCAGTGCAGCAGGTTGTTCACAAGACCTCAGATCCTCGTCGGGCGGTGCTCGAGGAGATAGTCCTCGACGGTGAACAGGTGTGCGGCCATCCGCGTCCGCGCGCGATCGGGGTCGTGGCTGCTGAGGGCGGCGAGGATCAAGAGGTGCTCGCGGTGCGCGGTCTCGTCGGCGCCGGGCTCGGCGATGGATCGGGTCAGCCGGTCCCGCATCGTGCGACCGCCGAGGGCGTCGATGAGTGCGGTCAGCACCGGGTTGCCGGCCGCCTCCGCGATGATGCGATGGAACGCGATGTCGTTCTCGATGAGGGTCTCGTGATCAGGATCCGGCAGCGCGAGCTCGGCCTCGTTGCGGCGCAGCAACTCCCCCGCGGTCTCGAGTTTGTCGATGGCGATGTCGTGTGCCGCGAGCGCGGCGGCCTCCGTCTCCAGGATGCGCCGTACGACATGCAGATGCTGGGTGCCGGTGCCGTGGTGCAGGTCCACGACGAAGCCCATCGGGGCGAGCAGCATGGACGGATCGAGCTTGGTGACGTAGGTGCCGTCGCCCTGCCGGGTCTCGAGGACGCCCATGATCGACAGCGCCCGAACGCCTTCGCGCAGCGGATTCCTGGAGACGCCGAGCGCCGCGGCGAGGTCTTTCTCGATCGGCAGCCGATCACCCGGCCGCAGCCTGCCGTCGATGATCATCTGCCGGATGCTCTGGACCACCACATCGGTCTGTGACGGACCGGCGACGCGGGGCTGCAGAGTGGACTTACTCTGGCTCATGGCTGCCCCCGGCCGCGTGTGACGCCCAGTAGTTGCCATCCGGAAATCTGTAGGTCTCGAGCGACTCCCTGTGCATCTCGGCACTGTAACCGGGCGCGTCCGGCAGTACGTACGCCCCGTTGCGGACGAGGCACGGATCCACGAAGTGTTCGTGCAGGTGGTCGACGTACTCGGTGACGCGGCGATCGAGACTGCCGGAAACGGCCACGTAGTCGAAGATCGCGAGGTGCTGGACGAGTTCGCACAGGCCCACGCCGCCGGCGTGCGGGCAGACCGGCACGTCGAACCAGGCAGCGAGCAGGTAGACCGCGAGTACTTCGTTGACGCTGCCGAGGCGGGCCGCGTCGAGCTGGCAGTAATCGAGCGCACCGGCCTGGAACATCTGCTTGAACAGCACCCGGTTCATGCCGTGCTCTCCGGAGGCGACCCCGATCGGAGCCACTGCCTTGCGGATCGCCGCGTGGCCGAGGATGTCGTCCGGACTGGTCGGCTCCTCGATCCAGAGCGGCTCGAACTCGGCCAGCGCCTTCACCCACTCGATCGCCTCGGGCACGTCCCAGACCTGGTTCGCGTCGATCATCAGGTTTCCGTCCGGACCGATCACCTCCCGGGCGATGCGGCAGCGCCGGATGTCGTCCTCGAGGTTGGCGCCGACCTTGAGCTTGACGTGTTTGTAGCCGGCGGCAACGGCTTCCTCGCAGAGCCTGCGGAGCTTGGCATCGGAGTACCCGAGCCAGCCGGCCGACGTGGTGTAGCAGGGATAGCCGGACGCCTCCAGCTCCTCGATCCGTTGCTTCCGGCCCGGTTCTTGCCGGGAAAGCAGTGCGATGGCCTGCTCCGGCGTCAGTACGTCGGTCAAGTACCGCAGGTCGGCCGCCCGGACGAGCTCTTCGGGTGACATTCCGGACAGCAGCCGCCACAGCGGTACGCCGGCCCGGCGGGCGGCCAGGTCCCACAGAGCGTTCATCACCGCGGCCAGCGCAAGGTGGACCACACCCTTGTCCGGTCCCAGCCATCGCAGCTGGGAGTCCGACTGGAGCTCCCGGTAGACCGCACCGAGGTCGTCGCAGAGGACGTCGACGTCACGCCCCGCCAACGGCTCGGCGCGCTGTACCGCCGCGGCGGCGCAGAGGTCGTTGCCGCGCCCGATCGTGAACGTGAAGCCGTACCCGGACAACGACGGGTCGTCGGTGTGCAGAACGACGTACGCCGCCGAATAGTCACCGTCCTTGTTCATCGCGTCCGACCCGTCGCGGGTGAGCGACGTCGGGAAGCGGACATCGACAACCTCCACCGAGGTGATGCGTGGCATGGCGACCCTCACTGGTCAAATAGATGGGACTTTTCTCCATCTTTGATGGCGTTCAGTATGGACCACGCGGAGCGTCGGCGCTACGATCCGGGAAATTCATGGGATTAATCCTCGTCTTCTCGATGGAAGGCTGTTCGATGAGCGACCTGGTGAGCTCAGACCGGTCCAGCGTCCACACGCTGTTCTACGACCGGCCGGCGGCGACCTGGCTGGAGGCGTTGCCGCTCGGTAACGGCCGGATCGGCGCGATGTGTTTCGGCGGTGCCGGAAGCGATCGCATCGGACTGAACGACGAGACGCTGTGGTCGGGAGGCCCGGAGACCGCGCGTCTGCTGTCGACTCCGCTCGGAGCGACCGGAGCGGACGCCGTAGATGCGGTGCGCGAAGCGTTGTGGGCAGGCGACATCCGCCGCGCGCACGAATTGGCCGGTGGTTTTCATTCCGGCTACTCGCAGGCGTACCTCCCGCTCGGTGATCTATTGCTCGACGTCCGCGTCGGCGGCTCCACGCCGGTCACGGGCAACCTCACGCAGTACAGCCGGACGCTCGATCTCGACGCCGCGGTGGCAATCACGCAGTACGACGCCGGCAGCGTGAGCATTCGGCAGGAGGCGTTCGTCAGCGCGCCCGACGGCGTACTCGTCGTACGGTTGACAGCTTCTGAGCCGCAGTTGGCGCTCACGTGCCGATTGACGTCGAAGTTGCAGTCGCGACCTCGGGCGGTGCAGGGCGGGCTGGGCCTGTTCCTCCAGGCGCCGGCCGATGTCGCTCCACCGCATCGAGACGTGCCGCAGCCCATCCGATACTCCGACGGCGCGGATCGCGGGATGGCCGCCGCGATCGCGCTGCGGGCCACGAGTGACGGCCGGCTCAGGTCGACCGCGTCCGAACTCGTCGTCGACGATGCGACCGAGATCATCCTCGTCCTCTCCACCGCGACGGGGTACGACGGACCGTCGACGACTCCGACCCGGACGGCTGACGAGTGCTGGGCCGCCGCCGACCAGACCGTGCTCGCGGCGCTCGACCGCGACTACGCCGTACTGCTCGACGATCATCAGCGAGATCACCGGCGACTGTTCCGTCGTTCGTCGCTGGAACTGACCGGGCTCGCGCAGGAGTCCGTGCTGCCGACCGACCAGCGGGTGGCGAGAGGCACCGACGATCCCGCGCTGGCCGCGCTGGTCTTCAACTACGGCCGCTACCTGATGATCGCGAGCTCGCGGCCGGGCGGGCTGCCGACGAACCTGCAGGGGATCTGGAACGAGATCCTGCGCCCGCCGTGGAGTTCGAACTTCACGGTGAACATCAACACCGAGATGAACTATTGGCCGGCGGAGACCGCCAACCTGTCCGAGTGCCACGAGCCGCTGCTGCGGTTTATCGATAACCTCGCCCTGGCCGGACGCAGCACCGCCCGTGAGCGTTACGGATGCGGAGGCTGGACCGCGCATCACAACGCGGACGCGTGGGCCTGGACCTTCCCGGTCGAGGGCGATCCGCGGTGGTCGAACTGGCCGATGGCAGGTGCCTGGTTGGTCCGTCATCTGTGGGACCGCTACGAGTTCACGGGTGATCTGGAGTTTCTCGGTCGGTCCTGGCAGGCATTGCGCGGAGCGGCGGAGTTCTGCCTCGACTGGCTCGTCGAGCTGCCCGACGGCAGTCTCGGTACGGCGCCTTCGACGTCACCGGAGAACGACTATCTCGCAGCCGACGGGCAACCAGCGTCGGTCACCGTGTCGTCGACGATGGACCTCGCCCTGATCTCGGACTTGTTCGACCGGGTGGAGCGGGCGGCTCGTCTGCTGGACGTCGTGGACCCGATCGTCGAAGAGCTGTCGACGGCCCGCAAACGCCTGCCGGAACCATCCATCGGCGCGCAAGGGCAGCTGCAGGAGTGGGCCGCGGACCTGCCGGAGGAAGATCCGCACCACCGGCACATGTCCCATCTGATCGGCCTGTATCCGGGTGACGCGATCACGCCTGACGGTACGCCGATCCTCGCCGCGGCGGCCGCGCGATCCCTGGACCTGCGCGGGGACGAGGCGACCGGATGGTCGCTCGCCTGGAAGATCTGCCTGCGCGCGCGTCTGCGTGATGCGGCCGCCGCGCACCGCCTGGTCCGGGCGTTCCTCCGGCCGGCGGACGACACCGCCAGTGGGCGTCCCGGAAGCGGCGCGGGGGTCTACCCGAACCTGTTCTGTGCCCACCCGCCGTTCCAGATCGACGGCAACTTCGGTGCGACGGCGGGGATCGCCGAGATGCTCCTGCAGAGCCACACCGGTCACATCGAGTTGTTGCCGGCCCTTCCGGCCGCGTGGAGCAGCGGCCGAGTGACCGGCCTCAGAGCCCGCGGCGGAGTCGTCGTCGACATCGCGTGGACGCCGCAGCGCGTCGAGGCCGTCCTGACCGCCGACCGGGACCAGGAGCGGGTCGTCTGCCGTGGCGACGTGCGGGTACCGGTCCGGTTGACCGCCGGAATCGGTCACCGGGTGAGCTCGACATGATCGCCCACCTGGACGAGGAGGTTCCATGGCAACGCTGACAACTGTCCGGCCGCCCGCGGGTGAGCTGCCGAACCGGCCGAAGAGGCGACGCCGACGGGAGCGCCCGGGAATCAAGGGGTTCCGGCGCAGCCTGCGGCGGCACTGGACGATGTACCTGTTGATGGTCGTGCCGCTGATCTGGTTCGCCGTCTTCAAGTACATCCCGATGTCGAACGCGGTCCTGGCGTTCAAGAGCTTCAACGTGATCAAGGGCATCTGGGGAAGTCCCTGGGTGGGTTGGCAGAACTTCGAACTGTTCTTCCACAACCCGGTGTTCTGGACCCTGGTGAAGAACACCTTCCTGCTCTCGGTCTACACGGTCGCGGCCAGCTTCCCGATCGCGATCATCCTCGCCCTGGCGCTGAACGAGATCCGCACCGGCCTGTTCAAGCGGACCGTTCAGCTGGTGACGTACGCGCCGTACTTCATCTCGACGGTGGTGGTCGTGTCGATGACGATCCTGGTGCTGTCACCGCGGCTCGGCCTCGTCAACGACGCGATCGGGTTCTTCGGCGTACCGTCCGTGGACTTCCTCGGGAACCCCGACTACTTCCGCCACATCTACGTGTGGTCGGACGTGTGGCAGACCACCGGGTACTCCGCGGTGATCTACCTGGCCGCGCTGTCCGGCATCGACCCGGCGCTGCACGAGTCGGCCAAGATCGACGGCGCCACGCGGTTGCAGCGGATCCGGCACGTGGACCTGCCGGGCATCATGCCGACCGCGGTGATCATCCTCGTTCTTGCCGTCGGCAACATCATGGCGATCGGGTTCGAGAAGGCGTTCCTGCTGCAGAACCCGCTCAACCTGAGCGAGTCGGAGATCATCGCGACGTACGTCTACAAGACCGGTCTGCTGAACGCCGACTTCAGCGGGGCGACCGCGGTGGGGCTGTTCAACTCGGTGATCAACCTGGTCCTGCTGCTGATGGTCAACACGATCGCCAAACGGATCACCGGGAACGGATTGTGGTCATGAGCGTCCAGACTGAAGCCAGAACGGTGCCGAGCAAGAGGGGCGAGCGTCAGGCGGCACGCGCACGCCGGATCCACGAGCCGCGCACGGACCGCATCTTCTTGTTCTGCGTGTACCTGCTGCTGGCAGTGTTCTTCCTGGTGGTGCTGCTGCCGCTGCTCTACATCGTGGCCAGCTCGTTCAGCAGTCCCGCGGCGGTGTCGTCGGGGCGGGTGCTGTTCTGGCCGGTGGACTTCTCGCTGCGCGGGTATCACGCGGTGTTCGAGAATCCGCAGATCGTCCAGGGGTACCTGAACTCGTTGTTCTACACGGTGGTCGGCACGATCGTCAGCGTCACCATGACGGTCGCGATCGCGTACCCGCTGTCGCGCCGTACGCTCGTCGGCCGCAATGTCGTGATGACGCTGATCCTGTTCACGATGCTGTTCACCGGCGGGCTCATCCCGACGTACCTGGTGGTGCAGTCGGCCGGCCTGCTGGACACCCGGTGGGCGCTGATCATCCCGCAGGCGATCGGTGTCTGGCAGGTCATCATCGCCCGCACCTATTTCCGTACGGCGATCCCCGAGGAACTGGTCGAGGCCTCCCAGCTGGACGGCTGCGGTGACCTCAGGTTCCTGTGGTCGGTGGTGATCCCGTTGGCCAAGCCAATGATCGCGGTGATCGCGCTGATGTACGCGATCATGCAGTGGAACTCGTACTTCGACGCCCTGATCTACCTGAAGAACCCGGACCTGTTCCCGCTGCAACTCGTGCTGCGCAACATCCTGATCCTGAACACCACCGGAGGCGGGGCGGTCGACGCCTCCATCGTGATCCAGCGCCAGGAACTCGCCGATCTGCTCAAGTACTCGCTGATCGTCGTCGCCAGCGTGCCGGTGCTGCTCATCTACCCGTTCGTCGCCCGCTATTTCACCAAGGGAATCCTGATCGGCGCCGTCAAGGGCTGATCCCGGTACCACCTCCGTATCACCCCAACCCCTGTGAGGGACGTAATGTCTGTGAAACTCAGTACGCGGAGGCGTGCCGCGATCGTCGGCACCAGCCTCCTGGCACTCGCCCTCGTGGCCTGCTCCGGCAGCAAATCGGACGACGACTCGGCGAACAAGCCGTTGCCGACGATCACCGGAAATCCCGACGTCACGCTGAACGTCTTCGCGCCGCAGTCGGCCGACACGAACCTGGCCACGAACGACTTCACCAAGCTGATGAAGCAGAAGTTCAACGTCACCATCAAGTGGCAGACCACGACGTTCGACGGCGGTCCGTCGAAGGAGAAACGGCAGATCTCGCTGGCCAGCGGCGACTACCCCGATCTGTACCTGCTGATCCCCTGGGTCGACCAGTTCACCACGGCGGAGCTGCTCAAGCTCGGCAACCAGGGTGTCGTCGTACCGCTGAACCAGCTGATCGACCAGTACGCGCCGAACATCAAGAAGGCGCTGGACTCCACGCCCGAGTGGAAGGCGATGGCGACCGCGCCGGACGGCAAGATCTACGGGATGCCGCAGTGGGTCGACTGCTTCCACTGTTCGTACCCGGACAAGCTGTGGATGAACTCGGCGTGGCTGAAGAAGCTGGGCCTCGAGCAGCCGAAGACCACCGAGGACCTGCGGAAGGTGCTCCAGGCGTTCAAGACCCAGGACCCGAACGGCAACGGCAAGGCCGACGAGATCGCGCTCAGCGCGAACGTCCGCGACAACCTCATCCCGTACTTCATGAACGCCTTCATCTACGACCCGCAAGGGCAGAACAACAGCGGCGGCAACAACGCCACACTGGTTCTCAACAACGGCAAGGTCGACGTCCAGGCGAACAAGGACGGCTGGCGCGAAGGCCTGCGGTACATCAACTCGCTCTACAAAGAAGGCCTGATCGACAAAGGTGCCTTCACGCAGAACCCGGACGCGATGCAGCAGCAGGGCAACCACGGCGGCTCGGTCATCCTCGGCGCGGGCACCGTCATGCATTCGGGCATCTTCGTCACCGTCGGTTCGGCGGACGGGCGGGACCAGCAGTACGACGCGGTACCGCCGCTGACCGGTCCGAGTGGCGCGAATTACGCCAGCTACGTCTTCCCGAGCATTCCCGGCGCCACGTTCGTCCTGACGTCGAAGGCCACACCGGAGAAGCAGATCCAGGCGATCAAGATGCTCGACTACATCTTCACCGATGAGGGACAGAACAACGGACAGTTCGGCATGGAGGGCAAGGCCTGGACCAAGCCCGGTCCCGGCGATGTGGCGCTCGACAAGTCGCTGAAGCCGAGCTTCAAGCAGATTCCCCTGAAGCCCGGGTCGAAACCGCGGAACAGCGGCTGGGGTCCGCTGGCGCAGTACAACAACACCGCGAAGTACCGCAACTCCGAGGTCATCGACACCGACACCCACTCGCAGGCGGGGTACGAACGCAAGCTGTTCGATGCCACCAAGCTGTACGCCGGTCACGAGGACAAGGCCCAGATCTACCCGTTCTGGAAGGTGTGGATCGATCCGACGCTGGCCAACGAGGTCGCGACGCTGCAGACCAACATCGAGAACTACATTCAACAGAACGCGCTCCAGTTCGTGACCGGTTCGAAGAACATCGACACCGACTGGGACAGCTACGTCAAGGGTCTCGACGGCCTCGGCCTGAAGCGGTACCTGGAGATCCAGCAAACGGCGTACGACAAGGTCCCCAACAAGTAGCCCACCCCTCGGGACCGGCCGGAAGGCCGGCCGGTCCCCAGCACTGATGAGGAGTCAAACCGTGGCTGTCGGCCCCTTCGAGCCGTCGTTCGAGTCCCTGACCACGTTCGAGTGCCCGGACTGGTTCCGGGACGCGAAGTTCGGCATCTGGTCGCACTGGGGGCCGCAGTCGGTGCCGCGGTACGGCGACTGGTACGCGCGGCACATGTATCGCCAGGACACCGATCAGTACCGCTACCACCTCCGCACCTACGGGCACCCGTCGACGGCCGGCTACAAGGACGTCGTACGGCAGTGGAAGGCGGAGCGGTTCGATCCGGACGGCCTGATGGAGCGGTTCGTCGCGGCCGGCGCGCGGTACTTCGTCGCGCAGGCCGTGCACCACGACAACTTCTTCAACTACGAATCCAGCCTCAATCACTGGAACTCGGTGAAGGTCGGGCCGGGCAAGGACATCGTCGGACTGTGGAAGGCGGCCGCCGACGAGCGCGGAATCCCGTTCGGGATCACCGAGCACCTCGGCGCCGCCTTCAGTTGGATGGCGGTCAACAAGGGCAGCGACAAGCACGGTCCGTTCGCCGGCGTCCCGTACGACGGAACAGATCCGGCCAACCGCGATTTCTACCTCGACAACAGCCGGTATCTCTCGGACGTCGAGGTCCCGGATCCCTGGTACTGCAACGACCCGCAGTGGCACCGCTACTGGCTCGACGCGGTGACCGAGATGATCGACCGGTACCAGCCCGACCTGCTGTACTCCGACGGGCCCCTGCCGTTCGGCGAGGTCGGTTACACGCCTGGTCTCGAGGCGGTCTCCCGGTTGTACAACACGAGCGTGCGACTCCATGGGACGAACCGTGCCGTCTATCAGCAGAAGGATCGCCGGCCCGAGGTGAGTGCCGTCGGTGTGATGGACATCGAGCGCAGTCAGACCCCGGCCATCCATCCGTTGCCGTGGCAGACCGATACCTCGGTCGGCGACTGGTTCTACAACGTCCGCGACGTGTACAAGACCGCCGGCCACGTGATCGAGATGCTGGTCGACATCGTCTCGAAGAACGGCAACCTCCTGCTGAACGTGCCGCAACAGCCCGACGGCACCGTCGACCTCGAGTGTTCGCAACTGCTCGACGACCTCGGTTCCTGGACCCAGACCTGCGGCGAAGGTATCTACGGCACCAGACCGTTCCGGGTGTTCGGCGAGGGGCCGGCGAGCGTGGTCATCGACGGGTTCACCGAAGACCGCGTGAACTGGACGAGCTCCG
The DNA here is from genome assembly GCF_004366005.1 of Kribbella sp. VKM Ac-2566. Classification (NCBI taxonomy): domain Bacteria; kingdom Bacillati; phylum Actinomycetota; class Actinomycetes; order Propionibacteriales; family Kribbellaceae; genus Kribbella; species Kribbella sp. VKM Ac-2566. The sequence continues at coordinate 1,319,768 of NZ_SODT01000008.1, read as the reverse complement.
ACTTCCGTTTCACCCGCCGAGACGACACCGTCTACGCATTCCAGATGGCGTGGCCGACCGATGGACGCGCGGTGATCCGCAGCCTCGCAGGGCACGAGTCCGTCGCCGCGGTCCGCCTGCTCGGCCACGGCCCCGTCCCCTTCGAGCAGGCCCACGGCATCCTGGTGGTCCGGCTCCCCGAAACACGACCGGTCAACGTCGCACACTGCCTAGCCATCGAGGTACACACCGAGTGACCCAGATGCGTACCCTCACCACGGTGCCCGACTGGGGCAGACCGATCGGTGATGTCAACGGGGCGGTCGGGTCCGGCAAGACCTCGGTGCCGATCGTCGTACTGACCACCGACGCCGGTCTCGGTTCACGCGGTCGTAGGGGCTGGGGTCAGGTTGCGGCGGATCCAGTTCTCGATGCCGGCGACGTGCGACAGCGACAACGCGGCGGCGACGCTGGGCTGCCGGTCGCCGATCGCGAGGGCGATCGCGCGATGCTCGCGCTTCGTCTGCTCGAAGGCGTCCTCCTGGGTGACCGCTCGCCAGGTCCGGGCTTGGTGAGTGCGTCCGGCGACGCTGTCGACCAGCGAGCACAGCACCGGATTGCCTGCTGCCGTCGCGATTCGGTGGTGGAACTCGAGGTCGTTCGCGACCATGTCGCCGACCGGGCTGTCGATGTCGACAGCCTCGGTCAGCGCGAGCAGCTCGGCCACGTCGTCGGCGCTCATCAGGAGCGCGGCCTTCTCGGCGGCCATCGGCTCGAGAGCACGGCGTACCTCGAACAGGTCGAGGATGCCCGAGTCCTGATGGAAGTCGATGATGAAGCTCATCGTCTCCAGGAGCAGGTCCGGCGTCAGGCTCGTGACATAGGTCCCGTCGCCCCGTCGTACGTCAAGGATCCGCAGCATCGACAGCACACTGACCGCCTCGCGCAACGGGCTCCGCGAGATGCCGAGCTGGTCGGCGAGATCCGCCTCGCGGGGCAGCTTGTCGCCCGGCTTGAGGCGGCCGTCGAGAATCATCGTCTTGATCTTCTCGATCGCGACATCGGTCAGCGCCATCCCGCTCCCTTCTCAGTCCTTCGGGCGTAGGCGCAGCGTAGCCATGCCGCCGTCGACAGCGAGCGCAGTACCCGCCGTCGAGCCGGAGGAAGGTCCGGCCAGGTAGACGACGGCGAGCGCGACCTCCTCGGCGGACACCAGTCGCCCGTGCGGCTGACGGGCGTCGAGGGCGGCCCGCTCGGCGACGGGATCGGGCGCCGCGTCGAGGAGGCGCTGCACCCAGGGAGTTGCCGCCGTACCGGGGTTCACGCAGTTGACCCGGATACCTTCGCGGAGATGGTCGGCGGCCATCGCCAGCGTCAGCGACTGCACCGCGCCTTTCGTTGTGGAGTAGAGCGCTCGCTGGGGGATGCCGGTGGTCGCGGCGACCGAGGCGACGTTGACGATCGCGGCGGCCGGCGACTGACGCAGGTACGCGAGAGCGGCCCGGCTGACCCGGACCGCGCCCATCACGTTGACGTCGAAGACCCGGTGCCACTGGTCGTCCGGGTTGTCCTCGATCGTGCCCTGGGCGCCGATGCCCGCGTTGTTGACCACCACGTCGATCCGCCCGAACGTGTCGGCGACCTGCTGAACCGCCGTACGCACACTCGCGTCATCCGTCACGTCGGCCTTGATACCGAGCACGCCCTGCGGGACATCGGCGGGTTCGAGGTCGAATGCCGCGACGCGTGCACCTCGTGTGGTGAGTTCGCGGGCGACGGCCGCGCCGATACCCGACCCGCCTCCGGTGACGATCGCGACCAGGCCGTCGAACTCGAGGCTCATTCGGCGGCCTCGAACGCCACGTACTCCTGGCGCTGCCGGCCCAGACCGTCGATCTCGACCTCGACGACGTCGCCGGGCCGCAGGTACGGGAACCGGCCCGACAGCGCCACGCCCTCCGGCGTTCCCGTCATGATCAGATCGCCCGGGTCGAGCACCATGTACTGGCTCAGGTGGTGGATGACCGTCGCGACGTCGAAGATCTGGTCAGCGGTGCTGGAGTCCTGCCGCGGCTCGCCGTTGACGAAGCTGCGCAGACTGAGCTTCTGGTGCTCGATCTCGTCGGGGGTGACCAGCCAGGGACCGACCGGGCTGAAGCCGGCCGCGATCTTGCCCTTGCTCCACTGGCCGCCGGACTGCTCGATCTGGAAGGCACGCTCGGACAGATCGTTGGCCACCACGAAACCGGCCACATGCTCCAGGCTGTCCGCGGGGGAGTCGAGGTACGACGCGCGCTTGCCGATCACTACTCCGAGCTCGACCTCCCAGTCCGTTTTCGTGCTGCCCTTGGGGATCGTGACGGGGTCGTTCGGGCCGGCCAACGTGTTCGGCGCCTTGAAGAAGATGACCGGCGACGTCGGCGGCTCGGCGCCCGACTCGGCGGCGTGCGCGGCGTAGTTCATGCCGATGCAGACGATCGCGCCCGGCCGGGCGATCGGTGCACCGATCCGCAGGTCGCCGGCGTTCTCGAGGAGCGGCAGTTCATCGGCGGCCAGTGCGGCCGCGACGCGGGCCGGCCCGTCCGACTCCCAGAACCCGGCGTCGAGATCCGCGGTGAGTCCGGCGAGGCTGCGGACGCCGTCCTCGGTGACGACGACCGGCGCTTCCGCGCCGAGAGGACCCAAGCGGGCGAACTTCATCGCACTACCTCCAGATCGTATCTTTCACCGCGTCTGAGTGGCTTCGTGGCGGCTCTCGTTCACATTGACAGGTGAAACATATGATGTCTAGCGTGCTGTCCACAGTTCAGAACGCTGGGGAGCAGACGTGATCCCTCGCCGCACGTAGTCTCACCGCTGGCCGCAGCGGTACAGGGTGTCAGGGGCGCCGCCGAGGATGGGCGGACGACCGCCGGTCGCCGACGGTGGCTTGCTGCCGTAGGTCTCGGGGGCCGATCGAACGCATGGTCGGCAACCTGGTCGACAATGCGATCGCCTACAACCGTCCAGGCGGCCGGATCGACATCACCACCGGACGGGAGAACGGTCAAGCGGTACTGCGCATCGGCAACAGCGGAGCCGTGGTCACCCCGGAGCAGGCGCACCGACTGCTCCAACCTTTCGTCCGTGGCGACGGTGCCCACGACGGCGACATCTCCATCACGGCCCGTCCGACCGGCGGCCTGGACATCACGCTCCGCTTCCCTCGGAACGCTCAGCTCAGGCGAGCAGAGCACCGAATCTCTGCTCGACTGCCTTCAGGGTCTGCTCGACTGTCTGACCATCGACCACGATGACGCGCGCGTCGGTCCCTCCGAGCTGACTTCGGACCAGCTCCCAACCCCAGACCAGACCGCTGTGATCGCCGCCCGGATTCCTGCCTTCCAGCCGTGCGAGCTGTTCGTCCTTGGAAGGCATCAGCCACACCGCGTTCTCGGCAACCCCAGCCATCGCGGGAGTGACAAAGGCGCCCTCGACAACAACCGATGTCCCCACCGGCAACGCCTGGACGTCCTCGACAATCATCGGCCGACGATCGAAGTCCCCCGGCCCGCTCCCCAACACATGAAGCCCCGCCGCAGCCGCCCGCTCCTCATGATCGGAGGCATGCGCATCCACGCTGTACCAGACAAATCCGTACTTCCGCGCCAGCAACCGACTGACCGTCGTCTTACCCGCCCCAGCAGGCCCACCCACCCAGAAGATCATATAAATCAAGTCTATCCAGGGCGTCCTAGTCAGCCGGGCCGGTCAGGTGCACGGTCTGGCCGGTGGTGATCGAGTCCTCGATCGCGCAGATGATCTGGGTGACGAGTACGCCGTGGTCGATGTCGGGTCCGAGGTCGCCACCGTCGACGAGCCCGGCCGCGAAGTCCTGCACCATCCACACCGCAGGGCCGACCTGTGATCGCCCGATCCGGCCGGAGACCGGCCACGCCGACCGATACTTGTCACTCACCACGGTGAGGCCCTGATGCGACAGATCCGCGGTCACCGACCCCTCGGTGCCGATCACCTGGAACCGGAAGTCGACGATGCCGTCACCGGCGTCCGGGAGCGTCCACGCCGATGAGAGCGTCGCCGTCGATCCGTCGTCGAAGGTGACCAAAGCATGGACGACGTCCCACGTGTCGACGCCGCGCTTCGCCAGGACACCACGAGATCCGACCGCGCTGACCGATGCGGGCCTCCGGCCCGTAAGCCACAGAACAAGGTCGACGGTGTGGGGCATCAGGAACCACGCCGGTGATGACTGCGCAGCCCACGACAGCATCGTGGTCGGCACGAAGAAGGAGTTGCTCAGGGTGGCTGATGCCGTGATCGGTTCACCAACGCTCCCCATCGCGGCCTTGGCTTGCACGACATGCGGGTTCCAGCGGTTCTCGAACCCGACGAGGCATCGAACGCCCGCGCGGTGGACCGCGACGGCAATGGCGCGGGCATCGTCCAGGGTGGTGGCGACCGGCTTCTCGATCAGCAGGTGCTTACCGGCTTCGGCCAGGTCGACGGCGACCTGGCGGTGGGCGAAGTCGGGTGTCGCCACGATCACGGCGTCCGGATCGAATGCCTCGAGCAACTCGGGATGCGACCCGGTGACAGGTAGACCCGTGGCGGCCCTGGCCTCCTCGGCCACCTTGGCCGAAGGCTCTGCGAGCCCGACGACGGTGACGTCCGGCTGTCCCTCGAGAGCCTCGGCGAACAGCCTCCCGCGCAGCCCGGCGCCGACAATGCCTATGGTGACCATCAGAACAGTGTGAAGCCGCCGTCGACCTTGACGACAGAGCCGGTCATGAAGCTGGACGCCTCGCTCGCGAGGAAGATCGCCACCGGCCCCAGTTCCGGCGGCAACCCGTAGCGCTTCATGGCGGCGGGATCGACACACCACTGCTTGAACTCCGGCTGGTCGACCGGCGACATCTCCGTGAGGAAGTACCCCGGTGCCATCGCGTTCACGCGGATCCCGTGCGGCGCCCACTCGGCCGCCAAGGCCTTGGTCAGTTGATGGACCGCGGCCTTGGACGACAGGTACGACGCCTGCCAGCGGGGCTGGTTGACGATCTCGGCCGACATCGAACCGACGTTCACGATCGTGCCTCCGCCCCGCTGCGCCATCCGGCGTCCGACCGCACGACTGCAGTACCAGACACCGTCGACGTTGACGGAGAACACCTCGTGCCAGGCTTCGTCGGGCGTCTCGAAGGCCCGGCCGGCGACACCGATGCCGGCGTTGTTGAGCAACACGTCGATCTCGCCGAACTCGGTGCTGACCTGCTCGACCGCACGTTCGACGTCCTCCACATCGGACACCTCGAGCTGGACGCCGTACGCGCGAATTCCGAGCTCGCGCAGTTCGTCCGCGGCGGCTTCGGCCGCGGCGAGCGTGCGCGCCGTCACCGCCACCGCCGCCCCCGCGTCACCGAGCGCCTCGGCCATCGCCCGTCCAAGCCCCCGGCTGCCACCGGTGACCAGAGCCACCTTGCCCTCGAGGGAGAACTTCTGCATGGCGTTCATGGCGTCCTTTCGCTCGGGTGCTCCGTCAGCCGGCGTGCCGTGGCTCGAGGATGACACGTGGGGAGCTGTCGTCGCTGCTGTTCATCGACCGGGACGGGGTTATCCGATGAAGGCTGTCATTCGGATCGAGACGAGTAGGCCGGGTAGGTCGGCGCCGAGTTTGGCGACGTATCGCGTCGGCGGATCGGACGGGAACCAGCGCGCGTATTCCTCGTTCAGGCCGGTGAAGTCGGTGGGGTTTGTGAGCAGCACGCCGACCTCGACGACGTCGTCCAGGGTGGCGCCGGCGGCGCGAAGGATCGCCTCGCAGTTCGTCAGTGCCTGCCTTGTCTGAGCTTGGATGGTGCTCTCGACGAGGCTGCCGGTGCTCGGGTCGATGCCGGCGGTGCCCGAGACGATCACGTGAGGTCCGGCTTTGACCCCTTGGCTGTAGAGCGGCGAAGTCGGAGCGTTCGCGGTCGTGATGATCTGCCGGGCCATGAGGGTTCCTCCCTGTTCTCACATTCCGTCCGCCAGGTTGGTCGGTCAGCTTGTGTAGCGGGTTATCAGGGTGTTCATGGCTTCGTCGATGCTGGGGTCGATGCGGCGGCGGGCCGGGTCTTCGTCGTACCAGCTGATGATCTCGCGGGCGCCGGATTCGAACGGGATGGTGGCGACGAAGTCCGGGACGACGCGGCGCAGTTTGGTGTTGTCGAAGACGGCTGAGTGGGTCTTGTCGCCGAGGAGACCGGCGCCCCACGCTGGATGTGCCGCGGCGATGGCGTCCGACGGAACGTGGACGATCTGCGCGGACGTGCCGGCCGCACTGGCCAGCGTCTGAGCGATCTGGTCCCAGGTGAGGACGTCGTCGGAGGTGATCTGGAAGGCCTCGCCGAGGGTGCGGGGGTGGCCGAGCAGCGGAACCAGGCCGCGCGCGAAGTCCCGGTGGTGGGTCAGGGTCCACAGGGAGCTGCCGTCGCCGTGGACCACGACGGGCTGACCGCGGCGCATGCGTTCGACGATCGTCCAGCCGCCGTCGAACGGGACGAGGGTCCGGTCGTAGGTGTGCGAGGGCCGCACGATCGTGACCGGATAGCCCTCGTCGCGGTACAGCGCGGTGAGGAGGTCTTCGCAGGCGATCTTGTTGCGTGAGTACTGCCAGAACGGGTTGCGCAAAGGCGTCGACTCGGTGATCGGCAGCCGGGCCGGTGGTGTCTGGTACGCCGATGCGGAACTGATGAAGACGTACTGGCCGACCCGTCCTCGCAGAGCGTCGGTCCGGGCGCGCACCTGATCAGGTGTGAACGCCAACCAGTCGACCACGACATCGAAGTCCTGGCCGGCCACTTCGGCGAAGGCCGATGCGTCGTCGACGTCGGCGGTGAGCACTCGCGCCTCCGGAGGAAGCGGGCGAGTCGAGGTCTTGCCGCGGTTGACGACCGTGAGGTCGAGCCCCGCCTCAACTGCTTGCCACGAGCAAGCCGAACTGATGATTCCCGTCCCGCCGAGAAAGAGCACACGCACGCCAGTCATCCAGACAACTCCTCGAGGTCGTAGCGCGATCATCGCATGAGCGAACCTGACGTCCAGGGAATGGACGGGGCGTGAGACGGGAACCGGGAGGGCGATTCCCGTTCCGCTGTTCGGAGGTCATCATGAGTACGACACCTGTACCGCCCGTGCCGCCGCTGCCCGATCCGACGGATCCGGACCGGTCCTTCCCGGGCCGGACCGACCCGGACACCGATCCGGACACCACGCCGTACCCGGACCCCGAGCCGCAGCCGGACGAAGACCCCGACGAGCAGCTTCCGAGGCCGGGCGGGATGAGCTAGCCTGCTCCGCCCGCCGACTTCGGGAGGTACCGGGGAGCGGTAGCCGGGGCCCTTCCCTCCACCACCTGCCGGAGGCGGTCGAGGGCACCCATCCACAGAGTGTCGAACTGGGCCAGCAGGCTGTGGCGGATGCCGCCGTGGGTCAGGATCAGGTGCGTTTCGTCGTGCCCTGGGACGACGTCCACCAAGACGGTGCTGGTGGGGTGCGGCGGATCGTCGAAAGCTGCCCGGAAGTAGTGCGGAGGTTCGCAGGCCGTCACGATCCCGGTCTGTTCGGCCCGCGCCTGTGTCGCGACCATGAACCCGCCGTACTGCGTGTCGCTCAGTACGGTCGGCCCGAGCCAGCTACTGAGATGCTCCGCCCTGGTAATGAGCCTCCACAAGCGGTCCGCATCACAACCGAACGTCCGTACATACCTCAACTGCGGCGCCCGATCGGTGCGCGTCGCTCGCGTCTCTGTTGTACGAGCCATACCGGGCCAGTGCCCCTTGACCGGCTTTCGCAATCACGGTTCTGCTGAGTAGAAAACCGACTCGTTGGGCACCCGATCCCCATTCGAAGCCGCACGCCGAAGTGGAGGATCGAGCCGGTGGGTATCGCGTTGGCGCTGGCGTCGGCACTGTGCTTCGGATTGTCGGACTTCGCGGCTGGACTGGCTGCCCGCCGAGTGCGCAGTCCGGTCGTGGTGTTCGTGGGGCAGCTCGTCGGATGCGTGCTGGTCACGGCCCTCGCTCTCGTCGTCTCCCATCCCCATGTCACCGGCGCGGATCTCGGGTGGGGAGCGCTGTCAGGGATCGGTACCGGGCTGGGCGCAGTGTGCCTCTTCCAGGCTATGAGGATCGGCCGGCTGAGTCTCGTCGTACCGCTGAGCGACGTTGCCGGGGTCGCCGTGCCGGTGATCATCGGCGTGTTCTTGCTGCACGATCAGATCGGGTGGACCGCGTGGTGCGGCTTCGCGATCGCCGCACCCGCGATCTGGCTGATGGCCGGCAGCCACCGGACCCGCGGTGCGCATTCCACCGGCGCCGGGTGGGCGCTTCTGTCCGGGGCAGGATTCGCGTTGCAGTACGTCGCTCTCGCGCGCGCCGACGCCGGCGCCGGCCTGTGGCCGCTGGCGCTGAACCGGCTCGTTGCCATGCTCACGGTCGCGCCGCTGGCGGCCCGGCCGGTCCACCTCCGGATGAACCGCCGCACCGCCGCACTCACCGTTGCCTCGGGGCTTCTGGGTACGTCGGCCATCGCGGCATTCCTTCTTGCGAGCCGCGAACAGGCGCTGTCCGTGGCGGTCGTGCTGACGTCGCTGTACCCCGCCGTACCCGTGCTTCTGGGCATCACGGTCCTTCGCGAACGTCTGACACGTCCCCAGGTCCTGGGCCTGGCCTGCGCGACAGCCACCGTCGTACTCGTTTCGTTGTAGTCGCCGGCACGATCGGGACTGGTGCGAAGTTCGGGATGGTGGCAAGCTCTGCCTTGGCGACTGTTGGGCAGTCAGCAGCCGGATGCTTCACTTGGGCTGTCCAGGAGGACCTATGGCCGTTAGCGGCGTTGACACAGCATGAGCGAGATCGAAAATGACGCTCTGGAGTTCGGCGCTCACGAGCCGGCATCCGAAAGCCGGCTGCGGCTGGCCGAGATGGTTGACGAGACGGCCGACATCTTTGCGCGACTGGCGGTCGACTTGCACAGCGCCGGTGGTGTCGAGGAAACCGTTGATGCGGTCGTGCAGTTCGCTCTGCAGGCGTTGGCCTGCACCTATTCCGGGGTGGCGCTCCACACCCGGGGCCGGCGGCCGGAGATCCCGGCCGTGACGGATCCCGTCGTCGCCGAGATCTTCAATCTGCAGATCGATGACGGGACCGGCCCGTTGATCGAGTCGTTGCGTCACCAGAGGGTGGTGCTGGTCCGCGACACCGCGGTGGATGCCCGGTGGCCGGTGTGGGCCGCGGAGGTGGCTCGTCTCGGGGTCCGCAGTGTGCTGGATGTGCCCTTGGCCGTCGGCGCCGCCAGTTCGCGGTCGTTCGGCGTGCTCGGGTTGTACTCCCCGGAGCCGGACGCCTTCGGTCCGGACGACGAGGCGATCGCCCACATCCTCGCCAGACACGCATCGGTCGCGGTCGCCACTGCCAGGCACGAGCAGACGATGGCGCAGGCGGTCGACGCGCGGAAGCTGGTCGGCCAGGCGATGGGGATCCTGATGGAACGGTACGGCCTCGACGGTGACCGCGCGTTCGCGATCCTCAAGCGCTACTCCCAGGACACCAACACCAAACTGCGCGACGTGGCCCAGCAACTCATCGACACCCGCAAGCTGCCCCGGACCTGACGTTCGGCCCGTTTCGTGCCTGCCCGCAGGCCTCGTCAGTGCGCCGAATGAAGTGCGAGGCATCGGGCACAAGGTCCGGTATGCCTGAGCTTCCCGCACCGCGACCTGTCCTGTGGCCGCTCCGGCCGCAGGCGTCGGCCCGCGTCTCGAGGACGGCCGCTGACGGCCAGGTGCGTGTGACCATCGAGCACGCTCCGCTCGCCGGTGTCACACCGGAGATGCTGGCCTGGTGGTACCGGCACGTGCCCGGCACCATGATGTACGCCGGCACCCGGCAGCCGCGCTACCTCGTCTGGCATCCGCTCGACCACATCTCCTACGAGATCGAGTCGCCAGGTGTCGACGGCGGCGTCAGCCCTGGCGCCCGGCTGCACATCACCGAGGCTCTCGGGCGGAATCTGGACACCCTCATCGACATCCACGTCGGTGTCGAGGAGATCGACGACCGCTCGGCCACGATCGCCAAACGCGTCCTCGGGTCGAGCCTCGTCCGCCTCGAGAACGAGTACCACGCGATCGGCGGCGACACCCGCTACGTCACCCACCTGGTCCTCGGAGACGACACCGTCCACGGCCACCTCCTGCTCAACAAGGTCGCCCGGACGAAGGCGTTCCCGGAGCGCAAACTCGGCCCGTGGATCCGCCACCACATCGAGGAGATCGGCAACCTGGAGAACTTCCTCCCCGACCTCGTCCGCTACCACGCCGACAACGAGCCGTAACTCACGATCTGAGCCGGATGCGCTGGGTCGCGAAGTAGGAGCCGGCGAGGATCAGGACACAGCCGAGCAGCTGGAGCGGAGTCGGCCGCTCGCCGAGGATCAGCGCACCCAGAGCGAGGGCGCCGACCGGAGTGAGCATCAGGAGTACGGCGCCGACGTGGCTGGGCAGATGCGGTGACGCCGTGGCGACGAGGAGCCAGCCGAGTACGGTGCCGGCGAGCGCGACACCGGTGAGCCAGCCGATGACCTTCCATCCCGGAGCGAGGTCGACGCCGTGCCACAGCGATCCGGCGGCCAGGGCGACCACGCACGCCGCGGCGATCACCACGGAGTAGTTCTGGATCGGTGAGCCTTGCCGGCCGCCTCGCCGAAGGAGGAACAGGAAGACCGAGTAGCAAACGGCCGCCAGCGTGGCATGAACGGTGCCTGCGAGCGGTTCGGTCCCGGACGCGCCGCCTCCCGCGACCCCTGAGGTGAGAACGACTCCGGCCAGCAGGACCGGTACCCAGGCCAGATAGCGAGCGGTCACGCCTTCGCGATCCGCGACCCACGCCAGCAGGGGAACCAGGACGACTTGTACGTTCACGAGCACCGTCGACAGGCCTGCACCGACCTCGAAGATCGCTTGCGTCCACAGGAGCATGTCGCCCGCGAAGAAGGCGCCGGCCAGCGCGGCGAACGAGACGTCGCGGCCGCGGAGCGGTCCCCCGCGACGCCTCTCGAACCAGGCGAGGACGATGAGCGGTGGCAGTGCCAGCAGACATCGATAGACACTGGCGGTGCCCGGGGTCGCGCCGGCCAGGTCGATGAGAACCGAGGACACGGACACCAGCAGCGCGCCGACCGCGAGGGTCAGCTGCGCCTGACGATCACTGACGAATCGGCGCCCACTCATCTCTCCGTCAGTGCCCTCAGCACGCGACATCATGCGTGCTGAGGGCGGCCGACCCGATCGGGGCTACTCGCCGAAGAGCTGCGGTTCTTTGCCGGGCTCGAGGATGTGGCGGAAGTAGACGGGGTCAGTGAAGGTTGCCGGGACCTTGCCGAGGCCCTGGATGACCGTCGAGGTGCCGTTGGCGTGGCCAACGGCGTACAGGTAGCCGGATCCGGTGTCCTTGTCGATGCCGAGCAGCAGCGATCCGTACGCGCCGCACTTCGTGAGCACCAGCGCCTCGAAGCCTTGCCAGGTCGAACTGCGGACCTTCTTGACGATCGGCTTCATCGGCGAGGTCAGGGGGAGCCGGATCGTGTAGAGGGCGCCGCCCCGCGTGGTCGCCAGGAAGGTGTCGTACGTCGACGTCTGGCTGAGCAACGCCATCGTCTTCACCGCCGCGAACCCGCCTGCGGATTGTGGGTTGGTCCAACCGAACCCGCCCTTGGAGTCCCACCGGGTGAGCGTGCCGTTGCTGCGCAGCGAGTAGTGGTTGACCAAGGCCCAGGGATCGGTATCGTTCGGGTAGCTCGACTCGAGGAAGGTCGCGTCACCCCAGCCGCCACCGACTCGGAAGTTGTGGTGCTGCTCCGGGTCGATCTCGCCGTTCTCCTTGACGATGTAGTAGCCGCTGTAGAGGCCCGAGCCGATCACCACGTGGCCGGAGTACATGCGGCCGGGACTGGGGAGGACGAGTCCGTTGGTGATCGCACTGCTCATCCGAGGCAGGCCCTCGGGGTAGATGTCGGGATAGCTCGGCTTCTCCTGCACCGTTGCCGGCGAGCCGGCGGTGATCACGCGGTCCGTGTGACCGCGAGCGGCGGTCACCGACCCGACCTCGATCTTGCACCCCGCGGTGGCGGCGGTGTCAGCAGCGAGTGCCTCGCCCGGAGTCCCGGCGAGAACGCCCGTCACCAGCGCGGCAGCAGCTGCCACACGCCCCGCCGTACAAAGTCGTCTCGACATGGTGATCATCACTCCCCGAACAGCATCGGGTTGTCGCCCGGGCGGAGGACGTGGCGGAAGTAGACGGGGTCGGTGAACGTCTTGGGCACCTTGCCGAGTCCCTTGATGACGGTGGCGGTTCCATTGGCATGACCAACGGCGTACAGGTATCCCGCACCGGTGTCCTTGTCGATGCCGAGCAGGATCGTTCCGTAGACGCCGCACTTCTCGATCACCATCGCCTCGAAGCCCTGCCAGGTCGAGGCGCGGACCTGCTTCACGATCGGCTTCATCGGCGAGGTCCGGGGGATCCGGATCGTGTAGAGCGCGCCGCCTCTGGTGTTCGCCAGGAAGGTGTCGTACGTCGCGGTCTGGCTGATCAGCGCCATCGTCTTGACCGCGGCGAACCCGGTCGCGGTCTGTTTGTTGCTCCAGACCGTCCCGGAACGGTCGTCCCAGCGGGTGAGGGTGCCGTCGCTGCGCAGCGAGTACTTCGAGGTGAGGACCGGGGGATCCGGATACTTCCAGTACGTCGTCGAGTCGAAGAAGGTCGCGTCACCCCAGCCGCCGCCCACCCGGCTGAGGCCGACCGTCGGCCGGTCGACCGAGCCGTCCTCCTTGAGCAGATAGCCGCTGCCGTACAGCGTCGAGCCCATCACCACGTAACCGGAGAACCGCCCGCCGGTACCGGTGACGTCCGGATCGTTCTCGAGCGACCCGCTCAGCCGGACTTGGCCGTCAGGGTAGATGTCGGTGTAAACAGGGGTCTCCTGCACCGTCGGCGGCGACGTGGCCGTCACGATCGTGCGCGTGTGGTCGCCGCCGGCCGTCACGGATCCCGGGGCCATGCGGCAGGCTGCGGAGGCGGCCGTACCGGCCGTCGTTCGTGCGGTCGCGACGCCGGTACCGGTCCCCGTCAGGAGAATCGCGGTGGCGGCTGCAGTGAGGGCAGTACTCAGACGAACGGACATCATGGTCCCTCGGGTCACAGTACGTGGTAACGCTTCTGCTTACTCGATACCACGCAGGACCGGAAAGTTGCGCCGGGCACGCACAAACCAACACCCGCCGGCGAATGAAATGATTGATTGATGGATCGACCGCAGGTATTCGCGTACTACTTCCCGGACTGGCACCGCGATCCGCGGAACGCGCAATGGTTCGGCGAGGACTGGGACGAGTGGCAGCTGCTCGAAGCGGCGCGGCCACGGTTCGAAGGACACCGGCAACCGCGCATCCCCATCGACGGCCGCTTCGACGAGGCCACGCCGGCCGCGGCGGAAGCGCAGATCCGGCTGGCCAAGCAGTATGGCGTCGACGGCTTCCTGGTCGACTACTACTGGTACGACGACGGTCCCTATCTCCAGGCGGCCCTCGACGACGGGCTGCTCGCCGCCCGGAACAGCAACGACGTCAAGTTCGCGTTGATGTGGGCGAACCACGAACTCGTCGACATCTTCCCGCACGACGACCCATTGAACGACTCACCCCAGCGGCTCAAGAACGGTGCGATCGATCGCGCCGCGTTCGAGAAGCTGGCCAGGCACGTCATCGACAGGTACTTCGCGCGCCCGAACTACCTCACCGTCGACGGCCGCCCGTGGCTGTCGATCTACGAACTCGGCAGCCTTATCGCCGGCCTCGGCGGAGTCGAGGAGACAGCGGACGCGTTGCAGTGGTTCGACGAACAGACCAGACAGGCGGGCTTCGTGGGACTCCACCTGGACGCGGTGATCTGGGGTGTCGGCGTACTGCCCGCGGCGATCACGCTCGACTCGCCGGCCGGCCTGGTGCGGAGACTCGGCTTCCGGTCCGCGACGTCGTACGTCTGGGTGCATCACGCCGACCTCACCGGGTTCGAGTTCCCGCGCGCCGAGATCGGGCCGTTGCGCGAGGCCGCCTTCGCCGAGTACGAGCGGTACGTCGCGGACCTCGACATACCGTTCTACCCGAATGTGACCGTCGGGTGGGACGCGTCCCCGCGCGCCGACCAGAGCCGCCCGTTCGAGCGCGGCCGCTACCCGTGGACAACGACGTTCGATCCGACGCCTGAGGAGTTCAAGGACGGATTACTGCTGGCCAAGTCCTTCCTCGAACGCCACCGCCAACCACATCCGATCATCACCGTCAACGCCTGGAACGAGTGGACCGAGGGCTCGTCCCTGCTCCCCGACACCCACAACGGCTACGCCTACCTCGAGAAGATCCGCGACGTGTTCGGCTGAGAACGGGCGCACCTCGTCCCTGGAGGGGCGCGGCTGGCGGATCCGGAGTGGATGCGATAATGATAACGGTTGTCATTTCACTCCGCTCGAAGATTGGTTCTGCCATGAGTCGCAGACTGTTCGCTGTGCCCGCTGTTGTCACCGTCGTCGCTCTGGGGCTGAGCGGCTGCTCGGGCGGTGCCGCCGCCGGGCCCACCTCGTCGCCCGGCGCGTCCGGCGGCGCGAAGATCAAGGTGGTCGCGTCGACCGACGTCTGGGGCGATCTGGCCGGCACCGTCGGTGGCGACAAGGTCGAGGTCACCTCGATCATCACCAGCCCGGATGCCGATCCGCACGAGTACGAAGCGAACACCCGCAACCAGTTGGCGCTGGCCGATGCCGCGGTGGTGCTCGAGAACGGCGGGGGCTACGACGACTTCATGGACCGGATGCTGAAGAGCGCCGAGAACACCTCGGCGACCGTGCTGAACGCGGTGACCATCTCCGGCAAGAAGGCGGCCGGAGGCGAGGAGCTCAACGAGCACGTCTGGTACGACTTCCCGACGGTCGCGAAGGTCGTCGATCAGATCCAGCAGGCCTACGCCAAGGCGGCGCCCGGCGACGCGTCGACGTTCCAGCAGAACGCGGCCGCGCTCAAGCAGAAGATCGAGGCGCTGACCCAGGAGGAGGCGACCCTGAAGGCGAAGTACGACGGTCAGCCTGTCGCCATCACCGAGCCGGTGCCGGTCTACCTGCTCGACGCGGTCGGCCTGCAGAACAAGACTCCGGACGAGTTCAGCGAGGCCATCGAGGAGGACACCGACGTACCGGCGAAGGTACTGAACGAGACCTTGCAGCTGTACAGCAGGCACGAGGTCAAGCTGCTCGCGTACAACGCGCAGACCACCGGTCCGGAGACCGAGAAGGTGCTGACCGCCGCCAAGCAGAACAACATCCCGGTGGTACCGGTCACCGAGACCCTCCCGAGCGGCAAGGACTACGTGGGCTGGATGTCGGCGAACCTCACGGCGGTCGGCGCCGCACTCGGGCAGTGAGCGTCGTACTGCGCCTGGAGCGAGCCGCGCTCGGCTTCGGCGCTCGCACGCTCTGGGAAGGACTCGATCTCGAGGTCAGCAGTGGCGAGTTGATCGCCGTACTGGGCGCCAACGGGTCGGGCAAGTCGAGCCTGCTGAAGGTCGTTCTCGGCCAGGTCCGGTTGTGGTCCGGGTCGGCGACGTTCCTTGGTACGCCGGTACGGCGGGGCGATCGGCGGATCGGCTACGTACCGCAACAGCGGCTGGCCGAGGACGGCGTACCGCTCCGCGGCCGGGACCTCGTGGCGCTCGGGGTGGACGGGCACCGGTGGGGTGTTCCGATCCCGTCCCGGGCGCGGCGTCAGCGGGTCAACCAGTTGCTCTCGTCGGTCGGAGCGGAGGCCTACGCGTCCACTCCGCTGTCGTCGCTGTCGGGCGGCGAGCAGCAAAGGTTGCGGATCGCGCAGGCGCTGGCGGCCGATCCGCGGCTGCTGTTGTGCGACGAACCGCTGCTGTCGCTCGACCTGCCGCACCAACGGCTGGTCAGCGATCTGGTCGACGACGCCCGCCGGCGGCTCGACCTCGGCGTCCTGTTCGTCACCCACGACATCAACCCGATCCTCGACAAGGTCGATCGGGTGCTCTACATCGCGAACCACCGGTTCCGGATCGGTACGCCGGACGAGGTGATGACCACCGACGTACTGAGTGAGCTGTTCGACGCCCCGGTCGAAGTGATCCGGCACAACGGACGGATCCTGGTCGCGGGTGTGCCGGACCAGGACCCGTACCACCACCCGGAAGCGGCGGTGCTCCGGTGATCGGCCTGGACAGTCTCGGCACAGTCTGGTCGGAGATCTTCGACTTCTCCGATTACGGACAACTCCTGCCCCTGTTGAAGAACTCGATCCTCGCCTGCGTCGTGCTCGGCATCGTCGGCGGCCTGATCGGCGTGTTCGTGATGATGCGCGACATGGCGTTCGCCGTGCACGGCGTCAGTGAGCTGTCCTTCGCCGGCGCGGCGGCCGGCCTGCTTTTCGGCGCCGGCGTCGTCACTGGGGCTCTTCTCGGCTCGCTGACGGCAGCGCTGTTGATCGGCGTACTCGGTGCGCGCGCCCGGGACCGCAACTCGGTGACCGCCGTCCTGATGCCGTTCGGCCTCGGACTCGGGATCCTGTGTCTCGGCCTCTACCACGGACGGGCGGCGAACAAGTTCGGCCTGCTCACCGGGCAGATCGTGGCGATCGACGATCCGCAGGTCACGTCGCTCATCGTCATCTCCGCCGTCGTGGCAGTCGGTCTGGTGGTGATCTGGCGGCCGTTGCTGTTCGCGAGTACGGACGCGGACGTTGCCGCTGCCCGCGGTGTCCCGGTCGGCGTCCTGTCGATCGTCTTCATGATCCTGCTCGGTCTCGCGGTCGCGGTCTCGGTCCAGATCGTCGGCGCGCTCCTGGTGCTCTCGCTCCTGGTCACACCCGCGGCCGCAGCGCTACGGGTCTCCTCGTCACCGGTCTGGGTTCCACTGCTCAGCACGGCCTTCGCCGTGGTCGCGTCGGTCGGAGGAATCCTGCTCGCCGCCGGCAGTTCGATCCCGATCAGCCCTTACATCACAAGCATCTCCTTCGCCATCTACCTGTCCTGCCGCCTCCTGTCCGTACGCCGCACCTCGCATGGATCGCCCGAGCCGGCCCCCGCCACCTGACGTGAGGAACTCGTCTGGCCTAGGGAGCTTGGGTCGTGCCGGTCGTTTTCTTGCGCCGTCGTGGTTCTGCTGACCGTGGCGGCGTTCGACGCATGTGGTCGCGCGCGCGGGCGAGGATGTCGGCGAGTGTCTCGATGTCGGAGCGGGACAGTGGGGCGAACAGCAGGTCGTCGAGCACCGCGATGTGACCAGGGAAGACCCTCGCGAGCACGGCACGTCCCTCGTCGGTGATGGTGACGGTGGTGCT
The DNA here is from genome assembly GCF_004366005.1 of Kribbella sp. VKM Ac-2566. Lineage (NCBI taxonomy): Bacteria > Bacillati > Actinomycetota > Actinomycetes > Propionibacteriales > Kribbellaceae > Kribbella > Kribbella sp. VKM Ac-2566. The sequence goes on along the minus strand of NZ_SODT01000008.1, from coordinate 1,302,355 downwards.
GCGCTCGTCGTCGGAGGACGGCGTCCGGGTCACCAGGTCCCGCTTCTCCAGCGTCTGGGCCTGGTAGGTCAGTCCGCTGCGGCTGTAGACGACACCGTCGGCCAGATCGGTCATCCGCTGACTGCCCGTCGGGGAGTCACCGAGGGTGGCCAGGAGCTGGAACTGCACGTAGCTGAGATCTCCGGCCTCTCGCAGCTGCTGCTCGACGGCGTGCTTCAGCAGGCTGCTCGCCTCGATGAGGGCGAAGTACGCGCCCAGCTGCGTGGCGTCCAGCGAAGGCCGCGGTGAGGTCATGGGCCGAGTTTATCAGTGCTTCTAACTCGAAGTACTTGCTTCGACTTCGAAGCAGAGGTACGGTGGTTCTCAGTTGCTTCGAATCCGAAGCACATCGCCGAAGGGAAGAAATCATGAAGGCAGTACGGTTCCACGCAACGGGCGGCCCGGAGGTTCTGCGCTACGAGGATGCCGAGCAGCCGGTCCCCGGCGCCGGTGAGGTGCGCATCCAGGTCGCCGGCTCGGCGTACAACCCGGCCGACGGCGGCATCCGCGGCGGTTTCCTGCCGATCCCGGTGACGCTGCCGCACGTTCCGGGCTACGACGTCTCCGGCACGATCGACGCGCTCGGCGACGGGGTAGAGGGCCTCACCGTGGGCGAGAACGTCGTCGGGTTCATCCCCATGAACGCTGATGGTTCGGCAGCGCAGTACGTCGTCGCGCCGGCGAGCGCACTGGTGAAGGCGCCGGTGCGTATCCCGCTTGCCGATGCCGCCGGGCTGCCGTCGGTCGGGCTCACCGCCTCACAGGCACTCTTCGAGGCCGGCCAACTCAAGGCCGGTCAGCGGGTGCTGATCAACGGTGCCGGCGGCCCTGTGGGCGGGTACGCCGTGCAGTTGGCCAAGCGCGCCGGTGCGTACGTCATCGCCACAGCGAGCCCTCGCAGCAGCGAGATCGTCAAGGCGGCCGGTGCGGACGAGATCATCGATCACACGGTCACCTCTGTGCTCGATGCGGTCGCCGAGCAAGTCGACGTACTGCTCAATCTGGCCCCGATCACCCCGGACGGGTTCACCGCCCTGGTCACACGGGTCCGCGATGGCGGCGCGGTCGTTTCCACGACCCCGACCGTGACGACGCCAGGCGACGATGAGCGCAACGTGCGCGCGGCCACGATCTTCGTCCACCCCGACGCGGACGTGCTCTCGAACCTCGTCGCCCTCATCGACAGCGGCGACCTCCACGTCGAGATCGCCCGGCGTGTGCCGCTGAGCGAGCTGCCTGCGATCCACCAGCAGGCCGAGGCTGGACAGATCCACGGCAAGGTCGTGGCCGTCCCACCCGCCGTCTGACTTGCTGAAGGTTGGGCTGCTGCAGGCCGTGTCTGTTGGCTGTTCTTCCGAGCCGCACGCCGGGGGAGCGCCGCGGGCGTAGTGTGGGAGGACAGTGTGCGATTGGCAGTGACCGTGAGCATCTAGTTCATGACCTGCAGGCAGCGCGCAGTGCCGATGAGAGGGAAGCGATGGATGTGCTACCCACACCTTTACTGCGGCCGATGATGTTCCGGTGAGCGCCGACGAGCGGGCAGATCTCGCCGATCTGCGAGAGGCGGAGCTGGAGACGCGCGAAAGAGCCGTCGAGGACAAGGAGTCTGCGGCGCTGCTCCGTGACCGGAAGAACCGAGCCATCCTCGAGGCCGCCGAGGAGCGCGACGAGCGGGCTGACGAGCGCGACGTGGCTGCGGATGCGCGCGACCGAGCCGCCAGCCTGGACTCGTTCCTCGGTGACGCCGATTACAGCCCTGGGTACAAGTCCAGGATGTCGGCCGGCCTGGACCGGCAGGATTCGAAAGGCGACCGGGCCTCGGCCGCCGACGACCGGAGCAATCTGACCCAAGACAGCCGGGAGGAGTCCCAGCCCGACGACCAGGAGACGGGCTCCGGCGGTGCCGTCACCGACTAGTAGCCGGGGAAGACCTTTCGGAGCTCGTCGAGTGTGACGTTGCCGGTCACGCTCACACCCGCGGCGTGCTCGGTGCCGAGCCGGCCGGTCAGCAGCCGCACTACGGCCTCTGCGGGACCTTCGAAAGTGGCCGTCGGGTCGCCGACCGCGTTGGTCACGGTGACCGTGTCGGTGATCTCGATACCGCCGCCTCGGATCGCCAGACGGACCTCCTGCTCCAGCTGGTCGGCCTTGCCGGAGAAACCGAGGAGGAAACCCAGGGGCCCGCTGAAGAGCTCGATGAGCAGCTCGGCCGAGTCCGGATCCAAGGTCGCCGACGGGTCGACTCCGACACGTACATCCCAGGAATGGTTGGCGACTTCGTTCAGCCGCAGGCCGAGCGCGACCACCAGCGGCACCGGCTGCGGCAGAATGCCCAGGTCGATCTGGCGATCACGCTGCTCGGGACTGAGCCCGTCGACGGTGTCGAGGTACGCCGCGTTGTGTTTGACGAACGCGGCCGCCTGGTCGGCCGGCGACGAGGCGTCCCAGCGGGCCCAGATCGCCTGGTTGTCCTCGGCGTCGACCTGCTCGCCTGCGGCGATCGCGATCGGTTTGCGAGAGATCTCGGCACCGCTGCCGAGGTGCGAGAGCGCCTGAGCGACGGTCCACTCCGTCGCCCCGCTGCGGGCCCTCAACTGTTGCTCGGACAAGGTCGGCACCAACGCAGCGAGGGCATCGTGGTTGGCACGCAGCGCCGCGACGGCGCGGTCGACAAGAGTAGTCACACGGGCCTCAACCTCGCAGCCCACAACTTTCTTCCGCCCGGCTGAGTAGTAGTACCGATTCCAGGGGTGGCAGGGCCGGGCAGTCTGCTGGGTATGTCGAAGATCTGGGTGTTCTGCGGTGCCGTGGTCGTCACGATTGTCGCGGTCGTGCTGGTCGCGATCGCCGACGTACCACTCCAGGAGATCCTGTCGTTGTTCCTCGGCGTACTGTGCCTGCTCTGGTTGATTCTGCTGCTGACTGTGCCGTGGAACCTTTATTTCCAGGCGCACGCGCTGATTCACGAGATCCGGACGAGCCGTGACCGCGGCATCGACGTACCGGCCGACCGGGAGCCGGAGGCACGACGCATCGCCTCCCGAATGCGCTGGTTCGCGGTGGGGTCGCACCTGGTGTCGGCGGCACTCGTTGCCCTGATCACCTATCTGTCCGACGGCGCGATCGGCTACTACCTGGCCGGCCTCTACCTGGTCAGCACGTTCTTCCGCCCGGCCGGCGCCTACTTCGGCTACCTGCGCGAGCGGATGACCACCATGCTGCAAGACGTCAAGCACCCCCGCGACGACGTGATCGAAACCCTTCGCCGCCTGGACACCATGAAGGCCGACCTCGAGACCCTGCACGACGCATCAGACGATCAACGCCGCCGCCTCACTCACCTGGAGCAAAGCCTCGCGACCGCCGAAGCCGGCGCCACGGCCCGAGACAGAGCCTTGCACGCCAAGGTGGACGCTCACGCCCGCCAGTTCGAACACTCCCTGACCCGCCTCACCGACAACCAGGAAGTAATAGCCGGCCTCAAAGCCTTCCTCCGCCTGGCCCGGTCGGAACTCAGCTGACGCCTCAGCTCTCGGCTTCTGTCTCGACCTTCTTCTGGAGTTCGTCCTTGCTCAGGCCCGAGGTACCGGAGATGCCCGCGTTTCCGGCTTGCTGGGCGAGTTGTTCGCGGGTCATGTCGCCGGGTTGCTCGCCGAGGTGTTGTTTGCGGCTGGCAACGAAGGCTTCGCCGAGCTCCGTACGGCGTTCGTCGGACAGGTTGGACCGCATACCAGGCAGGACCTTGGTCTCCTCCTCCTCGACGTGGTGCGACACCGCGTCGATGAGGTTCTGCAGAACCTGGTCGAACTGGTCCGATTCCGGATCGGTCGCGGCGAGTTTCGCCAGCAACTGGTCGGCCTCGATGTGCTCCTGCTGACTGTGCGAGACCTCTTCCTTCTCGCCGGCCTCGGCGGCCGCGACCGGGTAGACCTCCGCCTCTTCGGCGCGGCTGTGAGCGGTGAGCAACGTGGTCAGCACCGGCAGCAGGTTCGGACGCTTCTCGGGGCTGTCCTTGAGCTCGTCGAACAGTCGCTCGACCTCACGGTGGTCCTGCATGATCAGATCGACAACGTCACTGGCCATCTCATTCGTCCTTTCACCCGTTGTGGTGATCACCCAGTACCCGGCTCTATGCGGCCATGGAGCACCTGCGATCGTGTTGGCCAGCACCGAAGTGTCAGTACCGCAGGTGTCCGCTTGGCTGTCACAGGGAGTTGAACGTGCAGGACGATGTTGTCGACCCCGTTGCCCACAATCGGGCAGCCTGGGACAAGTATGTCCAAGAGGGCAACGAGTGGTCGACGCCGGTGACTACTGAGGAAGTCGAGCGCGCCCGAAGGGGCGACTGGTCGATTGTTCTCATCGGGCATGAGCCGGTCGACCGCTCCTGGCTGCCGACGGACCTGACCGGCAAGGATGTGTTGTGTCTGGCCTCCGGCGGTGGCCAGCAGGGTCCGATCCTTGCCGCCGCAGGCGCGCGGGTCACCGTGTTCGACAACTCACCCGGCCAGCTCGGCCAAGACCAGTTGGTGGCGGCGCGCGACGGACTCGAGCTGCGCACCGTCCTGGGCGACATGAGCGACCTCAGCGCCTTCGGCGACGCGACATTCGACGTCGTGTTCCATCCGGTCTCCAACCTGTTCGTACCGGACTTGGCACCGGTGTGGCGGGAGTGCTTCCGGGTCCTGCGACCGGGCGGAAGCCTGCTCGCGGGCTTCCTCAACCCCGATGTGTACTTGTTCGACCACGAGGCGCTCGACGAGCGCGGCGAGCTGATCGTCGTGCACAAGCTGCCGTACAGCGATGTCACGCAGTACTCGGCCGAGGAACGCGCCACGAAGTTCGGCGCGGATGCCGCTCTTGAATACAGCCACACCCTCACCGCCCAGATCGGCGGGCAGCTCGCCGCGGGGTTCGTCCTCACCGGCTTCGCGGAAGCACCGCACCAGTCCGACGCATCCGCTCAGTACATGTCGCACTATTTCGCGACGCTGGCGGTCAAGCCGAGCTGACCCAGCAGGCCGACACGACCGCGGTCCGGAACGCCGGTGTCCCCCGGGGGATCGCCAGCAGATCCATCAGCCCGAAGAGGGCCGCGAGAAGGGCTCCCACGATGCCGATCAGCCACCCGCTCTGTGCATGTGGCTCATGATTCCTCCGCGACCTCAGTCGCCTATTTCGCCAGTACGCATTGGCGATAGAGGCCATTCCCTGCTGCTCGGGAAGGAGCTATGGGCCGTCTCAGGCGGGTTCGATGAGGACTTGTGGTGGTTGGCCGTTCGACCACTTCGCGGCCCATTGGGTTGCGAAGTGGAGGTCTGCCGGGGTGTCGCGAGGTAGGAGGACCGGTGCCGGGGCGAGGTTGCGCTGGCGGTCTGCTGTCTTTCGGAGGTCGGTGGTGACGTCGGCGAAGCGGTGTCCGACGGGCTTGACGCGGTTGTGTACGTCGAGCAGACCGAGGTCGTACTCGAGTGGCGCGAAGCCGCCGTGATCGGGTCGGATGTCGTGCGATGCCCACCAGGACAATCCGGAGACTCCGGGAACCGACAGGGCCTGACGGATCAGTTGTTCAGCGGCGTCCTCGACGGCGACGTCGGAGACCCATTCCGGGGCGATGCCGATTTCCTGCACCCAGATCGGCCGTGGGGTGGTTTGATGTGCCGCCGCGACCTGGGCGAGGTACGCGCCGATCGACCAGGCCAGGTCGTTGTTCTCGCCGAAGTGGTCGAGGAAGCCGCTGAAGTAGGGCCAGGCGTGGACGGTGGTGATGTCGGGTTCGTTGGCGAGGAGGGCCGGGCTGAAACCGATCTTGTCGGTGGTCCACGGCTGGTGGTCCGCGCCGAGGACGACGGGCAGGTCCGGCGCCGCGGATCGTACGGTCCCGATCAGGGCGCGCGCCCAGCTGTCCAGGTCCTCCTGGGTGACGGTCTGTGGTTCGTAGCCGACCAACATGTTCGGTTCGTTGCCGAGGTCGATGCCGGCGCCTGCCGGGTGTTCGGACACGAGTTCGGCGACCGAGCGGAGCAGGAGCCGGGCGGCGGAGATCGCCAGTGGGTCGGTGAAGAGGTTGTGCTTCGGTAGCCACGGAGGACGGAAGACCCAGCCGGAGAGGAACCCGTTCAGGACGGTCACCCAGACATCCAGGCCGACGTCGTGCGCGCGGTCGAGCACGATGGACAGCCGGGACATCGCGCTGGCCGACACGGAGGTCGGGAAGGGCTGGAAGACCGGCCACAGGCATTGGATGCGAATGTGGTCGCAGCCGAGCGCGGCGATCGCGGTCAGATCGTCGGCGATCGAGTTCTCGTCGAAGTCCAGCCAGGCGCTCCACCATTGCTCGCGCGGCACATAGTTGACCCCGAAGGCGGGCCGGTCCGGAGCCATCATCGGGCCCCGTCAAAGGTGTTCCACGTGATGACCTGCCCCCGGTCGACGAGCCGGTTCTGGAGGTCGGCGATGTCGAGGTTCTGTACGTCGGTCTGCGCGCGGAGTGACTGCACTGCCGCGACGGCCGCGGATTCGGCCAGCACGCAGAAGACCGGCTCCATGCGTGTCGCGGCATAACCGATGTGGGAGGCCGACAGGCAGACCGGAACCAGAAGGTTGCCGCAATCGGCCCTTCTCGGCGTGATGGCCCGGTACGGAACGGGGTATGGATGGCCGGTGCCGAGGTGACCGCCGATGAACATGTCGCCTTCGGTCGCCACGCCGAGCTGCCCGGTCTCCGGGTTGCGGTGCGGAATCCGTCGTACCGGATAGACGTCCACGCCGAAGAGCGCGAGGCCGATGCCGTCGCCGGGCCGGGTCTGGTTGCTCACGTCGTCGCGTGTGACGGTGTAGACGCCGTCGAGGCGTCGCGCCGCCCGCACATACAGTTGCGGCGGCCAGCCTTCGGTCTCCGGAAAGACGCTCGCATCGAGGCCGTACGCCGCTGTTTCCGCGCGGAACTCTGCCGGTACGGCGGGATCGGTCGACAGGAAGTGGTGGAGTCCGCGGAGGTAGTCGATGTGGTGGCGCCAGATCCGGGACCGGTCGTCCCAGTTCCCGTTCTGGTACGCGCGGCTCACTCCAAGCGGAGCGTTGGTGATCAGGGATGCGCGCTGATAGTTGTACTCACCCGAGTTGATCCATCCGGGGAAGATCCCGCGGAGGGCTTCGAGGTTCGGACCGAGGTGCGCGACGTAGCGTCGTACCAGCTCGTAGTCGGCAGGGGAGTAGCCGTCGGGCGGAGTGAGGTTCGCGCGGCGAGCCGGGTCGGTCGTGACGTAGAAGCGGTAGTTGTAGGCCTGCGTGTAGTCGTCGGCCGCGCCTACGGGCAGACCGTGGTCCGGCTCGATGAGGGGGAGCAGTCCGCTGGTCCTGTCTCCGGGCACCACGTACGGGTCGATCGGCGTCCAGTTGGTGACCGGGTGAACGCCGGCCAGGTCCTCACCGTAGGCGTCGCGCGCCTCGCGCCCGGTGCGGTAGGGGACGCCGGCGAGTGCCATCAGATCGCCCTCGTACGACGCGTCGATGAAGACTGCCGCGCGGACGTCGCCGCCGGGCACGGACTCCGAGGCCGGGAGTGGAACGCCCCACTTGTCCGGTCCCGAGGTCTCCAGGTGGATGGCGGTGATGCGGTTGCCGTCGCGGGTGACGGAACGGGCGCGGTGCTCGAAGATCACCTCGATGCCCGCACCGGCGATCCAGTCCTGGAATGCACGCTGGACGTCGTGAGGGTTGTTGCCGAACCCGAAGACCGTCGTACTGGTGAGGCCGCCGACGGCTGCCGGGATCGGGCAGTCCTGGGCCGGCTTGATACCGGCGCTGAGCATGCCGCCGAGCCATCGACTCGGCTCGATCAGGACGACCGATGCGCCTTCCTGATGAGCGGTCATCGCGGCAACGCAACCCGCGGGGGTACCTCCGTAGACACAGACATCGACCATGACCTGCACTCTGGCGCTCTGCGAACCCTCATGGACATGGCGGATCCGGGCATGAGCATGTACTTTTTTGCCGTGCTTACGCTCGACGGCTACCTGCTCGCGCCGCGCCGGGCCCGCTTCAGTCTCACGTACGACACCTACGAGACCTGGAGTCTGCTGTTGCCCCGGAGCGGAGCGTTCGCCTTCGAGGTTTCGGGGGCGCCGCCCGGGGTGGCGAGATTCGGAGACATCGTGATCTGCCCGCCGGGCGGGACGCTCCGGCGGAAGATGCAGACACCCGTGTCCTTCTTCCATGCTCGCTTCAGTACCGAACTGGAGCCACCCGTCGGCTGTCGGCGGGTGCGGGATCTCGACCGTCTCCGCGCCGACCTGTCGATGCTCGAGGCAACGGACGGTCACGCGGACCTGGTCGCGGCTCACGTCGTCACGGACCTCGTCCTGATGACTTTGCGCGCGCACCACGATGCACCCGCGGACGAGCTGGTGGAACGTGCGACGGCGTACATCCACGACCACTTCGCCGTACCGGACCTCTCGCTCGGCGGTCTGGCGACCGTTCTCGGTATCAGCCCCGCACAGCTCTCACGGCGATTCAAAGCGGTTCACGGCGTCACACCGGTCCTCTACCTGCGCCGCCTCCGGATACGGAAGGCGCGCGAGCTCCTCGTCGAGACCGACGACACGCTGCAGGCGGTCGCCGAGCGCTGTGGGTACCGCAGCGCCTTCTACCTCAGCCGCGTGTTCAGCAACCACACGGGCCAATCTCCCTCTCGGTACCGCCACACCAACCGGGTCTGACGGCGACGCCACAGGGCCAACCTGAGGTTGGGTCTGGTGTTTGCGAAAGCGCTTGCGCTACTCTGCGGAAACGGCCGCTCGCGCCCTATCCCCGCTGAGGAGTTCGCATGTACCGACCCCCGATCCGTTCCACCGCAGCGCTCACGACCTCCCTGGTCCTGCTGGCAGGGCTGGTGGCCTGCTCCAGCGCCCCCTCGTCCTCCTCGGCTGCGTCCGGTGGCTCCGGGCAGGTGACGCTCACGGTCGGTGACCGTCCGTCCAGTTCCGATCCCGCCAACCGGGCGTCCTTCGACAAGAAGGTGGCCGACTTCCAGAAGGTCAACCCGGACATCAAGCTGAACCCGGTCGAGACCGTCTGGGACGCGACGACGTTCCAGGCGCAGGCGGCCGGCGGACAGCTTCCCGACGTACTGAATGTGCCGTTCACCGAGCCGCAGGGCCTGATTGCCCGCAAGCAGGCCGCTGACCTGACCAAGGTGCTCAAGGACGACGGCCTGCTCGACGAGCTGAACCCGAACGTCCTGAAGATCGCCCAGGACCGGTCCGGCAATGTGTACGCCGTACCGACCGCCGCGTACTCGATCGGGCTGATCTACAACCGCGACCTGTTCACGAAGGCCGGACTGGACCCGGACAAGCCGCCGGCGACCTGGGACGAGCTGCGGGCGGACGCGAAGGCGATCACGCAGAAGACCGGGCAGGCCGGCTATGCGCAGATGACCACGAACAACACCGGCGGCTGGATGTTCACCACCCAGACCTACGCGTTCGGCGGGTCGATCGAGAACGAGGACGGCAGCAAGGCGACGTTCGACGACGCCCCGTCCAAGGCCGCACTGCAGCTGCTGCACGACATGAAGTGGACCGACAAGTCGATGGGCCAGGCGGTGCTGTACGACATGGACGGCATCTCCAAGGCGTTCGCGGCCGGCAAGGTCGGCATGTACATGGCGGCGCCCGACCAGTACCGCACGCTGGTCCAGACGAACGGCCTGAAGTCGTCGGCGTTCGGCATCGGTTCGTTGCCGCAGCAGGGCGGTGACCACGGCACGCTCAGCGGTGGCAGCGTCCAGATCGTCAGTCCGGATGCGACGGACGCCGAGAAGGCGGCGGCGGTCAAGTGGATCAAGTTCGCCTACCTGAACAAGTACGTGAACCAGGACGCGGCCGTGACGAGCGCCAAGAACAATGTGGCAGCGAAGCTGCCCGTCGGTGTGCCGGGCCTCCCGGTGGTCGCGGCCGACCAGTGGTCGACGTACCAGTCGTGGATCAAGCCGTACGTCAACGTGCCGCAGGAGAACTTCGCGCCGTACACCAAGGTGGCGGCCGACCAGAAGATCATTCCTGAGCCGCCGGTGAAGGCTCAGGAGGTGTACGCCGCGCTCGATCCGGTCGTGCAAACCGTGCTGGGGAACGCGAAGGCCGACATCCCGGCGCTGCTGACCAAGGCGGCCGGCGCCGTGAATGCCAAGCTCGGGCGCTGAGTTGCTCCGCCGCCTGCGCAACGGAGTGCCGGCAGTGCTGTTCGCGCTGCCGGTGCTCCTGATCTTCCTGGTGTTCTCGTGGGGCCCGATCGTCAAGGGCCTGGTGATGAGCGTTCAGCAGACCAACCTGATCGATCCGGTCAAGTGGGTCGGGCTGGAGAACTTCCGGTACGTGCTGACCGATCCGGCGGTCGGCCAGGCGTCGCTGAACACCCTGTGGTTCACCTTGCTCGCTCTGCTGTTCGGCTTCCCCGTGCCGGTGCTGCTGGCGATGTTCCTGTCCGAGCTGCGAGGCAGGTCCTGGCTGTACACGATGCTGGCCTATCTGCCGGTGATCACGCCGCCAGTGGTCGCCATCCTGCTCTGGCGGTTCTTCTACGACCCGTCGCCCAATGGCATGTTCAACACCATCCTCGGCCACGTCGGGCTCGGACCGTTCCTGTGGCTGGACAGCCCGGGCTCGGCGATGCCGTCGATCGTGCTGGAAGCGACCTGGGCCGGCGCCGGCAACGCGGTGATCATCTACCTGGCGGCACTGACGTCCGTACGCGCGGACCTGTACGAGGCGGCTGAGCTCGACGGTGCCGGAGTGGTACGTCGGGTGTGGCACGTGATGTTGCCGCACCTGCGGAGCGTCCTGCTGCTGATGCTGCTCCTGCAGGTGATCGGGACGATGCAATTGTTCACCGAACCGCTGCTGTTCACCGGTGGCGGACCACAGGGCTCGACCATGACGATTCTTCTGCTCATCTACAACTACGCCTTCGTCAACGGGGATTACGGCGCAGCCACCGCGTTGAGCGTCCTGCTGGCGCTAGGTCTCGCCGTACTGTCGGCTGTCTTCCAGTTGGCCACCCGCGGCTGGAGCACCGAGTGAGCGGGGAGCGGGGTGCGCTGTCGGACTCGGACCGCAGACTCACCCGGATCCGGGTCCCGTTCGTCGTCGGACAGGTCGTCGTACTCGTCGGATTGCTGATCGCCGGACTCGGTCCGCTGCTGTGGTTGCTCAAGGCAGCGATCTCGCCGACACAGGACAGCATCCGCTCACCACTCGCGTGGTTCCCCTCCGGCCAGGTGCAGTGGGGCAACCTCGCCACCGCCTGGCAGCAGGGTCACATCGGCTACTACCTGGGGAACACGGCCATGATCGCGGCAGGTACGGCGGTTGCGTCGCTGATCGTCTGTACGACGGCCGGGTACGTGCTGAGCGTCCTACGGCCGCGGTGGGGAGCCGTGCTGTCCGGAGCGATCCTCGCCACGCTGTTCGTGCCGCACATCGTGTCACTCGTCCCGCTGTACCTGACCGTGCTGAAAGTGCCGGTAGTGCACGCCAACCTGACGAACACGTTCTGGGCGGTCTGGCTGCCGCCCGCGGCCAGTGCGTTCAACGTGCTGATCGTGAAGCGGTTCTTCGACAGCATCCCCCGCGAATACTTCGAAGCTGCCCGTATCGACGGCGCCGGTTCGATCCGCGTGTTCACCTCGCTCGTGCTCCCGCTGTCGCGGCCGATCCTCGGTGTGGTCGTGCTGCTCAGCATCATCTCTTCGTGGAAGGACTACCTGTGGCCCCTGCTGGTGCTGACGAATCCGGATCTTCAGCCGGTCTCGGTGGCGTTGCCGAAGATCGCCAAGGTGACGGAGCTCAACATCCAGTTGGCGGGTCTGTTCCTGGCCCTGCTGATCCCGGTGCTGCTGTTCCTGGTCTTCCAGCGAGCATTTCTGCGTGGCGTGGGCCTGTCTGGGGGGATCAAGGCGTGAAGCGTGTTCTCGTGACGGGTGCGGACGGCTCGATCGGCCGGGCCGCCGTCATCGGGCTGCAGAAGAGCGGGTACGACGTCACCGGCCTGTCGCTGCGCTACGACCACACCAGTACGGCGGACCGTCCGCTGGCCGGTGATGCGCGATCGGCGAAGGATGTGACGGCAGCACTCGACGGTGTGGACGCCGTACTGCATCTCGCGGCGATTCCGCATCCCAGTCTGGGTACGCCGGAGGAGGTGTTCGAGAACAACGTCGCGGCGACGTTCAACGTCCTGGCGCAGGCCGGGCAGCAGGGGATCGACCGGGTCGTGATCGCCAGCAGTATCAACGCGTTCGGCGTACCGATGAACGTGAACGAGGTGCAGCCGGCGTACTACCCGCTGGACGAGGAGGTGGAGGCCGACATCGCGGATGCGTACTCGTTGTCCAAGAGCGTCGACGAGCAGAGTGCGCGGATGGCGTGGCGGCGATGGGGAACCAACGTGATCGCGCTGCGGTTCCCGCTGGTGAAGACCCGCGAGGAGCTGTTCAAGTTCGCGGCCATGGCCGAACGCGACCCATCCGTGATGGCTCGGGAAGGCTGGGCCTATCTCGACCTGCGCGACGGCGTCCGGGCGATCATCGCCGCGCTCGAGTCACCGGCCGGCGGGGCACATGTGGTCGGTCTGGCGGCGGACGACATCCTGATCGACCGGCAGACCGACGAACTGTTGCGTGAGTACGCGCCGACGGTGCCGCTGCGGCGGCCTGTCACGGGACGTGGATCGCTGGTCGACACCACCCGGGCGCGGGAGCTACTCGGCTTCAGGCCGCAGTACTCGATCCACGACGAGGATCAGGTGGTCTCCGCGGTCACGACCTGAGGAGCGACGTACTGGATGCCGGGCTGAGTGCCGGGCTCGAGGAGTTGGGCCGCTACCTGGCGGCCGATCTCCTCGAGGCCGACGTCGATGGTGGTCAGGTGCCGGGAGACGCGCTGGTCGTGCATCAGCTGCTCCCAGTTGTCGACGCCGATCAGCGCGACGTCACCGGGCACGTCCCGGCCGGACGCGCGGACGACGCGTTCGACGCCCCGGGCGATCTGGTCGCTGCCGCAGAAGATCGCGTCGACGTCCGGAACCTCGGCCAGCAGCTCGGCGGCCGCGTCGGCGCCCCAGCCCTCCCGCCAGCGGCCGAACCGCACCGGGCTCGCCCACTCGAGCCCGGCGTCCGCCAGCACCTCCTGAGCCCCGGCCGCCCGGCGCTGGGCGGCGTTGTCGCGCGGCTCCGCGGTGATGTGGGCGATCTTCCGGCGGCCCTTGGACAGCAGATGCCGTACGGCGAGCCGGCCGATCTCGTTGTCGTCGGCGGTGATCGTGACGTCGTCGGGGTCCTCGGTGAACGTGAACGCGTAGATCACCGGGACGTCGAAGCGGCTGGTCAGCGACGGCGTCGGGTACGACGTACCGGTGCCGATCACGATCACGCCGTCGATCCGGCGGGCGCGGAGCTGCAGGATGCTCTCGGTGACGTCATGTTCGTCGATCCGCGCGTCGTACAGCAGGATGGCCTGTTCCTTGGCGCCCAACTCGGTGGCGGCGGTGGCCAGCACCACGCGGGTGAACGGGTTCGACGCACGGTGGGTGAGCACGCCGATGGTCTGGCTGCGGCCGCGGGCGAACGAGCGGGCCAGGGCGTTGTGCCGGAACCCGAGCCGGTCCGCGGTCACACGGACATGCTCCCTGGTCGCCTCCGAGATCCGGTCGGTGCCGTTCAGCGCCTTGGAGGCCGTCGACAGCGACACCCCGGCCGCGGCGGCGACATCGGACAGCGTGATCACGGAATCGGCCATGTGCACATCGTAGTCAGCTTCGAGCCGTTGACAGCGGGCTCCGGCGGTATCAAGGTGTGATTTGCGAAACCGCTTTCGCTTCCGAGGAGGAGCACCCATGGCCCGTCGCCGCTCCGGCGTAGTCAGTCTTCTCACGGCCGGCCTGTTGCTGGCCGCCGTACTCCAGTCACCCGCCCGCGCGGCGGCAACCGCTGCGCCGGCCCTGACGATCACGCCGACGACGGTCGGCAACACCTTCACCGCAGGGCAGCAGGTGAAGCTGGGCTTCAGCACCGACGCCACCACCGTCAACTGGACGGTCCGTGACGCTGGTGGGACCGAGGTGGCCAAGGGTTCCGCGCCGGCCGCCACACTCAACGGGCAGCTCACGTTGGCGATCAGTGCGCCGGGCTGGTACCAGACCGATCTCACAGCGGTCGGATCCGACGGTACGACGACACTCGGCGGCACGGACTTCGCCGTACTGAGTCCGCACGACTTCTCGACGTCCACCGACACCCGGATCGGCGTCGCCGGCGCGCTGGCGTTCGGCGGCGCGGCCAATCCAGGTCTGGAAGCCGTACCGCTGATGGCCAAGGGCGGTATCTCCACCGACCGCGACGAGGCGTTCTGGTCGGCCGCGGAGACCACGAAGGGCGTCATTCAGTTCCCGCAGCGGTACAAGGACTACAAGGCCACGCTGGACGCCAACAACATCGACTTCCTGAACATCCTCGACTACGGGAACTCGCTGTACTACCCGGACGAGGCGCCGTCGACCGACGAGCAGCGTGCAGCCTTCACCCGGTACGCCGTTGCGGCCGTCGACGAGTGGGGCACCGAGCACACGACGTACGAGCTGTGGAACGAGTGGAACCTGCGCGACCCGAACGGCGCCGCGAAAGCCAGCCCGGAGAACTACGTCGCGCTGCTGAAGATGGTGAGCGCCGCGGTTCGGGCGAAGCACCCGGACGTGAAGCTGACCGGTCCGTCGCTGGCGGTCATCAACGACTGGCAGGGCTGGTTCACCAAGTTCGCCGACCTCGGCGGGCTGGACTACGTGGACGCGGTCACGATTCACCCGTATGTGCAGCCGCTGGACCCGGAGGCCTCGGTCACCTACGTGAACACCATCCGCAACATCATGACAGCACACGGCTCGAACAAGCCGATCTACATCACAGAGCAGGGCTGGGCGACCGGGACCAACCCGAGCTCGGTGTCCGAGCCCACGCAGGCCCGCGACCTGGTGCGCGGCCACTTGCTGGCCTACGGCAACGGTGTGGCGCGGTACAGCTCCTACAACTTCATGGACTCGGGCACGGACCCGTCGAACGTCGAGCACCGGTTCGGCCTGGTGCGCAACCGGCTCGACTCGCGCGGTGCGCTCGTACCCAAGCCGTCGTACGTCGCGACCGCCGTCCTGGCACGCCAGATCGACGAGTTGCCGTTGATCGGCCAGACCCGCTTCGGGAGCAACGGGTACGACGTTTCGTTCAACGCCGGCGGAGGACAAAGCGTCCACGCAGTCTGGTCCGCCACCCCCGGAGTCGTGGCCGCGACCGCACCTGCGGGCTCGACCGTCAAGGTGACGAACCTGTACGGCGTCGAGACTGCACTGACCGCAGACGCCGGCGGGCACGTCTGGGTCAGCGCAGGGCCGGAGCCGATCTATCTGCGGGGCGCGATCACCGGACCCATGCTGCCGTCGAGCCGATTCGCGTTGTCAGTCGCACCGGAGGTCTCCGGTGACCCGGCCACGGGCACGCTGACGTTCACGAATCCGGACCCCGTCACGCACGCCTTCACTGTCACCGCCGGCGGTGGTCAATCGAGCGGTTCGGTGACGGCGGGCGCCGCGGTGACTGTTCCGGTGAGCTATCCGGCACAAGAATCGACCGGTCCGCGGACCTACTCGGCCTCGGTGAACGTCGACGGCCGATCGGTTGCTTTGCTCTCAGTAGCCGGTACGGCGACCGCACCACTGGCGATCACCGGTTCACACGTTCTCAACGGAGCCGGCAAGGACCTGCTCCGGTTCCGGGTCACCAATGCGTCCTCTCGTCCACTGACAATCGACGGAGTGGACTGGGCATCGGGTTCTGCCTCCGGGACGTTGCTGACCGGTGTCACGGTCGCATCGCACGGTACGTCGTACGCCGATGTGGAGCTACCCGTTACCGCGGCGTCCACCTGGTCGGCCACCATCCGACGTACCGGTGCTGCCGGCATCCGCGCAACGGGCAAGCTCAATCCAGTGGTCGCAGCGACGCACGGTGTCAGGCGCACGGTCGCACTCGACGGCGTCATCGACCCTGGTGTGGCCGCGTTGCCTGCTCTCTCCCTGACCGGCACCGGAACACCGCCTGTCCAGGGATGGGGCGGACCTGACGACCTTTCGGGGTCGCTCTGGCTCACCCATGACGACACGAACCTCTACGTGTCCGCACGGGTGACCGACGACGTGTTCGCACAGCCGAACCGGAACGGCAACATCTGGGCCGGAGACAGTCTGCAGCTGGGCATGTCGGCCGGCGCACCAGGCGAAGCACCACAGGTCCAGGAAATTGGTGCCGCACTGACCGATGCGGGGACGGTGGACACCTGGCGTTGGACGCCGGTGAGTCAGGCCGGGACGCCATCCGGTGTGCAGGCCAAGGTCGGCCGTGACGCGGCCGCGCACACCACGACGTACGAGATTGCCATCCCCTGGACGACACTCCAGTTCGCGCCCGAGGATCGGTTGCTGTCGGCAACCGTGGTGATCAACGAGAACGACGGCACCGGCCGACGCGGCTGGCTGACCTGGGGCAAGGGTGTGGCGGAGGCCAAGAACCCGGCCGGATTCAACCCAGTCTTCCTCGACCCGTCGACCCACTGATGCCATGAAACGCCTACTCGCCATCGTCTTCGCAGTCTGCCTCCTCGGCTTCGGTACGGTTGCCACCGCCCAGGCCGCCGTACTGACGCTCACGCCGATCACTGTCGGAAACGTCTTCACCGACGGCCAGCCGGTGAGGTTCGGCCTCAACACGGACGCGGCCTCGGTCAGCTGGTCGGCGGCCGACGTCAACGGCACCGTCGTCGCCAGCGGCACCCAGGCCGCCGCCAGCACATTGCAGATCCCGCTCACCACCCGCGGGTGGTACAAGCTCACGGTCCAAGCCGGTACGACGACCGCGCAGACCACGTTCGCCGTCGTCAGTCCGGTCAGTACGTCGCCGATCGCCGGACTCACGTCCCACCGGATCGGCGACTTCGAGAACACCGCCGAAGGCTGGACGTTCTATCCCGGGAGCGAATATCCCGGCGCCACCGGCAGTTTCGCCCTCGACAGCACGAACAATCACTCCGGGTCGAGCTCGGGAAAGCTGTCCGCCAACTTCGGTGCCGGCGGCGCGTACGTCAGCGTCAAGCGGCCGTTGGCATCGGTCAACGCGACCAGCGTCAGCTTCTGGGCGAAGTCGCCGAACCTGTCGTTCCTCACGTTCCGGCTGACCGATTCCACCGGGCAGGTCCATCAGCAGCGCCTGACGTTGTCCGGGGCAACCGACTGGCAGGCGCTGGCCGTCACGAGGTTCGACGGGGGTAAGCAGTACGTGCACTTCGGTGGCGCCAACGACGGTGTCTGGCACGGCCCGGCCAAGGCGGTCGAGGTCGTGCTGGACAAGGCGGCCATCTCCGGCGCGACGACCACGACCCTGAACCTGGACGACCTCGCACTGAAGGCGCCGGCCGGCAAACCGACCACACCGCTCGGCGACTACGAAAGCGCGGCCGAGGGCTGGTCGTTCTATCCCGGCAGCGAGTTCCCAGGCGCGACGGGCAGCCTGGCGCTCGACGCGACCTCGGCCGCAGCCGGGACCCAGTCTGCCAAGCTCTCGGGAAACTTCGCCGGCGGCGGCAACTACGTCGCCATTCAACGAACCATGGTTCCTGTCGATCTGACCGCCCTCAGCCTGTCCGTCAAAACCAGCCAACTGTCGGCCATCGGGCTGCGGCTGACCGACGCCACCGGGCAGGTGCACCAGCAACGATTGCCGCTGTCCAGCTCGACCGCTTGGCAGCAACTGAACGTCACCCGGTTCGACGGCGGCACCGGCTACCTGCACTTCGGTGGCGCTGACGACGGCATCTGGCACGGGCCGGCGAAATCGATCGTGGTCACGCTGGACCGCAGCTCGATCATCGGCGGCGGTACGACGGCCACGGTCAACGTCGACGCGGTCGCGGCGACCACGGCTACATCGCTCATTGGCGCCGGTACTCACTTCGGCCAGTCGTGGAGCACGGCCCCGATGCCACTGCTCACTCTGTCCGGCGCCCGCGGTGGGCGTGACGAAGCACAGTGGTATCAGGCCGAGACGACCCGTGGGACCTACGCCTTTCCGGCGAAGGTCACCAACTACCTCCAGTCCTGGCAGGCGAACGGCATCGACCCGCTGCTGATCGCCGACTACGGCAACTCGCTGTACGACGACGTACCGGAGGACTACTTCGACGCACCGTTCACCGACACCGGCCGAGCCGCGTTCGCCAACTACGCCGACGCCCTCGCCACGCAGTTCCCGCAGATCAAGAACCTGGCGATCTGGAACGAGTGGGATGTCAACGCGGCCGGCCCGTCCAACAAGACACCGGAGAGTTATCTCGCGTTGCTGAAGGCAACGTACCCGAAGCTGAAGGCCAACCACCCGGGGCTGACGATCGTCGGCGGCGGTGACACCGACGTCACCCAGGTGGCCTGGTTCGAGGCGTTCTGCCAACTCGGCGGGCTGAAGTACCTCGATGTGGTGTCCATCCACCCGTACAACTTCCTGAACGCTCCCGAGGGGCTCAGCGCCGCGATCGACCGGGTCCGGGCGTTGATCCGGCAGTACAACGGCGGCGTGGACAAGCCGATCTGGGTCACCGAGTCCGGCTGGTACACGGGGACTTACCAGAGCAACGTCAGCGAGCCGACCCAGGCCATGTACGCCGCCCGGGCCCAGCTCGCCGTCCTCGGCCGCGGCGTCGACCGGTACTACCTCTACGACTTCATGAACGACGGCATCGACCCGGCGGACAAGGAGGACAACTTCGGTCTCGTACACAACCCGGCCGATGCTCTCGGTGCATACACACCCAAACCGTCGTACGTCGCCTACGCCACCGGCGCTCGCCAGCTCCGCGGCGCGACGTTCCTCGGCCAGGAGTTCCCGGGCAACGGGCTGATCGACCAGGTCTTCGCCGCCAACGACGGCACACCACTTCGGGCGATCTGGGCAGCCAGCGGCCCTGGCACCACAGTCACAATCAACGCGACCGGCCCGATCCAGGTCACCAACCTCTACGGAGTCTCGACGACCTACACCCCGGACACGAACGGCAAGGTCAACGTGCCGGTCGGCGTCTGGCCGACATACGTCACCGGATCCACCGTCACCTCAGTCACGACCCCATGACCGAGGGGCGGCCTTCGGATTCCTGAAGGGCCGCAGATCAGTCGTCCTCGTCGTCCTCGTCGTCCTCGTCGTCCTCGTCGTCCGGGGCGTCGGGGCGGCGGGTGGCGCCGGCCGCCTTCAACGCGCGGGCCTCGGTGAGGGCGTCGTCGTACGATTCCCAGCCCGGCGACTCGTAGACCATCTGATCACTGACCAGGAAGGTCTGGTTGGTGAAACCGTCCGCGGAGTTGAAGATCAGCCACTCCTCGTACGGCGTGACCCGGTAGCCCGCGAACATCTCCGCGGCGACCGGAGGGATGCCTTGCGGGAGATCCTCGTTGTGATATTCGGCGAGCCGCGCGTACGCACGGTCCAGCCTCTCCTGATCGATGCCCTCCGGCATACCCGTCCTCTCCGTCCCACTCACTTCGCGACCCCGTCCATCCACTTCTGACCTGGTCACACACAGCTGGAAAGGCATCGTACGTGGCCCTCCCGCCCCTGAAGTTCGCGGCGGGGAACGTTTGCTACCGTGGAAGGCGAGATTTCTGGAGGAGATCAGACGTGGTGGGTGAAGACGACATCTCCGGGTGAGTCCCGAGGTGACAGGCCGCTGGCTCGTGCAGCCGTGGCCATTTTGTCGTTCCGCCATCCCGTCTCCCGCTGAGCGGCGGCTGTTGCCTGCTCGGCAGCTCACCTCGAGGTCTTCTGCATGTCTGACGCCTTTGTCGTTGTGTCCGATCTGTCCTTCTCCTGGCCTGACGACACGCCTGTCTTCGACGGGCTGTCGTTCGCGTTCGGTGCCGGGCGCACCGGTCTCGTCGCGCCGAACGGCGCCGGCAAGAGCACTCTGCTAAAGCTGATCGCCGGCGAACTCAGCCCCACGGCGGGCAACGTCTCCGTCGAAGGCGTGGTCGGCTATCTGCCGCAAACTTTGCCCCTGGCCGGCGATCTGACCGTCGCGGAGGTGCTCGGCGTCGCGCCGATCATCCAGGCGCTCAACGCGATCGAATCCGGCGACGTCGCGGAGGAACACTTCACCACCGTCGGCGACGACTGGGACATCGAGGAGCGCACGATCGGCCAGCTCGACCGGCTCGGCCTCGGCCATCTCGAGCTCGAGCGGAACCTGAGTACGCTCAGCGGTGGCCAGGTCATCTCACTCGGCCTAGCGGCCCAGTTGCTCAGGCGACCGGACGTCCTGCTCCTCGACGAACCGACCAACAACCTCGACTTGGTTGCCCGGCGCAAGCTGTACGACGTACTCGAGGACTGGACCGGCTGCCTGGTTCTGGTCAGCCACGACCGCGCGCTGCTCGACCGGACGGACCGCATCGCCGAGCTGGATCGCGGCGAGATCCACACCTACGGCGGCAACTTCACGGCGTACGAGGACGCCGTGCAAGCAGCCCGCGAGGTCGCCGAGAAGAACGTGCGGAACGCCGAACAGGAGGTCAAGCGGGAGAAGCGTGAACTCCAGCAGGCCCGCGAACGTGCCGCGCGGCGAGCCGGCAACGCGAGCAAGAACCTGGGCAACGCGGGCCTGCCGAAGATCTTCGCCGGGACGATGAAGCGCAACGCGCAGGAGTCGGCAGGCAAGGCGAACGAGACGCACACCGCGCGGGTCAGCGATGCCAAGGCCCGGCTCGACGAGGCCGGCCGGGCGGTCCGGGACGAGCAGAAGATCGCCCTGCAACTCCCCGCGACGAACGTGCCGGCAGGCCGCACGCTGTTCCACAGCGAGGGTATTCGGGTCGAGCTGGGCGGCCGCGAGATCATCGCCGACGCCGACCTCACCATCCGCGGCCCGGAACGCATCGCGCTCATCGGCCCCAACGGCGCCGGGAAGTCCACCCTTCTCAGGCTGATCCACGGCGACCTCACCTCCTCGGCAGGCGAGATCAGACGAGCTGAGGGCCGCATCGCCTACCTCTCCCAACGCCTGGATCTGCTCGATCTCGACCGCACCATCGCCGAGAATCTCGCCGCCTTCGCCCCCGGCATGCTGCAAGCACAACGGATGAACCTCCTGGCCCGGTTCCTCTTCCGCGGCTCACGGATCCATCTACCGGTCGGTGTGCTGTCCGGCGGCGAGCGCCTCCGCGCGACCCTCGCCTGCGTCCTGTACGCCGAACCTGCGCCGCAGCTGCTTCTCCTGGATGAACCGACCAACAACCTCGATCTCCTCAGCGTGAGCCAGCTCGAAAGCGCCTTGAACGCCTACGAAGGTGCGTTCGTCGTCGTGAGCCATGACGACCGCTTCCTCACCGAGATCAAGGCGTCCAGATGGCTCCGCCTCGACGAACGGCGGTTGCTCGAGGCAAGCGCTCAGGACATTCGAGGCGCCGATGGCCGTGGCTGATCTACCTGCGGATGGTCGCGGACCGGCCTTGATCGCTCGGGATCTGGTCCGCACGTTCGGCACTCGGCGAGTGCTGGACGATGTATCGATGACCGCACGACGGTTCTGGCGACTCACGACCGCTGGCTCCGCACCCACTGGACTCATCAGCAGTTGTGCCTGTGAGGTGCGTCTTGGTTGATCAGAGGTCCGTTGCTGTCTCACGGCTTGATGAGAACGACCGTCTTGCCCTTGGCTCGCTCGGTGGAGTTGAAGGTGGCGACGGCGTCGTCGAGTGTCGTGGTCGTTCCGATGTTCGTGCGCAGTCTTCCGTCTTGCACCCGCCGGGCGATCTCGGTCAGTTGGCCGCGATCGGCCTCGACGACGAAGTCCACCACCCGGCCGTCGGCCGGCGCGGCCTCGACCGGGCCGACGATCGATACCAGTGATCCGCCGGCCTTGATCATGGCCGCGGACCTTTGCTGGATGTCGCCGCCGATGACGTCGAAGACCAGATCAACCGCACCGACGTCCTCCAGTGCGTCCTTCTCGAGGTCGACGAACTCGTGGGCGCCGAAATCGAGCGCCTTCCCACGGTCGGCGGCGCGGCCGGTACCGATGACGTGGGCGCCGGCCTCGCGAGCCAGCTGCGTCACCATCGTTCCGACTGCGCCGGCCGCACCGTGCGCGAGGACGCTCTGTCCAGACTTCAGGCGCCCGTGCTGGAACAGCCCTTGCCACGCGGTCAGCCCCGAAATCGGTAGGCTCGCGCCGACCGTGACGTCGAGGTCGTCGGGCAGCGGCGCGAGGTTGCGGGCTTCGATCGCCACGTACTCCGCCAGCGAACCGTCGCGGTGCCAGTCAGCGATACCGAACACGCGCTCGCCGACGGACAATCCCGTCGTACCGTAGCCGAGGGAAGTCACGACTCCGGCCAGCTCGTGCCCAGGGATCGAAGGTGCACGGTCGCGGCCGGCTCGGTCGGTCCATGTCGACGGCCACTCCAGCTCCGTCGAGATCCAGCCCGACGCATGAACTCGGACGACGACATCGTTGATGGCGGCCGCGGGCTCCGGACGCTCGGCCAGCGTCATCCCGGCTGTCCCTCCAGCCTGGTCCTGCACAACAATCGCCTTCATCAGGTGCCTCCTGTAGTCGGTTGTAGCCTTCACTGCGATCAGACGAAAGTGAACAGTTCGTCCGTATCGAACCGCGAGATCGGGTTGCTGTACTGCTTCTTGGGGTCGGGGTAGCCGAGTGCGAGCAGGACCGTGGTGGCGTGTCCGGTCTCACGGATCTTGAACGCCTTGTCGACAGTGGTGGGGTCGAACCCTTCGAGCGGCATGGCTTCGACACCGAGCTCGGCGGCCGCCATCATGGTCAGACCCATCACCAGATAGGTCTGCTTCTCCATCCAGTGGTTCACGTCCTTGTAGCCGAAATTGCGCAGGTCGAGGAAGTCTCGGGTCATCGACTCCCACAGTTCATGTTTCGCCGGGTCGGGGAACCGGCCGTCCGCGCGTTCCTTGCCGAACACCGCCTCGACGTGGCTCTCCGGCAGATGTGCCCGGGTGGTGAGGATGATGGTGTGTGAGGAGTTCAGGATCTTCGGTGAGTTGTCCTGGAAACGTTCGCCCAGGTTGTCCGCGAGCTGCCTTTTTCCTTCCGGCGTGGCAATGACGTAGAAGTGGTTCGGCTGGATGTTGGTCGACGTGGGCGTCGAGCGCAGAAACCGCAAGATCTGCTGAAGGGTCTCCTCGGGGATCGTCCTGCTCGGATCGAAGTACCTGGTGAGGTGCTTGCTCATGAGCTTGTCGAGATCCATGGCAATCTGCTTCCTTCGGGCGATCGTTGATGACGGGTGGATGGTTGGATTGACTCCGGCCGTCCGGCAGCTCGGCGACGGTGAGAACTTCGTCGGCCGGCGACACGAGGACGTTGACCGGTTTCGGTGGGCATGACGAGACCACCGTCGCGGGTGTGCAACGCCATGAACTTCTCGGCGAGCTCGGAGCCCGGCATATCGCATCGACCTCCACTAGGGGTTCGTGACTGGTTAGCGTCGAGCTGAGGCAGGTTCTTACCGCCGCGGCCGTAAGACGGAGGACGCTCATCGTGGCGACGCGGTGGTCAGGTGGCGGCGATGCCTTCCGCGCCCGCGGCGTTCGGTACGACGGTGGTGCCCGAGCGCGCGGTGACGTCGCAAGCCTTCGGACCAACGGGTAGAGGTGAGAGTCATGGCCGAGTGGAGGGAGACACTTGATCGATTCCTGGCCGCTGACCCGCGGGATGTCGGCTGTGACGAGGTGATGGCCGCGTTCTGCATCTGTACGCCGAACTGCAGGCGGCCGGTGTCGATCCGGCCGAGCAGTACCCCGGGGTCGCCTGCCACCTGAAGTTGAGCGGTGACGGGTGGACCAGGGGGATCCGGCCCGGGCCGTAGTCGCGGTAGGCACGGACGGTCTCGGTCAGGTTCTTCTTCGCCGCGGCGCCGAGATAGTGCTTCTGGGCATAGGTGCCGATGAGAACCGTGAGCCGGAGTTCGGGCATCAACCGCAGGATTCTCGGGTGTCAGAGTGTCGCCCGCTGGCGTCGTTCCAGGGGCGCTTCAGATCGGGTTGGACTAGACCGACCAGTTGAATTGACATTCCTGAGTGGACGACCTCCTAAAAGGACGATGTCGTCCATGTTATTGTCACGCCGGGTCGGCAGGGTGGATCCACGAAGAGTGAAGTCTGCGAGTCCTTGCCTCAGCTACGGGCCCTCTCTGCGGAGGCGGCGGCGGAGAACAGAGCCTGGGTTCGCGATCTGAGCGGTGGTGGCGTACGGCGTGAGTTGGCGAGCCGACGGCTGTACGACGTACTGCTCCGTGCGGCTCGTTCGGAGGTGGGTCGGCGAGCGGCGAGGCAGCGGCTCGCCGGTCCCGAGCTGGACGACATCGCGCACCAGGCTGCCGCGGACGCCCTGCTGGCGATCTGCGGCAAGGTCGAGACGTTCCGCGGCGACTGCAAGTTCACCACCTGGGCGTACAAGTTCGTGATCTTCGATGTGGCGGCCAAGGTCAACCGGCACTTCTGGCAGCGGGCCGGCATGGCCTTCGACGACGAGGACTGGGACCGTCTGCCGGCACGCCTGGGGATCGAGCCGGAGGCCCAGGCGGAGAGCAGGGATCTGATGCGAGCCGTCCATCGGGCCGTCGACGAGAAACTGACGGCGAGGCAACGGACCGTGTTCGTCGCGTTGGTGCTGAACGGGATGCCCAGCGACGTGCTCGCGGATCAACTCGGAGCGACACAGAATGCGATCTACAAGATGATGTTCGACGCCCGGCGCAAGTTGCGGACGGCACTGGCCGACGCCGGATACCTGCCGAACCAGCAGCTCGCGTAAGCATGCGGCGCCCTCGGGGCTACTCGACAAGCACTCGAGTGGTGTCGAAGGCGACGTATCCGGTGAAGTTGCGCCCCACCGTTTCGATCGCTGTCTGCTTGGGATGCGGATAGCACCACGCGGCGTCGACGTGCTGGTTGTGCGGGGTCGTCACGCTGTAGTAGCGCGCTTGTCCCTTCCACGGGCACACGTACGGCGTCGGGCTGTCCGTCAACGTGCCGATCGTGAGCGAGTCCAGGGGAAAGTAACAGTTCCCCCCGATCGAGATGATGTGTTCCGGTTCCGCATCGGCGAGGAGAACGCCGTCGATCGTCGCGCGCACTGTCGTCCTTCCGGTAGAGGGCCTGCACAGACTCTGTGTCCCGTCCGTGCGACGTCCTTACCGGCGAACACCGAGCCGGCCGATCTCGGCTCGGATAGGCTCTTGGCGTGCCCGAGACAGTGAACGACGTCGACCGCCGCCTGACCGCGCGCGGCGCGGCCACCAGAGCTCGGATCGTCGCGTCCGCCGACGAGCTGATCGCCCTCAAGGGCGCCGCCGCGACGACCCTCGACGAGGTGACGGCGGCGAGCGGGACCAGCAAGTCACAGCTCTATCGGCATTTCCCCGAGAAGAGCGCCTTGGTCCAGGCGGTCATCGCACTGCGCGGCGGCCGGGTGCTCGAGCGGGAGGAGCAGCACCTCCGCCGGATCGACTCCTTCAGCGGCCTCGACCGCTGGTGCAAGGCCATTCTGCAACGCGTCACCGCTCGCCGCGGAGCGATGGGCTGCGAGCTGGGATCCCTGTCGACCGAACTGTCCGATCACGATGAAGCCGCGCGACTCGACCTCGACGCCCACCTGACCACGTGGATCTCCCTCCTGGTCGCCGTACTCGAGCGGATGCAGGCCAACAACACCCTGTCCGCGGAGGCTGATCCCCAGCGCCTGGCGACAGGCATCATGGCTGCGATACAAGGTGGTTACGTTCTGGCTCAAGCGGCGCGAGATCCCGGACCGATGCAGATCGCGCTCGAGCTGGCGATGGACTCGGTCCGGGCATACGCGACGACAACTGGCAAGTAGGTCAGCGACCACTCTCGGCGAAGGAGCTGATGCGGTCCAATGCCATGTCCAGTGCGTCGGCCATCGGTGTGGAGTTGCGCGCGTTCTGGGCGAGGACGTAACCGCCTTGCAGAGCAGCCAGCAGGCCGGTTCCGAGCTTGTGAGTGTCGACGTCCGCCGCGAGGATTCCCTGATCGCGTAGGCGTTCCAAGGCATCGACGATGAGCTGTTGCCAGCTTCCGAAGGCCAGCGCGAGTGCTGCTCGGGATCGCTCGTCCTTGTCGGACAGCTCGGTCGACATCGCGCCGAGGGCGCATCCGTAGGACCCGTCCTGAAGGGTGTTGGACCGGACGAGCGCGTCGCGCCAGCGCCGCAGACCGGCAAGGGTGCTCACCGCCGCCAAGCGGCTCTCCTCCCGGGCGAGTACAGAGCGGGACTGTACGTCGATGACGGCGCGGATCAGGCTCGTCTTGTCCCGGAAGTGACCGGAGAGCTGCGATTCGCTGGCGCCGCTGGCCGTCTGGACGTCATTGAGCGAGGTTGATGCGACTCCTTTGGTGTAGAAGAGCGTGGCGGCGGAGTCGAGGATCCGCGCACGCGTTTCGGGATCAAGCGTGTCCTGCTTCGCCATAGCTTCACCGTCCTGACTGTTCGTTGCCCGAGCCAAGGATCAGACCGGCCGCGGCAGGGCGAGGAGATCGCCGTACTCGGGATTCTCTTCGACGAATTGGCGCACGATCGCGCAGTAGTTCGACACCGTCAGGAACCTTGTGCGGATGTCGTCGAGTGCGCGCCGGATGAGCTCCCACGACAGTCCTCGCCCGCGGTAGGCTTGGTCGATGACGGTGTGCGTGATCGACAGGTGGGAGCCGATCACGTGATAGACGAGGATGCCTGCCCGCTGCCCGTCGACGAGGAGCTCGTAGAACTCGTCGTCCGCGTGATGAGCCAGCGTGACTGATGTCAGCTCACGTATGTCGGGGTCTACGCCGTCGACGGTCAAGAAATCGGCCAACGGCGCGGTCCAGCCGGCGTCGAACGCTTCAGCGGGGAGACCGGCATGCCAGGTGAGACCAGATCCGGCCCGATTGCGGAAATGCAGAGTGAGCTGCCAGGTGCCCGCGGCGGCGTGCAGCGAGGACTCCGTCCGCAGTCGCACCCGCGTACTACTCGGAAGCGAATTGAGCATCAGTGCCTGCGTTCGCAGCGGCAGGACCAACAGGCCGTCCTCTGACCGCACGCCGCTCAAATCACCCGGCTCCGCGCTGCTCCAGGAGGCGACCACGACGTCCAGGTCGGTGCTGCCGAACAGACCCGCGGTGATGCTGAAGTCGATCGGCTGCTCGAACGCGATGACTTGCTCGGCGAAGCCGGCCATCGTCAGCTCGCCGCCGGCGAGGTAGAAGCCCGTTCCATCGGGCCGAACGACGTGCTCAGTCATCACCACTCCTGTTGCGCTTTCCGAATCCACCCTGACGCCGGCGTCGGAAGTGGACTATATCGTCCATGATAGAGGAAGTCCGCTCGGCCCCGCGACGGGCCGGGCGCTGATGCGATGGGCTCGCCGGGTCCGGCCTCAAGGACGAACGCGGATGATCGTCTTGCCTTTGACCCGCTCGGTCGGGTTGAGGGCGGCGACGGCGTCGTCGAGACTCGCGACGTTCCCGATCAGCGTCCGCAGTCGCCCGTCCCGCACCCGCTGGGCGATCTCACTCAGCTGACCGCGGTCCGCCTCGACGACGAAGTCGATCGCCAGACCGTCGGCGGGTCGAGCCTCTGGCGGACCGGCAATGGTCACCAGCGTTCCGCCGGCGCGAATCAGGTCCGACGACCGCTTCTGGATCTCGCCGCCGAAGATGTCGAACACCAGGTCGACCGCACCGACATCTGCCAGCGAGTCATCCTCGAGGTCGACGAACTCGTGGGCGCCGAGGTCGACTGCGGCCTGGCGGTCGCCGGCTCGTCCGGTGCCGATGACATAGGCACCGGCCGCCCGCGCGAGTTGCGTCACCATCGAGCCGACTCCACCGGCAGCGCCGTGCACCAGAACGCTCTGTCCCACCTGGAGGCGACCGTGCACGAACAGTCCCTGCCATGCGGTCAGACCTGAGATCGGCAGGCTGGCACCCACTGTGAAGTCGACATCGCCCGGCAGCGGCGAGAGGTTGCGCGCCTCGACGGCGGCGTACTCCGCCAGGGTGCCGTCGCGGGTCCAGTCAGCGAGGCCGAAAACCCGCTGGCCGACCGACAGCCCCCTCGTGCCGTAGCCGAGAGCGCAGACCACTCCGGCCAGTTCGTGCCCGGGAACCGACGGTGTCCGGTCACGACCGAGACGGTCGGTCCAGGTCGTGTCCCAGTCAAGCTCTCCCGGAGTGAAGCCCGACGCGTGAATCTCGACCAGTACGTCGTTCCCCGCCGGCTCAGGCACAGGTCGTTCGGTCAGCCGCATCCCGGCCGTTCCCGCGGCCTGATCGGCCACCACAATCGCCTTCATCCGGCACCCTTTCCGCAGGTTGCCGATCGAGGTCCCGGCAACTTCTCTGGACCGGTAGTCCAATTGGTTGACGCTAACCCGCTGACGACTTGGAATCTGGGTCCACTTGGGCCGTGCGAACGGGGACCACTCAGGGGTTCATCGCAGAGTGCGGACCAGTGCGTCCAGGGCGCCCGACCAGGCGCTGGCCGACGGTGTGGCGAATCCGATGGCCACGCCGTCACGATCCGAGCGGGATCCAGGGTGCCGGAAGGCGTCGAGCGGTTCGATCGTCAGTTGTTCCTCGGCGGCGCGGCACACGAGCTCGGCGCCGGTCCGGCGGGGGTGTTCGACAACGATGTGCAGTCCGGCGGCCATCCCGGTCACCCGTACCCACGGCGCGTGCCGGCTGATCGCGTCGACCAGTTGCCGCCGCCGGCGGCTGTACTGCGAACGCATCGCGCGAATGTGCCGGTCGTACGCCCCCGACTCGACGAAATCGGTCATCGCCAGCTGGTTGACGAATCCGACGGTCTCCTCCGCCCACCCCTTCTCCGCGAGAGTCGACTCGACCAGGTGATCGGGGACGACAAGCCACCCGAGGCGCAGGCCGGGCGCCAGCGACTTGCTCGCGGTTCCGAGGTAGATCACGCGGTCGTGATCCAGCCCCTGCAACGCGCCCACCGGAGATCGGTCGTAGCGGAACTCCCCGTCGTAGTCGTCCTCGATGATCAGCGCGTCCCGGCGCCGTGCCCAGTCCACGACCGCGGCCCGCCGGTCGGACTGCAGGGCCACGCCCAAGGGGAACTGGTGCGACGGCGTGAGCAGAACCGCTCCCGGGATGGGCGCGTCGTCGAGCGTGGACACGTCGGCGCCGTCCGCGTCCACTGAGATCGGGACGGCGTCGAGACCGGTCAGCAGCAGTGTCTCGCGCTGGGTCTGCAGGCCGAACTCCTCGACCGCAACAGTCGTCACGCCGGCCTTCGCCAGCACCGCGGCAACGAGCCGCAAGCCTTCGGCCGCTCCGCTGCACACCACGATGTTGTCGGCTCGCGCACGCAGTCCCCGCGCCCGAGCCAGATACCGGGCGATGGCGTCACGCAGTTCGCCGTGGCCGTGTGGGTCGGCGTACCCGAAGGCTTCGCACGGCGCCGTGGTCACCGTCCGCTTCACCGCCCGAACCCACTCCTGGCGCGGAAACGACGACAGGTCCGGCCAGCCTGGCCGCAGATCGTGCATCAGCGGCGGCCGTGCGGCCGTCGGCCGCTGTGGTTGCCGTTCGGTCGGTTGCTCCGTCGCCCGCTGTGCCACTTCGGTGCCGGAACCGTGCCGGGCCAGCAGCCAGCCCTCGTTGATCAGCTCCGAGTAGGCCCGTACGACGGTGTTCCGGCCCATCCCGAGATCGTCTGCCAGCACCCGGCTCGAGGGCACCCGGGTCCCCGGCGCCAGACGTCCCGTGCGGATCGCCTCCCGGAAGGCATCCATGAGCTCCGCTCGCCGATTGCGCCCGAGCTGACCTACGTGCAGGTCCAGGCCGGAGGTCCGGAGACCACCGGCCGATTCTTCGCCCATACTCGACGACGATACGGAACCGGTCGGCGAAGCGATCCGATCCACCGACCTTCGATCGATCAAACCGCCAGGCCGGCACCGCCCGGCACCGCCATCTCCTGCCGGTGAGGACGATTTGGTCCACTTTGGGGTGCGCGCCTCGCTCGAATGGTTCTCGTGCTCCGTAAGACGCCGCGACGGATCGACACTCACACATGGACGAGTTGGTGGTGTTCGAGACAGGAGAGAGGCACGCGTCAATGCACAACGTTGCCCCCGCGATCCGCCCGGTTCGCAACCCCAGGGCGCTGCGCCTTGTCTTCGCCGCTACCGTGGTCACCGGTGCAGGGCAAGGCATCGCGATCAGTGCTGCCACCCGCGGACTGCTGCACGGCAGCACCGTGGCCGACCGCGCTGCGATCTTCAGCGTCATCTACCTCATCTGCTACAGCTCCGCCGCCTTTCCGAGCCTGATCTCCGGCCAACTCTCGAAGACGTTCCCACCGCCGCAGATCGCCCTGGGGTACGGCGTCCTTGCCCTCGGGGCAACTGTGATCACTGTTCTCGCCGCCCGCAACCCAGACGCCGTACACAATGAGGAACCACGATGAAAGTGAGGGGCCGATGAGCGAGGAAGAGCTGATCGACAACACCGAGCAAGGTCGCTTCGAACTCCACCGCGACGAACACCTGGTCGGCTGGCTCTACTACACCCGCCTGAGGCCCAACCGCTACGCCCTCCGGCACACCGAAGTCGAAGCTGGTCATCAACACCAGGGCGTGGCGAGCGCGATGATCCGGCGAGTGTTCGACGAGATCCGTACGCGCGAAGGCACCGTGACTGCCATCTGCCCCTTCGTGGCCGACTTCGTCTCGCGTACGTCGACGTACGACGACCTGATCGATCCCCGGCACCCGGGCTATCCCGACCGCGCCACCGCGGAGGCGGCACAGCGAAAGACAACCAGCTGACCCCAGCCGACCCGAGCGACCTCGGCCCAAGGCGGAGAAACTCCGGCCGCGGGGCCGTGACGGCCTCGGCGTACAGGACTTCGCCCTGAGGCGGTCCGTTGGCGAGAATGCCGGGATGGATCTCCATCTGCACCTGGGCGAGGAGGGCGGGCTGGTCGAGCAGATCTACGCACAGCTGTACGAGCGAATCAGCACCGACGCTTTGCCCGCAGGAACGGTGCTGCCGTCCTCGCGTGACCTCGCCGCCCGGTTGTCGGTGTCGCGGGCGACGGTGGTCGCGGCGTACGAGCGGCTCGCCGCGCACGGGCTGATCCGCTCGCGCGCCGGAATCGGAACGATCGTCATCGATCGACGTAGCCACGCTTCGGCCGCACCGGCCGCGTCCCCGCTGCGGCCGCGCCCGATCTGGGCCGCCGAGCAGCTCGCAGTTCCGGATCTCGCCAGATCGGAACCTGAATTCGACTTCGGTCCCGGCATCCCCGGGCGCACCCAGTTCCCGTTCGCACGGTGGCGGGCGCTGCTCAACGACCAGCTGCGCATGCGTACCGAGGTCAACTACGCCGACCCGGCGGGCTCGGCCCGCCTGCGTGATGTGCTCGCGCGGCATCTGGTGGTGAGTCGTGGCGTCCGGATCGCGCCTGAGCAGCTCGTGATTACGACGGGTGCGCAGCAGGCGTTCGACATCGCCGCGCGCATTCTGCTCGAACCGGGCGACACGGTGGCAGTCGAGGATCCCGGTTACCTGCCGGCGTACCGAGGATTCCTCGCGCACGGAGCCCGCGTCGTCGGGGTGCCCGTCGACAATGAGGGGCTGGTTGTCGACCAACTCCCGGCCGAGGCACGGATGGTCTACGTGACGCCGTCGCACCAGTTTCCGCTCGGCATGCCGATGTCCGAGTCGCGCCGTACCGCGCTACTCGCCTGGGCCGCCCGGCACGACGCGGCGATCGTCGAGGACGACTACGACTCGGAGTTTCGCTTCACCGGACGTCCGCTCACGCCGCTGCAGGCGACCGACAGTGAGGGCCGCGTCCTGTACGTCGGGTCGTTCTCCAAGACGCTGCTGCCGGCCTTGCGGGTCGGGTTTCTCGGCGTTCCGGCGACGTTGGGTGAAGCCGCACGCCGCGCGAAGCTCGTCGCCGACTACGGCACTGCCGGCCACCTGCAGGCCGCGCTCGCAGCCTTCATCGAGGAGGGCGGCCTGGCTCGCCACATCCGGCGGATGCGGCGCGCGTACGAGCGCCGGCATCACTTGCTGATCGGCACTCTGCGCGAGCACTTCGCCGGCATCCTCGAGCCGATCGAGTCCATCGGCGGAACGCATATGGCCGCGCTGCTCGCGCCCGGACAACCGGATGACACGATCCTCGCCGCGCGCGCTCTTGCGGCGGGCGTGAGCGTTGGCACGATCTCGCGCTGGGGGATCGACCGCTCCGGTCCGAACGGCTTCGTCTTCGGGTACGGCGCCATCGCGTCCGAACGGATCCCCGACGGACTTGCCGCGCTGCGCCGCGTTATCTGATCGAGATTGGACTGGCGCAGAACAGCTCGAACCGGCCGTGCCACCGGGTCGGCGCCGTTCCTAAGCTGCCGCGGACACCCATCACCAGGAGGCCCGATGAAATCCCTGCGCATCGCCGCATTCGCGATCGCCTCTGCCTGCGCCGTCGTCGGCACATCCATGGCCAACGCCTCGCCCCGATGCGAGCAGATCGACGCGACGATCTACGACAAGGTCGTCACGGAGGGCTGCCCGCCCCCGGCCCAGGCCTGCGTCATCGGCACCGCCCGCGGTAAACACGGCTTCGACGCGAAGACCGTGTTCGTGCTCGGCTCCCGTGCCGATCCACCGTCGACATCACCCGGCTATCGCGCAGTCAGCGGCACGATCACGTACACCTTCAAGGACGGGGCGACGCTGACGGCCCTCGAGACCAGCATCGGCAACGTCAACACCACCACCGGCCTCGGCCACGCCGGCGGCACCCAGGAGTTCACCGGCGGCACCGGCCGTTACGAAGGTGCAACCGGCTTCACCTACCTCAGCCAACACTTCGAGACCGACCACTTCGTCACCCGAATCCAAGGCGAAGCCTGCCGCGCAAAGAGCTGACCGATGACAGGTCCGGCGCTCTGGTCCAGACACCAGACGTCCGCGGATTCGGTCAGCTGTCTCCACCGCTCCTGCGGGCCCGCCTGCTGCTCGCTGACCAGTAACGGAGAAATCTATGGCGCAGACGCAACTCGACCCCGCTCACATAATGCAGGTGGGCATGGGGTTCTGGCCCTCGAAGACGCTCCTCTCGGCCGTCGAGCTCGAACTCTTCACAGAGCTCGGCGACGACTCGATGACCGCCGAGGCGATCCGCGACGCGCTTGGCCTTCATCCGCGTGGGATTCTCGACTTCCTCGACGCGCTCGTCGCGCTCGGGTTCCTCGAACGCGACGGCGAAGGAAGTGAAGGCCGTTACTGCAACACCGCGGAAACCGCGGCCTTCCTCGACAAGCGGAGCCCCACGTACATAGGCGGCATCCTCGAGATGTCGAATGCACGGCTCTACGGCTTCTGGGGCGACCTGACAGAGGCGCTCAAATCGGGCAAGCCACAGAACGAGGTGAAGCACACGGGCAAGCAGATGTTCGAGGAGCTCTACGGCGACCCGGCGCGACTCGAGCAGTTCATGCAGGGGATGACGGGCTTGTCGCTCGGCAACTTCGAAGCGCTCGCCGAGACGTTCGACTTTTCACGCTACAAGACTGTCTGCGACATAGGCGGCGCAACCGGACAGCTGTGCGCCGTGCTCGCCGGCCACCACCCACACCTGCGCTTGACGACCTTCGACCTGCCCGTCGTAGCCCCGATCGCCGAGCGGGCAGTCGCCGCAGCGGGACTGGACGACCGCATCAGCATCGCCTCCGGTGACTTCTTCGCCGACCCGCTTCCGCAAGCGGACGTGATAACGATGGGCATGATCCTCCACGACTGGAACCTGGAACGGAAACAGCGCCTGGTCCGGGCGGCCTACGAGGCGCTCCCCGACGGCGGCGCCTACATAGTCATCGAGAACCTGATCGACGACGCCCGGCGCGAGAACTCATTCGGACTGATGATGTCGCTCAACATGCTGATCGAGTTCGGTGACGCGTTCGACTTCACCGGCGCCGATTTCGCCGGATGGTGCCGCGAGGCAGGCTTCCGCAACGTCGAGGTCCTGCCCCTCACAGGTCCCGCAAGCGCAGCAGTCGCCTACAAGTAGCGCGAGGGAAAGAATTACGCGTGGCGGCCGTGATCCTTTCTACAGCGGTCGAATTGGGGCTGGCTTTGATGAAAGCGAAATGAAAGCCGCGTGTGTTTATGGGGACTGGTCAGCGTGCGGTGGCTTCGGGCTCAGGCAGCCATGCTCCGTCTGGAACTGCCAACCAGTCAGTACTCGACAGCTCGTCGACTGCTCGGTGGAGGGCGTCGAGGCCGGGGTGGCGGAGATCGGCCCGCCAGATCATCGTCCACGGATACAGGGCAACGGGGTCCACGAGTGGACGTAGTACAGCACCGGCAACGGGCCGTTGCGTACTCATCGTCAAGATCGGCGCATTCCGGTTCCGGATGTGCTGCGCGAGTTCGTCGTTCCCCTCGACGTGCGGATGTGCGCCGGCGGGATCGACCCCGATCGACGCCAGGAGTTGCCGTACGGCGTGCTCCCAGCCCGGCGTTGCGTGATTCCCCGCCCGCGAACACAGTGCAGTACCACGCAAGGACTCCAGCGGTACGACGGCGAGCTCGGCCAGTGGATGCAGGTGAGGTAGTAACACGGCCAGCGGTTCGTACCGTACGAGGCGTTGCCGCAGACCATCCGCCGTACCGGGTACCCGACCGAAGGTAACGTCGAGTCGCTCCGCCAGGAGCAGCGGTATCGCGTCCTCACCACCGGTATGGAAGCGGGCGAAGAACTCCAGATCGGGCGCATGCAGCCGTGCGGCGGCGAGCACGAGGGCAGGACTGAGGCCGGGGCCGACCACGTCCACCGTCAAGGACGGAGCCTCGCCGCGGAGTTCTCGCACGACCTGGTCGTGCAGCTTCAGCAACTCCCGAGTACGGGCCAGGAACTTCTGGCCGGACGGCGTCAGCTCGACCTGGCGAGTGGTCCGATCCAGCAGCCTGACACCCAAACGGTCTTCCAGCCGGCGGATGTCGCGGCTCAGTGCCTGTTGCGCGATGAACAGTCGCTGCGCGGCGCGGCCGAAATGGAGCTCCTCAGCCACCGCGACGAAGTAGCGCAGCAGCCGGATATCCAGGTCGTCCACCGCACCATTAACGCACATTCTGTTGTCAATCGGCGGACAACAGGTGTTGGCCCTGACCCCAGTTATTCGGCGAGTGTTGAGGCACCGGAGCGCACCGGGCATCCGCAGAAGAAAAGCACCTGACTGCAGGGAGCAGGGAATGAACAACGTCATGACCGTCGGCAACAGCTACACGACCAGCCTCATCATCGCCAAGACACCCAGGGAGGTGTTCGCCGCCGTTCTGGATCCACGGTCCTGGTGGTCCGAAGGCATCCAGGGCGACACCGCCAAGGTGGGCGACGAGTTCCGTCACCGCTACCAGGATGTCCATTTCTGTCGTCTTCGGGTGACCCAGGTCGTTCCCGACAAGCTGGTCGAGTGGCTTGTTGTGGAGAACTCCTTCAACTTCGTGGCGGACAAGACCGAATGGGTCGGTACGACGGTCAGCTTCGTGATCACCGAGGTGCAGGACGGCACCGAACTCAGGTTCACCCATCACGGACTCGTCCCGGAGTACGAGTGCTACGACGCGTGCAGCCAGGGGTGGAACTTCTATATCGGCGAAAGCCTGTACGGCCTGGTCGCCACGGGACAGGGACAACCGAACGCGGAAGGCACTGCCCGCACCGCCGCCGAGCGCGATCTGGGCAGGTCGGGAAGATTCTCCACGGGATTCATGACCGACGCCGCACCCGACGTGGTCGTCGAGGCCATCCTCGACGCGCGCGGATGGTGGTCCCGCAGTATCGAGGGCAGCACCAACAGCCGGGGTGACGAGTTCACCTTCGAGGTAGCCGGTGTGCACTGGTGTCGCATCCGGCTGGCCGATGTTGTCCCTGGCAAGCAGGTCGTGTGGGACGTGCTGGATGCTCGGATCGAGGGCCTCGACGACCAGCGCGAGTGGATCGGCACGCGCATCGTCTTCGACGTCGCGGCCGAGGATGGAGGTTCGGTCGTCACGCTGACCCACATCGGGCTCCAGTCCGACCTGGAGTGTTACGAGCAGTGCTCCACGGCGTGGCAGCACCTGATGAGTGACAGCCTTCGTACCCTGATTGCAACCGGACAAGGTCACCCGTACCCGTGAGTGGAACGGCGGCCGGCCGGCGTTGCGGACAGTTCGATACCAACCCGGCCCCGGGTTATGGTCGTCGGATCGCTGACGGCGGGGGCGCCGCCGGCCGCCGGCACCCGGAGAACGCGGAACATGCGCGCTGCATTGGGCTGGAAGTGGCGGTAGGACCACGAGAAGATCGTGCGCGGATCCTCGCTGTCGTCACAGGTCAGCGCGTCGAGCGGAGCGTCCCGCAGCGAGGACACCACCTTGTCGAGGGACCAGGTCGGCCGGAGCTCGAGTTGGGCGGCGACCAGGGTGAGCGCCAGGGGAAGACCGGCGCACCGCGTGATCAGTTCGTCGATCGCGGCTGCGTCCTGACTCAGGCGATCCGACCCGACTCGCGCCGCCAGTAGCTGCCTGGCATCGGCCGGCGTCAACAGATCCAACCGGACCGGACGGGCCTGCTCCGCTGCGACGAGGCTGACCAGTTCGCTGCGGCTGGTGACCAAAGTGAGGCAGTTCGGACCGGTGGCCAGCAGCGGCCGGACCTGGTCCGCGGACCGGGCGTTGTCGAGCACGACCAGCACCGAACGATCAGCGAGAACGCTGCGGAACAACGTCGCTTGGTCCCCGACTGCGAGTTGGTCGGGCGAAAGCCCCAAGGCAACGAGGAACTGGTTCAGCACGTCCGCCGGTTCGGCCGGCTCTGCCGAGGGCGCGAAGCCCTTCAGATCGACATACAGGACGCCGTCGGGGAATCGGTCAGCGATGCGCCGGGCCCATTGGACCGCCAAGGCTGTCTTGCCGATTCCCGCTGGGCCGATGAGCAGCACTACGCCGGACCGGCGATCGTCGTGCAGCATCTCGTCGAGGTTTCGGAGCTCAGCGGTCCGGCCGGTGAACGCTCGGAGTCCGATAGGGAGCTGTTGTGGGATGACGGTGCTACCCGGCTCGGTCACGGCCAGCAAGGCTTGATGCAGCTCTCGCAACTCGGGCCCGGGGCCGGCCCCGAGCAGGTCGGCCAGGCGCCGCGAGACGTCGCTGTACGTCGCGAACGCGTCCGCCGGTCGACCGACAGCGTGCTGTGCACGCATCAGCATCGCCCAGAGATGCTCCCGGGTGGGATGCCGTCCCACGAGTTCCAGTAGTCGCGGAATTACCGCCGCGCTTTGTCCGAGTTCCATCTGAGCCTCCAGGTGGAGTTCGACGGCGTGCAGCCGTTCTTCCAGCAGCCTGGGAACCCCGTTCCGCGTCAACGCTTGGGTGTCGAGATCAGCCAGCGGCTCACCGCGCCAAACTTCACAGGCTTCCGCCAGCAGGGCTGCCCTGATCTCGGCGGAGGACTCTGTCTCAGCCTGTTCGACGAGTCGGCGGAATTCCGTCAGGTCAAGCTGCTCGACGTCCAAGTGGATGCAGTAGCCGGTCCCGTCGGTGCTGATCAATCTCCGGTCGACGTCACCGAGGGCGGCGCGCAGCCGTGACACATAGACCTGTAGTGCGCTGCGTGGCCGGCTGGGAAGCTCGTCGTCCCGCCACAGCAGATCGATCAGTTGACCGACCGGTATCGTGCGGTTCGGTCGCAGGAGGAGTGCTGCCAGCAGCACCCGCGGCCGATGCGACGGCAACTCGACAGGTCGCCCGTCCATCACTACCTCGACCGGGCCGAGGATGCCGAACCACCGTCCGGCTTGCCGACCTGATGAGCCATCCGACGCAACCATCTCCGGGCCTTTCTCACTAGCCGCCGACGATGACCGCGATGCAGGTAGACCGTCGGTACGTGGACCACGCCCGATGCCGAGGTCGCGGGCCGGGCCACTTCGGGAGGTGGTGGCCCGGCCCGCGGGGGAGGGTGTCAGCTTGGGGCGTCCAGGTAGGTGCCCTGGTCCAGGACGCCCAGCCAGTGACCGTGCTTGTACGTGTAGGTGACCGTGGTCAGCGCCCGCTGGTGGTAGTCAATGGACGGGATGTCGTACGTCGCGTCGTAGACGATCACCGCCGTACGGCAGCCGTCGACCCGCCGCGACAGCTCGGTCCACGACCAGATCGCCCACTTGCGCTCGAAGTGGGTCTTCGCGCCGGCCATGATCTGCTCGATGCCGTACGCCGCTTTGCCGCTCGGGTCGATGCTGATCGCCTCTGTGTCGTGCACCGCCCGCCACTCGTCGGCCTTGAAGTCGCGGAACGATTCCATGTCCTGCCGCTGGACGGCGTCGAACCGCTGCGCGCAGCGCCGGTCACTGTGGCCGGCGGCCGCGGGCGCCAGTGGTGCCGCGGCAGTTGCGGCGACGACAGCGACGCCGACGAGGTGCTTGATCGTGAACTGCATGATGCCTGACCTGCCGATCGGTAGCCCGGAGGACTGTCGGTCAGCACGCTAGTCAGCCGGGCACGCCCTGCCACGGGCCAGAACCGCACCGATCGACCTGGACCGGTCGCGAAAAGGTCACGGCACCGGCAGACATTGCCGCAGCAGCCGCAGGCCGTCGGCGATGTGGTTGACCGGGATCCCGCCGTACCCGATCAGCAGACCATTGCGGCGTTCCGTGATCGCGAACCTCGACAGCGAGTCGATCGCGACCCCGGCGTCTTTGGCACGCGCGACGACGCCCCTGTCCATCGGGCCGCCGGCGGCGATCGTGGCCGAGAGATGAAGGCCGGCCATCGCCGGCACCGGTTCCAACAGCCCGTCGAACTCGCGCCACAGCGTTTCCCTGATGGTGTGATGACGTTCGGCGTACAGGCGCCGCATCCGCCGAATGTGCCGCGCCAGGGAGCCGTCGTCGACGAAGCGCGCGAGCGCCGACTGCAGTGGAACCGCCGTGTGCCAATCGGTCAGCTGCTTGGCCTTGCGGAACGCAGCACCCAGCGTCGGTGGAACAACCAAGAACCCCAGCCGCAGCGTCGGCAGCAGCACCTTCGAGAAGGAGGCGGCGTAGATCACGCGGCCGTTCGGATCGAGACTGTGCAGCGGCTCGAGCGGCCGCCCGGCGTACCGGAACTCGCTGTCGTAGTCGTCCTCGACGATCACAGCTCCGACTCGTTCGGCCCAATGCAGCAGGGCCGTTCGCCGCGTCGGTGACATCGCCATGCCCAGCGGAAACTGATGCGACGGTGTCACGTAGACCAACCGTGCGTCGTCGGGCAGCGCATCGACGACCAGGCCTTCGCCGTCCACTGGGACGCCAACCACTCGGGCGCCGGCGGCTTCGAAGAGCAGCCGCGGCGGGTCGTACCCCGGATCCTCCACCGCTACGGTATCGCCGGGTTCGAGCAGTACCTTCGCCGTCAGGTCGGCTGCCTGCTGGATACCGCTGGTGACGATCAGGTCTTCGACCCGTGCGCGCACGCCCCGGGACACCGCGACATGTCGGGCGAGTGCTTCCCGGAGGGGCAGCAGTCCGGCCGGAGTGATATGAGCGCCACGACCGACCGCGCGCGGGCGTAGTTCGTCGGAGACGAGGCGGCGCCAGGCGGCGTACGGGAACGCGCCCGCGTCCGGAATACCGGCTCGGAAGTCGTAGGCCGGCGCGGCGGCCGACAGGTCGTCGAACTCGGGAATCAGGTCCCACGCCGCCCGAGCCCGCAACGGCGCACTGGGAGGGTCGGCAGCCGCCCGCGCCGATGGTGGTACGCCGTTGACGGTCGTACCGACGCCTGTTCGGCTGGTGAGGAAGCCCTCGGCAACCAGACGGTCGTACGCCACGGCGACGGTATTGCGTGACACGCCGAGCCGGCCGGACAGCTCGCGCGTCGACGGCACCGTCGCTCCGGCGCGCAGCTCATTCGCCAGGATCCGATCACGGATCTGCCGGTAGATCTGCCCCGCCAACTCCCGTTGCCCCACCAGGTTCAGGTGCAACTCCACCACTTCACCCTAGACCCGCCACCCGCCCTTCCAGCTGAGCCGCCGCCACGCCGCCCAGATCGCTCACACGGCCGGCGGTAGCTCAGCAGGAGCCGGGGTGGTGGCCGGGTCGTACTCGTGGATGTCGGCGACCGGGTACATCCCGACGTACACCTTGCCGCCGGAGACGGTCGCTCCCCAGCCGCCGGTGCCGGTCGACAGCGTCTGGTGCGCCACGATGGTGCGCGAGGCGAGATCGAACCGGCCGATCACGGCGGGCTGCAGCCCTCGCGTCACCAGATACAGGTCGTCGCCGTCGAGGGTGGCTCCGACCAGCGGGGCCGAGATGATGCCCGGGCCGAGCGGGGTGGGGCTGCAGCCGCCGGCCGCGACCGCCCGCACACTCGGCAGCGAAACCGCCGCACCGGCACCGGCTGCAAGACCCAGGAATTGTCTTCTGTGCATGATCGCCCCTAGCTGCCGGCTGATAACGGCAATGACCGTAATTCGCGTCAGCGGCCCTGTCAACGGCGGGTGAGCTCATCGCGGCTGCACGCGAAGTCGGCTGTCCTGCGCCCTCTTCTGCTGAGTGATCAGCCGAACCAGGTGCGCAGGTGGGGAAGCAGATCCTGCTGCTCTTCGCCGGCCCAGGCGACGTGGCCGTCCGGGCGC
Organism: Kribbella sp. VKM Ac-2566; assembly: GCF_004366005.1. Classification (NCBI taxonomy): domain Bacteria; kingdom Bacillati; phylum Actinomycetota; class Actinomycetes; order Propionibacteriales; family Kribbellaceae; genus Kribbella; species Kribbella sp. VKM Ac-2566. The sequence goes on along the minus strand of NZ_SODT01000008.1, from coordinate 1,261,481 downwards.
AGGAGTACGGCGGGGACGTCCAGGTCCTCGCTGGCGTCGACCACGTGGTCGACCCGGTCCTCCCAGCCCGCAACCGACAGCCGGCCGGTCTGGTCGAGCAGCAGCCCGCGGCCCGTACGCATTCGCTCGTAGAGCCGGCCGCTCTTCAGGTTGACGTCCCGCATCCGTCGGCCGAGCAGGTGATGGCCCTCGCCGAAGTCGTAGCGGATCCCGAGCCCGGTGATCTTCTCGATCAGATAGGTCTGCACCTCCGGGAACTCCATCAGCTCCGACACCAGCCGGCGCGCCGCCTGCGGACCTGGCTCGATGGACATCAGCTCGCTCTGCGCGCGGGTGTTGTCCAGTACGGCGGCCGCCACCGGGCGCCGTTCGGTCTCGTAGCTGTCCAGCAGTCCCTCCGGCGCCCAGCCCTTGATCTGGGCGGCCAATTTCCAGCCGAGGTTGAAGGCGTCCTGCATCCCGAGGCCGAGGCCCTGGCCGCCGAGTGGCGGGTGGATGTGCGCCGCATCGCCGGCCAGCAGCACGCGGCCGTCTCGGTACCGCTCGGCCAGCCTGGTCGCGTCGGCGAAACGGGACAGCCAGGTCGGCGAGTGCACGCCGAAGTCGGTGCCGGCGAACGCCTGCAGCTGTTGCTTCAGCTCGTCCATGGTGGGCGGAACCGTCCGGTCCTCGGCCACGGTGGCGGCCGGTACGACGACGCGATACAGATCTCCGTCGGACGGCCCGACGCCGAACCGCAGATCGGTCTTGCGGATTTCGGTGACCACGGCAACCACTTCTTCCAGCGGAGCGGTCACCTTCATCTCGCCCGTCAGCCATTGGGTGTGCGGCGGCTCGCCGGGGAAGTCGATGCCGAGCAGCTTGCGCACGGTGCTGCGGCCGCCGTCGCAGCCGACGAGGTAGCGCGACCGTTCCTGCGTGCCGTCTGACAGCTCGGCTGTCACTCCCTCGTCGTCCTGGCTCAGCCCGACCAGCTCACAGCCGCGCCGGATCTCGACACCGACCTCGGCGGCGTGCTCGATCAGCAGCCGCTCGACGACCGGCTGCTTGATGGCGAGAGTGAACGGATAGGGCGTGTCGAGGCGCACCGGCTGCGGCTTGGTGATGCCGGCGAAGTGGTTGCCGACCGGGTACTGCTGGCCCAGCTCGAAGAACCGGTCCAGCAGGCCGCGCTGGTCCAGCACCTCGAGACTGCGGACGTGCAGGCCGAGCGCGCGGATCTCCTTGGTCGGCTCCGCCAGCCGTTCGAGCACGAGCACACCGATGCCGTGCAATCGCAGTTCGCTCGCCAGCATGATGCCGGTCGGTCCGCCGCCGGCAATGATCACGTCAAACATGAATCCCCTGGGTCGAAGTTGCCTTCCGGCCGGCTGTTCCGCGGCCCTGCGCATCCCTCGCAGTTCCGGCGGGTTCCGGCCAAGGCCGAGGATTCTCCAGCACGACCCGGGGCTTGCGGCAAGTCCCCCCGTGCGCTATAGATTGGAAATGTGGCGAGGAGTTCAACTCCTTGCTAGTTAAGGAACCCGCGCCAGGTCACGGGACCATCAGTTGCCGTCAGCATCTACCTCGTCGTCGAATGAAGGCTGGGTGACTGAACTCTTCAGCGCGCCGATCGGCGTATTGCCACACCGTGCTGGACCGATCCCGGACCGTCAGCTGGGGGCGGTGCAGTCGAGGCGTACCTGGTCGGCGCCGATCAGGCCGAACTGCACCGCTTGCGGCGGCATGACGGTGTTGATCGCCCAGTCTGTCGCGGTCCGGGTGCGGTTCCCCGGCAGCGAGAGCAGGTGGTATCCGCGCGTGACCGCTTTGGCGGGGAGCCCGGACAGCGGGACCCCGAGCGGGTTGGCGGCCGACTGCCATCCGCCGAGATCGACCAGGAAGCCGAGATCGTGGTGCTTGTACGGCTCGAGGTCGGCGCCTGCCAGCGAGGCGGCGACGTTGCGGGCGACCAGCTTGCCCTGGCGCTGGGCGTGCTGCGCGGTCATCCCGGTGACCGACCCGGGCCGGGTGACGTCGGGGACGGCGGCGCAGTCCCCGACGGCGAACACGTGCGAGCGGCCCTCTACGACGAGCGTCTCGTGAACCCGGAGCCGGCCGCGATCGATGGGCAGTGAGAGCCCGTCGACCAACGGGTCCGGCCGTACCCCGACACACCAGATGAGCGATCGGGTGGGGATCTCCTCGCCCTTGGTCATCCGCAGGCAGTCCGGCGCGGCGTACTCGACGGACTCGCCGGTGCGGACGTCGACGCCGCGCTTGCGTAGTACGCGCTCGGCGGTTGCTGACATCCGCGGGTGGAGTCCCGGCAGGAGTCGGTCCGCGAGGTCGGCCAGCACCCAGCGCACCCGCTGGTTGCGCAGTGCGGGTAGTTGCTTGAGCAGCCGGCGGGTGAACAGCTGGCCTTGGGCGGCGACCTCGGTGCCGGTGTATCCGGCTCCGACCACGACGAAAGTGCATCGCGCGTCGCGTTCGTCACGGTCGTTGGTCGCCGCCGCGAGTTCCAGCTGACGGGTGATGTGGTCGCGCAGGAACAGCGCCTCGGAGATGCTCCGGAAACCGTGTGCGTACTCGGCGACGCCGGGAATCGGCAGCAGCTTGTTCACGCTGCCCGACGCCAGCACCAGCCGGTCGAACTCCGCCGTACTGCGTCGCCCTTCGGGGTCGACCCATTCGACGCCGTGGCCGTTGATGTCGATTGCCGTGACCATGCCGAGTTTGAGCTTCACCTTCGGTAGCCGCTCCGGCAGCGACACGCAGATCCGCCGCGGTTCCAGCACCCCGGCCGCGACCTCAGGCAGCAACGGCAGGTACAGGAAGTAGTCGGTCGGATTGATCAGCACGATCTCGGCCTCAGGCGCGACCCGCTGCAACCCTCGCGCCGCGTGATACCCCGCAAACCCCGCACCCACGATTACCACCCGCGCACTGCTCATCAGCTGTCAGGGCCACCAACCGGTGATCCCCTCCTCCTCTCGTCCACTCACGAACGACCACACACCAGCCAAGCATGGCTGATGACTTGGCGACGACCCTTACGGTCTACTTTCGGTGGTTCCGGTGAGGCCATCGCGAAGGCGACCAGCCTGCTGGCGCCTGGCGACGGCCGCGATGCCCTCGCGGTCAGCCGGCGACAGGGTACCGACTGGTGATGGCGACGCGGTTGAAGGCGTTGATCACTGTGACCAGCCAGGCGACGGCCGAGATCTGGACCGGGGTGAGGGCGGCCGCGGCGGCGTCGTAGTCGGCGTCGCTGACGTGCCCGTCCGACACGAGGGTGATCGCTTCGGTCAGGCGCAGGGCGGCGCGGTCGGTCTCGGAGAAGTAGCCGGTCTCCTCCCAGGCGGGCAGCACGGCGATCCGGTCGGGATTTTCGCCCTTCTTCCGGGCATCACCGGTGTGCATGCGCAGGCAGAACGCGCAGCCGTTGATCTGGGAAGCGCGGATCCTCACCAGCTCGACCAGGAGCGGGTCGAGGCCGGCCGCGGCGGCGTTGTTCTCCGCCTCCACGGACAATGCGATGAGGGCTTTGTAGGCGGTCGGGTGCTGCTTGTCGATGCTGACCCGCTGCGTGTTCGTCACGATTCCTCCGATTGTTTGGGTGGCCCTACGGCCGGTGGGTTTGAGGTAGGCGCCTGGCGGGTCAGGTCGGCCAGGGGGCTGACCGGACGCGGTCGACCACGCTGAGCCGACGGAAGCCCGGTACGAATTCCGCCAGTACGTCGGCGTTCATCGTGCCGAAGGTGGTGTCCGGCCGGTCCTTCAGCGCGTCGACGAACGTCTGCAGGAACTCCTGCTTGAAATCCCCGCGCGGATCGGCCGCCGTCACCGCCGCCACGTCCGCCGGTTCCAGCTGGTCGAGACCAAAGCCGATCGCGTCGGTCATCACGCCGTACGTCGTGACAGCGATCTCCGGCCCCATCCGGCTGGGCACCTCCGGCGTCGTGTGCAGCGCGATGGCCGTCCACACCACATCCGCCGCGCCCTTGCTGAATCCGCGCTCCAGCAGGAACCGGCGGGCGTGGTCCGCGCCGTCCAGCTCGAACCGCTGCTCGGTACCGGAGAACGGCGTGAGCAGGCCGGCGTCGTGAAAGAGGGCGGACAGGTAGACCAGCTCCGGATCCGGCTCCAGCCCCAGCAGCCGGGCGTGCAGCATCCCGAAGACGAACACCCGCCGGGAGTGGTGATAGATGAGCGGGCTGGAGTGCTCGCGGACCCACTGCGCGGCTTCGGCGGCCGCTGGTGTCTCGGGGATGCGCACTGCTGCGATGATCTCGGTCATGGACCTTGCACTTTCCGGTGTCGTTGCGGCGAACGGTTCGCCCGGTCTCCACGGTCACGCACTCCCCGTCTCGCGCGCCGCCTCGGTACGGCCATGAACCACCCGCATCCGGACACGCCTGCCCCACAGGTGTCGTCCGGGCCGCACCAGGTGGCGATCCTCGTGTACGACGGCGTCAAGTTGCTCGATATCGCGGGTCCGGCCGACGTGTTCGCCGAAGCCAATCGGTTGGGCGCCGAGTACCAGGTGGTACTGGTGTCGCCGACTGGTCAGCCCGTCACCTCGTCGATCGGCATCCGCATGGATGTCGACGGCGACACCGGCGCGGCGCCGGCCGCCGACACGTTCCTGGTCGCCGGTGGCGATGTCTACCCCCGAACCGCGATCGACCGCGACGTGGTCGAGGCGGCCCGCACACTGGCTGCACGTGCGGGCCGGGTGGGATCGATCTGCACCGGCGCGTTCGTCCTGGGCGCGGCCGGACTGCTCGACGGCAAGCGGGCCACGACGCACTGGAAGGTGGCACACGAACTCGCCGATCGGCACCCCTCGACGACGGTCGAGCCCGACTCGATCTACGTCCGCGACGGTACGACGTACACGTCGGCGGGCGTGAGTGCCGGCATCGACCTGGCGCTGGCACTCGTCGAGGAGGACCACGGGCCCGAGCTGACCCGGAACGCGGCCCGTCACCTCGTCGTGTACCTGCAGCGCTCGGGCGGTCAGTCGCAGTTCTCCGTCCCTCTGCAGGGCCCGCCGCCGAAGACGCCGGCGCTGCGTACGATCGTCGATCTGGTGACGGCCGATCCGTCCGGCGACTACTCACTCGCCGAACTCGCTCGGCACCTCAACGTGAGCCCGCGGCATCTCACCCGGCTCTTCCACGACGAACTGGCCACCACGCCGACGCGGTACGTGGAGCTGATCCGGTTCGACCTGGCCAAGGCGTTGCTCGACCAGGGCCACACCGCGACACAGGCGGCTGCGCGCGCCGGCTTCCCGAGCTACGAGAGCCTGCGTCGAGTCTTCGCTCGCGAGCTGGCGATCTCGCCGGCCGCGTACCAGCGCCGGTTCAGCACGGCGCGACGCGGCTCGAGCTAGCCGCCGCCGACCAACAGCCGCCGTCGTGTCGCGGAACTTCGCTCGAGACCCGGTGCTTGATCGAGCAGATATTGATCCCATGATTTTCTGGGGTCATGGCGGTCGTGTGGAGAATAGGTCATACTGGACGACGCTGGAGGGGAAGAAAGATCCCATCTATCGCCGATTGCGAGGGAGCCTGCCGTGACGAACTGCCTGGCTGTCGGCCTGCGGATCGAGTGAGATGTCGCGGATGTCTGACGCGGGGTTGCTGCGAACGGTCGTTGGGTCGGGCGGGCAGACGGAGCTGACGGACGGACCGGCGAAGGATCGATGGCGGCTGAACACGCGCTACCTACGGAGTCTCAGCGCCGGCAACCTGCTGCGGCCGTACCGTGTGGAGGCCGGCCTGTGGAGCTACTCCGGGTCGTGGGGTACGACGATCGGCGCCGCGGCCGCCGACGGGCCGGAGGACTGGCACTGGGGCTGGGAGTCGATCACCTGCGAGTTGCGTGGCCACATCCTCGGACATTGGCTGTCCGCAGCGGCCCGGATCGGCCGCCAGGACCCTGAGGTAGCCGCTCGAGCGTCCATGATCGTCGCTGAGCTCGCCGCGTGCCAGCGCGCCAACGGCGGACGATGGGCGGCGTCCATCCCACCGGCGTACTTCGAACGGCTGGTCGCGGGCAAGCCGGTGTGGGCTCCGCAGTACGTCGTCCACAAGACGCTGATGGGATTGCTCGATCAGTACCGGATCGCCGGCAACGAAGAGGCCCTCGGCGTGGTTTCGGCCTTCGCCGGTTGGTTCCACGACTGGACCGGGAAGCTGTCGCGCGAACAGTTGGACGACGTACTCGACCAGGAGACGGGTGGGATGCTCGAGGTGTGGGCGGACCTCCTCGCGTTCACCGGCGACCAGCGCGCCGCCGATCTCGTCGAGCGCTACGACCGTCCGCGGTTCTTCGAGCCGCTGCTCGCCGGTATCGATGTGCTGACCAACAAGCATGCGAACACGCAGATCGCAGAGATCTTGGGCGCCGCGCGGGCGTGGGAGGTCACTGGCGTGCAGCGCTGGCGCGACATCGTCGAGGCCTTCTGGAACGCTGCTGTGGAAACGCGTGGAACCTACTGCACGGGCGGCAGCAGTTGCGGCGAGGTCTGGCAGCCGCCGGGTGAACAGTCCGCACGTCTCCACGCGGTGCAGGAGCATTGCCTTGTCTACAACCTGATGCGACTCGCCGCCGTCTTGTTCCGCTGGACCGGCGATCACCGGTACGCCGACTACTGGGAACGCAACCTGGTCAACGGTATCTGGGCGCAGCAGCACCCGGATACCGGCATGCCGGCGTACTTCCTGCCCTTGGCAGCCGGAAGCCGCAAGCAGTGGGGCCGGCCGACCGAGGACTTCTGGTGCTGCCACGGAACGTTGCTCCAGGCACACGCCTCGATCGACGAGGCCGCGCTGTACGTCGACGGCACCGGGATCTCGATCAGCCAGTACCTGAACTCGGTCACGACCTGGCCCGATCTGTTCGGCGGACGTGTCCAGGTCACCATCTCGGCCGACCCCGAGGAAGGGGTCGTCCTCGGGCAACGACAGACCCTCCACGGTGCCGCCGGAATCCAGGAATTGCTGTCACGACCGCTACCGCCGCGGCGGCCGAACCACCGCGTCTACGTTGTCGACGTTCACTGCCATCGGCCGTCGAGGTTCGAGCTCAGGCTTCGGGTTCCGTCATGGGCCGTCGGGGCACCGATGCTCGAGATCGACGGCAAGCCGGTGCCGGTGACTGTGGACAACAGCTGGATTGTCGCCTCGCAGGTCTGGAGCAGCCAGCACATTCGGCTGACCGTGGGGTCAGAGCTGAGCACAGTGCCATTGGCGGATCAGCCCGATACGGTCGCGGTGCTCGACGGCCCGGTGGTCCTTGCCGGTCTGACGAGCCAAGAGTCCGTCCTGTTCGGCGAACCGGACGAGCCGACGAGTTTCCTCACACCCGACCAGGAACGACACCACAGTTGGTGGCGGACGGGGACCTATCGAACCGTGGGTCAGCCGACAGGCATCCGCTTCGTCCCGCTCGCCGAAATCCGTGACGAGCCGTACACCGTCTACTTCCCCCTGCAGGCCCAAAGAGCTTCTGATCGGGAGATGCCTTGATGACCGACGTGCGACTGGCGTACGGCGACAACGGATTGCGACTGGCAGTAGACCCGGATGTGACGACGGTTGTCGAACCAATGCACAGTGTCGCGGCTGCCGACCAACTGAAGGCCCTTCGCATGGCGCTGCGCGAGCCGGTGGCCGGCCTGCCGTTGCGTGAGCGGGTTCGCCCCGGGCAGTCGGTAGCCATCTCGGCCTGTGACGGTACCCGGCCACAGCCGCGGCAATTGATGATTCCTGCCATCCTCGAGGAGCTGGACGGAATCGTGGCCCTGGACGACGTCGTCGTCCTGGTCGCTACCGGCACCCACCGTGGAAACACCGAGGCTGAACTCCGCCTGATGTTCGGTGACGAGATCGCAGATTCGGTGCGGATCGTGAACCACGACAGCCGGGATTCGTCACAGTTGGTTTGGCGCGGCACGCACGGCAACGACGTACCGGTGTGGCTGAACCGGGAGTGGACCGAGGCGGACGTCAGGATCACCACCGGTTTCGTCGAGCCGCACTTCTTCGCGGGTTTCTCCGGAGGCCCGAAACTGGTGGCGCCCGGCCTCGCCGGCCTGGAGACGGTCCTGGTCCTGCACGACGCATCGAGGATCGGTGACTCGAGGGCGACCTGGGGTGTCACGAAGGGCAACCCGGTTCACGACGACGTCCGAGCCATCGCCGAGGCGACCGGCGTGACGTTCGCGCTGGACGTCGTACTGAACCGGGACAAGGACATCGTCGCGGCGTTCGGCGGTGATCTGCTGCCGATGCACACGGCCGCGGCGTCTTTCGCGCGCCACATCGCGATGCGGCCCGTCGACAGACGGTTCGATGTCGTCGTGACCACGAACTCCGGCTTCCCGCTCGACCAGAACCTGTACCAGGCCGTCAAGGGCATGTCGGCCGCCTATCAAGTCGTCCGGCCGGGCGGAACGATCATCTGTGCGGCCGAGTGCCGTGACGGGTTCCCGGACCACGGCCTGTACCGCAAGACCCTCGAGACGGCTCCTTCGCCGCAGGCGCTGCTGACAGAGATCGCCTCCCGGTCGGTCACCGTTCCCGATCAATGGCAGATACAGATCCAGGCCAAGATCCAGTCGGCGAATCGGGTCGTCATGCACACCGGATACCTGAGTGACGCGGACCTCGCCGCCGTCCAGCTCGAGCAGACGCACGACATCTCGGCAACCGCCGCAGAGGCCCTCGCGGCCGCCGGCCCGGGCGCGACGATGTGCGTCCTCCCGGAAGGACCACAAACCATCCCGTACCTGGCACGAGAGCACTAGCTGCCTCAGGTACGCGCTCCTCGGATCCCGCGGAGTGACCGGGCGGCGGGTTCGGTGGCGGCGGACGTGAGGCCACGAAGGCGAGTCCGAGCAACTGAAGCTCGATCGTCGTTGTTTCGGTCCAGGCCGATCCCCATGCTCAACCCCTTCGCACGGTCTGCGTCGGAGCACCGCCGGAGGCCGGAGTACGGCGCTGGATCCAGCCGGTGTGCGGTGTCGGGGTAGGTCGTCCCGCGCTCGACGACGTTGTCGGCGACGGGCGGCCGCGACCGCATGCGCAGCGCCGCTTTACGACGTCGGACGTGCGGCTCGGAGGGTGCTGTTCGCCACGCACGGCGGATCGTGGCAGGGCTGACGCCGGGCAGCCGAGGGCGCGGGATTGTCGGCTCGCTGAGCAAGACGCCGATCGGCGTCTTGAGGTAGCACGGCGCGACGCGGGGCGAACTAGCCGCCGTCGCCGACGATCAGCACGGTCCTGCCCGGCGCGCGGCCGCCGGGAGTGAGATGAAGGGCCTCGATCATGAGCAAGGCCGACCGGCGTCAGCCTTTGATGCCGGTCAGGGTCACGCCTTCCACGAAGTACCGCTGGAGGACGAAGAAGATCAGGATGATGGGCAGGATGACGACCAGGGAGGCGGCCATCAGGAAGCCCCACTGTGCGGTGTAGGTGGACTGGAATCCGGCCAGGCCGAGGGCGAGGGTGAACTTGTCGTCCGACGTGAGGTAGAGCAGCGGTCCGAGGAAGTCGTTCCAGACGCCGATGAAGGTGAAGATCACCACCACGACGACGACCGGCTTCGACAGCGGCATGACCACGCCCCAGAACACCTTCCACGGATTCGCGCCGTCGATGTACGCCGCCTCGTCGAGTTCGTACGGGATGGTCAGGAAGAACTGGCGGAACAGGAAGATGTTGAACACTCCGCCGCCGGCGCCCGCGAACCAGGCGGGCACGGTGAGCGGGACGAACGTGTCGAGTGCGCCGACGGAACCCCACATCACGAAGGTCGGGATGAGCGTCACGGCGTACGGCAGCATCACTCCGGTCAGCAGCAACCCGAAGATCAGGTTGCGCCCGCGCCAGCGGAGCCGGGAGAAGGCGAACGCCGCCAGCGCGCAGGTCAGCACAGTGCCGGTGACGACCAGCACCTCGATGATCATGGTGTTCAGGAAGTAGCGCGCGAATGGTTGTGAGCCGAGTGCGCCGCTGAAGTTCGACCAGGCGAACGGTTTCGGGATCCATTCCGGTGGCGACACGAAGATCTGGTTGTCGTCCATCAGCGCGCTGCGCACGAGCCAGACGAACGGCATGAGCATCACGAGCGCGCCGGCGCCCAGCAACACCCAGATGCCGGTACGGCGGATCACGCTCATCGGGCTGCTCCCATCTCGTAATACACCCATCGCCTCGCGTTCCGGAACAGCAGCACGGTGATCACGAGCACGATGACGAACAGCACCCAGGCCAGCGCACTGGCGTACCCGATCTCGCTGTCGGTGAAGGCCTTCGTGTAGAGGTAGTAGATGTAGAACTCGGTTGCGTTGTTGGGTCCGCCCTGCGTCATGATGTACGCCTGGTTGAACACCTGGAACGTGCCGATCACCCCGGTCACCAGGTTGTAGAAGATGACCGGTGTCATGAACGGCAACGTCACGTGCCGGAACCGGGCCCAGGTCCCACCGCCGTCGATCGCGACCGCCTCGTACAGTTGCTGTGGCACGCCCTGCAAGCCGGCGAGGAAGATCACCATCGCGTTGCCGAAGCCCCAGACGCTCATCAGGATCAGCGAGGGTACGGCGCTCTTCTCGCCGTAGATCCAGCTCGACTCCGGCAATCCGGCCTGTCTCAGCATGCTGTTCAGCAGTCCGAAGTCAGGGTTGAAGATCCAGATCCACAGCACCGAACTGGCGACTGCCGGCACCAGTGTCGGCAGGTAATAGATCGTCCGCCACAACGACCGGCCGCGGATGCCCTGGTTGACGAGGATCGCGATGACGAAGCCGACCAGGAGAGTCAGCGGCACGACGCCGAGTGTGTAGTAGGTGGTGACGTTCAACGACTTCCAGAACAGGTGGTCGTGGGCCAATCGGTCGTAGTTGCCCAGACCGATGAACCGGGCCGGTCCTCCGATCCGCCAGTCGGTCAGGCTGAAGACCGCGGAGGCGATCATCGGCCCGATCGTGAAGATCAGGAAGCCGAGAATCGCCGGTGCCGCGAGCAACAGTCCCCAGCGGGCCTCGGTTCGTCCGAGCCGCTCCTGGCGGCCCGGACGAACCGGCGATCGGTGCTCCGCCGCCGGCGGCGCCTTGGTAGTCCGGGTTGCCGTGCTCATCAGTTGCCGTCGGTGGGGTAGGTGCCCTTCAGGAGGCCGCCGTTCAACTTAGCGGCAAGGGGCTTGAGGACTTCGGCGGCCGGGGTCTTGCCCTGCTGGATGACCTGGATCGCGGGCGTCAGGACCTTGTCGATCGCCTCGATGTTGCGCAGCTTCTGGTAGAAGTACGGCGCCGAGTTGTTCACCGTGTAGTCGATCGCCGCGGTCTTGTACTCGGGCGGATGCGCGTCGTTCTTGGTCCACACGTCGATGTCCTTCGGGTCGGTGTAGTACCGCTTCTCCAACGGCATCCACAGGCCCGTGCTGAACAGGTCGACCTTCGTCGGGTTGTCGTGGAACAGGTACAGCTCGACCGCTTCCTCCACGTGCTTGGTCGAGGAGAAGATCGCCGTCGCACCGCCGAGCGTGATCGTCATCGGCTTGGCGTACTTCGGCAGTACGCCCATCCCGAACTCGAGCTTGCCCTGCGCCAGGTCCAGCAACGTCCACTGCCCGTCGATGACCATCGCCACGCGGCGGGTCTTCAGCTGCACCGTCGTACTCGGCGCGTTGTTGCCGAGCTGCGCAGGCGTCGGCGCCACGCGGTGCTTGTACATCAGGTCCGCGAGGTTCTGGAACACCTCGATCGCCTCGGGGGTGTCCAGCATGCTCTTGCGCCCGGTCTCGTCGGCGAAGTCGATGCCACGGCTGAGCAGCAGTGGATGCCAGACGATGGGACTCATCGCGGCGGAGACGCCGTACTGCCGGATCCGCTTCGGGTCGAAGCCGTCCTGATCGGGGTGCTTGCCGTTCTGGTCGACGGTGAGTTTGTAGGCGTTCTGGACGAAGGTGTCCCAGCTCCATGCCTTGTCGGCCTCGGCCGGTGGTGTCTCGATACCGGCGTCCTTCAGAGCGGGCTTGCTGTACCAGAGCGCCATGATCTCGTTCGCGCTCTGCGTGCCGTACGTCTTGCCCTTGTCCCACCAGAAGTAGGTACCGGGCAGCCGGTTGGCCAGGTCCGGGTACTTGTCGAAGTAGGGGAACAGGTTGACCAGCTTGCCCTGCTCGGCGAGCCGGTACCCCATCGGCGACTGCATGTAGCACAGGTCCGGCTGGCGATTGCTGGCCACCAGCGCGTTCAGCTTGGTGTCGTAGTCGGCCGGGGTGAAGACGGGCTTGACCGTGACACCGGACTTCTCCTTCTCGAAGTCCTTCAGCATGCCCGCGATCGCCTTCTGCTCGGCCGTCGAGCCCCAGAACATGAACTGCAACTGCTTGGCGTCTCCGCTGCCGCCGGAGCCGGTGTCCCCGAGCGACTTGCCGCTGCAGGCCGACAGTCCGGCGCCCAGGGCGGTCAGCCCGCCGAGCTCGAGCAGCCGGCGACGGCCGATGGATGATGACGGTGCCATGGAATTCTCCTCAGCTGAACTCGTGGACGTCGACACGGGTGCCGCGCTCGAACGAGGCGATCGCGGCCTGCGCGAGCTGCAGCGCCCGGCGGCCCGCGGAGGCGTGCACGGGTGGCGGGTCACCCGCCCGGAGCGCGCTGACAACCCGGTCGACATGACGGTCGAAGGTCGAATGGAAGGAACGCATTTCATCGTTGAAATAACCCGCCTGCCAAACAGCCGCGGTGTCGTCACCGGCCCGGCTCAGGGTGAGCTGCCGGACTGTGTCGTGGATGGTCGCGCGGCCTGTGGTGCCGTTGACCTCGATCAGCTGGCTGTCGGGATAGGCGTACGACGAGTCGTAGGTCCCGAGAATGGTGCCCACGGCCCCTGACTCGAAGGCGAGCGCGAGGGCGACCGTGCTGTACGCGCCGTAGGTCTTGTTCGTCATCTGCGCGGCGACCGAGGTGATCGGGCCGCCCAGGTGCTCGAGCATGTCGAAGCCGTGGCACTGGGTCTCGATGATGTTCGCATGCGGGGAGTTGCCGTAGTTCGCCTCACCGCCGAAGCGCCAGGTGAGGAAGAGCAGGTCACCGAGCACGCCGTCCTGGATCGCCTGCCGGGCGCGCAGCACGGGCTCGGCGTACCGGTGATTGAAGTTGATGCCGAAGAAGACGCCGCGGTCCTCGGCCCGGCGCAGCAGGTCGTCGGCCTCGGCCAGGTCGAAGACGAGCGGCTTCTCGACCAGCAGGTCGACTCCGGCGTCGATCAGCGTGCGGGTCGGTTCGAAATGTCCTTCGTTCGGGAGGCAGACGGTGACCAGGTCCGGACTCGTCTCCTTCACCATGGTCAGCAGATCCGTGTACGGCGCGGTGCCGAACTCGGCGGCCCGCCGCGCGGCGGACTCCGGCGTCCGGGCGGCGATCGCGATCAGGTCGCAGTCCGGCCGTCCGGCGAAGATCCGGGCGTGCTCGCGGCCCCATCCGCCGGCGCCGACTATCGCGACTCGTAGCGTCATGCGCCGGCCTCCTGCGTGACGACAACCTTGCCGGTCTCGCCGGAGAAGAACAGCCGGAACGCCTCGTCGAGATCGCCGACCGGCATCCGGTGCGTGATGACCTTGCCGATGTAGTCCTGGTGACGTTCGAGGAGCTCGAGGTTCTCCGGGAGTTCGTCGTACCGGAAGTACTCGCTGCCGACGATCGCGCGTTCGGGGGCGATCAGATCACGCGACACGTCGATGGACAGGCCTTCGCCGTGGCCGACGCAGATCAGCCCGCCGCGTTTGCCGCTGGCCTTCAGCGCGAGTTCACGGGCGGCCTGTTTCCCGGACGAGTCGAAGCTCATGTCGGGGGAGGCGTCGAGGATGGCCTCGTTGTCGCCGGCATCGAACGTCACGCCGCCGAGGCTCTCGGCGAACCTGCGTCGCCAGGCGCTGACGTCGGACAGGTAAACCGGGAAGTCCGGGCCGAAGCGGACCTTGGCCATCACGAGGAGGCCCAGCCCGATCGGGCCGGCGCCCGCGACGAAGATGCTCTCGATGTCCGGGCGGATCGCCCGGGCCCGGGTGAGGGCGTGCGAGCTCGTGCCCATGACGTCCAGCAGCATCGTCGCAGTGCCGAGGTCGAGGTTGTTGCCAACGGCAAAGAAATTCGTCTCGTGCACCACGGCGTACGGGCCGTAGCCGCCGTCGGTGTTCTGGCCGACGTCACCGCGCTTGGCGAAACACTGATTGGTCGCACCGGCCCGGCAGCTGCGGCAATCCCCGCAGTAGTCCATCAGGTAGACGACACCAGGGCTGCCGGTCTCGGTCGTCGTACCGGGACCGGCGTCGACGACGATGCCGGCCGCCTCGTGCCCCGGGACGATCGGGCTGCCGTCGTAGTACTCGTGCCTGTCCGTCCCGCAGATGGCGTTGGCGGCGATTCGGAGCCGGAGTTCGCCGGGGCCCGGCTCGCGGTACTCGTGATCGGCCCATTCGATCAGGGCGCCTCCCCGGAAGCGGGGAACGACAGCGGAAACGGGCACACCGGACTCCTTCACTCGACAGTGTGAGAGGCCACCGAAACATCACGGCAACATGTTTCCCGACTGTATGGGCGTGGGACTTCCTGGTCAAGAGCCGACCGCAGGCCTGCCACGGAAATCAGGTCAGCGGTCGGGTATGGTTGTTTCCGGAAACAGCGATCAGGGAGGGAATGCTTGAGTCAGGAGCGTCGATCGACGGTGCGGGATGTCGCGGCACGGGCAGGGGTATCGCCCGGCACCGTGTCGAAGGCGCTGAACGGTACCGGTCAGATCAGCGACGCCACCCGGGAGCGGATCCGGGCCGCCGCGGAGGAGATCGACTTCCGGCCGAACGCCCTGGCCCGAAGCGTGTTCGAGCGGCGCAGCTACACGGTCGGCATGATCACGACGGACAGCTTCGAGCGATTCAGCGTGCCGGTCATGCTCGGCGCCGAGGACGCGCTCGGGGCCGGCCAGATCTCGGTGTTCCTGTGCGACGGCCGTGGCGACCCGATCCGGGAGCAGCACTACGTGGATGTGTTGCTCGGCCGCCGTGTCGACGGCTTCATCGTGACCGGCCGTAGCTCGAACCGCCGGCCGCGGCTGATGGGCGCCGGTGACGTACCTGTCGTCTACGCACTGACACCGTCGGAGAACGAGTCGGACTGTTCCGTCGTGGTCGACGACGTCGCGTCGGGACGGATCGCGGCCGAGCACCTGCTACGGATCGGCCGCACGCGGATCGCCCACGTCACGGGACCTCAGCACTTCGACGCCGCCCGATGCAGGCACGAGGGTTTCGTCTCCGCACTGGCCGAGGCCGGCAAGGAGCTGACCGGATCGGTGATGTACGGCGGCTGGACCGAGGCGTGGGGGCGGCAGGCGACGCACATCCTGTTCCGCGCGCACCCGGACATCGACGCGATCCACTACGGCAGCGACCTGCTCGCCCGCGGTGGCGCGGACGCCCTGCGCGAACTCGGCCGGCGGATCCCCGAGGACGTCGCGATCGTCGGCACGGACAACTGGGAGATCATCGCCGAGGGTGCCCGTCCGCCGCTCACCTCGGTTGACCTCCGGCTGGCCGACGTGGGCCGGGTGGCCGCCCAGCGGTTGCTCGACGCAATCGAAGGGCGGCCGCACTCGGGCACGGAGATCGTGCCCTGCCAGCTGGTGGTGCGGGCGTCGACCGACGGGAACGCCGGCTGATCAGGCGAGGGGCAACCAGACCTTCATCGGGCCGATGTCACGGTTCGCCCACCGGTAGTAGGGCAGTGCGGTGATCTGTACGGCGTCGCCGAGCTCGGCGGGCTGATCGTCGTACAAGGCTGTCGATGCCTTCTGGCTCGCGCCTGTCCCGGCGATCAGCGGCGGTCCGTCCGTGGACGGGAGCTCGGTCAGGACAGTGCTGGTCAGCACGAGGTCGTCGACGACGACGCCGTCGGGCTGGTCGGCGTGTTCGACGGCGTACAGCAGCGGGCCGCGGCAGATCGCCACCGAGCCGCGGATTCCCTCGACGCGCGGATGGCCGTGCACCAGGCGGGGCGTCATCGGCAGGTCGAGGACCAGGCGGTCTCCGGGCTCCCAGGCCCTGTTGAAGCTGATGTAGCTGCCCGCGAGAGCGGCGTGTCTCTCGCCGTTGACCGTGATTTCCGCGCCGTGCGCCCAGCCGGGAACCCGCAGCGAGATCGCCTTGGCCTCCGTGGACGCCTGGTCGACCGCGACCGAGACCCGGCCGTTGAACGGGTAGTCGGTGACCACGGTCAACCGTAGGCCGGCGCCTTCGATCGAGCCCGCACCGTACTGGTGAATCTGCAGTCCACGTTCGGTTTCCGTTGCGACGTAGTGCTGGAGCGACGCGAACGTACGCATCAGGTTCGTCGGGCAGCAACTCGTCCCGAACCACGCCTGCCGGCCGTTGCTCGGAGCGCGGCTGTCGGCGTCCTCCGCGCCGGCGCGGACCTGAAGGGCGTTGACGTAGAAGTACTTCGATCGGTCGAGTGAGACGCCTGGCAGTACGGCGTTGTAGAGCTGCCACTCGATCAGATCGGCGTACTGCGCCTTGCCCGTTGCCAGTAGCAACCGCCAGGTCCACTGGATGCTCGCGATCGCGGCGCACGTCTCGCCGTACGCGACGTCGGACGGCAGTTCGTACGGGTTGCCGAACGCCTCGCCGTCCCACCGGCTGCCGAGGCCTCCGTTCACGTACATCTTGGTCTGCACCATGTTGGTCCACTGCGTCTCGAGTGCCTCGAGCAACTCGGTGTCCCCGGTCTCGATTGCCACGTCCGTCGCGCCGCCGGCCAGGTAGACCGCTCGTACGGCGTGCCCTTCCGGAGCCGTGGTCTTGCGAACGGGCACTCGGTCGGACAGGTAAGCGGCACGCTGCACGTTGCCGGGCGCAAGGAGTTGACGACCGTGGGCGTCGACGAAGTACTTCGCCTGGTCGAGATACCGCTGTTCACCGGTGGATCGGTAGAGCTCGACCAGCGCGTACTCGGCGAGCGGGTGCCCGCAGAAACCCTCACGCTGGTCCGTCCTGGTGCCGAACTCGCGGTGCAGGTGGTCGGCCGCCCTCTTCGCCACGTCGAGCAGCGTGGTCAGTCCGGTCGCGCGGTACTGAGCGACCGCCGACTGGATCAGCGCGCCCATGTTGAAGATCTCGTGGTCGAAGTCGAGCCGGCCGTACCGTTCGTCCCGCTGACCCGATTGCACGAAGGTGCCGATGTACCCGTCGTCGGCCTGCGCGTCGGCGATCAACTCCGACCGCGTCGCCAGCCAGTCGAGCAGCCGGGGGTCGTCACTGCGCGCCGCCTCCCAGGCAACGGCTTCGAGCCACTTGTATGCCTCACCGTCCTCGTAGTTCGGACCGTGGTACTCCACGCCCGTGAGCCCTTTGGCCACGTTCCGGTAGTTGTCCCACTGGTGCTCTAGATGCTCGGCCCCCAACGGGATCGACACCGCGCCGTTGCTGGCCTGCAGGTCGCCGAGAAAGCTTCCGTCAAGTCGTACGGCGCGCAGTCCGAGCGGCAGTAATGCCGTCCCAGCCACCGGCGCTACCGGTCCGAAGTCTTTGGTCATGAACACCCATGCTGGCAAATCCGGGATCCTTGGGCAACATGTTTCCGCAAGTTTCCTAAGTCTCCGTCGTGGCGTTTGGCTGTGACGTCGCGTGGCCCACCCGCTGCTGCCGCTGTGTATGTGCTGAACCGCACGCGTGGTGGCGCGTTCCTTGCCTTGGGGTTCAACACCGCTCGTCAATGCGTGACGAGGTCCCCGCGGCAGGACGCGGTCGCCTTGTCAGTCAGCGCTTGGTGACGGAATGGCTGTGCCTTGTTTGGGATGACATAAGCGTATAGGCTTTGGTTATGTCATCGAATACGGCGCGGTTCGGGCTGGTGTTGGCGCCGGGTGGGTTGCGGCTGGCGCAGGAGTTGGTGAACACGGCGCTCGACGAGTTGCAGGGAACCGAGGACCAGCTTGCTGATCCGGCCGCCGCGAACAACTGGTTGCGGGATGCGCTGACTCGGTGGGCGGATGCAACCGGCAAACCGGTGCCGGACCTGTGGCTGAGCGAGGCCGACCTCCCGCCGCTCAGACGTCTGCGTGAACAACTGCGGCAGGCGACTCGAGCACAGGCAGAGCATGTCCACCCGCCGGCTACCGCGCCTGCGGAGTTGGTGCCGGTCGACATCCGGCTGCAGCTCGAACCGGACGGGCATGTCGGCTACCGACCCGTGGAGCGCGGCTGGGAGGGTGTGGCCGCGCTGGTGTCCATGGAGTTGTTGCTTGCCCACAGCAACGGAACGCTGCCGCGGTTGAAGTCCTGCGCGGGAACGCGCTGCGGCGTCAGCTTCTACGACGAGTCACGCAACCAGGCACGTGTCTGGCACGACTCCAAGGTGTGCGGCAACGCCCCGAACCTCCGGGCGTCCCGCACCCGGCGCAAAAACCAACAATGAGGAGTACCCCTATGTCCACAGTCGTCGTCTTCGGCGCGACCGGTTACGCCGGCGGCCAGATCACCGAGGAACTGCTGAACCGCGGTCACAGCGTCGTCGGCGTGGCCCGCGACGTCAGCAAACTACCCGAACATCCACGACTCACGGCCACTGCAGGATCGGCGTACGACGAGGCGTTCGTCCGGGACGTCAGCAAGGGCGCCGACATCATCGTGCTCGCGATTCCCTCGATCCCGCCAGGAGCCCCGGAGCTGAAGGACGTCGTACCGACCATGCTCCAGGCCGCAGCCGAAACCGGCGCGCGCCTCGGCGTGGTCGGTGGAACCGGTAGCCTCGCTGCCTCGCCGGGCGGTCCGCTGGTGCTGGACCTGCCCGAGTGGCCGGCCGAGTACCTCGGTGAAGCACAAGCTCACGCTCGGGCCCTCGACGTACTGCGTAGCACCACGGTGGACGCCGACTGGTTCTACCTGAGCCCGCCGATGCTGTACGGATCGTTCAACCCGGGCACCCGCACCGGCAAGTTCCGAATCGGCGACGACATCCTGCTGCGCGACGAGAACGGCGTCTCCCAGATCTCCGGCCCGGACTACGCGATCGCCTTCGCCGACGAACTCGAGACGCCCAAACACCACCGCACCCGCTTCACCGTCGCTTACTGAACCAGCAGACGCCGCAGGCCTTCCGTCGCGACGGAAGGCCTGCGGATCACCCAGGGAGCGAGGATCAGCGGAGGTCGACTAGTTGGTTGAGAGCGACTGTCAGGTCGTGGTCTCGGCCGGCCGCCAGCATCCGTTGGTAGGTGGGGTCGCTGGAGGCGGCTTGTGTCATCAGGGTCAGCTGCAGGGTCAGGCGTTCGGCGATGAGGTCGAGGATGTCGCGGGTGGTGCCTTGCCAGTGGTATTCGCGGAGAAACAGCGAGAGTCGGGCCAGGCGTGAGTCGAAGTCGGTGAAGCCTTCGGCGGCCACGACGTGTGGAGCATGCAGTGGCGTCCAGGAAAAGGCGACCCAGGCGACGTCCAGCTCGACGCGTACCGGCCCGGCCATGTCCCAGTCGACGAATCCGACCAGGCCGTCGCTGTTCCATACCGCGTTGTACGGCGCTGCGTCGTTGTGCGCGACGATCATGCCTGGCCGCCACGCTTCTCCTTCGCGCCAGCGCGCATCTTGCGGCGGAACGAAGTCGGCAACGGCCGCGTGATAGCGCCGCAGCCATCGTGCAACGTCGGTCAAAGCCGAGGAGCTGTGTGTCCACGACGGCCAGGGCCGCGTGTTCCCGACCGTCTGCCCGGGTAGATAGCTGACCATCTCCCGTCCGTCGGTGTCGACACCCAACGGCCGTGGTGCGCCCGAGAACCCAGCAGCCTCGAGATGACCCAGGAGCGCATGGACCGAGGACGTCCAGGCTCCCGCGGTACGCCGTACGACGCCATCGACCAATGAGGCCCCACCGTCGAAACCACCCTCCAGCCGCTCGTCCATACCGACATCCTGCCAGCCGAAACCGCTCCAAGCGCCTCCCACAGTGCGCGGCGACGATGGCGTCGGCATCCGCGGTTCAGACTTTGAGCTCGCGGATCGTGAGGGCGCGGAAGGTTGCCTCGCCGTCGTTGACGAACAGCCGGATGTGGTCGTCGCCTGGAAGTGGGAAGACGCGATGCGAGTGCACGTGGCGACCTTCGTCGATGAAGTACTCGACGCTCGAGCGGTCGACAAGCGCGCGGATCGCCAGTCGACCGGTCGAGGGGTCGATCTGCGTCTGTGACTCGCCACCTGTCGGGTTGACGGTGGGGCGCCGGTTGACGTAGGCGTACGGCCCGTTGAGGAAGGCGCCGACGGCCACGTGCCGGCCGCCTTGCGGTTCGCGGCGCAGTTCGAATCCGATGTTGGACGGTGCCGACGCGGGGTTCCAGACCAGTTCGCAAGAGAGTTCGTACGCCGTCGCACGCAGATCCGGGTCGCGCACGCCGGATAGCTGTACGTCGCCGATCTGATGCGTGCGGGTGACGTAGTTCCGTAGCGCTGCCGTCGGGGACGAGGCGAGCGCGTACCCCGCGCCCGTCCGCAGCAGCCGGACGTCGTGCGTGATCATGTCTGTGCGGTGACGCACCAGCCGCAGTGGATGGCGATCATGGCCGGCCCGCGTTGCAGCGTCGGCCGCAACCTCGACGACCAGCCGTGGCTGGACCTGAACCAGTAGACGCCGCAGGCCTTCCGTCGTTGCGACGGAAGGCCTGCGGTCATCGGTGGATGAGGTGATCAGTCAATGCGCCCCGGTGTCTAGCCGATGAATGTGACGGAGTCGAACTGGTTGATGGCCGATTGGTTCACGTCGTGCGAGGTGGAGAAGATGCCGGCGTCCTGTTGTGCTGCGGCCGAGGTCAGGGTCACCGGGGCCCCGACCGGAGCGTAGTTCTTACCGTCGTAGGAGTAGGAGGCGCTGAACGACGTACCGGATCGGGTGAGCTTCACCCACACGGGACGGTAGCTGTCGACGCTCGCGCGCGCCTCGCTGTCCAGGTAGCCGTCGCCGTTGGCGTCCCACTCGAACACGACACCGTTGCGGGCGGTGGCCGCGACGACCGCGTAGCCGGCGGAGGCGCCCGCCTTCGTCATGTCGTTGCGGACCATGACTCCGGACTTGGCCCAGGCGTTGGCGTCGTTGACCGAGACGACCCTGGCAGAAACGCTCGCCTGTGATGCGAACGCGCCGGCCTTGTAGATCGAGCCGAACTGGTCGTCGTGCTGACCGCCCCCGCCCCAGACATCGGCACCGGCGGCCGCGATCCCGAAGGCTCCGCCACTCTGACCGAAGTACGAGCTGACAGCCGAGGCTTTGGCCGTGGCGAACCCGGAGGCGACAGCTGCATCGACCGAGCAGCCAGTGAAGCCGAACTGGTTCGCGTTGAGCGAGGTCCGGTACTGCGGTTCGACACCTGCAGCGCAGATCACCTCCCGCGCGCCCGCCGGCCAGTTGGCCCCACTGATCTTCACGTTGTTGATCAGCTTGTTGTTGTGCGCGGCGGCGTTGGGCGTGGAGGCCCCTCCGGAGTTGTACCAGTTGTTCTGGATCACGTTGTCGCTGGTGTTGTTCCGGAGGCTGTAGGCGTTGGTGAAGACGAACGAGCCGCCCTGGACCACGTTGTTCTCGTAGGTCATCGAGCGCGAGCCCTCGTCGAGGTACAGGCCGACCCCCGAGATGTTGAACAGGTAGTTCTTGCTGACCACCGTGCCGGGGCTCGCCGACAGGTTGTAGACCGATCCGCCGTCGGCGAAGCGTGCCTTCGTGTTGTGCACGAGGTTGCCCTCGACGCGGTTGTCCTTGAGCGTGGTCGGTGTCGAGTACAGCGTGTTCCACTTGTAGTAGCCGCGGTCGACGTAGTCGTTCGACCCTCCGGCGTCGTTGATCCCCCAGCCGTAGCCGGTGTCGATGCCGTCGTACGGCACGTTGGAGACCTCGTTGTGGAGGATCCTCGCGTCGGTGACGTAGGTGCTGAGGATGCCGCTGTTGTCCTTGTAGTCCACGGCAACCCGGTTGATCGTGTTGTTCTCGACGAGGATGTCCTGGTTGGTCATCCGCGGGTCGCTGGGGTGGTGCGCGTCGGGCAGTACGCCGCCGACGGCGACGCCGTGGCCGCTGCTCTCCGTGAACCGGTTGCCGACCACGTCGATGTCGCTCGCGCCGAGCCCGACTCCGGTGGTGGTGGCGTTCGCGTCGTTCCCGATCCCGAGTGCCGACTGTCCGAGGTTGGTGAACGTGTTTCCGGTGAACGAGATGCGGCCCGCGGCCGACACCTGGACCGCGGCCGGTTCCTGGTACCACGTGGTGCGCGCCCGCTCGAACATCTCACAGCCGCGCGAGCAACGGGCGAAGGCGTCGGCGGGGCGGTAGTCGTAGGAACCCTTGATGAACAGCCCGTTCTGCTGGTCGGCGTACCCGTCTGTCGAGGGGCCGAGCCACGACGTACCGGAGAACTGGATGCCCTCGAAGGTGAGTCCGGTGACCGGCTGGTCGTAGGTCCCGCCAATGCTGATCAGTGACTGCAGCCGGGGGAGTTCGACATCGAGCTGGTTCGGGTCCACGCCGTCGGCCGGCTTGTAGTAGAGCTTTCCGCCGGTCGGATCGATGTACCATTGGCCGACCTGGGTCAGGAAGCTCAGCGAGTTGTCGAGGTACCAGCTCGGCCCGGCCAGGAACGAGTTCTGGACCGTGTCCCAGCCCCAGGTGTTGTTGTCCCAGGCCGGCTGCGCCATCGTGATCTCGCTCGTGCTGATGCTCTTGACCGGAGAGTACCGGTTGGTGAAGTCGCCCAGTGACTCGAACTCGATCCTGCTCTGGTCGGGAAGCGTTGCCAGATAGCTCAGGGCAGGGTTCTTGATGGTGAGACCCGTCGCCGTCGGTGTGACGTCGGCGTTGGCGAGGCGGATGGACGCACGTGGCGCGATCACGCCGTTCACGTACAGCTGACGAGTGTCGAGGCCGCTCGGGGTGTCCGCCACCCAGATCCCGCGCCCCACGTCGGACTGGGACCAGCCGGTGACCTTCGACGCGCCCGTGATGACGGGGTGGGCGCCGGGTGCGGCAGTCCAGCGGATGGTGTGGTCGCCGCCGCCGTCCTCGGGCCCGAACCTGAGCGGCGCGTCGAGACGGTAGTTGCCATCGGCAAGTTGAACGGTCGCGTCGCCGTACTTCGCGGCGGGACGGACCACGTGCTGCGCTCGCTCCAGAGTGCACGGCATCGCCTGGCTGCAGTGTCCGGAGTCCTTGCCGTCGGGCGCTGCGTAGTAGACGGTCGCGGGCGCGGCCTGCGCACTCGACGGGCTGAGCACCGAGGCGATGACGGCGGCGGCGCCGAGCAACGCGAGAACGGCCGATCTGCGCCCCCCGGGCGTGGCCATCGAGCGTCGCGATTCAGACGTCAATGTCGTGTTCGATCGCTTCCTGTTGAGGGGGCGTCGATACCCCGGAACAGAGTTAGCATACGTATGATGTTTGCGACAAGAGCTCGTACGGCGTGAGTATGCCTAGCTCCGCCGGGCGGGGTCCGGGGCGAGACCGCTTGCGTGCAGCTCCTCCCAGAGCGACTCCGGGATGTCTTCCCGGTACCGGCTCACGGTGCTCCGAACGTGCTGCTCGGTCCGCATCCCGGTCACCACCGACACGACCGCGGGATGACGCAGCGGGTACTGGACGGCGGCCGCGGGAAGGCTCACGCCGTGCCGTTCGCAGACCTCGGCCACCCGGACAGCCAGGTCGACGACGGTGCTCGGCGCCTGCGAGTAGTCGTAGTGCGCTGAGGTGTCGACCGTCGCCTTGCTGAGCAGTCCGGAGTTGTAGATCGCCGCGGCGACAACGCCGACGCCTCGCTCATCGGCGATGGGCAGGAGATCGTCGAGAGCCGACTGGTCGAGGAGTGTGAACCGCCCGGCGACCATGACGACATCGACGTCGGTCCGCCTGACGAACTCGGTCAGCATCGCCGCTTGGTTCATGCCGGCGCCGATCGCGCCGACCACGCCTTGGTCCCGAAGCTCGACCAGGGCCGAGATTCCACTGGTGGAGGCCGCCTCCCAATGGTCGTCCGGATCGTGCAGATAGGCGAGATCCAGTCGGTCGGTACCGAGTCGTACGAGCGACTGCTCCACAGAACGGAGGATCCCGTCACGGCTGTAGTCCCAGACCCGTCTCTTCGTCGCCGGTACGACGAACCCGTCGTCGTCGAGTCGATCGGCCGTCTCCGGGCTCTCGACCAGCAGGCGCCCCACCTTCGAGGAGACGAGGACGTCGACGGCGATGTCGTGCAGGGCCTGGCCGAGCCGGTGTTCGGACAGACCCAAGCCGTAGTGGGGTGCCGTGTCGAAGTAGCGGATCCCCTCGTCGAGCGCTGCCTCGACGGCGCGCGCCGATTGCTCGTCGGTGGTTTCCGTGAACAGGTTGCCGAACTGGGAAGCGCCCAGTCCCAGCTCGGTGAGTTGGTGGCCGGTGCGAAGACGTCGCGTCGGCAACGGCTGAGTGGCCGCGCCGGAAGGGTGGTCGTTGTCCATGGCTGTGGACGGTATCGCATTTCAACATACGTATTACGTTTGTATCGGTCCTGGGTTAGGCTGCGCAGGCCCGCCGGCCCTTCCGGCCGCGGTGCCGATCGAGAAGGAAGTGAGAGCGATGTTGGCGGTGAACTATGTGGGTGACCGGACGATGGCGGTCGAGGAGCGCGCACCGGCCGATCTGCGCCGCGGCGAGGTCCGGATCGCGGTGGCCTATGTCGGCATCTGTGGCACCGATCTCCACGTGTTCCACGGTGACATGGACGGCCGCGTCAGCAAGCCGGCGACCATCGGGCACGAGATGTCGGGCACGATCGTCGACCTCGGCCCTGGTGTCGAGGGCTGGTCGATCGGTGACCCGGTGACCGTGATGCCGCTCGTCTGGGACGGCACGTGTCCCGCCTGCCGGGCAGGTAATGAGCACATCTGCCAGCACCTGGACTTCATCGGCATCGACAGTCCCGGGGCTCTCCAGCAGTACTGGAACGTCCCGGCATCGACCCTCGTACGACTGCCCTCCGGAGTCTCGCTGCGTGACGCCGCTCTCGTGGAGCCGGTAGCCGTCGCGGTCCACGACGTACGTCGGTCCGAGATCGAGGCGGGCGACAAGGCTGTCGTCATCGGTGCGGGCCCGATCGGTGTCCTGATCGCGACCGTCGCCGTCGCGTTCGGTGCTGAGGTCGTGATCGCGGAGATCGACCCCGCCCGCAGGGCCACTGCTGCCGAGCTAGGACTCGCAACGCTGGATCCTTCGTCCGTGGATCAGGCCGCCTGGGTGGAGGAGTGGACAGGTGGCGCCGGAGCGGATGTCGTGTTCGAGGTCTCCGGCTCCGCGGCCGCCGTTCAGGGCGCCACCGATCTGGTGAAGGTCCGCGGGACCCTCGTCGTGGTGGCCATCCATGCGCAACCGCGCCCGCTGGACCTTCATCGCGTGTTCTGGAGAGAGCTGCGGATCCTCGGCGCGCGGGTCTACGAGCGACGCGACTTCGAGCGCGCCGCCGAACTCGTTGCCGAAGGCACGATACCGGCGGACAAACTCGTCACCGCCGTCCTGCCGCTGACGGAGGTCCAATCGGCCTTCGGCGTCCTCGAAGCGGGGCAGGCGATGAAGCTGCTCGTGGAGCTGAACGCCTCATGAATCCCTTCGATCTGACCGGCCGCCTCGCTGTGGTGACCGGCGCGAAGCGCGGGATCGGGTTCGCTGTTGCCGAGGCGCTGGCTGCTGCCGGTGCCGACATCGTCGGTGTGTCGGCCACTCTCGACCCGGCGTCGTCGGCGATCGGAGATCGCGTGCGTCAGCTTGGCCGCGACTTTTCGGGACATCGCGTGGACTTCGCCGATCGCACAGCGGTGATCGCGTTTGCCGAAGCGCTCGCCGCGGCGGATCGTCAGGTAGACATCCTGGTCAACAACGCCGGAACCATCCGCCGCGCTCCCGCGGCCGAGCATCCCCTCGACTGGTTCGACGAGGTGCTCGAGGTCGATCTCACGAGCACGTTCGTGCTCAGCCAGATTCTGGGTCGGCGGATGCTGCAGGCCGAGTACGGCCGCATCGTCTTCACAGCCTCACTGCTGTCGTTCCAGGGCGGCATCAATGTCCCGGGCTACGCGGCCGCCAAGTCCGGTACGGCGGGGCTGATCCGCGCCCTGTCCAACGAGTGGGCGGGGCGCTGCGTGACGGTGAACGGCATCGCTCCCGGCTACATCGCGACCGACAACACGCAGGCGCTGCGGGACGACCCTGATCGCTCCCGGGCCATCCTCGAGCGGATCCCGGCGGGGCGATGGGGTACGGCGGAGGACATCGCCGGCGCTGCTGTCTTCTTGGCGTCGGACGCCGCTCGCTACGTCTCCGGGACGATCCTCCCGGTCGACGGCGGTTGGCTCGGCCGGTGACGTGACCACTGTTCTCAGCGTCACGGGTCTACTGGCAAACATCATACGTATGCCCTATAGTCTCGAATCACGACCCACTCCGATTCGTCAACGGAGTCGACAAGACAAGGACAACTCATGGCCGGAATCCACACTGGGGTTCGTTCGCGCCGCAGGTCGGCGCTGACAGTCGCCGGGCTCTGCGTCGGGACGGCGCTCCTGGCCCTCGCCGGTTGCAGTACCAAAGGCACCTCGGCGAACGGGTCGTTCGGCTTTCCCGAAGTGACGCAGGACGCGTCCGCGACGATCACCGTCTGGGTGGACGCCGACCGTCAGGCCGCCGCGAAGGCGTTCCAGAAGGCCAATCCGGACACGAAGATCGAGGTTGTCGCGTACGACGGGTCGGCGAACGGATCGAACTCGTTCCGCACGAAGATGCAGCTCTTCGACCGGGCCGGCAGCGGCTGGCCCGACGTCGTGTTCTCGACCCAGAACAACGACGCGGCTTGGGCCAGTCAGAAGAGCGGCGGCAAGCAGGCGTTCGCGGCCGTGCTGGACAAAGGTCTGGTCCCTGGTGACACGCTCGCGAAGTTCACCGGAGGGTCGCTCAACCCTTGCACTGTGGACGGCCAGGTGTATTGCCTCCGCAACGACCTCGCTCAGGCTGTGCTCTGGTACAACAAGAAGCTGATGGACCAGTTCGGCTACGCCGTGCCGACCACCTGGGAGGAGTACCAGGCCCTCGGGGAGAAAGTGGCGAAGGAGCATCCCGGATACATCATCGGCACAGCTGGTGACGCATGGACGCCGGAAGTGTTCCTGTGGGCCAGCAAGTGCCAGGCCAACGGCATCACCGGTCCCAAGTCGGTGAAGGTGAACACCGACACCACCGAGTGCAAGCGAGCGGCGTCGATGCTCGACACGCTCCGCGGGAACGGAACCGTCCCCGTCGTCAGCGTCTTCACCCCGGAGTTCGTGAAGAAGTACTCCGGCAAGGTGCTGATGATGCCCGGGCCGGCCTGGTATGCCGGGGCGATCTTCAACAACCCGCAGTCCCTGAACGTGCCCGCCGGCCAGCTCGGTATCGCCGCGCCGCTGCCGTGGAAGGGCGACGACAAACCTGTCACGGGCAACGTGGGTGGCGGGACATGGTTCGTCTCCAGCCATTCCAAGAACCTCGCGGCCGCCGAGAAGTTCGTCCAGTTCGTCACCACCGCCGACGACTACCAGGTGAGTGTCGCGCCCGGCTACCCCGCTTATGCGCCGGCGGCTGAGAAGTGGGTCGCGAAGCAGGAGTCCAGCAAGTACTTCGCAACCTCGCTTCAGCCGGTGGTGACCGCTGCCTCGCAGGTATGGGACGGCTGGGGTTACGGCATCTTCAGCCAGGAAGCGATCTGGGCGAAGACGATGACCACCGCGATCACCGGCGGCAAGTCGATCGTCGAACTGCTGCCGACGTGGCAGCAGGCGATCGAGAACCAAGCCAAGGTCAACGGATACTCGGTGAACTGAAATGACCATCGCTCCACCGAGCGACGAGCTGGCCGCCGGCGCCTTCGAGCGTCGGCGGCCGGGCCGGCCGACCGGCCGGGGACCCGGTCGCACGCCGATCGGCTACGTCTTCGTCTCGCTCTACGCCCTGCTCGCGCTCGCATTCGGGGTTGTTCCTTCGCTGTACGCGGTCCTGCTGGCGTTCACGAACGCCGACGGCGGGTTCGCCGGCGTCGGCAACTTCACGAAGGTCGTCAGTGACTTCAGGTTCTGGCCGGCTGTGCTGCATGTGACCCTCTACCTGGTCATCTGGCTCGTCGCGCTGGTCGTCTTCGTCGTGGGTCTGGCGTTGCTCGTCCACGCCGTACGTCTCCGGTGGGCGAGCACGGCACTGCGCTTCGTCTACTACCTCCCCGGCGCTCTCGCCGGCGCGTCCAGCGTCCTGCTCTGGCTGTTCGTCCTCGATCCGACGGCCAGCCCGGTCAGCGGCCTGCTGCGGGCGTTCGGGTTCGACAGTTTCGTGGCGGTCATCCAGCCCGGGAACCTGCCGGCGATCTTCGCGATCATCGCGTTCTGGACCGGAGCCGGCGGATGGATCGTGATCATGTACGGCGCGCTCAACAACATCAGCACGGAAGTGCTCGAAGCGGCCCAGGTCGACGGCGCCGGCGCCGTACAGATCGCACTCCGGATCCAGCTGCCGATGCTCCGCAAATGGATCGCCTACATGGGGGTCATGTCGCTCGCGGCCGGCACGCAACTGTTCGTCGAACCGCAACTGCTCAGTCAGGCCAGCAACGCGGTGGTCCCCAACGACTATTCGCTGAATCAGCTCGCCTATCAGTACGCGTTCCAGCAGAACGACTTCAACGGCGCAGCCGCCATCTCGCTGATCCTGCTGGTCGTCGCGCTGCTGCTGTCCTGGGTGTTCGTGACCCGCGGCGGCCTCTTCGAGAAGGAATGACCATGAGTGCAGTTTCCGCCGAACCTCGCCGCGTGAGCCTCCGAGGATGGAGCGGGCGAGCCGTTGCGGGCTTCGTCCTGACCCTGTTCGTGTTCTTCTTCGCCGTCCCGATCGTCTGGCTGCTGTTCGCGGTCACCAAGTCCGCCAAGGCGCTGACTGTCTCCAATCCGTTCGCGCTCGGATCATGGAGCGACTTCGTCTCCAACTGGCATCAGCTGTTCGGCTTCCAGGACGGCGCGGTCACGACCTGGATCGGGAACTCCGCGTTCTACGCACTGGGGGCTCTGGCGCTCACGCTGCTCGTGAGTGTCCCCGCCGGATACGCACTCGCGCTCACCGAGTTCAAGCTGCGCAAGGCGCTGCTCGTACTGACCCTGGTCGTCATGCTGATCCCCAGTACTGCGTTGGTGCTGCCGATCTTCCTGGAGCTGAACAGCGTCGGCCTGATCGGAAGCCCGCTGTCGGTGATCTTGCCGATGTCGTTCTTCCCCTTCGGCGTGTACCTCACCTACATCTACTTCTCGACGAGCATCCCGCGTGACCTGCTTGCGGCAGCCCGCATCGACGGCTGCACCGAGTTCCAGGTCTTCACGCGGATCGCCCTTCCGCTGGGCGCGCCGATCGTCGCTCTGGTCGCCTTCTTCAGCTTCGTGCAGAACTGGAACAACTTCTTCCTGCCGTTCGTGATGCTGCCCTCCAGCGACGGGTACCCCATCCAGGTCGGCCTCACCTCGCTGCTCGCCGCGACGCCCGCGTTCAACCCCAGCTCGGCCGGATCGGACTCCGTCCAGTTGCCTACCCTGGCGCTGGCGACAATCGTTTCGATCCTGCCCGTGCTGATCGTCTTCCTCTTCTCCCAGCGATTCCTCGTCGAGGGAATGACGGCGGGCGGAACCAAGGAATGACGACCGCCCCGGTTCTCAAGGAGGATTGACCATGAAGATCACTGGATATCGCAGCTTGAGTACGGTTCACGACTGGGGGAGGGTCACCGGCGACGTCAACGGCGTACAGAGTGGCGACACCACGCCGGTCCCCGTGCTCATCATCGAGACGGACGCCGGCATCGAGGGCGTCGGGCTCGGTCTCCACGCCGACATCGCGCGGGTCTTCCCCGCGGTCGAGGGCGAGGACCCACGGTCGGTGGTGGCTCTGTACGACCGGATGCTCGACTGGGTGTTCAAAGCCGGTCATTCCGGCCCTGTGTTCGGCACGATCGGGGCCGTCGACATGGCGCTGTGGGACCTCAAGGCCAAGCTGGCGGACGAGCCGCTCTGGCGGACTCTGGGGGCGCGCGAACGCTTCGTCCCGGGATACGCGTCGGGCCTCGAGTACGGCCTGACCGATGAGGAAGTCGCGCAACTGTACGGCCGGTTCGCGGACCGCGGGTTCAAGGCGGGCAAGGTCAAGGGCGGCCGCGACCTGGACCGTGACCTGCCCCGGCTGGAGATCGTTCGGGCGGCGCTCAGCCGCAATTCCCGTCGGCCGGCGCTCATGTTCGACGCCAACGAGTCGTGGAACCAGGCGCAGGCCGCCCGGTACGTGGCCGCCATCGAGGAACATCTGGACCTCACCTGGGTGGAGGAGCCGTTACGCCGGTGGGACGCGGCAGGATTGGCGGCGTTGCGCGGCAAGATCCGTGCGGCGATCGCGAGCGGTGAGAACCTGACCGGGCTCGAGCAGTATCGCCCACTGCTCGACGCCAAGGCCCTCGACGTCGTCCAGGTGGGCAACGTGTGGGGGATCACCCACTTCCTCCGGGTGGCGACGCTGGCGCACGGACATGACCTGCCGGTGAGTCCCGTGGCGTACAACGCGAATCCGATCGCGCACGCGGCCGCCGCCGTACCGAACCTGCTGACCTACGAGGTCCAGGATCTTCATTTCCCCGTCGGTCTGGACGTCGACCAGGAGTTCGACGACGGAGGGATCATCCTGGGCGACCGCCCGGGCATCGGCATCCTGGTGGACGAGTCCCAGCTGTCATCGGGAAACTCCGAGGCATCAGTTCCGGCAGCGACAGGACCGCACATCCGGCCTGAGCGCGCTGCTCTGCGGCTGGTGGCCGAGCCGGACGTCATCGACGTTCCCGCCGCACCGCTGAGGCCGGTCTCGTGACGCGCGCACCGGAGCGCCGGGCGTTCGTCGTCGGCGTACGACCCGAGAAGCGTGAGGAGTACCTGTCGTTGCACCGCGCCGTCTGGCCGGGTGTCGAGCAGAAGCTCGTCGAGTGCAACGTCCGCAACTACAGCATCTTCGTCTTCGGCGACATCTTGTTCGCGTACTACGAGTACGTCGGGGAAGACCACGAGGCGGACATGCAACGGATCGCGGACGACCCGGTCTCGCAGGAGTGGTGGACGCACACCGATCCGTGCCAGGTGCGGATCGCCGAAGAGCGGAACCCGGGGGCGTTGTGGCAGCCCGTCGACGAGGTGTGGCACCTCGGATGACCGCCGGCATCGACGCGCATGTGCATCTGTGGGACCGAGCGTTGGACCCGCAGGACTGGATCGATCCGGAGACAATGGCGCCGATCGCCCGTGACTTCGGCTCGTCCGACCTGCAGGTCATGCTCGCCTCGACGGGTCTCGGGCGTGCGGTGGTCGTCCAGTCGAGCAACAGCTTGGCGGAGAGCGTTCGGCTCGCTCGACTGGACCCGTCCGTCGTCGCCGGCCTGGTCGGCTGGGTCGATCTCTCCGCGCCCGTCGGTCCACAGCTCGACCAGATCCGTCGGCACGCAACCGTGACCCTGGTGGGAGTGCGGCACCTGGCACACATCGACCCGGATCCCGAGTGGATGTTGCGGGAGGATGTTGCCCTCGGCTTCACCGCGCTGGATCGCGAGGGCCTTTCTTTCGACCTGGTCGTTCGCGACTGGCAACTGCCGCAGGCGGCAGTCCTGAGTGGTCGGTACGAAGGAATGCGCTTCGTGCTCGACCATCTCGGCGGACCACCCGCGCCGGGAGCGGATACGCGGGTATGGGCAGCTGGACTGCGGGAGCTGGCTCGTCGTCCGAACGTCGTCGCGAAGCTGTCGGGCCTTGTTTCCGGCCTTGCCCCGGGATCTTGGCGGGCTGAGGATCTCGCCGATCGCGTGCTGATCGCCCTCGATGCCTTCGGTCCGGAACGCCTTCTCTACGGCTCCGACTGGCCGCTGGCCGAACTCGGCGGGGGAGCGGTGGCATGGAAGGCCGCGGTCGACCGCCTGTTGAGCGGGCTGTCCAGCGCAGAACGTGCGCAGGTGTTCGGCGGCAACGCCACCGACATCTACTGCCGCTTCTGACTGCGCTTGCGGCCACGTGGCCGGGGAGGCTGGTCGGACAGCCGACGGCGCTCCCACGACCCGTGGATGTGATCGTGCATCGCCTTCTCGGCGGCGGCCGCGTCGTTACGGGCGATGGCCTTGACGATCGCCTCGTGCTCCTTGAGGGTGAGGGTCACGGCGTCCGGCGGATTGATGCCCTGGTACCGGCTGGACTCGACGGCTCGTTTGTAGATGTGCTTGGCGATGTTCTCCGCCAGCCGGTTGCCGGAGATCTCCATGACCGCATAGTGGAAGACCACATCGGCCTGCCGGAACGAGTCCGTCTCGGACTCGCTCTCCCGCATCGCCGTCAACGCATTCTCCAGCCGCCGCAGCTCGTCGGCGGTGTGTGAGTTGGCCACGGCACCTGCCATCGCCGCTTCGAGACTCGCGCGCACGATCGTCAACTCGTCGAGGACGCCCACGCTCTCGTCGTTGTCGATCAGGGCCGAGAGCACCACTGGGTCGAGCATGTTCCAGTACCCCGGCGCCCGTACCTGAGTGCCACGACCCTGCGAGACGGTCACCAGGCCTTTTTCCTCGAGCCTCTTCACCGACTCACGCAACACCGTCCGGCTCACGCCGAAGTGCTCACTCAGCGGTCCTTCCGGAGGCAGCAGGTCGCCCTCCTTCAGCCGGCCGGTCACGATCAGGGCGACGAGCTCGGCGACAACGGACACCCCGAGCCGACCCACGGGAAGACGTCGCGGGATGAGCGGCACCGCGGGAACGGAGTTCTTCGCCATACGTATGATCTTAGGCGACCCGCTGGACCCTTCCTCAGCCGATCGCCGCCGGTCAGAAGATTTAGCATGCGTACTATTTTTGGGCGGCCCCGGACGCTGAGGCGGTTGCCTGCTCGGGGGGCGAGGCGAAGGCGGTGCGAGGCCGCGTGCGTGACGCGGTGAGGTGTGCGGGTACGGCTCGCAGACGCCGCGTTCGTACCAGCGCTCGGTTGACGGAGAGTATCGTCAGTTGGGACATCCGACCGAGTTAGCAGGTGGGGTTGTGAATGTGTATGACGTTGTAGAGGCTCTGCCTGCGCCGCCCCTGCGCGAATACGTGCGTTGCTACCACTACGCGCGGGTCGACCTCGGAGACGCGGTTATTCGGAAGCCGCTCACAGCCCGCCCGGAACAGATGATGCAGTTCAATCTCGCGCAACCGTTCGCTGTCGTGGATCGCCGTTCTGGAGCAGAAGCAAGCGCGCCGGATGTCGTCATTGTTGGTCGCCAGACGCGCCGAAATCTCGATCTGCGGGCAACAGGCCGACTCATCACGCTGACGGTCCACTTCCAACCGACTGGGTTCTATCGGCTGTTCCACGTCCCGCTTCGTCACGTTACCGATCTGACCCCTGACGCGACCGATGTCGTGGGAGTCGATGTGAGAGAAGTACACGAGCGCGTTGTCGAGACGCCCGATGACCTGTGGTCGATGGTCGCCATCCTCGAGCGGTTCCTTCTCACGAAGGTCTCGGATAGCCGACCCCTTCATCCGGTGCAGTCGGCCGCGCGTTCAATGCTGCATGGCTCGGCTCCGGTCGGCCTTGGGACGATGGCAGCGCAGAGCCAGATCAGTGTCCGGCAGTTCGAGCGTGTCTTCCTCGAACAGGTTGGTGTCGCCCCACAGATGTTCGGACGTATCGCGCGGTTCGCCCGCGCCCTACAGTCCAAGAGCGACGAACCTGACCGCACGTGGTCGGAGGTTGTGGCGGATGCCGGCTACTACGACCAGATGCACTTCGTCCGCGATTGCCGCGCGTTTGGGGGCGACACCCCGACGGCGCTGATGCGGACCTGGATCGACTGCCGCCCCTGAGCATCGCCGCCTGCATGTCGCGTCCGTACTATCCGTGGCGCTGTCAGGCATCTACGGTTGATCATCGGGGGATGATGACGAACGGGGAGGCCCAATCATGGGATCGAGAGGTCGCGTCGTGCCGCCGAGCGAAGGGAGCCGGCAGACGTTCATGCCCGGGGAACTCTTCACTTGGAAGATCTCCGGGGCCGAAACCGGCGGGGTCATCGACTTCGGCGAACTGTTGCTGGCGCCGGACGTCGGGGCTCCGGAGCATATCCACCACGAACACGACGAGGCGTACTACATTCTCGACGGCACGTATCGGTTCAAGATCGCCGACGACGTCAGCGAGGCGGCGGCGGGGGCCTTCGTGTTCATCCCACGCGGTACGCCGCACGCATGGGCAAACATCGGCGGCCAGCCCGGTCGAGTCACGGTCATGTTCACGCCCGGCGGGATGACGGGCTACTTCAAAGAACTCGAGCCGTTGCTCCCAGAACTGATGGCGGCCATGCCAGACCTCTCGAAGGTTGATCCCGACGTTCTTGCGAAGGCCGAGAACATCATGCGTCGGTATGGCTACGAACTCGTCGGACCTCCGTTGACCTGAATGTCCGCGCACCTCGGACCTTTGTGAGAGTCTGGACACCATCGAAACCAAGTCGTAGTCACGCGATTCGTCGATGCCTGCAGTATGGCCACGTTGCCGCTGGCAGCAAGCAGGTTGCCCGGGGCAACCTGGCGAAGGCCGCGGCGATCACATTCATCTGAACCCACCATTCACCGCCGGCCGCGCGGAGCCGGTGAGCCTGGGCGCGGCCGGCGGGGTGTCGCCGGGGTCGGGCACGTTCAGGTTTCCGCGGCCGGGGCCAGGTCGATGACCTGGCCGTCGAGGGCCTCGATCAGGTCGCGGTGGTCGGGTTTCAGGTC
Source organism: Kribbella sp. VKM Ac-2566 (assembly GCF_004366005.1). Lineage (NCBI taxonomy): Bacteria > Bacillati > Actinomycetota > Actinomycetes > Propionibacteriales > Kribbellaceae > Kribbella > Kribbella sp. VKM Ac-2566. Next base: position 1,226,597 of record NZ_SODT01000008.1, on the reverse strand, counting down.
GCCGAGGAGGAGCGGCTGGACGCCGTGCCCGGCCAGGCCGAGCGCCATCCGACGTACCACCGTTGACTTCCCGAGCCCAGGCTTGCCAAGCACGAAGGCCGACGGGTTGGAGACAAGCCGCGACCGCGCGAAAGCAGCTGATCGGGTCGCAGCACACCGTGGCGTCGGAGTTGAGGGCGCGACCGAGACCCCACGACTCACCGTTTCCTGCAGGCTGCCGATCAACCGGCCCGCCGACTGGCTTCCCAATTCACCCGCCCGGGAACGGGCGACCACCGGAGCGAGGCCTTCGCCTTTGACGCGGACGATGGTGTGGGTGATCTCGACGGTGCCGGCTTCAAGGTCGACTTGGGACCAGGGGACGGCGAGGGATTCGCCGATGGGGACGCCGGTGCCGAGCATGAAGGCGACCAGGTCGGGTAGGTCGGCTTCGGCGGCGCGTTCGTCTGCGGCGAGGCTTGTTCGGAGGAGGGTGACTTCGTCGTTGGTCAGGGCTCGTGGCGGGCTCTTCGGCTGGGCCTCGATGGTCTCGATCTCGCGGACCGGGTTGACGGTGATGGCGCCGTAGCGGACGGCGAGGCTCATCATTCCGGACAGGACGGCGCGGCAGGTCTTGGCTCGTGGGGCGCCGGCGCGTTGCTTGATCTGCGCGACGACTGTGTCGATGCGGGGTGTGGTGGCTTCGCCGATGCGGAGTTCGCCCAGGGCGGGGCGGATGTGGTTCTTGATAGCGCCCTGGTAGTTGTCGAGCGTGGTGGGTGAGCGCGTGCCGTCCTTGACCCATTCGGTGAACTTCTTCTCGAACAGGTCGATGAGGTCGTTCATCTTGTGCATCGCGGTCAGTTCGCCGGCGTGGCGGCCTGTCTTCGCGCGGTCCTGGAGCTTCTTCAGGAGAGCGCGCTCAGCGGCGGTCTTGGTCTTGCCGTAGGCGGAGACCGGCCGGACATGGCCGTCGTAGTCGCGGAATCTGGCCTGCGACTTGTGCTTGACGGCGCGGCCCTTGTCGTCGGTCCACGACCCAGGTCGAGATCGCACCCCAGGTTCCGATGGGCAGTGGTGCTCTCGGCATGTCGGGCCTCCAACCGGTACGACGGCTGGCTGCTCAACGCTTGACGGCACGAAGAATCCGAGAAGTCGGCAGCGACGCGAAGCGATGTGATGTGACGCACAGTCACGATCAGATGAAGCCCGCAGGGAAGAGGTGGGGCGAGTGCCGACGGACCAGATCGGCGCAGAGATCCGGGAAAGTGGTGCGTAAGTGGTGCGCGATGGACACAAAGAAACCCAGGGCACCTTGGTGACCTGGGCTTTTGTGCGCCGCCAGGGACTCGAACCCCGAACCCGCTGAATTCCACCGCAGACTGATCGACGTTTGCCGATGATGAGCGAAAACTCTTACTGGTAGGGGATTCGAAGGTTGTCTCGTACGCATTGGTTCTCATCGCTCACCATCCTCTCGCGCTGATTGAGGTGCGTAAAGAGGTGTGTGGGTGCGCCTCTCGGATGGCTGCCGTGTCGTGAACCGAGTCCTTCTTTAGGCGCGACCGTCGGTGACGGCTACGACCGCTGTCGAGCCGGCCCATGTCGTTCGACCGGACTGGGATCCTCCGGAACAGATTGGATGAGCATGCCCGCCACCATGTGGCCACAACGTCTTTGTGATCCGCGTTGGTGCGGCTGCAAGCGGCGTCAGTGGCTTTGTCTATCTCACGGTGAACTTGCCCTTGCTCTTGGCTGTGCCGAGTGGTGTTGTGACGGAGATTGCTGCTGTTTTCGCTCCTGAGGGGACTATGGCGGTGATGCTCGTGCTCGAGTTCACCGTGAACTGCACGGCCGGGACGCTGCCGAAGGTGACGGAACTAGCGCCGAGCAGGCTGGTCCCTTGGATCGTGACCTGTGCGCCGACGCGGCCCGAGATGGGCGTGAATCCGGTGATCTTCGGCGGCCCGGCGAGAACTGATGCCGTCGTCGACCCGGTGATTGTCACTGAACTCTGAGCATCCCGGTAGGACGCCGCGATGGAGGCCGTACCGACGTCGACTCCCTTGAGCACGCCCTTCGCGTTGACCGTCGCGACCGCAGACCTACTGGACGTCCACGTCGACTTAGACGTCGCAGCCACAACTGTCCCGTCGGACATCGTCACAGTGGCAGCAAGCTGTACGCTTCCTCCGACCGTTACCAGCGGCGCCGCCGGCGCAATCACCAAACTCCGGGGCTCGACCGCCCGTACGTTGACGATGATCGTCGTCTTGATCGCAGGATTTCCGGTCAGTGTCGCAGTAATCTGCGCCTGCCCGACCGACACACCCTTCACTGTCAGACCGTCCACGGACACAGTCCCTGGCTTGTCACTGCTCAAGGTGACCATCGACGACGCATCCCCGGTCGTGCCGTCCGCATAGGTGGCCGTCACCGAAAGCGCCTTGGAATCGCCCTTCGCCAAGGAGACCGTCGACGGCGCGATTGCCAGAGTCTTCACCGGAGTAGTGCCGTGGATACCGGCCGCCCAATGCGACAGCGCGGTTTCGATGGCATTGGCGTAGACTTGGGCGCCTGCTTCGTTTGGGTGGCCCATCGAGGCGACAAGGCACTTGCCCTTGTCGAACGCAGTGGACCGCAGGATCGGTGCAGCATCCACGCAGCTCACTGCGCGGTCGACCCACATCGGATCGTTGGCGCCGGCATACAACTTACTGTTCGAGTCGAACAGGCCGTCGCCGGTGACGAATGTGGGATCGGCGAACACGAGCCAGGTTCCCGGCTGAGCAGCGAGTGCATTGTTGACGCTGGCAGTGGCCTGGAGCCTGAAGGCGTTGTCGAACGTGCTGGACCTGGCCTTCAGGAACTCCGAGGTCAATCCGGCCGCGGCTGCCTGTGAAATGCCGAACGTGCGGGCAAGTTGCAGCAACTGCGTGGGACTCAAGGTTTGATCGATGATCGGGTAGTACCCGGTGTATACGATCTGGGCGCTGGGGTGATCCGCGTGCAGCTTCAGCAACAGGTCGGTCACCTGTTTGCCGCACTTGTCCTGCACCGCCGTGTAGAGGTCGGTCAGCGGGTTCAGCAAGATGTTGACGACGTTGATGTCGTTGATACATCCGTCCACCAGGATCAGATCGGCTGCGGTCGACCCGACCGTCCCGGCCTGGCACTTTCCGATGTCCGGAGTAGACGTGGGCACCTCTTGGCCGGCTTCGTACCCGAGACTGGCCGCGACATCCGGCGAGCAGCCTGCGTTCGGATTGACGTTCGCACCCGAATGGGCGACGTTGTCGACCCAGGACCGGTACTCGACGGCGCGACCGGTCTTCCCGGTGATCCACGTCGAGACGAGCGCGGGATACTTCTTGTCGTCGAGCAGGCCTTGTCCCCAGGCAATCGAGTCGCCGAGGACAACCATCTTGATTCCGCCGCAGGCCTTGCTGAGCGAGGCTGTCCACATGGGGCCGGTTCCCACGGTGTCAGTGGCCTTGACCCGCAGGACCGAGCCCTCAGCCTTGATCTGAGCGGCGTTGACGGTGAAGCTCGCGGAGCCGTGGCGACCTGAGAGAGCGTGGTTTCCGCCGGTCGCGTAGTCCGCGCCATCCAGTGTTGCTGTCCAGCCGGTCAGGTCGGCGAAGGCATCGTCGAACGAGGCCGAGACGCTGACGTCGGCACCACACGAAGCGGTACTGGACAGCTTGACCCGCGTCCGCGGCTCGATGGCCTCTGTTGAGGGGGTGGCGTCGACGATGGGGTGAAGGAGGGTTCGGCGGCCGTTAACGATCGTGCTCACGGCGAACCACGCCTCGGAGCCTTGGGCGAGAGGTATTGTCGTCGTCGTGGCGTCGGCCGGCAGCGTCTGTACGGGTGCGGCGGGGAAATCGGTGATGCGATCGGGCGTCGAGTAGATCTCGTACCCGGTTGCGCCCGGAACGCTTTCCCACTTCAGACCCACGCGGTCCTTCAGACCCGATGCGGTCAGCAGCGGTGCGGTCGCCGGTGTTTGCTGGGGGGCATGGGTGGTGATCTTGGGGGTTGGGCCTTCGGCACCGGTGGCTTGGGTGATGAAGGTGGTGGCCAGGTTGAGGGTGCCGGAGATGTCGGGGGCGAGGATGTAGTCGTCGGTCCAGAACGTCGCACCGGGGTCGATCTGGGCGGTGGTTTGGCGGAGGGCTTCGCGGGGTTGATAGAGGTAGTGTTCCTTGCCCTGGCTGAGGAGTTCGACGGCGGCGTTGTAGATCGGTACGTCGGCGACGTTCTTCAGGCCGACCCGGACGTGGTACGGGTCGCGGTCCCAGAGGTCGTTGTCGGCGTCGACGGTGATCTCGATGGCCGATTTACCCCACACGTGCAGAGGTTCCGGCGTGGCGGCGTTCACCGTGATGGTGTCGCCGAACGGCTCGAGACCGGCGGCGTACGAGCTGGTCAGGTCATAGAAGCCTTCGGTATCACCGCGAACCACCCACGTCGCCGTGGCGCTCGATCCGCCCGGGATATCGGGCATGCTGACGGTCTGCGTCTGTGGCGATCCGGTCGGCGCGAGCGACAGTCCGCTCGGTAGCGGCAGCGTCGCGCTGCCGTGGTCGAGCACGAACGCGGGATCCGCGAGGTTCGTCACCATCATCTGGATGGAGAAGAACTCCTTGAGCCAGCTCGCCTTGGCGGGGATCACCAGCCAGACCAGCTGCGGCTGACCATGGGTGTACGACGTGTGCACCGTGATCACGTACTCATTCGTGACGATGCGCGCGGTCGAGTCCTTGCAGGTGACCTCGATCCCGTCAGCGGTGGGGCAGACCGGAAAGCCTCCGGTCGCCGCGTAGCCTCTGAACGAGGTACTGGACGGGCCGACCGCGAGGTTGACGGTGAACTGCTCGACCAGTTGGTTCGCCGGGTCGTCCGGGTCGATGCCCGCGGCCACGATCTGGTCATACGTCAGCGGGGTGGAGGTCAGGGAGGCCGTGGCGACCTGACCCTGCTTGAGAGTGAGCTTCGCGGTGCCGGCGTCATTGTTCACGGCAGCCGTGGTACTGGCAGGCACGTAGCCGCTCTTCCAGCCGTACACCGCGTACGATCCGTCTGCCAATCCATGCAGGTGTCCGGCGCCCGATTGGTCGGTGTGTGCTGAGTACTTCTGGCCGGCGCTGTCGATCACGACGAGCTCGGTGTCCGGCAGCGGGTTGTTGCCTTCGTCCTGCACCGCGACGACCAGACCACTCTCGGTCGGCGGTTCCTTCACGGCCACGATGGCCGTGTCCTCCGAGGTCTGGCCGTTGCTGGTCACCGTCAGCTTGGCGGTGTACGTCCCGACAGCAGCGTACGTGTGATCGGCAACAGCTTCTGAGGTGCTGCTCCCGTCACCGAACGTCCAGCGGTACGCCTCGATGCCGGCCGACGGAAGCGAAGCCGAACCATCCAGATGTACGGCGCTGTTCAGCGTGACCACCTGGTCGTCGCCGGCGTTCGCGGTCAACGGTCCGGACAACGCCGCGACGACGGTCGCCGTCCGCACGGTCGTCAGCTTACCGTCCCCGACCGCGAGACGTACCAGGTACGTCCCTGCCCTGGTGTAGGTGTGCGAGATGGGGGCCTGAGGCAATGAACCGCCCGCAGCTCCGGTGCCGTCGCCGAAGTCGAGCTTGTACGTCAGCGGATCGTTCTCCGCATCCGTCCCGGCAATCGTCGCGACGATCGGCAGCGGAACCATGCCGGCGGCGGTGTCGAGCGAGAGCCCGGCGGTAGGAGCCGTGTTCGCAGTCCCGGCGACCGGAATGTCGATCGCTCTGGTCGACGCTGCCCCGGCCGAGTTCGTGACCACGACCACGGCCCGGTACACGCCCGGGTTCGCGTACGTGTGCGGAACCTCGACCGGTGTGTATGGCGCGGCGACATCACCAGATGCTCCCGAGCCGCCGTCACCGAAGTTGACGCTGTAGTGCACGGTGCGGGCCGCGGGATCCGAGGTCTCGATGTGCAGCGTGGTCTGCAGCGGCGCGGGCCCGGTGGCCGGCGTGGCCGCGACGGTGAGGGGGAGAGCAGTCACGTCGACGACGACCGGGACGTCCGTCGCAACCCAGCTGTGACCCACCCCGAATGGATCGATCGAGGACACGACGGTTTGGAGCGTAGCGGGTCCGCTCTGCAGCGTTCCCGCGTACAGGCTGGTCCGCCAGGATCCATCCGGGGAGGCGTTGTAGATCGTCGCGCCGCCGCCGGTGTTGAAGTACGCCGAGACCTGGCTGACCGGGTATCCGGAGGTCGGCTGGAAGGCGAGCGTCGCCAGGCCGGCCAGGGTGTCGCCCGGTTTGGGCGCCGTCATACTGCCCGGTGTCCGCGTGTCGACGCCGATCTCGACGGTATCGTCGCCAGTCTTCCCCGCGCTGTCCACGGCGTGCAACCGGACCGTGTAGACGCCGTCGGCAACAGTCTTCCCGGTGTCGTCCGCGCCGTCCCAGCTGAAGTAATTGTTCCAGGTGCCGCAGCCAGGAATGCCCGTTCTTGCAGCCGGTTCGAGGGTCCGGATCGTGGCGCCGACCGAGTTTGTGATCGTCACGTCCACGGTCGCATCTGCCGAGAGACAGTAGTAGACCGTCGTGGCGTCGTCCTGGCCGTCGCCATTCGGGCTGAAGTATCGGCGGGAGTACGGATCGTAGATCGAAGTACTAGGGGCGTTTCCAATCGTCACGACGGTCGGTGGCGTGCTCCAGCTGCGGTAGTTGCCAAATGCATCACTCCAGCTGATGACAGCAGTCAAGGAGTTGGTACCTGCTCGACAACCGGTCGAATCGCCAGATCCGGTGAAGGATCCGTCGGGATCGGCCGTTGCCTTGTCGCCGAGCCACGTGCCCACGCAGTAGACGGCCACGCTATTCAGGTTGAATCCTGCGGTGGGCGTCACGGTCCAGTTCACGGTTCCTGTCAGTGCGGCGTTGGCGACAGGAGCGGTTAGCACACCCGGGTTCCGGACGTCGACGCCGATGTCGACGGTGTCGTGGGCGCTTCGCGCGGAGGCATCCACCGCGTGCACTCGCAGCGTGTAGATCCCGTCGGGTACGACCGTGCCTGCATCGTTCTTGCCGTCCCAGGGCAAGAAGTTGTTCCAGGGACCGCAGTTGTTGCCCCCGACTCTATTGGCGGCAGACTCCAGCGTGCGGACCAAAGCGCTGGTTGAGTCGGCGACGGTGATGGTGACGGTCGCGTTCTTCGAGAGACAGAAGTAGATCTCAGTGTCGTCATCTTGCCCGTCGCCGTTCGGGCTGAAGTACCGATGCGAGTACGGCCCGGATATCGTCACCTGCGGCGGGTTGTCGATCGTCACCAGAAGGGGGCGGCTGCTCCATGAATGGTGCGAGCCGAACGCATCGGTCCACGACGTGGTTGCGGTCAGCGCGTTGGCTCCGGGTTTGCAGTGAGAGGTGTCGCCCGATCCGCTGTAAGTCCCGTCGGGTGCTGTACTGGTCGCGGAGCCAAGGTACGAACCGTCGCAGTAGACATCCACCTGGTAGAGGTCGAAGGCTGCGTTCGGGGTGAACGTCCAGTTTGCCGTTCCCGAAAGCGTTGCGTCCTGTGCGGGGGCGGTCAAGGCACCCGGCGCCCGTGTGTCGACCCCGACCTGCACCGTGTCCTCCGCCGTACGGCCGGACGAGTCCGTAGCGGTGATCCGCAGCGTATAGATTGCGTCTGGAACGACCTGGCCGGCGTCGTCCTTGCCGTCCCAGGTGAGGTGGCTGTTCCAGCCGTAGCAGTTTGTGCCGCCTGTCGTCGGGGTTGCATCGACTGTACGCACGATCGTTCCGGTGGGATTCACAACGGTGAAACCGACGGACGCGCTCCTGGATAGGCAGTAGTAGACGTTGAGCGTGTCGTCCTGAGTGTCTGCGTTAGGACTGAAGTAGCGATGGCTGTTGGAGGAGATGCTGACCTGTGGAGGATTGTCGATTGTCACCGGAACCGGCAGCGCCGTCCAGGCGTGGCGACCGCCGAAAGGATCGGTCCAGTAGGCACTGGCGGTCAGCGCATTCGTCCCCGCGTTGCATTGCGCAGTGTCGCCCGAGTTGGAGAAGGTTCCATCCGAACCGGCGGTGGTCGTGTATCCGAGGAACCCACCGGCACAGGAGAGGTCGACCTCGTACACGTCGAAGCCCGTGGTGGGAGTAAAGGTCCAGTTCACCGTTCCCGACAGCGTGTCGTTGGGCGCGGGAGTGGTCAACGACCCGGGCGCACGAGTTTCGATACCGACCTCTACCGAGTCGTCCGCGGAATCGCCAGTGGCGTTGACGGTGTGAACGTGCACCGAATACAACCCGTCGGGAACGACGGTTCCGGACTCGTCCTTCCCGTCCCAGGACGTGTAGTTGTTCCAGCCCGAACAATTGGTTGACCCAGCGTGCGAGACGCCCGCCTCCACCGTGCGTACCAGCCGGTCGGCAGAGCTGACGGTGATCGTGACGTTGGACGATTCATCGAGACAGTAATAGATCCATCCGGTGTCTTCCTGCCCGTCGCCGTTCGGGCTGAAGTAAGTGTGCGATGCCGGCTCGTAGATCGTCACGCCAGGCATCGCCGCATCGCTTGCGAGGCCAAACGCGACCAGGCCGATGAAACCGGCAACCAACGCAAGCAACAGCCGACGTGGGTTTCTTACCAGCCGAGACGCGATTGCGCGCAGCACAGCAACACCCCGGACAGGCGACATAGTGGTCTCCCCCCACCGTCCCAGACCCCCAGGTGGACGAGACAGTACACCCAACTGGCCCAGACCGGGCAGGGTTCACCAATAAATCAGTCATTCGACTGAATTGACAAGGGCATTTGCCGCGCTCATCCTGGCGAATGCTGGCGCAAATCCTCGGCGGCACTATGATTCGCTACTGCGATCGCTCGAATGACCCTGCGCCGAGAACGATCAGACACTTCATCGCTAATGTCACTACCGTGGTCGGCGTGGGTTCGTGCGAGGATGAGTCGCGGAGCGTCGAGAACGGGGGACTGCATGGCGACGGCGCGCGTTGAAGCTGATGCGCGGGCATTGTGGGGGCGTCTCGTTGCAGAGAAGCACGTGCTGCCGGCAACCTACGACCGCGATCTGGTCGATCAGTTGCGGCAGGCAATGGGCCTGCCAAGCCGACGGGACATTGGGGTCGATCTTGCTGGTGTGTCGGCGCAGGACCTGGTCCGGTGCCTGCTCGGCATCGCCGAGCCGTTTGCCGCAGATGCTTGATGACTTGTTTCGGTTGTACGCGGACGTCGGTGCTCGTACCGCCGATCCGGAGAACTTGCGGCTGCGGTTCGACTTCGGTCGCGGTGATCCGCTCGATCTTCTCCTCTCCGCCTTCCGAGAGCAGGTGGAGCAGGTCCAGCAGGCCATGGTGGCGCGCAACGCCCGTCACTGGACGAGTGAGTCGCTGTGGGACTTGACGCGTCTGACTCCGCGTCATCGTTCACGCGAGAGCGACGACGAGCGGTTTCGCGCCTGGCAGCGTGAATACGACGGCCGGCGATGGCCGGACGTCGTCCCGCGACCGACCGGTACCGGCGTGACGATCGCAGACGAGGCCATTGCCAGCTGTGTGGCCGTCCTCGAGCAATTCACGCAGGATGCGCGATCGGCGGCGAGCGATCGCAACGCACTGAGACCCGCGATCTGGGGGAACCCGGTTCACGATCGGGGAAGCGCGGACCAGGCTGATCCGTCTGGGGTGACTATTTCGATGTGTACTGGGCTTGCCGCTGGTGCTGCCGAAGGTTCGCGACCTTAGGGAAGCGCTACATCCCCTTCGGCTGACCGCTGGCGTCTTCGTTGACGCCGTTCCGGGCCAACGTGGCCAGCCGGGAACCCCTGTTGCGTCACCCGTCGGACTGGGCACCTTGGATCTGCTGGACCTGACCCAGTCGACCCCTGTCCCTCCTCCGTGCCTCCCGCTATGGTGCCATCCATCGATCGCGGATGAAGACGATCCAGAGGGGGAGTTCCGTGGGCATTTTCGATCGCAAGGACAAGGAATCCAGGGAAGCGACTCTGCGCGCCCGTGAGGCTGAAGCCGAGCGGCTGGAGCGCGAGCGAACAGAGAATGCCGACCCTGCGCTGCAGTACTTCCTTGAGCTGATCTTCGAAGACATGCGCAAGGACTATGCCAGGGGTGCCCCGTACTACACCCTGCTCTACGGATCTGGCGGTCCCATCCCGCAGAAGGTCCGGCAACGATACGGACACGGCTACTTCGCGATCAAACACGAGGTGGTCGCACGGATTCTGCTGGAACGCGAGGGCTTGGTCTGCATCCGCAGCCCGATCCCCACTGGCGGCTGGGAAGTTCATTTCCCGAAAACCTGAGAGGAACGGACGATCTGGTCATATCAGCGTCTTCGCCACGCTGACCAAGCCGGCTGTCCTCTGGGTTCAGATACTGACGGGAATGTTCAGCGTGCCGGTCTTTGCCCCGGGCCATCGTACGGGTTGGTGCTGTCGGTGGTGCGTAGGCGCTTTGCGGGACGGTGGTCCAGCATGGGAAAGCGCGGAAGGCATCGACCCACTCGATGCTCTGCGTGAGTCGCGGCATGCGTCGACCAGCCCGAGGCGTGCGAGGTGGTCGGCAATACAGCGAAGCAGACGGCCGGTTCAAGAGGGTTGACTCGGCAGGTTCGTCCTCGACAATCAAACGCAGCTCGCAGAGCGGGCGCTGGTCTCGGTGCAAGCTAAGCAGACAATCGATCGTAGCCATCTTGATAACTTGGTCGATGAGTGCTGGGGGCACCGCGCGGATGGACATGCCTCCGCGGTCAGAAGTCACCCGTCCGATGCGACTGAGGGGGCGCTCGGCTCGGCGACTCCGATGTCATGACGTCGGGCAGCCAACGGGAGAAGCATCAGGTTCTGGGCAAACCTGGACGGAGGGTCCGTTGCGTGCCAAACGACCGACGTAGCGATTTGTAACGCCAGGACGGATCATTGCGATGTACGAGAGAACCGGCCTGGTGAATGGCGGGTCGCTGAACGCTGTGAGGCCATGAGCGTGGGGGGAAGATGGATTTCGATCGCTTGTTTGATCCCGGATATAGTGCGATCGACCTTTTTACCAATCGCTCGGCGGAAAACCTGTCATTCACGCAGGCCCTGACGACGCACGCGGAGCGCGTGTTCGACGGCTCGGCGAGACTGGATGCCGTGGAACGACGCAACGTCCTGACGTTCTACGGCATCGGTGGGATTGGTAAGACAGAGCTGTCGCATCGTCTGGAGGCGTGGGTTCGAGGCGAGCTTGCCGACCCGGGGGACTGGGGTGAAGCGCCACGGTTCGACCAGGAAGTCTCGGCTGTGCGTGTGGACTTCCACGGCAGCGCGGTCGTCGATGCGGTAGACATCGTTCTGCGTCTGCGCACTGTCCTCGGCGGAGCAGGTCGGCGTTTCCCGGCGTTCGATCTCGGATTGGCAGCCTGGTGGGCCCTCGCCCGCCCGGGATCCGAGCTACCCGAACTCCGTACTCGGAACGGATTCGATATTCGGGGGCAGATCGGAGACACCGTCAACGACTTACTTGGGGACCTCGTGGTCGGCCTGGGCGTCGGCGCGTTCGGAGTACGTTTGGCGGCCCGGGCGGTGGAGGCGATTCGCACGCGTCGGCTTACCGATCGGACGCTGGGCGACTGCGAGCCGTTGGTAACACTGATCGAAAAGGCGCGCACAGATCCCTCGCCTTACGTGGCGGCTACTTTGGCCGGTCTCCTGTCGTGGGACCTGGATCGGCTCGCAATGCCGCAACGACCGCTCGTTGTGGCGTTCGCAGACGCGATCGAGTACGTCCAGGACGACAATCGGGTGCAAGAGCGACTGTTCAATCGCGTCGTTCACTTGACTCCGGCTGTGTTATGGGTGATCACTTCGCGAAACAGTCTGGATTGGGATTCTTCGGAGCTCAATCGCCTGCTGCCGGCGTCAGGTCCCAGGGTGTGGCCCGGGCTCCGACTCGACGCGTGGGGAGAGCCGCGCCAGCACCTGGTCGGTGATCTCTCGGATGCAGACGTCGACCGCTATCTCACCACTGCCTCGGGCATGGCCGGCAATCCGCGACTGTCTCCCGATGTGATCGCCCGAGTCCGGGCCGGCGCCCATGGACTTCCGCTGTACCTTGATCTGTCTCTGACGATGGCGAGGGTGGCCGCGGCCGACGGAGATGGAGAGCTCGCCCCAGAAGCATTCGGTGGTCCGCTGCCGGAGTTGGTCGGGCTGGTGTTTTCCGATCTCCCGGAGGACGAACGCGAAGTCGCGCGTACAGCGAGTCTGCTGCCTCGCTTCAGCCCGGAGCTGGTTGCGAGGGCGTCCGGACGGTTGGTCGGTGCTGCACGCAGGTTCTGCCGGCGGACCATGGTGAGCCACGACGGCCACACGCTCTTTCCGTTCCGGCTGCACGATGCTGTGCGGTCTGCAATTGCCGGCGAACCGATCACGATGAGAGGCGCGTGGGCCGAAGCGGACAGACGTGATCGCGCCCAAGGGCTCGTTGACGCACTTCAGCAAGAATTTACCGCGGCTGTCGACAGTGTTAGTTGGCAGCGTGACATCCTGGAACTGACTGCAGGTCTCTGTGCCACCCACGACCTGCAAACGCCATGGTTGCTTGACGCTCTCGTGGATGTACCCGGCATGGCGCTCACCGCGGAGCGTATGCCGGCCGCAGATCCGGCCAGTTGGATCGGACAGGTGTCGAGGTTTCTGGATTGCTACCGCCAGCCAGACACGCCCCGGCGGATGGCTGCTCTCGAGTCGTTCATCGCGGAGCCACTCAGAGATGACGTTAGTGTGATGGCGTCACGCTTCCTGGCCTACGCTCTGCGTTCCGCCGCTACCGCAACACAATCGCAGCGGGGGCAAGCGCTGGCGATTTTGCAGCGTCAACTAGCTGCTGAGCCGGATTCGCAATTGCTGCGCTACCAAGTGGCGCGGACACTGAACTATCTCGAGGATTTCGAGCAGCTATCCACGCACCTCAGCCGATATCCGATGACAGATCCTGCCGCCGAACTGCGGATGCGAAGTGATCTCGCCTACCGGAATGGCCGACTTGCCGAGGCGATTGCTGGAGCCTCGGCTCGGGCCGAGTACCTACGATCTGTCGGCCGTCATCGGGTGGCTCTGGAGAATCAGGTGGTGGTGCTGTGGCGATCAGCACTGCTCGGTCGGACCACGGCGGCTGACTGTGATCCGGCCATCGCCGCCACCGACCGGTATGGGATGCGAAGCCCCATGCGGACGGCTATGGCTGCGAAGAGCCTGTGTCTGGCCGACGACGAGAGTTCGGTGCGGCAGTTCCTCGCAGACGGTGCTGCGCTGTCCCAGTTCCGCGGCGGAAAGCCTGGCTGGCGTGAGTGGTCAGTTTCCTTGATCCACGCCTTGCGCCGCGGTGCGTACCGCAGCGTGCAGGACATCAGAGGTGAGTGGGTTGCCGATCCTCGACCACCGACCTACGACTACCGGGTGATTGACCGCATCTTCGTCTACGCAGGCTACCCAGCCACGTACGATCCGCCCCAACTCGGCGGCTCGGACGGTGTGGCGGCGAGCTATGCGCGCTGGCACCAGGTTATCGACGATCTCGTCCACGGACGGCGGCTGGGAACGTAGCTGACGATGGAATTGACCCCGGGAATCCAGGAGGTGCGTCTGATGGGCTGAAGGCTCAATCGGCGACGGCCCACACAAGTCATCTGTTGGGGGCGAAGGTCCAGTTCCTGACTGAGATGTACTTGGTCGAGGTGAAGGCGCCGGGATTCGCGCGCCCGCGGCAACCGGACCTGTACAACGTGCCGTTGCTCGCCTTCGACTGAGTCCTGGATTTCGGCTGCCGGGTTCAGGGAGCGTCCGCTCGTGCTGAGGCTCGTTGTATGGGTAGCAGCCATGGGGGAGCAGGGAACAGGTTTCGCGTCACGGTCGATGATCTCCGTCGAGCTGTAGATGCCGAGGTGCAGCGGAACTGGTCTGATCGTCAGTGGATGCGATGGCTTGATGCGGCAGCGGATCTGCGTGGCCAGACGTTCAGGAACGTGGTTCTGATCAAGTTACAGATGCCTGATGCCATCTGGGTCGACGGCCGGCCTGGATGGCAGCGCCTGGGACGTCGCGTCGCGCGTGGTGCGTCGGGCATCCGGATCGTCGCGTCGGGGCGAGATATTGATCGGCTTACGGGGCCGGTGCAAGGGCACGGGGTTGCGACGGTCTGGGACGTGACGCAGACGGAGGGTCGCTTGCCCTCGCGGGGAATGGTCGGGACTGTACGACCACAAGATGTATACGCCGTGCTGGCGCGTGTCGCTGCTGATGCCGGGTTTCGGGTCGAGCGAGGACCGTTGCGGGACGCGCCGAGTGGTGCGGTCACGGACTTGCAGCGGCGGCGAGTCACCGTGAGCGAGGAGCTCGACGGCTCAGTGGCGGTGATGAGCCTCGCTCACCAGTTGGCGCACTTGCGCATGCACAAGCTGTCTCGTAACTCAGGCTGCCATGGCCTGGTCAGGTTGGAGGCGGAGTCGGTTGCCTACGTGACGCTCGCACGATTCGGCGTCCTGCCGGAATACCAGATGGCCAGTTCTGTAGCAACGCTCGGGCGCCGGCCCCCAGTGCGGCTTGTCGAGACGCTAGGTGGCCGTGTCGTCGCTGCCGCGGGACGCCTGATCGATTCCACAGAGCGGTACTTGCCAGCACCGCAGATCCTGCGCGGCGCCGCACGCAGTGAGCCGATCTCCTTCGATACCCAGGACCGAGAACTCGACCGCGGCCTCTGAGCTGTCGATTGCGTTCCGGTGCCGGTGGTCCAGGTCACCGCAGGCTCGTTGCCTGATACAACGAGTGATGGGAAGGCCGACGTTGCGCATGCCGTATCGATCTGCGCATGGTGGATAGGTGGACACGGCAACGGCGGCCCTGCGGCTGTACGGGTTGGAGCCCGAGCAGTTCACCGCGGCGCGTAATGAGTTCGCCAGGTCCGCGAGTGCTGCCGGGGATGAGACGACGGCGGCAGCGATCATGGCGATGCGGAAGCCGACGGTCACGGCATGGCTGGCCAATCAGCTTGTCCGCACCGACCCGGACGGTATCCATGCATTGACCGAACTGGGAGAGGAGCTGCGTCAGACCTACCTGTCGGCCGACGCTGCACGGCGCCGCGAACTCACTCGCCTACGGTATGAACTCGTGAGCGGCCTGGTGCGGACGGCCCGAGAACGAGCCGCCGGCGGCAGACGCGTCACTCCGCAGACCGCCGAGCGACTGGTCGAAACCCTCGATGCCGCCCTGGTCGATCCCGGCGCCGCACAGTTGCTCAGGTCGGGACAGCTAACGAGCGGGCTGCGGCATGTCGGTTTCGGCGTTGTCGACGAGAGCGGCGATCCAGCCCAGCTCGCCGCCATTCGGCCCCGGGTCGTCAGACGCTCGCCACCTCTGCGACCGGAATCCTCCAAGATCACGCCGCGTCGACAGCGCGCTGCGGAGCGCCGCCCGACGGTCGAAAGAACTCTTCAGGATCGCCGGGACGCGCAGCGCGCACGGGTCGACCAGGCCGAGGAGGACTACGCGGTGGCCGAAGCGGAGCGCGAGCAAGCCGAACTTGTCCTCGACGCACACCAGCACCGAATCGCCGACCTGGAAGCCGACCTCGTACGGCTCAACGACCAACTCGAGCAGACCCGCGAGACACTACGCCAGGCCCGCAAACAGACATCAAGTCTGCAGTCCGCCTTCAACCGGGCCGCCCGCAATGCTGCCGCCATCAAGAAGCGCCGCGACACTGAGCACCTGCGACTCAATCAACTCGACGGATGACTCGTCGTGTGCCGCTCCGGCAGGTCGAAGGCGCGGCAAACATGCGCATCGCAGTGCAACGGGTACGGGCTCGAAAGCCGCGCTTCGGGGCACTGGTTGCGGATCGCCTCGTGCGCGCTCCTGGTCCTGCCCGTCTTCGACGTCCGACAAGCGTCACAAACGATCGGGTTCAAGCGCGGCGCGGCTTCAGTAGTTCTGGCATCAGGCATCCATTCCTCTTGCTGAGCGCGCCAGCCAAAAACCGTCGAAGTACCTGACCGATTGCCTCACATAGTCGGCGACGACGGTATCCCGCGACTTGACGCCCAGCGCATCTGCAAGTCCACCGAGATCGAGGGCGTACAGAAGCGCTTTGAAGCCGGCAAATGCATGTCAACCGCCCCAGCGCCGAATCCCCCATCAATCCGCCTATTGTTTTCAGCGAAATGAAGGTCTCCGGCTAGGTTTGTATCTGGCTCCCGAGCACGAAGGCTTCACAGCAGGCTGCGTCAGACTCGCTGTGGCGACTGGATGGGGAGTAGGTAGATGCCGGTGTCCTCGGCTGCGACGTAGCGTGCAATCGGCGGAGCGCCAGAGGCGGGGTTTGCGAGTGCTTCGTGGTTGGTGAGATGCATGGTGGGGGCGTAGTACGTCAGCGTTCCGAGCTGGTAGGTCTTTCCGTTGAACTGGAACGTAGCGTTCTCGACGGACATGCGTATTCCGGCCCCTGGCCGGTTCGCGTGGGCATGGAGGAACTCGCTCACCTTGTCCGGCGCGATGTTCAGCACCAATTCGTCCGTCGCGAGCTGGACAGACTCGCCACGGATTGCGCATGCGATGCCTTCGAGGGCGCGTAGCTCTCGCGTGGATACGTCACCTGGCACGGTGATGTCCCGGCCGGTGTGGTCTTGGAGGGTGATGAGGTTTGCGACTAGGCCGGCGAGGTTCTGCAGGGTTGCCAGCTGGGGGAGGCCTGATGGCGCCTTTCCTCGGGCTTTGATTCCGCGGCCGAACCGGATCTGGAACTCGTCCCCGTCGTACACGGCGAGCAGAACCTGGAGCGTGGACTGGACGGGATCGGCGAGGCAGCCTGCGAATGGCCCGACTTCCAGCCGAACGGCTGGCTGAAGCTCGGCAGGCGCACTCGGATCGGGCACCGGGAGTTCGAGATGCAGACCGCCCGACTCATCGCGGGCATAGAGCGTGGCCCCGAACTTTCCCCGTCGTTGTTCGTACGACGTGATCCGCGTGCTCGCCGTGACCCGGGATCCGGCGCCGACGGACTCGAGGAAACCTGGCCGCGCGGGCGCGTCCGCATCGGGCGGCGTTCCAAGCTCGATCGACTCGACCGGTCCGGTCAGGAGATTTCCGAACAGGCGTGAGGTCTCCTCGGAGGCGGTGATATCGATAGCCTCCAGATATCGCCTGCCTATCGACATCTGTCCGCCGAATGCCACGACCTGGTCATAGGTCGCTTGTGCAAGCTTGATCGCGGCATGGTCGGTCGCATCAGGAGATCCGAACTGCAACTCGACCGCGATCGGGTCCAGTTCAGCCGACTCGGCGCTCTTCGGCTGAACGTGAATCACGGTCTGGCCATCGATCGTCGCAGGTTCGATCCGCCAGAACGGTGAAAGCTCGGTCGCGCGTTCGCCGAGACCGGTCTGACGTGCGGCGAGGTCAGGTATGCCGTCTGCGAGTACAGCCTGCTCCATCGCGTGCTGTTGTGCTCGCTTGAGTAGTCGGCTGTCCGGTCCTTCGACATAGCGGATGAGGTCTTCACGTGAGGCGAACTGTCCGTCGAGCCAATCACGTCCCCACCAATCAAGCGTCACCGGCGCAGCAAGCGAGGCGAGCGTTTGCGTGAACCATTCCTCCTCGCCTGGTGTGTGGTCGTGTGGGATGACCAGAACCCACTCGCTGATCTGCTGGTGGGTCAGCACGACCTGCAGGGAGCGTTGAATGTTGCGGCGTTGGCCGCCGCTGAGCGTGCGCGCGTGCGACTTGATCTCGAACACACGCATCCTGCCGTCCTGCAGCAGATACGCATCGCGCCCGCCGTCACCTCCTGACCCGTCCATGCTCCGTAGGCCGGGGTAAAGCTCGCGCAGCAGGATCTTGATCGCGCGCTCGACCTTGAGTGGATCGAGATCGTGCCAGTTGAGCATTTGCCCTCCCTGGTAGGCCTGTTCTGTTAACGGAGTCAGATGACGTGACGCCGGTCGAACGACTGAGGTCAGGGAGAAAAGGTTCCGGCGAGGTCCTTGCAGAGCTGGTTTCCGAATCGGTAGTCGAGGAGACGACGCCTATGCATCTGGTGAACGGCGACCCCGGGCGAGACTCCGACGCGCCGCGCGGCTGCAGCGATCGCGCTGTTGGTCGTCAACCCCTCGAACGGCTGCATCCCGGATTCGCCGAACAGGACTTCCATGGCGAAGGTGTTCGCGTTCCGCTCGGCGGCGCTGTTCCGCTTCTTCTCGGTCTTGTACTCGAGGTGCATCTCACCTCTCGGGTCATTGAGAACATGGCCGATCTCGTGGAACAGAGTCCAGATCACAAACCCGTCCTTTCCCCAGCGGCCCGTCTGCTGGATGACCGGCACACGCTTGTCGATCCACCTCGTCATGCCAAGCAGCGGGAACTTGGCTGGCGGCTCGACCACCATGAACACAACGCCGACCCCAGCCAGACCGCGGGCAATGTCTTGCAACATGTCTCCGTCCGGCCGTGCAGCACGGTCGCGTAGCTCTGGAAGAACCTCCCTGAGCCGGTCAGGATCGTAGACATAGCCACGTCCACGCTCGAATGTTTCTGAAAGCTCACCGGCACGGAGCCAGGTCGTCAGGACAGTGATGTCGATGGTGGCGCCCGCGTCCTTGAGCGCAGCGAGCGCGTAGTCGCCCGTCGTGGCTGACTCGTGAAGGTGGGTGTAGGCGGGCCAGGTTCCACATCGGTGGAAGGCGAGAAAGTCTGAGACGAGTCTTCCCGGGTCTCGTCGGGTCGCTCGTGTGGCCCCGAGGCGGCGAAGATATGCGATTGCGTTCGGGTCGATTTCGTCGATATGTGCGGCGAGATTCTCCTCGTCGGCGATCCGAGCAACGTCAGCACGGTAGGCGGCCTCATACCGTAGCCACGAGGCTGCAGGGATGCCTACCACCCGCTCCAGTCGCATTGCGGTCTCGCTTGTTACTGGCGCGTGGCCGTTGATGATCTCGTTGACCTGCTTTCGGCTACAGCCGAGAAGATCTGCGACACGCTGCTGAGACAAGCCTTCTTCGGCGATCCATTCCTCCAGGTACTCACCTGGGGCAACGGCATAGTTGGTCGCGGTCATGGCTCTCCTTCCGAGTCTCAGTGGTAGTCGACGATCTCGATCACGGTGACAGTTACGGCCTTCCAGGACTCGGCATCCCCTTCGGGCCTGATCAGCAGCCGGAAATTCCCGCTTAGCTTGCCGGCCCACATGCCATCCCTATCCGCACCAAGCTCGTGCCAGTACCCAATCGGATCGAGCGTCTGCAGCTCCCCGACCGTCTGTGCGATCTGCAGTGCGTTGATCCGCAGCCGGAGCCGGCTGGCGATGTCGGCCCGCTTCTTCCGCATCTCTCGCTCGTCGGTGCACAGCTTCTCGAGCTTCGAGTCCTCGTATCGTACTTCCACCTTGGTGTCACCGATCTCGTTACAGTGTAGCGCGCATGTTCGCACTATCATGCCCTAGTTGGTCAGTGGTATGTGCCACATCCACGTCGGCGCGTTCGCTGCGTCTTGCCAGACTGTTGTGAAGAGGTTTTGGGACTGTGAGGCGGCAGTGGTCGCACGTCAGGTACCTGGCGGCAGATTGCGTTGAGGATCGTCGATTGGCTCCGTGGCCGGGGCGATCTGCACCGGCACCTCCTGGTCCCCTGACGTAGAGCGGGACGTCGTACTCGGCCAGGCAGCTCGTCAGAGTCGGGCGGTCGCGGTCGTCGGTCGAGGTGCTACGGCTCTGATGTCCTGCTCCGTCACTGCTCCGTGGGATGTTGGCAAGCGTCGATCATCGGCGCGCCTCGACGAGCAACGAATGCGCAGGTCAGAGGCCAAATTGGAGCGGTTTGAGCACGAGCGGCCCTGAGCACCAGGATGATCCTCGACATCTTGGAAGGTCAGCACCACGCCCATCCGCCTCCGCAGTTCGTGGTCGTGCAGCCGATTCTGTCTTGGCCTTCAGGGCAGATCTAGATCGTCGAAGGCGTGTTCGAGGGCCTGGGCGGCAGCGGGGTTGGCTGCCTGGCGGCCCATGTAGATGTCTTGGGTGATGGAGACTTTGGCTTGGCCTAGTTGGTCGGCTATTTGGCGGGCTGTGTGGCCGGCTTGGTCTAGGGCGGTGGCGGTCGTCTTGCGGAGGGCGTGGGACCGGATCCAGGCGAGTTTGTCGGATTCGGCCGGTCGGATCGCGTCTTGGACCTGGGCGCGCAGACCGTGGAGATGGTCGAGGTCGATGCCGTATGTCGCGACGAGGGTTGTGACGAGTTGGTGGTCGACCTTGATGCGGCCGGTTTCCATGAGCTCAACCCTGGTTTGGGGCCAGTTGAGATGGTCGGCGACCTGTTTTCGGGTCATGCCGGTCTCGCTGCGTAGGGCTCGAAGGCTCAGGCCTAGGTCTCGACGGGCGGTGCTGCCGACGGGGGAGAGGGCGGTGCGGAGGGCTCGGCGGGTGTTGGAGGGATCGCGGTAGCCACCGCGTGTGTCGGCGAACACTGGGTCGTCGAGGCGGATGCCGGCAGCGTGGCGGGAGCGGAGGACGGCGAGTGTCCAGTTGGGGAGGTGGAGGAGGCGTTCGCCGGCCTTCGACTTGGTGGCCTTGCGGATGAGGCCTTCGCCCTTGATGCGGGCGATGGTGTGCGTGATTTCGACGGTGCCGGCTTCTAGGTCGATTTGCGACCAGAGGACGGCGAGGGATTCGCCGATGCGGACGCCGGTGCCGAGCATGAAGGCCACCAGATCGGGTAAGTCAGCCTCCACTGCGCGTTCGTCGGCTGCCAGGCTCTTGCGGAGGAGGGTGACTTCTTCGCCGGTGAGGGCGCGAGGTGGATTCTTGGGCGCGGCTTCGATGGTGTCGACCTCGCGGACCGGATTGACGGAGATGGCGCCGTAGCGGACGGCGAGTTTCATGGCGCCGGAGACGATGGCGCGGCAGGTCTTGGCGGTGGCGGCCCCGGCGGTGGTCTTGATTTTGGTCAGGACGGTGCCGATGCGTGGAGTGGTGGCCTCGCCGATGCGGAGTTCGCCGAGGGCGGGGCGGACGTGGTTCTTGAGGGCCCGCCGGTACGTGTCCAGAGAGGTCGGTGATCGTCTCCCGTCGGCGACCAGTCCTTCGAATCTCCCCTCCCACTGGTCGAGCAGATGGT
Organism: Kribbella sp. VKM Ac-2566; assembly: GCF_004366005.1. NCBI lineage: Bacteria > Bacillati > Actinomycetota > Actinomycetes > Propionibacteriales > Kribbellaceae > Kribbella > Kribbella sp. VKM Ac-2566. The sequence continues at coordinate 1,205,438 of NZ_SODT01000008.1, read as the reverse complement.
TGATCTTGTGCATCGCTGTGAGGGCGCCGGACTGGTTGGTCCTGGCGCGGTCCTGGAGCTTCTGCTTCAGCGCGGTCTCAGCACCTGTCTTGCTCGTGCCGACCGCGCTGACTTGGCGGACGTGGCCATCGTGGTCGCAGAACTTGGTCTGCGCCTGGTGCTTGACGGGCTTGCCGTTCTTGTCGGTCTTGATGACCTTGGTGGAGATGCTTCCCCAAGTGCCGATGGGCAGCGGCGGTCTCGACATGTCAGGCCTCCAACCTGTCTAACGGTTGGAAGCTCAACGCTGGCTGGAGCGCCGAATCGGACAAGTCGGCAACGCTGCGAAGCGATGTGATGTGACGCACAGTCACGAGCAGATCGAGGCTCAGACGGTGCCGCGAAGAGTCGTGGCCGGGGTCCGCTGTGCGGTGCATCAGCTCAAAGTGATGAGTTTGAGATGACCTACGGACATGCAAAAGCCCAGGACACCGTCGTGACCTGGGCTTATGTGCGCCGCCAGGGACTCGAACCCCGAACCCGCTGATTAAGAGTCAGCTGCTCTGCCAATTGAGCTAGCGGCGCTTGGTGTTGCTTTCGAACGAAGAGGATCGTAGCAGGGGGATCGGGGAGATGCGAAATCGGTTAGCGGGTGAGGATGGTCATGGCGGCGTTGTGGCCGCCGAGGCCGGAGACGGCGCCGCCGCGGCGGGCGCCGGAGCCGCAGATCAGGAGGTTGGCGACGTCGGTTTCGGTGCCCCAGCGGCCGGTGTCGGAGGGGTCGGTCGCCCAGGGCCACTGGAGGTCGCCGTGGAAGATGTGGCCGCCGGGCATGCCGACGGATTCCTCGATGTCGTACGGCGTCTTGGCCTCGATGCACAGGTTGCCGTCGGCGTCGCGGGCGATGCAGTCCTCGAGCGGCTCGGCGAGGTAGGAGTCCAGGCCGGCCAGTACGCGCCGCGCGGACTCGGCCCGGGCCGAATCGTTGTCAGAGGCAAATAAACGGGCAGGGAAGTGCACGCCGAAGACGGTCAGGGTGTGGTGGCCGGAGGCAACCAGGTCGGGGGAGAGGATCGACGGGTCGGTCAGCGAGTGGCAGTACACCTCGGACGGCGGTACGGCGGGCAGTTCGCCGGACGCGGCGGATCGGTACGCCGTCTCGAGCTGGCTGTAGTCCTCGTCGATGTGGAACGTGCCGGCGAACGCCCGCGCAGGGTCGTCGCCGGACTTCAACGCCGGCAGGCGACGCAGCAGCAGGTTGATCTTCAGCTGCGACCCTTCCGGCTTCTCGACACCGGTCTGGCCACGCAGCGCAGCCAGCGTCGACGGTGCGACGTTGGACAGCACCCAGGAGCATTCGACGGATCGCTCACCGTCGCCACCGAGCCACGTGACCGAGCCACGGGTCCCGTCTGCTTCGACCGCGGTGACTGCTGCGTTGGTGACCAGTGCGGCACCAGCACGCCGAGCGGCAGCGGCCAGTGCGTCAGTGACCGCCCCCATACCGCCGACGGGCACCCGCCACTCGCCGGTGCCGTTGCCGATCAGGTGGTAGAGGAAGCACCTGTTCTGGATCAGTGACTCGTCGTGCAGCCCGGCGAACGTTCCGATGACGCCGTCCGTCGCGACGACCCCACGGACGGTGTCGTCGGTGAAGCGTCGCTCGATGGTCTCTCCGAGCGGCCGCTCGATCAGCTCGTCCCACAGTGCGCCGTCCACACGGGAGCGAAGCGCAGCTGCCGGCTGGAGCGGCTCTAGCAGAGTGGGAGCGACAGCGGCGGCCAGCGAAGCGACAGAGCCGTAGAAGTCCGTCCAGGCCTCGTACTCCGCGTCGCTCCCGGTGAGTGCGCGGAACGAGTCCCTGGTGCCGGCGCCTTCCGGCCGCTCGACCATCAGGCCGACGTCGCGTCCAGAGCGGCGTACCGGGGTGTACGACGCGACTGCGCGGGACCGGAGCTCCAGGTTGAGACCCAGGTCTGCGGCGATCTTGTCGGGCAGCAAGCTGACCAGGTACGAGTAGCGCGACAGCCGCGCGTCCACGCCCGGGAACACTCGCTCGCTGACCGCTGCGCCGCCGGTATGCGACTGCTGCTCCAGGATCAGCGTGGAGAGCCCGGACTGGGCCAGGTAGGCGGCGGCGACGAGACCGTTGTGCCCGCCGCCGACTATGACGACGTCGTAGAAGTCCTTCATCCCACCGGCCAATCCAGCTTGTGGTACGCGGCGTCCCAGAACATCCATTCGTAGCGGCACGTCATAGCGAAGTGCTGGTGACAACGTTCCCGCTCCGCGGCTCCCACGTCCAGCCCGTCCGTGACAGCGAGCACGGACTCGACTACAGCGTCGAACTCCTCGGAGCCGTACGTCTCGATCCACTTGCGATATGCCGGGTCCGGTGACGACCTCTTGAGTAGCTCGCGCCCCACGTCCCGGTAGATCCAGTAGCAAGGCAGTACGGCTGCCACGGCCTCGGCGTACGTACCTGTGGCGCACACAGCGGTCAGATAGGACATGTACGCCGTGGTGGTCGGACCGGATCCAGCCGCGTCGACGTCTTCAGTAGTCAGCCCCAGTGACGCCAGCAACGAGGTGTGGAGTTCCCGCTCTACCGCGATGGCGTTGGCGGCGTGCAGCGCGAACATGCTGACCGCATCCTCGTCGAGGGCGCGACCGGCGATCAGGCTGAGCGCCCGCGAGTACGCGCGGAGGTAGTGGCTGTCCTGGACGATGAAGTACCTGAACGCGTCGTGGTCGAGGGTGCCGTCGGTGAGCCCCGTGATGAACGGGTGCCGGACGATCTCGTCGTACACGGAGGCCGCCCCGCGCTCCCACAGCTCGCTGGAAAACGTCATCCCCACTCCTCGCCGTCGACTGGCACCGACCCTATCCAGAGGGCACCCGGTCAGGACGAGACGCAGATCACTCCTGGCCATACTCTGAGACATGAACATCCAGGAGATGCCGCCGGAGTCGCCGTTGCTGCGGCGGATCCGGGCGTCGGTGATCGGTGACGACCAGGTGATGCCGGGTCCGTACGGTCCGCGCCGCGTCACGTACGCCGACTACACCGCGTCCGGGCGGGCCTTGACCTTCCTGGAGGACTTCATCCGCGAGGAGGTTCTCCCGCGGTACGCGAACACTCACACCGAGTCGAGCGGGACCGGTCTGCAGACGACCCGGCTGCGTGAGGACGCCCGGCGCATCATCCACAACAGCGTCGGCGGCGACGACGAGACCGCGCTGATCTTCTGCGGCTCCGGCGCGACCGGGGCGATCGACAAGCTGATCGGGATCATGGGCCTGCGGATCCCGGCCGAGCTCGACGACAGGTATCACCTGACCGACCAGATCCCGTCCGAGCAGCGACCGGTCGTCTTCATCGGCCCGTACGAGCACCACTCGAACGAGCTGCCCTGGCGCGAGTCGATCGCCGATGTCGTGGTGATCTCCCAGGACGCGGACGGTCATATCGACATCGACCAACTCGAGGCGAGACTGCAGGAGTACGTCGACCGCCCGCTGAAGATCGGCTCGTTCTCGGCGGCGAGCAACGTCACGGGCATCGTCAGCAACACGCAGCGGGTCTCCGCTCTCCTGCATCGGTACGGCGCGCTGTCGTTCTGGGACTGCGCCGCGGCCGCGCCGTACGTCGAGATCGAGATGTACGGCGGACGCGACCAGGACCCGTTGTCGTACAAGGACGCGATCTTCCTCAGCCCGCACAAGTTGATCGGCGGTCCGGGGACGCCCGGCGTACTCGTTGCGCGCCGCGAACTGCTTCGCAACCGGGTGCCCGACGTACCGGGTGGGGGCACCGTCGCGTATGTGAACCCGCTCGAGCACCGGTACCTGGACGATCCGGTGCACCGCGAGGAGGGCGGGACGCCGGCGATCATCGGGTCGATCCGGGCCGGGCTGGCGTTCCAGCTGAAGCAGGCCGTCGGAATCGACGTGATCCGCGCGCACGAGGACGCCTACCTGCGGCGCGCGGTCGAGGCGTGGACGGCGGAGCCGAACCTGCAGATCCTCGGCAACCTGGACGCCGAGCGGCTGTCGATCGTGTCGTTCGTGGTGAAGGCGCCCTCGGGCCGGTACCTGCACCACAACTTCGTGGTCGCGTTGCTCAACGACCTGTTCGGTATCCAGTCCCGCGGCGGCTGCTCGTGTGCGGGCCCGTACGGTCACACCCTGCTCGGGATCGACCTGGACCGGTCGCACGAGTTCGAGGAGGAGATCCTGCACGGCTGCGAGGGGATCAAGCCCGGCTGGGTGCGCGTCAACTTCAACTACTTCATCTCGGACGCCGTCTTCACGTACGTCGTCGAGGCCGTCAAGCTCGTCGCCCGCGAGGGCTGGCGGCTGCTCGGCGACTACCGCTTCGACCCGGCCAACGGCCTGTGGCGACACCACCGCGGGCCGGTGGAGCCGCCGATGCGGCTGTCGCAGGTCGGGTACGACGCCGACGGCAAGCTCAGGTATCCGCGCCACGACCACACGGCTCCCGAGTCCGCCCTTGACGATTACCTCACCGAGGCCCGTGACCTGTTGTCCACCTGTCAGCAGAACCTCACCGATCCCGAGGGCCGGGTCAACACCGATTTCGACCACCTCCGCTGGTTCGAACTCCCGTCCCGCTGCCTCACCCACGACTGAAGGCGTCGCACTGCGCGACTTCTAACGGGCCTCGGCGGCGCGGAGGGTCTTTGCGATCTCGTCGTAGCCGCGGGACTCGGCGTGCCGCAGTGGGCTGACGCCCTCGGCGTCCGCCAGGTTGGGGTCGGCGCGGGCGTCGATGAGGATCTTGACGATGTCCTGCCACTGCTGCGTGCCCTTGCCGAGGATGATCGCCTCGAGCAGAGCCGTCCAGCCGAGGTTGTTCACGTGGTTGACGTTGATCTTCGTCTTGACGACCCGCCGGACGTAGTCGACGTGGCCGCGCTCGCTGGCCGGGATGACCGAGACGCCACCGAAGCGGTTCCGCAGCGTGAGGTCCGGGTTTGCGGGCAGCAGCGTCTCCAGCATCGCGACGCTCCCGGTGACGCCAGTGACCAACCAGGCAGAGTCCTGCCGGTCGTCCTGTGCGTCGGGGTCGGCACCGAGCGCGACGAGCAGCCTGGCGACCTCGACCCGGTAATTGAGCGAGGCGAGCAACAGCGCCGTACGGCGATGGTCGTCGCGGGACTCGATCGGCGCACCGGCAGCGAGTGCCGCGGCGACCTTGTTGGCGTCGCCTGATGCCGCAGCGGCCAGCAGCGCTTCGACCGCGGCGCGGGTGTCTCGGAGCTCGCCCGCAGTGTCGAGTACGGCGCTCACCGCTGTCTGGCCGCGGTCCTTTGCGGCCTGCATCGGGGTGGCACCGTCGCGGACAGCCGGCTTGGTGCGGTCCGCCCCGCCGGCGATCAGGAGCCGCACGGTGTCGACGTAGGCCGGCGTGCCCTTGCCCAGGATGACTGCCTCGTGCAGGGCGGTCCAGCCGAGGTTGTTGACGTGATTGACCGCCACGCCGGCCTTGATCAGTCGGCCGACCACGGCGGCGTGACCACGCTCGGCCGCCCGGATCAGCGCCGTACCGTCGTAGCTGTCGAGACTGCGGACGTCGGCACCGTGAGCGAGGGTCAGATCGAGGAGCTCGAGGTAGCCCTCGCTGGCGGCGATCAGGAACGCGCTCTGGACGGTGTCGTCGACCGCGTTGACGTCCGCGCCCGCGGTGATCAGGCGCTCGGCCTCGGCCACGTCGTTCTTCCAGGCGGCGGCGATCAGCTGACTGTCGAGGGTGGACGGCACAGCGGCGCTCCTAGAGGGCGAGCTAGTAGGTGAGGCAGCAGGCGTGCTGCGGGTCTCAGTGGAACATGCGGTGGTCACCGCCATCAGCAGGACGGCGCCCACGGCGATCGGAGGTCGCTTCATCGGCGCGGATTCAGGGTGATGACCTGGTACGGCGGGACCGCGGTCGCCTCGTCGAACTTGCTGTCGACCACCAGCAGCCGTCCCTGGGCGAGCTTCGCGGTCGTCAGCACCCGGTCCGGGTCGGTCGGCGTCGCGGACACGAGCCGTGCGGTCCGGCCGTCGGCTGACAGCCGCAGCGTGCTCAGCACCTTGGAGAAGTTGCGCACGACCCAGAGGCTGTCGCCCTGCTGGACGAGGCCGTCGGCGTTCACGAGGTCCGCGCGGCCGGTGTCGATAGTGGTGGCCTTCGCGGTCCGCAGGTCGAACCGCCACAGCTTGCCGACGTTGCTCTGGGCCACGACCAGCGCCCTGCGGTCCGGCGAGAGCACGATCCCGCCGAGGTTGAAGCCGGTCGTCGTTTCGATCGTCCCGGTCGCGTCGGCCCAGGTCGTGACGGTCCACCGGCCGTGCTGCTCGGCGACCCGGAAGATCTGCGGAGCGTTCGAGTTCGTGAAGTACGCCGCGCCGTCCGGACCGATCACGAGGTCGTTCAGGAACGCGTTCGGTACGCCGGTCCGCAGCGCGGCGAGCAGCTGCCCGTCGCGGTCGTACACCCACAGGTCCGGCGCGCCCGGGTGGTCGATCCCGTTCGGCCCGCCGGCGACGTACACCCGGCCCTGGGAGTCGACGTTCACACCGCGGGCGGTCCAGCGGCCGTCGGTGCCGTCGCCCTTCAGCCACTCGACCGCGTCGCCGGAGCGGAGCAGGCCGCGGTGGATCTCACCGCCGGTGGTCTCGGACACGTAGTAGTTCTTGGTACGCGCGTCGTACCCGATGCCCTCGAACTTCGACCCGCCGGCGTCACCAGGCAGCTCGTAAGTGGTGGGCCGTGCGGCGAAGGCCGTCGAGGCGCCGGCGCCGAGCAGAGTGGCGGAGAGCGCGAGGGTGGCGGACAGCGAACGGACAGACATCTAGGCCCCTAAACGGTCGGTGGATTTCGAGCTGCCTCCAGCGTCCGTCCGTCGGGCTGTCGGTACGACGGGTGTTCGGCCACCAATCCATAGCCGAACGGATGATTCGGAACCGGGTCTACGCCGCCTACGATCAACTGAACATGTCTACTGCACACACCCCGTCGATCCTGAGTCATGCGACCCGGCTGGTGACCGCACTGCACGCGGCCCTGGTGGTTCTCGTGCTGGCGTCGGTGGTCCGGTACCTCACCGGTCACGGGTTCGACGACCGCGGACCGTGGGTGCTGGTCGGGGCAGTGGTCCTGCTGGCGACGTACGCCGCCTACAGGGTGCTGCCCAGCCGGGTCTGGCTGGCGTTGCTGGTCGTGGAGTGGTGTGTGCTGGTGTTACTGGCGCCGTCGTTCGCTTGGTGCGCGGTGCCACTGTCTTTTGTTGCCCTGCGCATCCTGTCGTTCCGGCCGGCCTGTGTGGTCGTTGCGGGCATGGTGGTGGTCACCGTGGTGCAGTGGACCCGGATGACCGACCGCCTGGACCCGACGATCGTGCTGGGCCCGGTCTGCGTCGCAGTGCTTGCCGTGGGCGCCTATCGAGCGCTGGAGCGGGACGCACTGGCCAGACAGGCGCTGCTGGACGAGCTGCACGCAGCACAGGGCGATCTGGCCGACGCACAGCACCAGGCCGGTGTCATGGCCGAGCGGGCGCGGCTGTCGCGCGAGATCCACGACAGCGTGGCGCAGGGCCTGTCGAGCATCAACCTGCTGCTGCAGGCCGCAGAACGCGAGTGGGACGACAGACCGGCCGCTGCACGCGAGCACGCAGCTCAGGCTGCTGCTACGGCACGCGACGGACTCGACGAGGCCAGGAGGGTGGTCCGCGACCTGGCACCGGCAGAGCTCGCTGGTGGTCTACCGGAAGCGCTCCGCAAGACGTGTGAGCGTTTGATGGCCCACACAGACATCAAGGTCAACGTGCAGGTGCACGGAACGCCGGTCACGCTCGACTCGGAGGTGGAGACAGCACTGCTCCGCACGGCCCGCGGCGCCCTCGCCAATGTCCTCGAACACGCGCACGCGAAAGCGGCCGTGGTGACACTCACCTACCACCCGGACGCGGTGGTTCTCGACGTTGTGGATAACGGCCGGGGACTTCCGCGATCTCATGTCAAGATCGATTCCGACCGCGGCCACGGACTGGCCGGAATCCGGGAACGGCTGAGACAACTGGGAGGAACGCTGGTGCTGGAGAGTGAACCGGGAGACGGTACGGCGCTGGCCGCATCGATCCCGCTGCCAACGATGGCGCCGCCAACGACACCGGAGCGCCCGTGATCCGGGTTGCTCTGGTCGACGATCATCCCGTGGTGCGCGCGGGAGTTCGGGCGCTGCTCGAAGGGCAGGACGACCTGACCGTCGTCGGCGAGGCATCCGACGCGCACAGTGCCCAGCAGCTCGTCGCGGCCCTGCACCCGGACGTCGTTCTGATGGATCTCAACCTCGGGCCCGGCGCCGGCGGGGCCGAGGTCACCGCGCGCCTGCGCGCTTTGGCCGAGCCGCTGTACGTGCTGGTGCTGACGACGTACGACACCGAGGCCGACATCATGAGCGCGATCGACGCGGGGGCCTCCGGCTACCTGCTGAAGGACGCGCCGCCGGAGGACCTCTTCCGCGCGATCCGCGGCACCGCCCGCGGCGAGACAGTACTCGCCCCGGCCGTCGCCGCACGGCTGGTACGACGATCCGGCCCGACGCTGACCGAGCGCGAGGTCGAGATCCTCGGCCTGCTCGCCACCGGCAGGTCGAACCGCGACCTGGCCAAGAAGCTCTATGTCAGTGAGGCGACGATCAAGTCCCACCTGGCGCACATCTACTCGAAGCTGGAGGTGGACACCAGAGCGGCGGCCGTGGCACGCGCGATCGAACAGCGCATCATCCGGCCGGTCAGCTGAGTAAGGTCTGACTGTGAGCAGCTCGGAGGACGACGCATCCGGGGGCGAGAGCCTTCTGACAGTGCTGGTCGCGCTCGCGGCGAACCTGCTGATCGCCCTCGCCAAGACCGTGGTCGCCGTGATCACCGGGTCTGCTTCGATGACGGCGGAGGCGGCGCACTCCTGGGCCGACACCGGCAACGAGGTGTTCCTGCTGGTGGGGGAGCGGAGGGCGCGGAAGCCGGCCGATCAGTCGCATCCGCTCGGGTACGGGCGGGTCGGGTACATCTGGTCGATGTTCGCCGCGTTCGGGCTGTTCACGGTCGGCGCCGCGGTCTCGGTGTGGCACGGCATCCAGTCGCTGCAGCACGGGGATGCAGAAGGTACGTCGTACGGCTGGGCGTACGCCGTGCTCGGGGTCTCGTTCGTGCTCGAGGGGATCTCGTTCGCGCAGGCGCTGCGGCAGACCAAGGCGGGTGCGCTGGAGCGGATGCTGCGCCCGTGGCGGTACGTGCGGCTGACGTCAAACCCGGTGCTCCGGGCGGTGTTCGTCGAGGACCTGTCCGCGCTGATCGGCATCCTGATCGCGGCGCTGGCGATCCTGCTGCACCAACTGACCGGTAACGCGGTCTGGGACGCGATCGGCTCGATCGTGGTCGGGATCCTGCTCGGTTGTGTCGCGCTGTTCCTGATCGGCCGGAACATGGACTTCCTGACCGGTGAGGCGGTCACGCCGCTGGCCCGGAACCGGGTCCTCCGCGCGCTGCTCGCGCACCAGGACATTGAGCGCATCAGCTTCCTGCACATGGAGTGGGTCGGCGCCGACCGGATCTTCCTGGTCGCCGCGGTCGACGTCGTGGGCAACGACGTCGAGTCCGAGGTCGCCGCCCGCCTGTACGCGATCGAGGACGCGCTGAACGCCCGCCCGGAGATCCAGCAGGCGATCCTCACACTCTCCCGCCCCGGTGACCCGACGAGCCTCGAGCCCGGCGAGCTACCGCGCTGGTACGTCGAGCGACCCGTCTAGGGCACGTTCGCGAGGAAGCGTTCGCGGTCGACCACGACGCGTTCGAGCTCGCCGTCCGCGATCAGTTGCCCGGCCGAATTGGTGGCGCGGACCTGGAAGCGCAGATGGCGGCCGTCCACCTCGGGACCGTCCGCGACGACGTCCACGGTGTCGCCGACCCGGGTCGGCAACCGGTGGCGGACGCGTACCGACGTACCGACCGACGTCTGGCCGGGACCGAGCGCGCTCAGAGCTAGCTGGGCAGTCGTGTACTCCAGCCAGGTGATCAGGCGGGGGGTCGCGAGGACCTCGACGTCGCCGCTGCCCACAGCGAGTGCGGTGTCGGCGGCAGTCACCTCGTGGCGCACGGCGGGTCCTCTCTGAGCCGTGTACGCTCCCGACCGTGGAGCCCGTACACGTTGCGGTTTCGGCGTTGGCTGCATTGTTGCCGATCATGAACCCGATCGGCGCGCTGGCCACCTTCGCAGGTCTGACGGAGGGCGTCGACCGCGCCGCGATGAAGCGCCAGGCGGTGATGACCGGCGTCTACGTCCTGGCGATCCTGACCGTCTTCGCCCTGTTCGGCACGCTCGTGCTGGAAGGGCTGGGCATCGGTCTGCCCGCGCTGCAGATCGCCGGCGGTCTGGTGGTCGCGCATTCCGGCTTCGGGATGATCGTGGCCCGGCAGACCCTGACCGAGGACGAGAAGACGCACGGGTCGATCAAGCCGGACGTGTCGTTCTCGCCGATGGCATTGCCGCTGATCGCCGGACCGGGCGCGATCGGCGTGGTGATCGCCCTGACCGCACGGCACCCCGGGATCACCAACCGGCTGAGCGTGATCGTGGCGTCGGTCGTGATTGCCGCTCTTGTGGCGGCCCTGTTGCGCTTCGGTACGCCGCTCGTCGACAAGCTCGGCCCCACGGGCCTGGGCGCCCTGAGCCGCATCATCGGCTTTCTGACGCTCGCTATCGGCGTCGAGCTGGTAACCCACGGCGTACTCGCGGCGAAATAGCGAGCCCACCGCGTCCCTCCGACGAGGGGACGCGATGGGCTCATCGCACCTCTACTTCATGCCCTTCGAGGGGGAGACCGGAGGGAGTTTCCAGGCCTTGCTCTTCGCGAGGGCCGAGAGGTCCTCGACAGAGAGGAGGGGCTTGGGGCGGGTGTGCTGCTTGCCCTTCTCCGCCGGGCCGTTGTAGCTGGTGAGGTTGATGTTGCGGCCGTCGCGACGGAACAGGACCACGTAGTTGCTGACGACGCCGTACTCCGCCTGACGGCTGTCGGAGTACACGGGCGACTCCTTGGAGACGTAGAGGACCGACCCATCAGGCAGTGTGCTGCACCCCGCGCGCTTGGGGACGCACGGGTTCTGCTCGCCGCCGCCAGAGAGCAGTACGTCGACGCGGGCGGCGCCGTGACCGTCATTGACGACGTACGCCGCACCTGCGAAGTCGCCCTCGCCCCAGGTCTCGGGGTTCGAGAAGGTCCGGCCAGGCGCCGCGACCAGCCCCTTCAGCGTCGCCAGCGTCTGCTTCAGGTTCACCCCCGCGGGCTTGGCCGTCGGGGTGACCTTGGCCGACGGCTTTGCCGAGGGCTTGGCGGTCGGCACGGGCGAACCGGCGACCGCGGCGTTCGTGGGGGAGCCGGCCAGCTGGATCCCGCCCGCGATCAGCCCCGCGGTGGCCAGCACGGCCCCAGCACCGGAGGCCGTGGCGATCGCCGTACGCCGACGGCGCAGCCGCAGCCCCTGCGCAACGCTGCGTTCCAGCAGATCGGGTGTGACCGGCTCGAGGTTCTCGGTGGCCCGGTGCATCAAATCGGTGAGTTGGGTGTTCATGATTCTCCTCAGGCTCAGAGCGCGATCAACTGGTCGGCACCGTCACCGAGAACCGCCCGCAGACGGTCCAGGGCGCGGGCGGTGCGAGTGGTGATCGCACTGGTCTTCTTGCCAAGATCGAGCGCCACCTGCTCGACGCTGCGATCTTCGAAGAACCGCAGCACCAACACGGCCCGATCCAACGGCGCCAGCTCCGCCAGGGCACTCTGCAAAGCCATCCGCAGCTCCGGATCCCCGACCCGCTCGGCAGTCTCCGGCAGCTCAGCGGTAGGCCGCTCCGACCAGCTCTTACGCCGCCGCTGCGAGATGTACGTCCGCACCAGAGCAGTCCGCGCATAAGCAGCAGGACTGTCGATCCGCTGCCAGACCTTCAGCAGATTCGCGAGCGTCTCCTGCACCAGATCCTCAGCATGATGCCGATCCCCAGCCAGCAACCAAGCAGTCCGGTACAGCCGCGGTATCTGCACCCGCGCGAACTCCTCGAAGTCCTCAGTCGTACCCATCCACACCTCCTGTAGGCGCCTCTGCCACAAGAGACGCACTGAGGAGACGCTCAGATCACACCCAACTCAGAACACCTTCGAAAGAACCCAAACCGAGAACGCCAAGACCCCCACCACAAACGTCACAAGTACAACGACCGCATACCCAAACCACGCGCTCCCGCTCAACTTCACCAGAACATCCTCCCACGCGAGCTATCACCTACAGGCGAACTGGACCACCGCACCCGAGCGAACCGCCCAACCCAACCCCGCACCCGAGCGAGCCGCCGAACTGAACCCCCGCACCCGAGCGAACCGCCGAACTGAACCACCGAAGCCGAGCGAACCGCCGAACTGAACCACCGAAGCCGAGCGAACCGCCGAACTGAACCACCGAAGCCGAGCGAAGCGAAGGCGAAAGGGGGTGCGGGTGGCGGAGCCCCCGCCGGCGGCAAGCGAAGCGCAGCCGCACAAAATGACGAAGCCGACCAGGCCCGCGCTCTCCGCGGGCATGGCCGGCCATCGGGTGAGTGACGGGACTCGAACCCGCGACCACCTGGACCACAACCAGGTGCTCTACCAGCTGAGCTACACCCACCATTGCCGTCCGAACCGCGACGGCTGAGCAATCATAGCGACGAACTGTCCGGACCAGAAATCGAGGGCGGATCCGCAGGTCAGGCGCCGGTTGTGCTGTCCTCGGCGGGTGCTGCGACGAGGCTGGCGGCGGCCCGGGCGGTGCTGGAGTCGGGGCCGGGCTGCGGGACGAACACGGTCTCCCGGTAGTACCGCAGCTCGGAGATGCTTTCGGTGATGTCGGCGAGGGCGCGGTGGTTGCCGGTCTTGGCCGGCGTCGCGTAGTACACGCGCGGGTACCAGCGGCGTACCAGCTCCTTGATCGAGCTGACGTCGACGTTGCGGTAGTGCAGGTGGGATTCGACGCGCGGCATGTCGCGGACCAGGAAGGTCCGGTCGGTGCCGACGGAGTTCCCGGCGAGGGCGGCCTTGCGGGGCTCTTTGACGTACGACGTGATGAAGTCGAGGACCTGTTCCTCGGCGTCGGCGAGCGGGATGCCGCTGGCGAGCTCTTCGAGCAGCCCGGACGCGGTGTGCATGTCGCGGACGAAGTCACCCATCTGTTCGAGCGCGGCCGGTGGCGGCGCGATCACCAGGTCGATCCCGTCGCCGAGCACGTTCAGTTCGTAGTCGGTGACCAGGACCGCAACCTCGATCAGGGCGTCGTTTGCCAGGTCGAGGCCGGTCATCTCGCAGTCGATCCACACCAGCCGGTCGTTCATGGGCACCCACCTTACGGTGGCGGGCCGACAGTGCGGCGACGGCGTGCCTTGTCAGCGCGGCGCGTGCCCCAGGTGGACGCTGCGGACGGACAGTACGGCGAGGTCGGTGCGCCGCCCGAGGTAATGCGCGCTCGAGGGGTCCAGCAGCTGCCGCCAGGCGTCCAGATCCTCCGGAGCCAGCCATTCCTCGTCAGAAACCACGTGCCCATGACCGTGCCCATGACCGTGACCGTGACCGTGACCGTGATCGGAGCCGTGATCGGCGCCGGTGAGTCGCTCGATCCGCGTCCGGAACGCGCGTACGACGCCTTCGAGCCGCTCGGGCGGCAACGGCGCCGGCACCTCGGTCAGTACGCTCCGCGTGGTCGCCTCGGTCAGCCCGGCCCGGGTCAGCGCCTCGGTCCACCCGTACGGCATCGGCACCGACCGCGGCAGTGAGTCCCGCATCACCTTGAACCACCGGTCCTGGGCCAGGTCGAGCCGCAGCTCCAGCCCGGGCTCACCGACTCCGAGGTCCCACGGGAGGTGCCGCGCGGGCAGCCCGCCCTCAGCGAGCGCGAGCCGTCCGCCAGGCGCGAGCAGCGATGCCAATGCGTCCACAGCGGCCTGCTGGTCGGCAGCGTGGTGAACGGAGGCGGATGCCCAGATCAGGTCGGCCGGAGCGTCGATTGCCCGGCGCAACGGTTCCGCCCCGTCGTCCATCGACGCCAGCTCACACCGCACGAGGCCCGCGGTGTGCTCCCGCGCCTGCTCCAGTACGTCGGGATCCGCATCGATGGCCACCACCGTCGCGCCGGGCAACGCCTCGGCCAGTGCCTTGGCCATCCCGCCACCGCCGCAGCCGATGTCCGCGACGACCTTGTCGCCGTCCCGCACCAGACTGCGAGCCACTGCCGCGTTCCAGTCGGTCTCGCCCTCGGCCGCCGCGCGCAACCGTCCGGCCTCTCCAGCCCAATCGATCTCGATCATGACGACAGTCTCGTCCTCGCCGCCGACGAAGCCCACGTCATGTTGCCGGTACGGCAAATGGCGTTACCGTTGCGCGGGTGATCGCCACGGACCGCCTCACCCTGCTGCCGCTCGAGGTCGAGTACGCCGAACCGATGGCAGAGGTGCTGTCCGACCCCGCCCTCTACACCTTCACAGGCGGCGAACCGCCGTCCGTAGCGGCTCTGGAGGCACGCTACCGCCGCCAACTGGCCGGTCCGGGACGTCCGGACGAGCAGTGGCTCAACTGGGTGATCAAGTACGACGTCGCGCTGATCGGCTACGTCCAGGCGACCGTCATCGACGGTACGGCGGAGATCGCGTGGGTGATCGGCACCGCTTGGCAGGGCCGCGGGTTCGCGAAGGAGGCCGCCCAGGGGATGGTCACCTGGCTACGGGCTCAGAGAATCGGCCGGATCATCGCGCACGTACATCCGGACCACACCGCATCGGCTGCTGTCGCGGCCGCGATCGGTCTCGCTCGCACCGACGTACTGGAAGACGGCGAGTACCTGTGGAACACGGCAGACCCGGCGTGAGCCGGGTCTGCCGTTTACAGCATCAGACCGGGCGGACGTTCTCCGCCTGCAGGCCCTTCGGGCCCTGCGCGATCTCGAACTCGACCCGCTGGTTCTCGTCCAGGGAGCGGAAGCCCTGCGTCTGGATCGCCGAGTAGTGCACGAATACGTCGGCGCCGCCGTCCTCCTGGGAGATGAAGCCGAAGCCCTTCTCGCCGTTGAACCACTTAACTGTTCCCAAAGCCATGATTTTCTCCTGATACGACAAAACGCCCGGCGGATCACAAATCCGCGGGCGCTTCGACACGAACGTGGAACTGCAAAACTGCTATCGAGCCAAAACCCTAGCACGCTGGATGAGTCGTCAGCCACCCCTCGCCACGCCGTACGTCGTACTCGTCCGGGTGAGCGCTCAGCCGGAGGTCCCCGCGCTCACCCGCGAACGGGTACGGCGGCTGCTAGGGCCGGACGTACGTCGCCAACGATGCCGCGCCGGTCTGGACGACCGAGGCGAGCTGGAAGTGGACGGGTGCGTCGGACGGACCGAACAGCTTCTCGCCGGTGCCGACGACCGACGGGAAGGTCATCAGCCGGTACTCGTCGACCAGATCGGCTGCCTGCAGCGCCCGGATCACGCTGAGACTGCCGGTGACCGCGATGGTCCGCGACTCGGTCCGTACGTAGTCCGTCAGTGAGCCCTCCATGAGGGTCGAGTTGGGGAAGGCCGACAGGTCGGTCAGCGAGTGTGACGCCACGACCTTGGCCATCTTGTTCATCCGGAGCGAGAAGTCGTCGGTGCGGTTCGGCCAGAGCCGGCTGAACAGCTCCCAGGTGGTCCGGCCGAGCAGCAGTACGCCGCTGTCCATCAGTTCGCCGAGCCGGAACTTGTCGCCGCCGACGGTTTCGGGGCCGTGGCGGAACGCCCAGCCGCCGGTCGGGGTACCGCCGGAGCCGTCCGGGTCGGTGACGATGCCGTCGAGGCTGACGAATCCGGTGACGATGACGTGGCCCATGGTTCCTGCTCCTCGTGTCGAGTGATTCACGCCGGTACATACCGCCGAGCAGGCCCCGATTCATCGCCGCGCACCGAACTTTTTTTGGCGAGCGCTTGCCGCGGAGTGTGATCTTGACCGCATTCAGCCTCCAGCCTACTGTATTCGGTATACAAGCCTCCCGGAAGGCAGGGACCCTTATGAGAGTTGCGGTTCTCGGCGCCGGTGCGATCGGTGCGTACGTCGGCGCGGCGCTACACCGTGGTGGGACAGAGGTCCACCTGGTTGCCCGCGGCGCGCATCTGGAAGCGATCCGGTCGGACGGCGTGACGGTGCTCAGCCCACGCGGTGACTTCACGGCCCGGACACCGGCCACGGACGACCCGGTCGCGATCGGCCCGGTCGACTACGTCTTTCTCGGGCTCAAGGCGAACTCGTACGCGAACGCCGGCCCGTTGCTCGAGCCGCTGCTGCACGACCGCACGGTCGTGGTCGCGGCGCAGAACGGCATCCCCTGGTGGTACTTCCACGGTCTCAAGGGCCCGTACGAGGGCCGCCGGATCGAATCGGTCGACCCGGGTGGCGCCGTCACCCAGGTGCTCGACCTCGACCGCGCGATCGGCTGCGTCGTGTACTGCTCGACCGAACTCGAAGGTCCAGGCGTCGTACGGCACCTGGAAGGCACCCGCTTCTCGATCGGTGAACCCGGCGGCGGGCAGTCGGAGCGCTGTACGGCCTTCAGTACGGCGATGATCGCCGGCGGACTGAAGTGCCCGGTCGAGGACGACATCCGCAACGACATCTGGATCAAGCTGCTCGGGAACGCGGCGTTCAACCCGATCAGCGCGCTGGCCCGGGCGACCATGGTGGAGATCGCGACGCATCAGGGCACCCGGCAGATGGTCCGGCTGATGATGGAGGAGTCGCTGGAGATCGCCGCGGCGCTCGGCTGTCACCCGGACATCTCCGTGGAGAAACGGCTCGACGGCGCCGAACGCGTCGGCGGGCACAAGACCTCGATGCTGCAGGACCTGGAGAAGGACAAGCCGCTCGAACTCGACGTCATCCTCGCCGCGGTCGTCGAACTCGCCGACCTGACCGGCATCAAAGCCCCCACCCTACGAGCAGTCCACGCCGTAGCCGACCTACTAGCCAGCAAGATCGGCGTCTAAGCCGGGTGGGTCCGGCAAAACAGCGACGCCGGACCCACCTGTTCCAGTGCGTCCGGCTCGCCGTGCGCGGCGACGTGTTGACGCAAACATGTCTAAACTCCTCCACCACGGGAGGTGCCGGGTGGAAGGAACCTTGGGGAGGCGGCGGCGAGGTCCGTCGATGGCGGATGTGGCGCGACTGGCCGGGGTGTCCGGACAGACCGTGTCCCGCGTCGCGAACGGCCGGCAGAACGTCGACGCGGTCACCCGGGCCCGGGTCAAGGACGCGATGCGCCAACTCGGCTACCGACCCAACGGCGCCGCCCGCGCCCTGCGCAGCGGCGAGTTCCGCAGCATCGGCGTGATCGTCTTCGAGCTCTCCACCTTCGGTACGACGCGGACCCTCGACGCGATCGCCACGGCCGCGACCGCCCGCGGCTACTCGGTCAACTTGATGCCGGTGCTCGCGGTCAGCCGCCAGGCCGTGGCGGACGCGTTCACCAGGCTGGCGGAGCAGGCCGTGGACGGCGTCATCATGATGATCGAGGCGCACGTGCTCGACGACATACAACTGCCCGTGGGCCTGCCGGTCGTGGTCGTGCATGCAGGAGTTCACTACGACCACCCGGTCGTCGACACCGACCAGGCGCAGGGTGCCCGGCTGGCGACCGAGCACCTGCTCGGTCTGGGGCACAGGACGGTGTGGCATCTAGGCGGACCGCCGTCGTCGTTCGCCGCGGACCAGCGCCGCCGGTCCTGGGAGCAGACGCTCCGCGATCACGATTGCGTCGTACCGCCGCCACTCATCGGCGACTGGTCGTCGGCGGCCGGGTACGACGCGGGCTGCCGGCTCGCCGCGGACGAGGCCGTGACGGCGATCTTCGCCGCCAACGACCAGATGGCGCTCGGCCTGCTCCGCGCCCTGCACGAGCACGGCCGGATGGTCCCGGAGGACACGAGCGTGGTCGGCTTCGACGACATGGAAGAGGCGGCCCATTTCTGGCCGCCTCTCACCACAGTCCGTCAGACCTTCGCCGACATCGGCCGCCGCAGCGTCGACACCCTCCTCGCCGAGATCCACGCCACCGACCATCACGCCCCAATAGCAATCCCCACCGAACTGATCATCCGCCGCAGCACCGCTCCACCCCATTCCGGTGATCCCAACCCCTCGCGCCGAGCTGGAGGGTTCCACGGCGGCGCTGGCTTGGTGTGACGTGCAGTTCGACAGGAGGTGCCGGGTGGCCGGCTAGTGCACCTGAGCGTGAACGTGTCCGTGTGTACGGTGTCTCGCCGGTGCTCTACCTGTCGAGCTTGCACATCACGTGGCCGCGAGAAGCCGTGCCGCCATCAGCTGGGAGGTTGGTCAGGCCGGCTGGTGGGTGGAGGAGAGGGTGGTGCGTAGTAGGTGGGCGGTTTCGGTGGGGGTTTTGCCGACGCGTACGCCGGCTGCTTCCAGGGCTTCCTGTTTCGCGGCCGCCGTACCCGACGAGCCCGAGACGATCGCGCCGGCGTGGCCCATCGTCTTGCCCTCCGGTGCGGTGAAGCCCGCGACGTACCCGACGACCGGCTTGGTCACGTTCTCCTTGATGAACGCGGCCGCCCGCTCCTCGGCGTCACCGCCGATCTCACCGATCATCACGATCGCGTCGGTGTCCGGGTCGTCCTGGAACGCCCGCAGCGCGTCGATGTGCGTGGTCCCGATGATCGGGTCGCCGCCGATCCCGATCGCGGTCGAGAACCCGAAGTCCCGCAGCTCGTACATCATCTGGTACGTCAGCGTGCCCGACTTCGACACCAGACCGATCCGGCCGGGTCCCGCGATATCGGCGGGAATGATCCCCGCGTTGGCGCACCCGGGGCTGATGATCCCCGGACAGTTGGGCCCGATGACGCGCGTGCCATTGGCCTGTGCGTGCGCGAAGAACGCCGCAGTGTCGTGAACAGGGACGCCCTCGGTGATCACCACCACCAACGGGATTCCCGCATCGACGGCCTCGATGACGGCTCCGCGCGTGAACCGCGGCGGCACGAACACCACCGACACATCCGCGTCCGCCGCCTTCACCGCGTCCGCGCACGACCCGTACACCGGGATCGAGCGCCGCGCGAAGTCCACCGACTGCCCGCCCTTGCCGGGCGTGACGCCGCCGACGACATTGGTGCCGGCAGCAAGCATCCGGCTGGTGTGCTTCTGTCCCTCGGACCCGGTCATGCCCTGCACGACGACCCGGCTCTTCTCGGTCAGGAATATGGCCATCTCGAACAGTCCCTTCTAGGCGGCGAGTTCGGCGGCACGCGCCGCAGCGCCGTCCATCGTCTCGACCACGGTCACCAGCGGATGGTTGGCCTTGGCAAGGATCCTCCGGCCTTCCTCGACGTTGTTACCGTCCAACCGGACGACCAGCGGCTTGTCGGCCTGATCGCCTAGCAGCGCCAGTGCCTGCACGATGCCGTTCGAAACCGCGTCGCACGAGGTGATCCCGCCGAACACGTTCACGAAGACGCTGCGCACCTGCGGGTCGGACAGGATGATCCCGAGCCCGTTCGCCATCACCTCGGCCGACGCGCCGCCGCCGATGTCGAGGAAGTTGGCCGGCTTCACGCCGTACGGCGAACCCGCGTACGCGACCACGTCGAGTGTCGACATCACCAAGCCTGCGCCGTTGCCGATGATCCCGACCGAGCCGTCCAGCTTCACGTAGTTCAGGCCCTTGGCATGCGCCTCGGCCTCGAGTGGATCGGCGGCCGCCTTGTCGTCGAAGCCGATGTGATCCGGGTGCCGGTACGCCGCGTTGTCGTCGAGCGTGACCTTGCCGTCGAGCGCCTCCAGCGATCCGTCGCCGAGCTTCACCAGTGGATTCACCTCGACCAGCGAGGCGTCCTCGGCGATGAACACGTCCCACAACCGCTGCACCACCACGGACGCCTCGGCCGGGAACCCGGCAGCCGTCACGATCTCCGTGGCCTTCGCCTCGTCGACGCCAATCGCGGGGTCGATCGACACCTTCGCGATCGCGTCCGGGTTGGTGTGCGCGACCTCCTCGATCTCCACGCCGCCTTCGGTGCTGGCGATACACAGGTACTCGCGGTTCGCCCGGTCGACCAAGAACGAGAAGTAGTACTCCTCGGCGATGTCCGCGGCCGGTGCGAGCAGGACCCGCTGCACGGTGTGGCCCTTGATGTCCATCCCGAGGATCTCGGCCGCCTTCGCCTGCGCCTCGTCCGGGGTGGCGGCCAGCTTCACGCCGCCCGCCTTGCCGCGACCGCCGGTCTTCACCTGCGCCTTCACCACCACGCGCCCGCCGAGCTCGCGGGCCGCATCCGCGGCGTCGGCCGCGTCCTCGATCACCCGCCCCAGCGTCACCGGAACGCCGTGCCGAGCAAACAACTCCTTGGCTTGGTACTCCATGAGGTCCACGTCGCCTCCAAGAATGTGTGATGACGACTGTATGCGGTATGCAATCTGTCGACAAGAGTGACGCCTCAGGTCTGGACAGGTCGCAGCCGGAAGGAGTACCACAGACTTCATACGGTATGCAGTAGTCACGGGGCCCCCGGCCTGGACTGAGGAGCGGAGGGAGCGAAGCGACCGGAGCGACGAGGGAAGGCCGGGAGTCCAGGCCCCGTGACGACCGCGCGGATGCGCGGTATCAACAGAGTCAGGAGGCGATATGAATCACGTGACGCCCCGGGATGTGCGTGATGTCTACGGCCGGCGGTACCGGATCGGCGAGGACGCCCGTGAACTGACCGGGCACTCGCGCCGCTGGCAACTCTGGGCGGCCTGGGCCTGCATGGTCGCGATCAGCCCGTTGCAGTACTCGTTCGGTACCGCGGCCCTCGGCCTGGCCTCGGATCGGGGGTGGGGCGCGGCCCGAACCCTCTGGCTGCTCGCGGTCTTCGTCGCCTGCCAAGCACTCGTCGCGATCCCGGCCGCCTGGGCCCATCGGGTACGGCGGGCAACGCCGACGCAGCTCGTCGTGGGCGGTGGGGTGCTCGCGGCGATCGGCCTCGTCATGCTCGCCCACGTGCACAGCTACGCGACGGTCCTCGTCGGTTACTCGCTCCTCGGCGGCACCGGTGCGGGCCTCGTGTACGCCGCGTGCATCACCACGTCGGCGCGCTGGTTCCCGGACCGGCGTACCGCGACGATCGGCTTCGTCACCGGTGGATTCGCGGTCGGCGCCGTACCGAGCATCTTCCTGCTGACGCGGACGGATCAATCGACCGTGTTCGACCTGACCGCTCTGGTGGCGGTGCTGGTCGTCCTGGTCGCCGGTGGCCTGCTGAAGGATCCGCCGCGGCACTGGTGGCCTGCGGAGATCGACGCTCAGGTATGGGCCACCGACCGCAAGCTGAACCGCAGCATCCCGCACAACGCGCCCGCGGTCCGGCAGTACCGTCCGGGTGAGGCGATGCGGACCGGTGCGCTGCCGCTGATGTGGTTGCTGCTAGCAATCAGTACGGCGTTGTCGCTGCTCGGAATCGGCTTCATGGTGAGCTACGGAGTGAGCGCCGATCTCGGTCTCACGACGGCGGCGACGGCGGCCGGATTGCTTGCCGCAGTCAACGGTCTCGGCAGATCGTTCGCAGGCCACCTGTCCGATCGGTTCGGTCGCCGCCGGGTGCTGGCCGCCGTACTGATGATCGAGGGTTTCGCCCATGTCGGACTGGTCGCTGTCGACGTCGGCTGGGCGTTCGTCGTCTGCGCGATGTTCGCGGGCCTGGGAGGCGGTGCGTTCTACGCGATCATGGCCAACCTCGTGCTGGAGTTCTTCGGCGAGAACAGTCTGCTGCAGAACCAGGCCATCCTGTACTCCGCCAAGGCGGCCGGCGGCTTGATCGGCATCGGCGTCGCGGCGTCCGTGATCGCCGTGGTCGGTTACCGACCGTTGTTCCTCGGTGCCGGTCTGCTCGGCGTACTGACTGCGCTGAGTGTGCGCCTCCTCAAACAACCCGGTCGGCCGGCGTTGCCCGTGCGGCCCCAGCTCGGTACGCCGGTGGCGGGCGAGTGAACGGCTACGGGAAGGTTCGGCGACCCGATCCGTGCGTGATGGAACTGGTGTCCCGCCTCGCGCGGGAACCGTGGACGGACCGCCCCGCGTGCGTGCATCCCGTCCTGAGCGCGGTTGCGCGGGCAGCCCACGACCACAGCAGCTCGGCCGGTCGTCGGCACCTGCTGCCGCTCGCGCCACGCTTCATCAACACCAGCAGGGTTGGCTTCGAGGCATCGGCCCGTCTGGTCGCAGTGTGTGTTTCCACTGCGCTCGCGACCGGCGAGCTGACCGGTGACGAGCGGCGGAGGATGGCGAGGGCCCATCGGACAGCGCTGCACCTGCTCGGTACCGAGGAGGATCCTGGTGGAGCGGCGCGCTGGTGGCTGCCCACGCTCGGCCGACTGGGCTGGAGCGAGCCGTTCTACCGCACGTTCGTCGCCACGGAGCAGGCAGCAGAAGCAGTCGCGGTCACCGCTCGGACTGCGAGCGGTGACCGCGACGTACGCCTGCGAAGCCTGCTGAAGCTGTGCCTCGCAACTCAGCCCAGGCCTTCGTGCTCGACGTCTGCCCAGAACTCGGGGTCGTAGTCGTCGTCGGGGATCGCCACCAGTTCGTGCCGGCGCGGGGCTCGGACCTGCTGTTCGAGGCGCCGAAGGTCCGTCGTACACCGCTCCAGATCGTCCAGCAGCCGCAGTACGTCGAGATGCGGACCGACGCGATTTCTCAACGCCATAAGGGCTTTCTCCAGGGCGAGGAGCGCGGCGCGGCTCCGGTCGAGTTCGTCGGAAATCGTCATCACAGCCTCCTGGTGCCGAGCTCTGGACAACCACTACGCCCTGGGATAAGACTACGACTACACCATACGGTATGCAATCTACATCAAGCCGGATCCCGGCCGTTCCGAGGAGTTGACTGCAGATGGCGCAGACAGTGTCGGAGACCCAACCCACAGCGGTGGTCAAGGAGCCGGAGACCATCTCCGGCGGTCACCTCGTCGCGAAGGCCTTGAAGGCCGAGGGGATCGACGTGATCTTCACGCTCTGCGGCGGTCACATCATCGACATCTACGACGGCTGCGTGGACGAGGGCATCGCGGTGGTCGACGTGCGGCACGAGCAGGTCGCGGCGCATGCCGCCGACGGGTACGCACGGGTCACCGGCAAGCCCGGCTGCGCGGTCGTCACCGCCGGGCCCGGTACGACGGACGCGGTCACCGGCGTCGCGAACGCGTTCCGCGCCGAGAGCCCGATGCTGCTGATCGGCGGCCAGGGCGCACTGAACCAGCACAAGATGGGGTCCCTGCAGGACCTGCCGCACGTCGACATGATGACGCCGATCACCAAGTTCGCGGCGACCGTCCCGCACACCGCGCGGGCCGCGGACATGGTGTCGATGGCGTTCCGCGAGTGCTACAACGGCGCGCCCGGCCCGTCGTTCCTGGAGATCCCGCGCGACATCCTGGACAACTCGGTGCCGGTCGAGTCCGCGACCGTCCCCGAGGCCGGGCACTACCGGGCCTCGACGAAGAGCATCGGCGACCCGGCGAGTGTCGAGGCGCTCGCCGACCTGCTGGTGCGGGCCGAGAAGCCCGTCGTACTGCTCGGCAGCCAGGTCTGGACCTCGCGCGGCAGCGACGCGGCGATCGACTTCGTCCGGACGCTCGACATCCCGGCGTTCATGAACGGCTCGGCCCGCGGCACGCTGCTGCCCGGCGACCCGCACCACTTCCACCTGTCCCGGCGGTACGGCTTCAACAACGCGGACCTGATCCTGATCGTCGGCACGCCGTTCGACTTCCGGATGGGGTACGGGCGCCGGCTCCCGAAGAGCGCCACCGTCGTACAGATCGACCTGGACTACCGCACCGTCGGCAAGAACCGCGACATCGACCTCGGCCTCGTGGGCGATCCGGGCGCGATCCTGGCGGCCGTCACGCAGGCCGCGTCGGGCCGGCTGCACAAGACGGATCGCAAGGCCTGGTTCGCGGAGCTGCGGGCCGAGGAGGACGCGGCCTACCAGAAGCGGCTGCCGCGGCAGCTGTCCGACGCGAACCCGATCCACCCGCTACGGCTCGCGCACGAGATCAACGAGTTCCTCACCGAGGACTCGATCTACATCGGCGACGGCGGCGACATCGTGACGTTCTCCGGTGGCGTCGTACAGCCGAAGTCGCCCGGCCACTGGATGGACCCGGGCCCGCTCGGCACGCTCGGCGTCGGCATCCCGTTCGTGCTCGCGGCGAAGTACGCGCGGCCGGACAAGGAAGTGGTCGCACTGTTCGGCGACGGCGCGTTCTCGCTGACCGGCTGGGACTTCGAGACGCTGGTCCGCTACAAGCTTCCGTTCGTCGGTGTCGTCGGCAACAACTCGTCGATGAACCAGATCCGCTACGGCCAGGAAGCCAAGTACGGCAAGGACCGCGGCCGGATCGGCAACACCCTCGGCGACGTGAAGTACGACGAGTTCGCCCGGATGCTCGGCGGGTACGGCGAAGAAGTTCGCGACCCGAAGGACATCGGGCCGGCGCTGCTCCGGGCCCGCGAGTCGGGGCTGCCGTCGCTGATCAACGTCTGGGTCGACCCGGACGCCTACGCCCCCGGAACCATGAACCAGACCATGTACAAGTAGCGGAGGACCGCCATGACGAAGGCCCTCGAGGGTGTCCGTGTTCTCGACATGACCCACGTGCAGTCCGGACCGTCCTGCACCCAGCTCCTCGCCTGGCTCGGCGCCGACGTGATCAAGCTCGAGGCACCGACCGGCGACATCACCCGTCAGCAGCTGCGCGACCTCCCGGACGTCGACAGCCTCTACTTCACGATGCTGAACTGCAACAAGCGCAGCATCACGCTGAACATGAAGTCCGACCGCGGCAAGGAGATCTTCGTCGACCTGGTGAAGAACTCCGACGTCCTGGTGGAGAACTTCGCCCCCGGCGCGATCGACCGGATGGGCTTCACCTGGGAGCGTCTGCAGGAGCTCAACCCCGGCCTCGTGTTCGCGTCGATCAAGGGCTTCGGCCCCGGCCGGT
The DNA here is from genome assembly GCF_004366005.1 of Kribbella sp. VKM Ac-2566. Taxonomy (NCBI): domain Bacteria; kingdom Bacillati; phylum Actinomycetota; class Actinomycetes; order Propionibacteriales; family Kribbellaceae; genus Kribbella; species Kribbella sp. VKM Ac-2566. The sequence continues at coordinate 1,180,367 of NZ_SODT01000008.1, read as the reverse complement.
ACGAGAACTTCAAGGCGTACGAGGTCGTCGCCCAGGCGATGGGCGGCGCGATGAGTACGACGGGGTTCGAGGACGGACCGCCCACCGCGACCGGCGCACAGATCGGTGACTCGGGCACCGGCATCCACCTGGTCGCCGGCATCCTCGCCGCGCTGCTCCAGCGGACGCACACCGGCAAGGGTCAGCGGGTGACCGTGGCCATGCAGGAAGCAGTTCTGAACCTCACCCGGGTCAAGCTGCGCGACCAGCAGCGGCTGGCGCACGGGCCGCTGCGCGAGTACCCGAACGACAACTTCAACGGCGAGGTGCCGCGGTCCGGGAACGCGTCCGGCGGCGGCCAGCCCGGCTGGGCGCTGCGCTGCGCACCCGGCGGACCGAACGACTACATCTACGTGATCGTCCAGCCGCCGGGCTGGGCGCCGATCGCCAACCTGATCGGCAAGCCCGAGCTGGCCGAGGACCCGGACTGGGCGACGCCGGCCGCGCGGCTCGACAAGCTCGACAAGATGTTCGCGCTGATCGAGCAGTGGACCGAGCAGCACACCAAGTTCGAGGTGATGGACAAGCTCAACGCCCTGAACGTGCCGTGCGGGCCGATCATGTCCACCCGTGAGCTCATCGAGGACGAGACGCTCGCCGAGCTCGGCGCGGTGGTGGAGGTCAAGCACCCGCAGCGCGGCAGCTTCAAGACGGTCGGCTGCCCGATCAAGCTGTCCGACTCCCCGGTCGAGGTCCAGACCTCACCGGGCCTCGGCGAACACAACTCCGTCATCTACGGCGCGCTCGGCATCGACACGGCCGAGCTCTCCGAACTCAAAGCCGCCGGCGTCATCTAAAGGGAGATCGTTGCAATGACCTATGACAAGGCAGCAGTCCGGACCATCCTCGACCAGGCTCTGGCGGACGGCCGCACCTCGCTGAGCGCGCCGGAGGCCAAGCTGGTCGCCGATGCGTACGGCATCCCGACGCCGGGCGAGGGGCTGGCCACGACTGCCGAGGAGGCCGCCGGCCTCGCCGCCGAGATCGGTTTCCCGGTCGTGCTGAAGATCGTCTCGCCGGACATCCTGCACAAGACCGACGCCGGCGGCGTGGTGGTCGGCGTCGACACCGAGGATGCCGTGTTGGCGGCCTACAAGCAGATTGTCGACAACGCGACAGCCTACAAACCAGATGCAGACATTGTCGGCGTCCAGGTGCAGAAGATGCTGGTCACCGGCGGTGACGTGCAGGAGGTCATCGTCGGCGCGGTCACCGACCCGACGTTCGGCAAGGTGGTCGCGTTCGGGCTCGGCGGCGTACTCGTCGAAGTGCTCAAGGACGTCACCTTCCGGCTGGCTCCGCTGAGTGACGACGACGCGCGGGCGATGGTCGACGGGATCGAGGCGCACGAGATGCTCGAGGGCGTGCGGGGCGCGCGGCCGGTCGACAAGGAGATTGTCGGCAATCTGATCAAACGGGTGTCCGACCTGGTCACGGACTTCCCGCAGTTCGCGGAGGTCGACCTGAACCCGGTGCTCGCCGGGCCGGACGGCGCGACTGCGGTCGACTTCCGGATCATCGTGGACGCCGAGGCCGGCAAGCCGGTCGAGCGGTACAGCCAGGAGGAGATCCTGACCGCGATGACCCGGATCATGAAGCCGCGCGCGGTAGCCGTGATCGGGGCGTCCAACGAGGACGGCAAGATCGGCAACTCGGTGATGAAGAACCTGGTCAACGGCGGGTACGCCGGGGACATCTACCCGATCAACCCCAAAGGCGGCGAGGTCCTCGGGCTGAAGGCGTTTCCGAACATCTTGGATGTACCGGGTGACGTCGACGTTGCGGTGTTCGCCGTACCCGCCAAGTTCGTCGGGGCTGCGCTCGAGCAGTGCGGTCAGAAGGGTGTCGCGGGCGCGATCCTGATCCCGTCCGGGTTCGCCGAGACCGGTGAGCAGGCGCTCCAGGACGAGGTCGTCGCGATCGCCCGCAGACACAACGTCCGCATTCTGGGACCGAACATCTATGGCTACTACTACCTGCCGGAGAGCCTCTGCGCGACGTTCTGCACGCCGTACGACGTCCGCGGGTCCGTCGCCCTGTCGTCACAGTCCGGAGGCATCGGGATGGCGATCCTCGGATTCAGTCGGTCCAGCCGGATGGGAGTTTCCGCGATCGTTGGGGTAGGCAACAAGGCCGACATCGACGAGGATGACCTCCTGACGTTCTTCGAGAGCGACGACAACACCAACCTGATCGCCATGCATCTTGAGGATTTGAAGGACGGCCGGGCGTTCGCCGAGACGGCGGCCCGGGTGTCGAAGAAGAAGCCGGTCGTCGTACTGAAGGCCGGGCGTACCTCCATGGGCGCGCGGGCCGCCAGTTCGCACACCGGCGCCCTGGCCGGCGACGACAAGGTGTACGACGACATCCTCCGGCAGAGCGGGGTGGTCCGGGCGCCGGGGCTGAACGAGATGCTCCAGTACGCCCGCGGTATCCCGCTGCTGCCGACACCGAAGGGCGAGAACGTCGTCATCATCACCGGCGCGGGCGGGTCCGGCGTACTGCTGTCGGATGCGTGCGTGGACGCCGGGCTGACGCTGATGGACATCCCTTCCGACCTCGACCAGGCCTTCCGGAAGTTCATCCCGCCGTTCGGTGCGGCCGGGAACCCGGTCGACATCACGGGCGGTGAGCCGCCCTCGACGTACCGGAACACGATCGCGCTCGGGCTGTCCGACGAGCGGATCCACGCGCTGATCCTGGGGTACTGGCACACGATCGTGACACCGCCGATGGTGTTCGCGAAGCTGGTCGCCGAGGTGGTCGAGGAGTTCCGGGCCAAGGGCATCGACAAGCCCGTGGTCGCCTCGCTGTCCGGTGACGTCGAGGTCGAGGAAGCCGGCCAGTACCTGTTCGACCACGGTGTGGTCGCGTACCCGTACACCACCGAGACCCCGGTCCAGGTCCTCGGTGCCAAGTACCGCTGGGCCCGCAACGCCGGGCCGCTCGGCATCAGTTGATTGGAGGAAGGAGCGCGCGGGGGAATTAGGGCCTACCGGACGCTTCCCCGCCTACTGCGCGGCACTCGGCACCTGCTCGCTACGGCGGGGAAGCGTCCGCCACGCCCATGATCCGCTAGTTGGCGTCGAACTAAGGAGTCCGCCTTGGACGTCACGAGCAAGACCTCAGAAGTTCCCGAAGAGCCGGCCGCGGCCGCCGTGACCGAGAAGGTCTGGAAAGCGGGCAGGCTCGAACCGATGCCGATCCGGAAACTTCCGGACGCACCGCCCTCCTTGCACATCCTCGGCCCGACCGTGTTCCTGGTCGCGCTCGGTGTGGGTATGGGGGAGTCGTACATGTGGCCCCGGCTCGTCCTGGTGTTCGGGCCGGACATCCGCTGGTTGTTCATGGTCGGTGTCACGCTGCAGGCGTTCGTGCTGCTGGAGATGGCGCGGTACGCGATGGCCACCGGGGAGAGCATCTTCTTCGGCGCGGCCCGGATCTTCAAACCGCTGATGTGGTTCTTCTACGCGGCGGCGATCCTGATCTACATGTGGCCGGGCCATCTGTCCGCCGGCGCGGCCGCGTTCGAGGAGATCTCCGGCATACCTTGGCAGGTCACCGCGTGCGTGGCTCTGGTGTTCGTCGGTGTGCTGTTCAGCCTGCTGTCGGTGATCTACAACTTCCTCGAGAAGCTGCTCGGTCTGCTGATCGGGTTGCTGGTCGTCGGTACGTCGGTGATCGCGGCGATCGTCGGCAACTTCGACGACCTCGGCCGGACGGTGTCCGGGATGTTCGCCTTCGGGTACTTCCCCGACCAGGCGATGACGTCGGCCTGGTTCCCGGTCGTGGTCGGTTCGATCGCGTTCGCGGGGCCGTCCGGGATGCAGCAGATGTGGTACACGCTGCAGCTGCGCGACAGCGGGGCGGGCATGGGAGCGCACATCCCGAAGATCCGCGGGCTGCGGGCCGCGAACGAGGCGGAGTCGATGCCGTCGCGCGGGTTCATGTTCGACACCGAGGACCCGGCCGAGATGGCGAAGTGGAAGGGCTGGCGCAAGTGGGTGACGTTCGACGCGCTGCTGCTCTTCTGGGGCATCACGATGCTGGTCACGATCTCGTTCACCGTGCTGGCCATGTCGGCCTCCCGGGAGAACCCGAACGTCGCCACGCTGATCGAGGGCGGTGACCGGGAGGCGGCGCTGAAGGCGATGTCGGACGCGTTCGCGTCGGCCGGCTCGCCGATCCTCGGCACCTTGTTCTTCGCCTTCATCGCACTGATCGGGCTGAACGCGACCCTGGGGCTGTTCGACTCGTTCTCCCGCGGCCAGGCGGACATGACGTACTACTTCGTGCCGGGCGCCAAACGGTTCTCGATGTCGAGGCTGTACGCCGGGTTCCTGTGGGGCGTGATCCTGTTCGGCATCCTGATCCTGCTGTTCGGTCCCGCCGACGGCCCGGCCGGGATCCTGGACACGCTCGCGTTCCTGTCCACCTTCGCGATGGGCGCGTACTGCATCGTGCTGCTGCTGACCAACAACATGCTGCTGCCGAAGAAGATCCGTCCCGGCCCGGTGCGGAACGTGATCATCGGGTTCGGAGCGGTGTTCTACCTCGGGATGCTGTTCTACTGCCTGTTCCGCTTCGGCGTGGCTGTGGGCTGACCATGACCGACGTGAAGCAGTTGGCGCAGTACTGCGTTCCGGCCGCGTCGGTGGGCGCGGCGGCGGGACTCATTGCCGGTGGACTGGCCGCGTTCGTCGGCCAGCCAGCCGGTTGGGCAGTCGTCACCGGGCTCGGTCTCGGCGTACCACTGATGCTGTTCGGGTCCGGGTACGCCGTACTGGTTGCGCTCGGCAAGGTCCCCGCAGGCGTGTTCGCGCCGGCGGCGGTCTACTGGGTGATCGCGTTCCCGCTGGCGCTCCTGGTGCACTCGGTGGTCACCGCCTGGGTGATCACCGGGTCGCCCGGCCTGCCACCGGAACCGTGGAAGTTCCTCGCCTTCCGTGCTCTGGTGAGCATGGGATTCGCGATCGGCTTCCTCTGGATGCAAGAACAAATAGGGCGCTTCTGGTGGCCCCACATCCTCGACCGCAACGTCTACGCGCGACGGGTCGTGGAGCAGTACACCCACCTGGCCACCGCCCTAGCAGCCCGCAAAGCCGCCACCGGCCGCAACCGCTAACCCGCCAGTCGCCCGCAACCACCAGGCTGCGGGCGACTGGCGGCTGAAAAGGACACCGCTTCGCGGCGGCAGTTCTGTTGCCGCCTTCGGCGGGTGCGCGTCTCGTCTTGACAGCAACTGTGACCGACGCAGGTACTGGGATGGGTTTGAAAACCATGTGTCACGGCGGGTCGCACTACCCGTCGGGCCCAGCGGAGGTTTCCGGAACATTTCTGGCGGCCGCTCCGTGACGATTTTGTTCCGCTGTGAGCCCGCATGGGCGCTCAATGAGCGGCAGGTGGCTTGGCTTCGGCAAGCAGTTCGAGGTGAACTGGCACCTGGAGTGGCTCGACCATTGAGATCAGGGTTCGGGAACTTCACCGGATCCGCTGATCAGGGCGACGATCGTCGTGCCTGCGGGGAATGCGCCGCGACGTACCAGATCGAACAGCGCGTACATCATCTTCGCCTCGTAGACCCAGTCCAGCAGCAGACCGTGCCGCTTCTCGAACTCCTCGATGAATGCGTCCAGCTCGGCTGTTCGCTTCGCGTAGCCACCGAAGTGATAGTCGCACTCGAGACGCCAGGTGCCTGACCGCGCGCCATACGCCGATGTCTGGAGCTCGACGACCTCGCCCTCGAGGAAGGCACCACCTTTCAGAACCGGAATGCCGACAACGGACTGCCGCCCGTCAAGGCCTGCGGCAACCCCGGCAAGTGTGCCGCCGGTACCGACCGCGCAGAACAGCAGATCGAACGGCTGGGTCAGCTCGGCGGCGAGTTCCGCGCACCCTCGGACTGCCTCCGCGTTACTGCCGCCTTCGGGCAGCAGATAGAACTCGCCGAACTCCCGGTGCAACTCGTTGATCACGGCATCGGACGTCTTGGCGCGGTAGGCGGTTCGGTCGAGGTAGGTCAGCTGCATGCCGCGGGCGACGGCATACGAGAGCGAGGGGTTCAACGGCAGGTGTTCCTCGCCACGAATCACGCCGATGGTGTGGAAGTTCCCGTAGCGGCCGACAGCCGCGGTCGCGCGAATGTGATTCGAGTAGGCGCCGCCGAACGTCAGTAGCGTGTCGAGACCGAGCCTTTGCGCCGCGACGACGTTGTACTTCAGCTTGCGCCACTTGTTTCCAGAGATCTCCGGATCGATGAGGTCGTCGCGCTTCAGTAGCACCCGAACTCCAGCAACGCTCAGGCGGTCATCGCGAAGCTCCGACACCGGCGACGGCAACAAAGGAGTCACCGACCGAAGATCATCCACCACTCCACGATCGCACAAGGCTGGTGGAGCGGTGACACCAAACGACCCGGTTCGCGGTGGCTGTCTGTGGACACCTCCGATCGGCCGTGTGATGGTGGCGGTGATGACCATGAACTGGCGTCCTGCGACTGCCAAGGACGCGGTGTTTCTTGCTGAGTTGGCGAGCGTGGTTTCGGGTCGCGACTTCAGTGCCGACCAGGCGTCGGTGTTCCTTCGGAACTGGGATGTCGAGATCGCCGAGCACGATGCTGCCGCGGTGGCCGTACATCTGCCGACGGAAGGCCGTGGCAAGGGTTACGGCGCATGGTGGGTGAGCGGAGGTTCGGACCGGCTCACTGAGATCGCAAGCCGCTTGGTGCAATTGGCAAGCGCGACGCCCGGGCTGAGCACTCTGCAAGTCGCTCGGCCCGCCGACGAAGCCGTCGGTGATCCGCGCTTCGAACTTGCCTACCCGCTATGGACGATGGTCCACGACGGCACCACCTGGCCGCGGCCGCGAACAGAACTGCCGGCGCCCCTCCGCCATGCCCAATGGTCGGATGTGGTCCCGAGGGAGTTCCAGTCCGCCTACGAGCAGGCCTATCGCGACCAACGGGTCGTCGAGCCACGCGATGTCTCTACCTGGCAACGTTCCGCAGACGTCAGCGCACTGGCCGTATCTCCTGACGGTCGAGTGGCCGGATTCGTGCTCGGCTTCATCGAGGATCACGGTGCTGTCGAGCTCGGTCCGATCGGCACGGTCCCGTCGTGGCGTCGCCGCGGTGTGTCCTCTGCACTGCTGGCGTCCGTGCTGAAGCGCTGCCGCGAGCTGCGGCTAGGTCCGGTGACCCTCACGGTCGACGGCGACAGCCCGACAGGAGCTCAGGACATCTATCTGCGGCACGGGTTTCGGATCACCGAGAGCCTTGTCGCCTACCAGGTGCGGCTGTAGTCAGCTGGACCGGCGACGTCGGCGGGGGGCGTCAGGCTCGGGGGTTTCCGCCGGGGCGGTGGCTGCCTGGAGGTCGTGGTAGGCCTTGCGGGTGTGTTCGGTGTGTTCCCGCATGATCTGGGCGGCTTTGTCCTCGTCGCCTTCGCTGATCGCCTTGACCAGGCGGTTGTGTTCGCGCCAGGAGGCTGCGCCGCGGACGGGGGCGACGGGAGTGTAGTACCAGCGGACGCGGCGGTCGACCTGGGCGGCGAAGTCGACCAGGAAACGGTTGCCGGACATCTGCGTGATCAGGGTGTGGAGTTCGCCGTTCGTCCGCACCGTGCCGTCGATGTCGCCGGCTTCCTGGTACGTCGTGCCGACCTTGCACAGCTCGCGCAACTTGGCGACGTCGTCCTTCGACGCGTGCCGGGCCGCGAGCCGAGCGGACTCCGACTCCAGCGCCGCACGGGCCGCCAGCAACTGGTCGACCTCGTCCTCGGCGGGCACGTGCACCATCGCACCGAACCCGGGCCGCAGATCGACCCAGCCTTCGTTGTTCAGCCGCTGCAGCGCCTCGCGCACCGGCTGCCGCGAGACGCCCAGGATCCCGGCGAGCTCGACCTCGACCAGGTGCCTGCCGCGCTCGAGCGTGCCGTCGATGATCATCTCGGTGAGGGCCTCGTACACCGACTCCCGCAACGGCGTCGGCCGCTTGACGTGCCGCACACCGGCCGGTTCCGCACCCGCCCCTGGCCCCGCACTGATCGTCGTCATGAGGTCCCTTCCGGTCCTACAGCGATGGCACTTGGTAGACAGTCTACCAAGTGCCATGCCTTGACATATACCTCCGGCGCCGGTCGCCCGGTACGCCGGGTCAGGCCGCGGACTCGTCCGCGTTCCGGCGGCCGTCGTCGTGTGCGCCACGGGCCTCTCGGGCGGTCAGCTCGGCGAGCTCGGCATCGAGATCGACCGGCCTGTTCAGCTCCTGCAGCTCCGGGGCATCCGGGAACTGCGGCCGCGCCGCCAGAGCACCGAACCTACGGGTGAAAATCATCTCCAACATCTCCTTCTGAATTCTGGCTTCTGTATACATTCAACCAGCCGTACTCACCGGTTATGCCCCCGTCCCCTGTGATCCGGGTTACGTACGGCGTGATCCCCGTCTCATGCTCCGCGGAAGCGACGGGCCAGGAGAGCGTCGAAGGGGTGGAGTTGTACGCCGAGGCGGGCGCGGAGGCAGGCGGCGTCGTGGGCGAGTTCTGCCGTCCGCTCGGCGTCACCGCGGACCGCGGCGACCCAGCTGAGTCCTTCCAGACTTTCGGCCGCTCCCCACTCGGTTCCGGTGCCGTTCTGGACGAGTTCCGCCGCGAAGAGCTGCTCGGCGCGTTCCAGTTGGCCGTTGAGGAGGGCTGCGGCGGCAAGGTGGCGGTTGGCCCGCCTCAGGTACGTCTCGTCGCCCATTTCCGCGTACTGGCGCGCCGCGTCGACGAAGTGGTGTTCCGCTGCGGCGACGTCACCGGCGTGCAGTTCAGCCAGGCCGAGATTCAGCGCGGAAGTCGCGATCAGCCAAGGCTCGTCGGTCCCGCGCAGCGTCTCCTGTGCTGTGCGGAACGACGACCGCGCGGCGTCGGTTGCTCCCACTGCCATCTCCGTCATGCCACGAAGCGTCAGTGCGTTCCGTCGATGTACTGCGTCACGCGTGCGCTCGGCGACTCGCAGCAACTCCTCGACATAGATCGCTGTCTGCTCGACGTGGCCCTGGTGGAATGCCAGCCAGCCGGCGCCCCAAAGAGCCTTCGCCCGGTACTGCGGTTCACTGCCGTCGTCGGCGTCGAGCGCCTCGGTCACCCAGCGGTGGCCCTCTGGCATTCCACCTCGCCACAACCAGAACATCCACAGCGAGCCGGCCAGGGCAAGTGCGCGTGGTGGGTCAGTGGCGAGCAGCCGGCGATGAGCGCTGCGCACGTTGGACAGGTCGGCATCGAGGCGTAGGTGGGCGGCGCTCTGGCCCGTCGTACGCAGCAACGGCTCGAGGTCCTGGACCAACCTGAGGAAGTAGTCCGCGTGCCGGGCCTGCAGCATGGTGGTCTCGGCATGTACGGCGGCCTCGTGCGCGGCGTACTCACGGACCACATCCAGCATCTGGTACCGCGTCCCGCAGATCTCATGAGGTGACGCGGTCACCAGGTTGTGGTCGAGCAGCGTGGAGAGCAGCTCGAGCGAATCCTTCCCGCAGACGGCATCGGCAGCTTCGAGCGTCCACCCTGCGAAGACCGACAGCCGCCTCATCAGGACCTGCGCGGCCGGCTCCAGCAAGTCGTAGCTCCAGGCGACAGTTGCCTGCATCGACTCCTGACGTCGCGGCAGATCCCGCGGCCCACGCGCCAGGACGCGGCTCCCGCTCTCGAGTTGTCGCGCGAGATCGGTCAAGGACAGGTGGCGTGTCCGGGCCGCGGCCAGCTCGATGGCCAGCGGTACGCCGTCCAGCCGCCGGCAGACGTCCGCGACCAGCGATGCGTCGACGGCCACGTGACGGTTGGCGGCGTGCGCGCGATCGACGAACAACTCCTCCGCGGCCGCCATCGTCGACGCGTCGGCCGCAAGCAGCAGTGGTCCAAGTGCGAACTCGCGTTCACCGTTCAGCCGCAGCCGTGCCCGGGTCGTCACCAGCAGAGTCAGTCCGGGACAGCGGGACAGGAGATCGGACAGTCCCGGCGCTGCGGGCAGCAGATGCTCGAACGTGTCCAGGACCAACAGGTAGCGCCGTACGCCGATCGCTCGGGCCAAGCCGCCGAGCACGTCCGCGGCGATCGCGGTCGCGCCGACGGATCTGGCGATCTCGTGCAGCACCAGCGTGTGGTCCCCGAGTTGGCCGAGTTGCACCCAGTGGACCTCGGACAGCCTCGATGCGCGCGCTCGTGTTGCTTCCAGCGCGAGGCGCGTCTTACCGACGCCACCAGGCCCGGTGACAGTGATCAGTAGTGGGGGATCGCCGGCCAGCAGCTCGCCCAACTCCGCGAGCTCCCGCTGCCGCCCGAACAACGCCGTACGCGGCGCGGGAAGGTCACGGCCGGTGTCCGTCGGTGAGACGACGGGTGAAAGCCCGCGAGCGACCCGCTCGAAAGCGCTGCGGTCGGCCGCCTCCAGTCCCAGCGCGGTCGCGAGCTGTCTGGCGGTGGCTGGATAGATCCGGCGCCGGGCTCCGCGCTCGATGTCGCTCACGGCCCGCACGCTGATACCGGCTCGCTCGGCGAGCTCCTCCTGAGTCAGTGCGGCCAGCGACCGGAAACGCCGCAGTACGGCGGCCAGATCGGCCATCGCCGCACCTCCTCCCCGCCGCGGACCGAGCCGGTCAGCAAGTCGGTGGGTCAGTCGTCATGTTCTAGCCGCCCTCCGCCGGTCACGCTGAGAACGTCCAGATCCAGTCAAGGGAGGCCACGATGTCCACCGAGAACAACAAGCTACTCGTCCGGCGGCTGTACGACGAGGTGCTCAACCAGCAGCGCGCCGACTCCGTCGCGGAGCTGGCGACGCCGGACTACGTCGAGCACGATCCGGTTCCGGGCCAGGGTGAGGGCCCAGCCGGGCTGACCGACCGCATCCGCCTGCTGACGTCGGCGTTCGCTCCGCGGTTCGAGATCGAGGACCTGGTGGCCGAGGGAGACCGGGTCGTGGTCCGCTGGACGCACACCGGCACGCACATCGGCGACTTCGCGGGTATCCCGCCGACCGGCCGTTCCTTCCAGATCGCCGGCATCGATATCTACCGGATCGAGTCCGGCCGCCTCGCCGAACACTGGCATGTCATCGACGAGCTCCGCCTGCTCCAGCAGATCGGCGTGGTTCCAACCTTCGACGCTGCTTCCGCCTGAGATCTGGGCGTGGATCACTTCTGGGTTCGTCAGGCGTCTGCGGTCAAAGACTTGCTCGCTATGTCGAGATAGCCCGAGCCCATCAGGTGCACGTCGAGCAGGCTGTCCAGGGACTTGTGGACGCCGGCTTGCCGGGCGACGTCGAGCAGGGCGCGGGCGAGTACGGGTTCAGGGCTCCGGGCGGCGATCACCAGGCCGACCCGCGGCCCGTGCGCCGGGCGTTTGAGCGGCACGACGCGCATCCCGTCCGGTACGCCGAACATGTGCAGCCACGCGTGCGAGATCACCGTCGACCAGTGGTTGCCGTGCAGGTGACTGTAGAGACCGGAGACCGTGTCGCTCTCGATCGACGGTGTCGCGATCGCGCCGTCGTCGGTGAAGTACCCGTTCATGATCCGGCGGTTGCGCATCTCGGGGGAGAGCAGGCAGAGCGGCAGTTCGGCGACCTGCGCCCATGTCGCCACCGGCAGGTCGGCGAGTTCGGTGTCCTTCGGGGTGAGCAGCAGGTACCGCTCCTCGTACAGCGGCGTCTTGCGCACCTGGCCGAGCGTGTCGTCGTCGAGGTACGTCATCGCGACGTCCAGCTCGAACTCGGCCAGCTTCTGCGTGATGTCCCGCGACGACAGCGACTCGAGCGTGACGCGCGTGTTCGGGTGGCGCTCGCAGAACGGTGTCGTCAGCAGCGAGACAACCGGCATCGCGGTCGGGATCGCGCCGAGCCGGAGCGTTCCGTTCAGGCCGCCGCGCATCATCGACAACTCGTGCCGGAGCGCGTCCTGTTCGGCGAGGATCCGCTGCGCCCAGAGCAGCACCCGCTCGCCCTCGGGAGTCAGGCCCTCGAAGCGTCGGCCGCGGCGCACGATCGGTACGTCGAGCTCCTGCTCGAGCTTGCGGATCGCGGCGGACAGCGACGGCTGGGAGACGTAGCAGGTATCTGCCGCCCGGGCGAAGTGCTTCTCGCGGGCGAGGGCGACGAGGTACTCCAGTTGCCGGAGCAGCATCAAAGAGTCCGGATCGGTGTGCAGTCTCCTGTATACATAATCCAACTGTAGTGATGCTTCTGGCGAGCGGGAAGGTTTCGCGGTCGTGTGAGGTGGATCACACTGTGTCTGTCTGGTGACCCCTCGCTCGACGGTTGGGCAGAGACCTGTTCGGCAAAAGGAGTTTGTGATGGAGAAGATTGTCTCGAAGGACGGCACCGAGCTCGCGTACGACATCTACGGCAGTGGCCCCGTACTCGTGCTCGTCGCCGGAGGGTTCACCGACCGCTCGCGGTACTTTGAGGACGCCACAGCGCTCTCCGCGACGTTCACCGTCGTGAACTACGACCGGCGGGGCCGTGGTGATTCCGGCGACACGTTGCCGTACGCGGTGGAGCGTGAGTGGGAGGACCTCGACGCCGTGCGCACGGCGACCGGCGCGCGGTTCGCGTGCGCGTACTCGTCCGGGTCGATGGTGTTGCTGCAGGCCGGCCTGCCGTTCGAGAAGCAGGCGATCATGGAGCCGCCGTTCCGGGTCGATGGCGCACCGCCTGCTCCTGAGCGGTACCTCGAGCGGCTCCAGGAGTTCGTCGCCGCCGGGAACCCGGGTGGAGCGGCCGAACTGTTCATGGTCGAGGCAGTCGGCCAGCCGAAAGAGGTGGTCGACCAGATTCGGCAGACGCCGATGTGGGCCGGGTTGGAGGCCATCGCGCACACGCTGGTGTACGACGCGCTGCAGCTGGGGGACAGCTCCGTACCGGTGGAGCTGCTGGCGTCGGTCGACGTACCGACGCTGGGGCTGTACAGCAATGCCAGTCCGGAGTGGCTGCGGAGGTCCGTGCAGGAGGCCGTTGCTGCGTTGCCGCAGGGCACGGTGCAAGGACATGACGGGACGTTCCACACGCTGCCGTCGGCGACGCTGGCTCGGGTGCTGTCGGACTACTTCCTCACTGCGTGAACCACTCGACCGGGTCCTCTTCGACCGGGGAAGGCCCCGGTCGAAGAGGCGCGTGAGACGTGGCGCCAGCGGCCGCTCCACGCCGTAACGGGTGCCTCCGCTGGGTCTGTGTTTTCTGGTTGGAGCTGTAGATCGCGGGTTGGCATCAGGTTGGTAGGCGCATGGGCATCAGGATGTAGGCGGAGTCGGAGGTCGGCGCGTCGTCGGGGGAGTGCAGGCCGGTCAGGTTGGCTGGTTTGGTGGGTTGGGTGAAGGCGAAGTGCGCGATCGGGGCGCCCAGCGACGTCAGGCCGTCGAGCAGGTAGCCGGCGTTGAAGCCGGCCACGACCGGTTCGCCGGTGAGCGTGACCTCGACGGACTCCGAGGCCTGCGCCTCTTCGCCGTTGCCCGCGTCGAGCGTCGCCGTACCGTCCGCGAAGGTGACTCGCACCGGCGACGACCGCTCCGCCACCAGCGCCACCCGCTTGACGACCTCGATCAGCGCCGCCGTCTCCACCGTGATCGTGCTGGTGATCGCGCTCGCGGCCGGGATCAGGCCGCGAACCTTCGGAAACTCGCCGTCGATCAGCCGGCTCGTCGCCCGCCGCCCACCACCCTCGAACCCGATCAACCCGTCCCCAGTGCGGGTTGAACCGAGCGCAAGCGTCAGGTCGTGACCGGACATCGCCTTGGCGACGTTCAAGAGCAGTTTGGCCGGAACCAGCACGTTCGCCTCGACGCCGGCATCGGCCGGCTCCCAGGGGAACGTCCGGAGCGCCAGCCGGTACCGATCGGTGGCCAGCAGTGAAATGGCCGACCCGCGGAGCTCCAGCCGGATCCCGGTGAAGACCGGGAGTGTGTCGTCCCGGCCGGCCGCGCTCACCACCTGAGCGACCGCGTGCGCGAAGACGTCTCCGTCGACAACGCCACTCACCGCGGGCATCTCCGGTAGCGCCGGATACTCGTCGAGTGGCAGGGTGTGAAGGACGAATCGGGCGGACCCACTGCTCACCTGGACCCGAGCCGCCTCACTGCTCAGATCCACCGAGTCCCGGGGCATGCTCCGGCAGATGTCCGACAGCAACCGCCCGGACACCAGCACCCGCCCCTCGTCGGCCACCTCGGCCGGCACGCTGACCTGCCCCGAGCTCTCGTAGTCGAATCCGGACAACGTCACCTGCCCGTCCGCGGCCTCGACCACCATCCCGGCCAGAATCGGCACGCTCGGCCTGCTCGGCAGCCCACGCGCAACCCATCCGACCGCCTCGGCCAGCACCTCACGCCCGACTCGAACCTTCATCCCAGCTCCTCCCCATCGACAGGCCCAACTCAATCAGCTGCCTCCGACAGTTTCCGAAACGCGAACGATCCGGCCGCACACCAGGCGCGGCCGGATCGTCGACGAGCGAAGGTCAGTAGACAGTCACACCGTACGCCGACGCGGCTTCGGTGACGGGCTGGAAGAACGTCGTACCTCCGCTGCGGCAGTCGCCGCTGCCGCCGGAGGTGATGCCGATCGCCTTCGAGCCGTCGTACAGCGGACCGCCGGAGTCGCCAGGCTCGGCGCACACGTTGGTCTGGATCAGGCCGCCGACTTTGCCGGCGCCGGAGTACCGCACGGTGACGTTGAGGGCTGTCACCTTCCCGCTGTGGATGCCGGTCGTCGAGCCCTTGCGGGTGACGCTCTCACCGACGAACGCGTTCGCCGCCGTGAAGCCGCCCGGGTGGCTCAGCGAGGTGTTCGTGTACTGCACCAGCGCGTAGTCGTTGCCAGGGAAGCTGTAGCCGGCTGTCGGGCCGATCAGCGTGCTGTGGCTCGAGTTGGTGTACCAGGTCTTGGCGACCTTGCCGCAGTGGCCGGCTGTCAGGAAGTAGTAGCTGCCGCCCTTCTGCACGTTGAATCCGAGCGAGCAGCGGTACTGCCCGCCGTAGATCGCGTCGCCGGCTGACAGGAGCGGCCTGAAGACACCGCTCGTGCGGTTGACCTGAACGCCGTCGCGCTGCAGCGAGGCAAGGTCTTTGGCGGACACGGTGCTGTCGGCTGTGACGACAACCTTGCCCGCAGCCGCGTCGGTGTACCAAGCGACCCCTCGTACGGCGGACTGCTCGACAGCAGACTGCGCCGCGGCCAGTTGCGCAGCCGGCGACGGAGCCTTCGCCTCCGCCGGTACGGCGTACAGGGATGCTGCGACCGCACCGACGACGGCTAGGAGTTGGGCGGTGCGGCGCACGCGTGACGTACGTTCGATCCTCACGGGTTCCTCCTGAGGCATCACGGGACCGAGTGGGCGGGGTCCCTCGACACCAACATGTTCCCGCGTGAGGTCAGCGGCAACCAGACCTCGCGTAGTGGTCACCGAACGCGATCTGCTCCACCTGATCGGCTTCGCGCCGTGACAGGACCACCGCCGACAGTGCCCCCGGCACCACGCTGCCCGGGTCGCTCGCTGCCCTCGCGACCACGTCCGGCCACCGTCTGCAGTGGGTCTGCATGCTGGTCGACCGCACGACCCGTCCGCGGGCCCACTGGCCGGAGCGAGCTACGTCTCCCGGTACGTCGAGGAGGATGAGGTGCAGCGGAAGGCCTGCTTGGCGGGCACGCCAGCCGATGAGGTGTCGTGCCCAGGGACGGGTTGCGCAGTCGTGGATCACCAGCGGCCCGCGGCCGGGGCGCATCGCGTTCAAGAGGGTCACGTAGTACACCAGGTGCACGAGTGGTCGCCAGACGGCGTAGGGGATTGCGCCGAGGACAGGCATCCAGCGCTCCCGGATGTGGGCGGAGTCGAGCACTCGCACCGTGCTGTGGCCGGCGAACACTCGACGCAGGAACGTGCTCTTTCCTGCGCCGGGTATGCCGGCCAGCACTACGACAGCGTCAACGGCGTACCTCAGCTCCCGTCCCCGTACTACTCCTTCGATGACTCCTGCATGCATCAGGTGCGTCCTTCCCACGCGTACCGGTAAGACGAACGGCACGCGTGGATCGCCCCGAGAACGAACTGAGAAGTCGCTAGGAACTCCCTGAGATTCACGGTCCCGCAAACGTCCGGGCCCGGAACTTGAGTGGGAGATGCGAATCGTCGGCCGAGGGGTTGCGTGGGTTCGGAGGCGGTCAGAGACTGGCAGAAAGGGCCCCTCCGCCCCAGGGCTGTCGCCTTCGGTGAACCCGGCCGAAACTCCGAGGTGCCTGATGACCGAACCCCCGCCTACCCCCACTCCCTGTCCGATCCTGCACCTGGATCTAGGACCCCTCGATCTGAACCTACTGGGGCTCCACGTCCACCTGAACGAGGTGGTGCTCGACATCGAAGCCATCCCCGGCCCCGGCAACCTGCTGGGCAACTTGCTCTGCGCCATCGCCGGATTGCTGGACGGCATCGATCTCAGCGGGGTGCTGGGCAACCTGCTGCAGAATCTGATCGACGCCCTGATCCGGCTGCTCGAAGGCCTCGGCGCCGGCGGTGCGGCACGCCCGGCCGTCCCACCCACGTGAACGGTCCGCTAGACGACTCCGCTCAACAGATCGAGCGGGCGACCGCCGACCTCGAGGACCTGCGGCGACTGCTGGTGCGGGCGGGTGAAGGAGAGATCGATCCCGCCGAACTGCGGTCGGCGCTCGAGGCGTACTGGAGCGGCAACCGTCCCGTTCTGGTCGCGATGGCCGCATGGTTGGGCGAGCAACTGCGGGTACAGACCCTGCAAGCGCTGTACCAATGGCGGGCCGAGCTGACCCGATCCGTGTCGCCACGCCGTGATCCGCCCCGGTGACCATGTCGTGGGCTCCCGGCTCGTGACCTGGGAATTTGCGCAGCGCCCCCGGCAGGACTCGAACCTGCGACCAACGGATTAGAAGTCCGACGCTCTATCCAGCTGAGCTACGGGGGCGTATGGCACGGAAGAGTCTCTCAGATCTCCGGGTGATCGCGCCTCTGGGTTCCCGATCGTGGGGGTTCCGGGCGCGGCGAAGTACAGGGCTGTCGTTCCATCCCGGTAACGCTGAGTGGGTGGTCCTGCCGCTGGATCTGCACCCCAACTAGGCTGCGGGGCATGAGTTACCCCTCACCAGGCCAGTCCGGCGCGCCGCAACCCGCGGCGGGGTCGGCGTACTCGCCCGGCGGACCGTACCCGCAGCCCAACGTACTCGGGGAACATCCCGTGCCCGGGCAGCGGCGGAACCGCGGTGTGCTGATCGGCATCGTGATCGCGGTGGTCTTCGCGATCGCGGGTCTGGTGATCTTCGGGATCGTGGCCAAGTCGACCGGCGCCGGCGGCTTCACCTGGGGCCTGGTCTTCGCGTTCGTCCCGGTCATCCCGGTGATCGCGCTCTACCTCTGGCTGGACCGGTACGAGCCCGAGCCGACGAAGTACATCGTCTTCGCGCTCTGCTGGGGCGCGTTCATCGCCACGCTGGCCGCCATCTTCATCAACACCGAGGTGTCGCACCGGCTGGCCGAGACCGGCGTCGGCGGCGACCGGTCCGCGGTCTTCGTCGCGCCGCCGGTGGAGGAGTTCGCCAAGGGCTCCGTGATCCTGCTGCTGGCGCTGGTCCGGCGCAAGGAGTTCGACGGCATCATCGACGGCCTGGTGTACGCCGGGATGGTGGGCGTCGGCTTCGCCTTCACCGAGAACATCCTGTACTACGGCCGCGTCTTCAACACGCTCTCCGAGGAGGCCGGCAGCGACGCCGGTCTGCGCGGTGCGTTCGCGCTGTTCATCATCCGCGGCGTGATCTCTCCGTTCGCGCATCCACTCTTCACGTCGTTCACCGCGATCGGCATCGGCGTGGCGATCCGGCACCGAAGTACCGTCGTACGGTATCTGGCCCCGGTGGTCGGGTATCTGGCCGCGGTACTGGCGCATGCGGCGTGGAACGCGTCCGCGAGCTGGGCCGGGGGCGGGGGCTTCATCCTCGCGTACCTGTGCCTGATGGTCCCGCTCTTCATCTGCCTCGTGGTCTTCGCGCTGATGATGCGGTCACGGGAGGGGCAGATGATCGCGTCCAGGCTGTACGACTACGTGCGGTTCGGGTGGCTGGTGCCGCAGGACGTACCGCTGATCGCGACGCTGCGCGGGCGCAAGGCGCTGCGGCAGAACGCGCGGCGGTACGGCGCCCAGGCGGAGGTGGCCGCGAAGGCGTTCCAGCACAACGCCACCGAACTGGCGTACCTGCGAGACAAGATCGTCCGCCAGGTGATCGGGCCCGAGGCGCTGGAGACCGAGAAGGCGCTTCTCGACGAGCTCCGCGAGCGGCGTTCGACCGTCCCGTTCCCACCGATGCCGGCGTTCGCCCAGGCCGCCCCGCTGTACGCCGGTGCACCGGTGCCGCCTGGTGGGCCGATCGGACCCGGCGGGGCGATGCCCGGACCGGGTGGTGGACCAGGTGGCCAGGGCGCGTATCCGCGCCCGCAGGACGGTTATCCGCCCGCTCAGCCCGGGTATCCCGCTGGGCAATCCGGTCACGGGGCCGGTCAGCCCGGTTACCCACCGGGACCCCCTGGTCAACAAGGACCGCCGGGAGGATACGGTCCGTATCCACCACCGCAGTGACTGCCACCCGTCCACGCCGCCAAACGGGGATGACGATGACTTTGCTTCTGCGCTGTCCGACCGGGCACTCTGTGCTCGTGGGCGGACACCGTGGCTGACATCAGGTCAGCAGCTGGCGACGGTTCGGAACCGCGGGTTCCGAACCAGGATCAGCCTGCCCAGGAGCTGGCGAACCTCATCGCCCAGTCAACTCCCAAGCCCCGAGGCTTCTGGCGCCGCCGGCGCCGCAAGTCCACCCCTGAAGAACCAGTCCCGACCGACCAGCCCACGTCCCCGCCCGCCGACGCCTCGGGCGACGGCTCCGCCTCGGACACCCAGGCGAGCGACGGCGCAGATACTCCGGCTGAGGACAAAGCCGTGGCCGGGGACAAAGCAGTGTCTGGGGACGGTGCAGTGTCTGGGGACGTCGGCAGGTCAGCTGAGGATGGTTCCGTGGGTGGGTCGTCCGCGGAGGCCGCAGCTGAGTCGGCAGGCGCCGAGTCTGACGGTGCTTCGGGCGATGGTCCCGGGGAGGACAGCCAGGCTGAGGGGCGCACGGACGAAGAAGCAGGAGATCGTGCAGACGACCAGGCTTCGGCTGGGTCCGACGGCGTGGACGCTGGTACGTCGGGGGCCGAGCGCGACGACGTACCTGCGGACAACGCGGACGGCCGGCCGCGGTCGGCTATTGGGATCGTGTACGAGCCTGACGAGTCTCCTGACGGCTTCCCGCTTGAGTACGGCAACATCATTGTCGGTCTTCCTAAGCAGTCGGAGACGTCCGAGGCGTCGGCCGACGCGGATGTCGCGGGCGATGAGCAGGTAGGCGATGAGCAGGCGGGCGATACGCAGGCCTCGGTGCAGGCTGACGAAGCGACAGGCGCCGACGCGACGGCAGCCGGTGACAGCGCGCCCGCTCACGACGCTGCGCCTGTCGCCGCAGATCAGCCCGCAGACGACGCCGCGGATGAGCCTGCAGATGAAGTTGCAGCTGACGCCGACGATGGCGATGACGTTGCGGCCGAGAGCTCGGACGGGGCCGACGCCGTAGATGCGGATGACGCCTCCGGTGAGTCGGCGACTGATTCGACGGAGGGCACCACCTCCGACGGTGAAGCTGACGTTGCCGACGACGAGGGTGCGCCCAGCGACGCGGGAGTGGACGGCGTCGCGGTTGCAGATGCGCAGGCGGACGAAGCTGCCGAGGCGGACGTAGCTGACGAGGACCCGGGCGCGACCGGGGCAGATGCTGTGGGCAACGACCCGGTTGGCGCGGACGAGGACGACGCTGCTGGAGCGGATGAATCGGCCGGCGCGGACGCGGACGCTGCTGGTGAGGACCCGGGGACGGATGCGGCGGGTGCTGCTGGCGAGGAGTTGGCGGATGCTGCGGGCAACGACTCGGTGGGTGGGGACGAGGACGGTGCTGCGGGTGCTGGAGCCGGTGCAGTTGCGGATGGTGTTGGGGACGTCGACGAGGCTGTAGGCCAGGTTGATGGTGCTGGGGATGTGTCGGCGGATGGCTCCGGCGAGGGGTCGGCGGATGCTGCGGGCGACGACTCCGCGGGTGGTGGGGACGAGGACGGCGCTGCGGGTGCTGGATCGGGTGAGTCGGCTGGTGCGGACGCGGGTGCTGCTGGCGAGGAGCCGGGGACGGATGCGGCGGCTGCTGCCGGCGAGGAGTCGGCGGATGCTGCGGGCAACGACTCGGTAGGTGGGGACGAGGACGGTGCTGCGGGTGCTCAAGCCGGCGCGGCTGCGGATGGTGTTGGGGATGCCGACGAGGCTGTAGGCCAGGCTGATGGTGCTGGGGATGTGTCGGCGGATGGCTCCGGCGAGGAGTCGGCGGATGCTGCGGGCGACGACTCCGCGGGTGGTGGGGACGAGGACGCCGCCGCGGGTGCTGGATCGGGTGAGCCGGCTGGCGCGGGCGCGGGTGTTGCTGGCGAGGAGCCGGCGACGGATGCGGCGGGTGCTGCTGGCGAGGAGTTGGCGGATGCTGCGGGCAACGACTCGGTGGGTGGGGACGAGGACGGTGCTGCGGGCGCTGGAGCCGGTGCAGTTGCGGATGGTGTGGGGGACGTCGACGCGGCTGTAGGCCAGGCTGATGGTGCTGGAGACGTGTCGGCGGATGGCTCCGGCGGGGAGTCGGCGGGTGAGGGTGCGGGGGCTGATGCTGAGGAGCTGACTGCGGAGGAGTTGGCTGAGCGGTTGGCGGCTGAGCAGGCTGCTATGGCTTTGATTACTGCTCTGATGAAGTTGCGGGGTGTGCTGGCGGGGAGTCAGTTGCCGTTGGAGGTTGTGGGCGCTGATGAGGCTCGGCAGCAGCAGAAGTCGATGCTGGATCAGCTGGACGACTACCTGCTGCCTCGGCTCGTGCAGCTCGAGGCGCCGATTCTGGCCGTGGTCGGTGGGTCCACCGGGGCCGGGAAGTCGACACTCGTCAACACGGTGATCGGCAAGGTCGTGAGCGAGCCGGGCGTACTGCGGCCGACGACGCGGTCCCCGGTGCTGATCCATCACCCGGCGGACGCCGACTGGTTCGTCGGAGACCGGGTGCTGCCGGGCATGGCGCGGACGAGTTCGGACGAGCCTGGCGGGATGGAGGACGCGGGACAGTTGCGGCTGGCGGCGGCCGACAGCGTTCCGCGCGGGCTGGCGATTCTGGACGCGCCGGACATCGACTCGGTCGTCGAGGCGAACCGTGATCTTGCGACCCAGCTGCTCGCGGCGGCCGATCTCTGGCTGTTCGTGACGACCGCGGCCAGGTACTCCGACGCGGTGCCGTGGGAGTTCCTGCAGAGTGCCTCGGATCGCAGTACGGCGGTCGCGGTGGTGCTCGACCGGGCCCCGAGCGAGACGATCGACGACATCACCGGGCACCTCGCGCAGATGCTGCTCGAGCGCGGGCTCGGCGACTCGCCGCTGTTCTCGATCCAGGAGACGGTTGTCGACAGCAACGGAATGTTGCCGGAGCAGTCCGTTGCCTCGATCAAGGACTGGCTGGTCGACCTGGCCGCCGACGCGGAGGCGCGGGCGGCCGTCGTCCGCCGCACCCTGCAGGGCGCGGTCAGCGCGATGGTGAAGAAGACCCCGTCGTTCGCGGCCGCGGTGAGGGCGCAGGCCGAGGCCGCTGTCGAACTGCGGACCTCGGTGGAGTCGGCGTACGACCAGGGCGTCAAGGACATTGCGAAGGCGTGCCAGGACGGGACGTTGTTGCGCGGCGAGGTGCTGGCGCGGTGGCAGGAGTTCGTCGGGACCGGCGAGCTGCTGAAGGGGCTGCAGTCCAATGCGGGCCGGTTGCGGGACCGGTTGAAGGGCTCGCTCGGCAACAAACCGGCAGAGACCCGCGACGTCAGCGACGCGATCCAGTCCGGCTTGGAGTCGCTGCTGCGCGAGCACGCGGCTGCTGCGGCGGAGCGCGCCGAGAAGGCGTGGCAGGCAACCGCTCCGGGTCGCCAGCTCCTGGCCGCCGCCGAGGCCGGCCAAGCCGCTAACGGTGCCGAGGGCAACGATGGCCGGTCGCTCGGTGCGATGTCGGAGGAGTTCCCGGCAGCGGCGAGCCGGACGGTGCGGGAATGGCAGACGTTCGTCCTCGATCTGGTCCGCAGAGAAGGCGCGGACAAGAAGTCGACGGCGCGCATTCTGGAGTACGGCGTCAGCGGGCTCGGCCTTTCGCTCATGGTGGTGGTGTTCGCCAGCGGGGCCGGCATCCCGAAGGGCGCTCAGACCAGCGCCGGAGCGGGCAGTGCGGTCGTCGGGCAGCGGCTGCTGGAGGCAGTTTTCGGCGACAAGGCAGTTCAGGGCATGGTCGATAGGGCGCGCGAGGATCTTGACGGTAAGGTTCATGCCCTGATGGATGCCGAATTCGCCCGCTATCTGGCTGTCCTTGACCAGCATCCGGTCGACGCCGAGACGGCCAGGCAACTGACGGAGGCCGCGCGCGCGGTGGAGGACTGCACGTGACGGAAACAGTGGATACGGTCGAGACCCCGACGCGGGCCGAGACCGATGTCCTGAAGAAGATCGACGCGCTCAAGGCGGCCTCGGAGGCCGGCGACGGACGGCTGGATCCCGTCGTGCTCACGGAGGCCACGCAGATCGTCGACCGCGCCGGGCAGCGCCTGCGCATGTCGGGCGACCTGACGGTGGTCGCGCTCGCGGGCGCGACGGGCTCGGGGAAGTCCTCGCTGTTCAATGCGCTGACCGGGCTCGACCTGGCCGCGATCGGCACGCGCCGGCCGACCAGTTCGATGCCGCTCGCCTGTGTCTGGGGTGACGAACCGGCCGGTGAGGTGCTGACCTGGCTGGGTATCCCGCGCCGGCACCAGGTCCAGCACCGCAGCTCGCTCGAGGACGCCCGGTCCGAGGACCTGGACGGTCTGGTCCTGCTGGACCTTCCCGACCACGACTCGACCGAGGTGGAGCACCGCTTGATCGTCGACCGGCTCGTTGAGCTGGTCGACATGCTGGTGTGGGTAGTGGATCCGCAGAAGTACGCCGATGCGGCACTGCACAACCGCTACATCAAGCCGTTCGCCTCGCATTCCGGGGTGATGGTGTTCGCGCTGAACCACATGGACAAGCTGACGCCGGAGCAGCGGAAGAGCTGTCTCGAGGACCTGGACAAACTGCTCAAGTCGGACGGTCTCAAGTCGCCGACGGTCGTTGCCACGTCGGCGGTCAGCGGCGACGGTCTGGAAGAGGTTCGCTCCCTTCTGGTCAAGCGGGTCAGCAACAAGCGCGCAGCGCGCGTACGGCTCGCGGCCGATGTCGATCGGGTCGCGGACCGGATGGCGAGCCAGTGTGGCAACGCCAAGACGCCCGAGATCGCCGAGGCCGACGTCACCGAACTCGTCGACTCGCTCGCGGACGCGAGCGGATTGACGGTCGTGTCGGACGCCGTACGGCGCTCCTACCTGCAGCGCGCCCGGGCTGCGACGGGGTGGCCGCTGACCAAGTGGCTGGGACGGTTCCGTCCGGATCCGTTGCGGCGGCTGCACGGCGACCAGATGTCGCGCGAGGAAGGCAAGGCGTTGCGCAAGTCCGCGGCGAGCGAGGTCGCGATCGCCCGCTCTTCGTTGCCTGCGGCAACTCCTGTGCAGCGGGCCCGGATGGATGCGGCGGTCCGCACGATCACGAACAAGGCCGCCGAAGGGCTGTCGCGTCCGTGGGCGGACTCGGTGCGTTCGGCGATCCGGCGGCGCGAGGAGTCGCTCGGGGACGAGCTCGACCAGGCCGTCGCGCGGACCGACCTTGGTGTGTCCAGCAATCCCGGGTGGTGGAGCTTCGCCCGGGTGGTGCAATGGCTCCTCTTCCTCGTGACGCTCGGCGGCGCCGCCTGGCTGATCGCCTTGCTGGTGGCGCGGATCGCTGACCGGAACGAGCCGCCGCTGCCCGAGTGGAACGGCATTCCCTACGCGTGGATCATGCTGGTCGGTGGTGCCGTCCTGGGATTGGCGCTCTCCTTCGTCTGCCGCCTGGCCGCCACGAGCGGAGCGCTGCGGCGGTCCCGGCAGGTGGCGACGGCGCTGCGGGCCGAGCTGGTGAATGTCGCCGACAGCCACGTGGTTGCTCCGGCCCGCGAGGAGCTTGCGGCCTACACCAAGTGCCGCGACAGCGTCGCCACCGCCCGCCAGTAGTCGTACCGGCGGGCAGGCGACGCCCGCCCGCCGCACCTCCCGAGTAAGACTCAGAGCTCGGCGTCTGGCGCGTACTGCGACAGGGAGATCTTGGCGGCGCTGAGGAGATCCTCCTCCGCGGTGGTGCCGGATGCCCGGATGGCTTCGATCCAGGCGCGGACGGACTGCTCGTTGTAGTCGATGACTTCGGGGGAGTCGGCCATCTGGACCGGGTCGGCGTCGGGCGGCAGCTCGCCGGAGACGTAGAGCGCCAGGCCGAGCAGGCCGCCGTCCCAGCCCGGACCGACCCACAAGGCGCCGGCGCCACCCGGGGCCGGGGCCTCGCCCATCGAGTGTTCGAGCTCGAGCTCCGTGGAGGCGCCCGCGCCGGGCAGCAGCCGCAGCTCGAGCAGGCTGTTCGGACCGCCGAAGGTCACCTTGAAGCTCTTCGGCGGATCGCACTCCAGGATGTCGCCGCCGGCGTTGCCCTCCAGCTGGAACGAACCGCCGACCTTGAGGTCCCCGGTGACGGGCATGAACCAGCGCCGCATCCGGTCCGGGTCCGTCAGGGCGTCCCACACCTCCGCCGGCTCGGCCTGGTAGGAACGGCGCATCAGCACCGTCACGGTCTCGCCGGTGCGGCTGACCTCGCGCTGGACCGCGTTGATGTGCTCGAGGATGTCGATCACGGATGATTCCCTCTCCTGCTCGGCTGCTGCGACGATCCACAGAATGCCGGTCAGGACTTATATAAGTCAACATTGAGATAGTCATGCCGCCTCCGCGGTCGCGGACAGCGGGAGAGGCGCCACGGAGTACTCGTCGGGCGGGTACGGCGCGGCGGTCGTCTCGGTCGGGCGCTCGGCGGACTCGGCGGACCCGGCGGGCGTGCGGACCGAATCCGTGCGCGGCGCGTTCTTCGCGAAGGTCGTCGTACCGCGGTTGAGGTCGTGGCCGAGGGAGAAGGCTTCGAGGATGACGCGGCTGTGTTGCTCGCCGGAGTCGTCGGTCCATTCGTGGGTGCGGAGGCGGCCGCTGACGATGACGGGGTGGCCGACCCGGAGGGAGTCGAAGGCGTTCTGGGCGAGGCTCCGCCAGCACTGCACCGTGTACCACGTAGTGGGCTTGTCCACGTAGGTGTTGAGGGATCTGTCGAACTGGCGGGGTGTGGAGCCGAGCCGGAAGCTTGCGTGCGGAGTCTGGCGGATCTCCTTGAAATCGGGTTCGCTGCCGATCCAGCCCAGAACAGTGAGGTAGGTGTCGCCGAGGCTCATGACGGGTTCCTTCCGTTCGGAGAGCGTGTGCTGTCACCCGGAGAAGGTGCACCTGTCGCACCCCGATCGGCGGCCCGAACTTCGGGTCTGTGGACAACCGCCACGGCCTGGTTGGGAAACGGGCCACCCCAGCACATAGGCTCTGGGGTATGGCGGAATTCATCTACACGCTGCGCAACGTCCGGAAGGCGCACGGCGACAAGGTCGTTCTCGACAATGTCACGCTGAACTTCCTCACCGGCGCGAAGATCGGCGTGGTCGGGCCGAACGGCACCGGCAAGTCCTCGCTGTTCAAGATCATGGCGGGGCTCGACCAGCCCTCCAACGGCGAGGCCCGGCTGGCCGAGGGTGCGACGGTCGGGATCCTGCTGCAGGAACCGCCGCTGACCGAGGGCAAGACCGTGCTGGAGAACGTCCAGGAAGGGGTCGGCGACACCAAGCAGAAGCTGGACCGCTTCAACGAGATCTCCGCCGAGCTGGCCGATCCGGACGCCGACTACGACACGCTGCTGGCCGAGATGGGTGATCTGCAGACCGAGCTGGACCACCGCAACGCCTGGGATGTCGACGCCCAGCTGGAGCAGGCGATGGACGCGTTGCGTTGCCCGCCGGCCGACGTACTGGTGGACAACCTGTCCGGTGGTGAGCGCCGCCGGGTCGCGCTGTGCAAGCTGCTGCTGCAACAGCCCGACCTGCTGCTCCTCGACGAGCCCACCAACCATCTGGACGCGGAGTCCGTGCTCTGGCTCGAGCAGCACCTGCAGAAGTACTCCGGCGCCGTCATGGCGATCACCCACGACCGGTACTTCCTGGACAACGTCGCCGAGTGGATCCTCGAGCTCGACCGCGGCCGGACGTACGGCTACGAGGGCAACTACTCGAAGTACCTGGAGACCAAGCAGCAGCGGCTGGTCGTCGAGGGGCAGAAGGACGCCAAGCGGCAGAAGATCCTGGAGCGCGAGCTCGAGTGGGTCCGGTCGAACGCGAAGGCCCGGCAGACCAAGAGCAAGTCCCGGCTGGCCCGGTACGAGGAGCTCGCGGCCGAGGCCGAGCGGTCCCGGAAGCTGGACATCGACGAGATCAACATCCCCGGGGGTCCGCGGCTGGGCAGCACCGTGCTCGAGGTCTCGAAGCTGGTGAAGGGCTTCGGTGACCGCAAGCTGATCGACGGCCTGAGCTTCAGCTTGCCGCGGGCCGGCATCGTCGGCATCGTCGGCCCGAACGGCGTCGGCAAGTCGACGCTGTTCCGGATGATCGTCGGCGAGGAGCAGCCGGACGCGGGCTCGCTCAAACTCGGCGAGACGGTCAAGATCTCGTACGTCGACCAGTCGCGCGGTGGCCTGGACCCGAAGAAGACGGTCTGGCAGCAGGTGTCCGACGAGCTCGACTACATCAAGGTCGCGAACTTCGAGATGCCGAGCCGGGCGTACGTCGCCTCGTTCGGGTTCAAGGGCCCGGACCAGCAGAAGCCGACCGGCGTCCTGTCCGGCGGTGAGCGGAACCGGCTGAACCTGGCGCTGACGCTGAAAATGGGCGGCAACCTGCTGCTCCTCGACGAGCCGACCAACGACCTGGACGTCGAGACCCTGCAGTCGCTCGAGGACGCCTTGCTGGAGTTCCCGGGCTGTGCGGTGGTCGTGTCCCACGACCGGTGGTTCCTGGACCGCGTGGCGACCCACATCCTGGCCTGGGAGGGCACCGGCGACGACCCGGCGAAGTGGTTCTGGTTCGAGGGCAACTTCGCGTCATACGAGGCGAACAAGGTCGAGCGCCTCGGCCCGGAGGCCGCCCGGCCGCACCGCGTCACGTACCGCAAGCTCACGCGCGACTGAACGACCGAGCGATCGAGCGACTGGGCGACCGAGCAAGCCGTCGAAGGACCCCGCCTCCACGCAGGAGCCGGGGTCCTTCGTGCTTCTCGACACTTAGCCCTTGCGCTAACTATCGAGCCGTGCCAATACTTAGCCTCATGGCACAGTATTCGGCGGACGTCGACGGCGTGTTCGTGGCGCTGGCCGACCCGACGCGGCGGAGGGTGATCCGGCGGCTGGGACAGGGGCCGACGAGCGTGGGAGAGCTCGCGGCCGAGTTCCCGATCACGTTGCCGTCGTTCATGAAGCACGTCCGGACGCTCGAGTCGAACGGCCTGATCCGCACGGTGAAGACCGGGCGGGTGCGGACGTGTGTACTCAATCGGGAGCGGCTGGAACTGGTGGACGACTGGCTCGCCGAGCAGCGGCGGATCTGGGAGAACCGCACCGACCGGCTGGAGCGTTTCGTCACAACGGAGGGACCGGTGGAGGAATCGTGAGTCGTGAATTGTTCGATCCGGAGCTGGATCTGCTGGTTGAGCGGGTGATCCGTGCGCCCCGGGAGGCCGTGTGGCGGGCGTGGACCGATCCGGAGCGGTTCGAGCAATGGTGGGTGCCGGCGCCGGCGGTCTGCCGGGTCGAGAGGCTGGACGTGCGGCCGGGCGGGGCGATCGTGACGCGCTTGAGCGAGGACGGCGGTGAGTTCGTCCCGCATCTCGACGCGGTGATCCTGGCCGCCGAGGAGCTCGAGCGGATCGCGTTCACGAATGCGATCGACAGCACGTGGCGTCCGGCGGATCCACAGCCGATCGCGGTGACGGCCGACGTGTTCCTGGACGATCACCCCGACGGTACGGCGTACCGGATGGTGGCTCGGCACGGCGATCCCATGAGTCGCAAGCGCCACGCGGAGCTCGGGTTCGCCGACGGTTGGGGGACTGTCATCGTGCAGCTCGCGAAGTTGGTCGAGAAATGAGACTCGTGCTGACGGAGTTCGTCACCCTGGACGGCGTCAGTCAGGGGCCGGGGTCGCCGACCGAGGACACGACCGACGACTTCACCCGCGGCGGCTGGCTCGTGCCGTACATCGACGAGCTGTTCGTACGGCGGACCGCCGAGTGGCTGGAACAAGCCGACGGCCTCCTGCTCGGGCGACGCACGTACGACGCGTTCGCGCGGGACTGGCCGCAGATCACCGACCCCGACGACCCGTACACCGACCGCATGAACTCACTGCCGAAGTACGTCGTGAGCAGCACGCTCACCGCGGGCACGTGGCATCCGACGACTGTCCTGCGCAGCCTCGACGACGTGGAAGAGCTGAAACGACAGGCGGACGGTGAGTTGCAGGTTCATGGCAGTGCGCGTCTCGGGAACGCGCTGCTGAAGGCAGGGGCGGTCGACCTGATGCGCTTGGTCGTAGCGCCGACCGTGCTCGGCAGGGGGAGGCGGTTGTTCGAGCAACCCGGTGACGCGGCTGGGCTGCGGCTCAAGGCGCAGGAGGCGACTCCGAGCGGTCTCCTGCTGCTCGAGTACGAGACGGTGGGCGCGGCTCCGGTGGCGGAGTACGAAGGCGTGACGGCGTACCTCTGAGTCAGCCGTCGCCGCCGCCCCCTCCGTCGAAACCACCGCCGTCGAAACCACCGCCCCCGTCGAAGCCACCGAAGTCGTGTCCACCCGGGTCTCCCCAGCCGCCGACCGCGCCACCCTGCGTCTGGAAACTGGCGAGCGCGATGTAGCTCGCGCCTGCACCGGCTGTGAAGTACCCCATGCCGTACGGCGTGATTGCGGCGCCGGCCTCCCAGTACGGGACGCGGCGGCTGCCGTACCGGACGTGGCGGACCTCCGGCTCGTCACCGGCGCGGATACGGGCCGCGTCCTGCGCACACGCCGGTACGGTCCGGGTGCCGACCTTCGGCTGGGTCCAAACGATGTCGATCGCTGACGGCCCGTGCTGTGGATTGAAGAAGCACGGCACCCGTCGCTCCGGCACGGGTACGCCCCGCATGCGCGCCTGGACGCACGTGATCGCGTAGCGCCCGGTCGCCAAGGTGTCGGTGACCGCGCTGATCCCCTCGGCCTTGCGGATGCCTTTGACGGCCCGCTGCGCCGCTTCGTACGCGTCGAGCGCGACCTGGTAGTCCGATCGCGCGTCCGGGTCGAGCGGGCGACCTTCGACCTGCGTGTCCAGCCGCCGCAGCTCCTCGCCGAGCAGCGTCACGTCCTCGTCGGCCAGCTTGCGGATCTCCTCCAGCTCTTCGGCGTCACCGCGCTGCGCGGCTCGCCGGTCCCAGAGGTACCTGCCCGCGAGTGCTGTCCCTCCGCCCCCCAAGGCGGCCAGCAACCACCACATCTTCCGAAGGTAGCGCCGTCGAGCAGTCGCGTCTGCGTCCTAGGCCGTCTGAGTTCGGTAGTCGGTCAGGACGTTGTCGATGACCCGGAAGTCCTCGGTGATGAGGGCCTTCCAGAGGGCCCAGCCGCGGGCGCGGGCCCACGTGCCCGGGTCCTGATCGACAGCGTCACGGAACGTGGCGCGGGACGAGCCGGAGAAGAACGTGTAGGCGATGACCAGGTCGCAGGCAGGGTCGCCCACACCCGACGTACCGAAGTCGATCACGGCGGACAGATGACCGTCCTGGACCAAGAGGTTGCCGTTTGCGATGTCGCCGTGGAACCACACCGGCGACTGATCCCATGACGTCGCCAGCGCCGCGTCCCACACCTCACGCGCGAGATCGGTGTCGATCCTCCCCTTGAGTACGGCGAGGGCCGCGAGCGTCTCGTCGTGGTAGTACTCCGGTGGCGCGCCGCGATGGAAGCTGTGCGCACCGGCGGCTGGTCCACCGGTCGCGTCGATGCCCTGCAAGGCCAGGATGAACGCCGCGATCGACCGTGCGAACTCGTCCAGATCGGCAATGGTTTCGACCGACGCGGTCTCGCCCGGGATCCACCGCCGGATCGCCCACGGATACGGATATCCCTCACCGGGTGCGCCCTTGGCCACCGCTTCGGGAATCTCGACCGGGAGCTGCGGGCCGAGAACCGGCAGCCACTGGTGCTCCTTGTCGACGGCAGCCACGTAACTCGAGTGCGTCGGCAGCCGCGCGGTCAGCCCGGAGCCGAGCCGGTACGTCCGGTTGTCCCAGCCGTCGATCTTGACCGGCGTCACCGGCAGGTCGGCCCACTGCGGGAACTGCTGTGCGAGCAAGCGCCGTACGAGATCTGCGTCGATGCCGGCGCGGCCGTCCTGATGGAAATCCGTCATCGCACAAGCGTCCCGGAACCCGTCGACGGTCTCAAAAGGGTTTAGTCAGGGACTACAGCGTTGTCGATCGCGTCCTTGAGGAAGGCCGAGATCGTCCGGAGCTCGGTCTCGGAGCGGGTTGCCAGGACCGCCTGCATGCTCTCGCCCTGCTCGGCGTACAGCGGCACCAGCTTCTCCTGGATCGCCTGCAGCGACGGCGTGACGACGACCTTGCGGCGATCACGCGGATCGGCCTCCCGGGTGACGAAACCGTGCGACTCCAGCCGGTCGATCACGCCGGTCACCGTGCCCGACGTCAGGCCGGTGTGCTCGGCGAGTTGCCGGGGCGTCATCGGGCCGAAGGTCTGCAGAAGCGTCATGAACTGGGAGTCGCTGGCGCCGAGGCCGACCTTCGCGGAGACCGCGTGGTTGAACAGCACCACGCCGGCGATGAACCGAACCATCCGCTGCTGGATCTCGCCGGCGAGCTCTTCTCGGGAACTGGTCATGGTCCGCCTCAGCATAGAGCTTGCATTTCTCTCGGATCTCCAAGACACTCGAAACTCCAAGATACTTGAGAAGGCGAGAGATCATGAAGGTGCTGGTAATCGGCGGCGGGACCGGCGGGCTCGCGTTGGCGCACGGACTGCAGCGCGCGGGGATCGAGGTATCCGTGTTCGAGCGCGACGCGCTGCGGACGGACGGCCTGCACGGTTATCGGGTCGGTATCGACCCGGACGGCAGCCGGGCGCTGCACGCGCTGCTGCCGAAGGACCTCTACGACACGTTCGTGGCCACGAAGGCGCGCGACCCGAAGTACTTCAACATGCTGACCGAGGACCTCAAGGAGCTGCTCTCGCTCGAGCTGCCGGAGTCGACCGACCCCGTGGAGAGTGAGAAGTCGATCAGCCGGATGACCCTGCGCCAGGTGCTGCTGACCGGCCTCGACGGCATCGTGGAGTTCGGCAAGGAGTTCACCCACTTCGAACAGCACACAGACCACGTGACGGCGTACTTCGCCGACGGTACGAGTGCCACCGGCGATCTCCTGGTCGCCGCCGACGGTTCAGGATCCCGCGTACGCCGTCAGTACCTGCCGCAGGCGAAGACCGAGGAGACCGGGATCGTGGCGATCGCCGGCAAGCTGCCGATCACCGAGGAGAGCGCGAAACTCCTGCCGCCGAAGGTGTTCGAGGGGATCTCGCTGGTCAACGCACCGCGTGGGTTCGCCTGCATCCTGCACGTGATGGAGTTCCAGTGGGACCACGACGGGAACGTCAAGGACGGGATCGGCGGCAACACCGAGGAGCTGATCCGGCGCTGGCCGGGACTGCAGTTCGACAACACCCGCGACTACATCAACTGGGGACTGTCGGCGGCCAAGGACAAGCTGCCGGCGAACATCATGGAGCTCCGCGGCGCGGAACTGATCGAAACAGCGCTGGACGTGACGCCCGACTGGCATCCGAATCTGCGCCGGCTGTTCGAGCTGACCGATCCGGGCACGTGCTTCCCGGTGAACATCTGGACGTCGGTCCCGCTCGACCCTTGGGAGAGCAGCAATGTCACGCTCCTCGGCGATGCGATCCACACCATGACGCCGGGCCGCGGTGTCGGCGCGAACACCGCACTGCGCGACGCCGTGAACCTGTGCCGGAAGCTCATCGACGTCCGTGACGGCAAGCAAGAACTCGTTCCGGCCGTACGTGACTACGAGGCCCGGATGATCGAGTACGGCTTCGACGCGGTCCTCAAGTCACGCGCGCAGATGACGTCCGACGACCCGGTGCACAAGCCGGGCATCGGCCGGCTGGCGCTGGCAGGCATGCGTACGGCGATGCGCACGGTCAATCACCTGCCGCCCGCCAAGCGCCGGATGCGCGACCAGATGATGACCTACCGCGGCGCCAACCGCGACGAGCTCACCCTGGAGATCGCCCCGCGGCCCTGACTAACGCTGGCCGATGTGCTCGGAGACGGCGTCGAACACGCGGCCGACCGCGGCGAAGTCCTCGGGGCTCGCGAGGTCGACCAGGTTCTCCCGGACGCCTTCCACGTGGTACGGCGCGGCCTGCTCGAGCAGGGTGAAGCCGGCGTCGGTCAGCTCGGCCCAGACGCCGCGCTTGTCGCTCGTGCACGACGTACGGCGGACCAACTCGGCGGCCTCGAGGCGGCCGACCGTGTGGGTCAGGCGGGACCGGCTCTGGTGCAGCCGGTCGGCCAGGTCGGCCATCCGGAGCCGCCGGTCGGGCGCCTCGGAGAGCCGGACCAGGATCTCGTAGTCGTTGATTCCGAGGCCGAACTGGCGCAGGTCGTCGTCGAGTTTGGCCATCAGGCGTGCGGTGCCCAGCAGGTACGCACGCCACGCGACCTGCTGCTCGGCGTTGAGCCACCGAGTCCCCCGGTCCATCTCAGTCTCCATCGTCACGGGAACAGTGTAGCGGGAATGTAGTTGACTTTTAAACCGTTACTGCCTACTGTCGTAGTCATCGGTTGAAGTTTTAACTATAGACCTGGCTGCGTCGCCCCCGACCAGCAACAGCACTTTCCGAGAGGACCCCATGAGCGACACCACCACCGGCACCCTGACCAGCAGCATCCCCGGCCTGGTCGCCGGCACGTATGCCATCGATGCCGCGCACAGCGAGATCGGCTTCACCGTCCGTCACCTGATGACCAAGGTGCGCGGCACGTTCCAGGAGTTCAGCGGCGAGATCGTCGTCAAGGACACCATCGAGGACTCCGCGACCAACGTCTCCGTCGAGCTGGCCTCCGTGCACACCCGCAGCGAGCAGCGCGACGGGCACCTGCGCTCCGGCGACTTCTTCGACGCCGAGAACAGCCCGAAGATGACCTTCGTCAGCACCGCGATCAAGCCCGAGGGCGACGACTACGTCCTGGCCGGCGAGCTGACCATCAAGAACGTCACCAAGCCGATCGAGCTCGCGGTCGAGTTCCTCGGTGTCGACCAGAACGCGTACGGCCAGACCATCATCGGTTTCGAGGCCTCCGCGTCGATCAGCCGCAAGGAGTGGGGCATCGACTTCAACGTGCCGCTCGAGGGCGGCAAGCTGCTGATCGGTGACAAGGTGGACATCCACCTCGACGTCCAGGCCGCGCTGCAGGCCTGATCTCCGAGAAACCCCCGCACCAGGTGGTGCGGGGGTTTTGTCATGCCTGGACCATGCGGTGCGCGAGGTCGGCGTACAACTTGCCGAGAGCTGCGGGGTCGCCGCGGTGGGGCGTGTACCAGCGGGCTACGTCGATCGACAGCGAGAGCACGGCGAGGGTCGTGCCGGGCAGGTCGGCGACGGCGAAGGTGCCGTCCTGTACGCCGTCTGCCAGCACTTGCTCGATCTGGGCCGAGATGGCGCGGCGGATCGTCGCGACCTCTGCCAGGTGCTCGGGGCTCAACGCTGCGAGCTCGTACTGGACGACGCGCGCGATCGTGTGGTGTTGCGCGTGCCAGGCGGTGAATGCGGCGACCAGAGAGCGCAGCCGGTCCGCAGGTGTCGGGCCGGCGTCGGCGGACCGCAGTACGTCGAGGGCCGCGTTGTGGCCGTACAGGCTGATCTCGAAGAGCAGGCGTTCCTTGGACGGGTAGTGCACGTACAAGGCGGCCGGGCTCATACCGGCGCGAGAGGCGATGTCGCGGGTCGTCGTGGCCTGGTAACCGCGCTCCGCGAACGCGTCGACGGCACCGGTGAGCAGCCGGCGGGCTGCGGCCGGCTGAACGTGCTCCCACACCAGGGGATCGGTGACTGCGGACACGTTGACACCTTGCACCAAACGCGTGAAGCTAAGCAAGCGCTTAGCCACGCATCTCACACCTTGGGGAGGCCTAGATGGAGCGCGTCATCTTCAACGAGGACCATCACGCATTCCGAGCCAGCGCCAAGGAGTACTGCGAGCGCTCGCTGGTGCCGCGGATGGAGCAGTTCCTCGAAGAGAAGACGATCGACCGTGCTGCCTGGCTGGAGGCCGGCAAGCAGGGCTTCCTCGGGCTCGACGTGCCGGAGGAGTACGGCGGATCCAGCGTCGGCGACTACCGGTTCAACGCCGTGTTCGCGGAAGAGGTGTCGAAGGTCTCCGCGTCGCTGTCGAGCTGCTTCGGCATCCACTACGACTGCTGCGCGCCGTACTTCGTGGATCTCGGGACCGAGGAGCAGAAGCAGCGCTGGCTGCCGAAGTTCTGCGCCGGTGAGTACGTCGCCGCGATCGGGATGACCGAGCCGTCGGGCGGTTCGGACCTGGCCGCGCTGAAGACGACCGCGAAGAAGGCCGCCGGCGGCTGGGTGCTGAACGGGTCGAAGACCTTCATCACCAACGGCGACATGGCCGACCTGGTCATCGTCGCCGCACGGACCGACCCGTCGAAGGGCGCCAAGGGCATCACGCTGTTCGTGGTCGAGGAGGGCATGGAGGGCTTCGCCCGCGGCCGCAAGCTCGACAAGGTCGGCCAGACCGAGTCCGGTACGTCGGAGCTCTTCTTCGAGGACGTGTTCGTCGGTGACGACAACGTGCTCGGCGAGGTGGACCGCGGCTTCATCCACATGATGGAGCGGCTGGCGCAGGAGCGGGTCGGCGCCGCGGTGTCGAACATCGCGCACGCCACCCAGATCCTCGACGAGACCATCGAGTACGTGAAGCAGCGCAAGGCGTTCGGCCAGCCGGTCGGCTCGTTCCAGTACAACAAGTTCCTGGTCGCCGAGCTGGTCACCAAGGCCGAGGTCACCCAGGCGTACGTCGACAACGCGATCGTCGCGCACGACGAGGACCGGCTGTCCGCGGTCGACGCCGCGAAGACGAAGTGGTGGAGCGCCCACGTGCAGAACGAGATCCTGGACGCGTGCGTCCAGTTGCACGGCGGGTACGGCTACATGAACGAGTACCGGGTCGCCCGCGCCTGGCGCGACGCCCGCGTCACCAAGATCTGGGCCGGCTCGAACGAGATCATGAAGGAA
This sequence comes from Kribbella sp. VKM Ac-2566, assembly GCF_004366005.1. Lineage (NCBI taxonomy): Bacteria > Bacillati > Actinomycetota > Actinomycetes > Propionibacteriales > Kribbellaceae > Kribbella > Kribbella sp. VKM Ac-2566. The sequence continues at coordinate 1,144,821 of NZ_SODT01000008.1, read as the reverse complement.
CTCATCGGCCGCGACCTGGGCCTGTAGAAAGGAACCGTTGTGCCTGAAGCAGTCATCGTGTCCACGGCCCGCTCGCCGATCGGCCGTGCGTACAAGGGGTCGCTGACCACGATCCGGCCGGACGACCTCGCCGTACAGATGATCAAGGCGGCGGTCGACAAAGTCGGGCTGACCGGTGACCAGATCGAGGACCTGGCGCTCGGCTGCGCGGAGCCGCACGACGAGCACGGCGGCAACATGGCGCGTCGGGTCGCGGTCCAGCTGGGCTGGGACAACACGCCGGCCACCACGGTCAACCGGTTCTGCGCGTCGTCTACGCAGACCGCGCGGATGGCGTACCACGCGATCAAGTCCGGTGAGGGCGACATCTTCGTCAGCGCCGGCGTCGAGTGCGTCTCGCGGTACAAGAACTTCGGCTCGGCCGGGGTCGGCGACCCGAGCTCGTTCAACCCGGTCTTCACCGACGCGGTCGCGCGGACCGAGAAGTACGCCGAGACCAACGACACCTGGCACGACCCGCGTGCGGACGGGCTGATCCCCGACATCTACATCTCGATGGGCCAGACCGCGGAGAACGTGGCGACGCTGCGGGGGATCAGCCGGGAGGATCAGGACGTGTTCGGCGTCCGCTCGCAGAACCTGGCCGAGAAGGCGATCAACAACGGGTTCTTCGAGCGCGAGATCACTCCGGTGACGCTGCCGGACGGGACCGTGGTGAGCAAGGACGACGGGCCGCGGGCCGGTACGACGCTGGAGAAGGTCAGCCAGCTGCAGCCGGTGTTCCGCCCCGACGGCACCGTGACGGCCGGGAACTGCTGCCCGCTGAACGACGGCGCCGCCGCGGTCGTGATCATGAGCGACACCAAGGCGCGCGAGCTCGGACTGACGCCGCTGGCGCGGATCGTGTCGACCGGTGTCAGCGGGCTGTCGCCGGAGATCATGGGCCTCGGTCCGGTCGAGGCGTCGAAGCAGGCGCTGGCGCGGGCCGGGATGAGCATCAGTGACATCGACCTGGTCGAGATCAACGAGGCGTTCGCGGTCCAGGTGATCGGGTCGGCGCGTGAGCTCGGCATCGACGAGGACAAGCTGAACGTGCACGGTGGGGCGATCGCGCTCGGCCACCCGTTCGGCTCGACCGGCGCGCGGATCATGACCACGCTGGTGAACGGCCTGCAGTTCGAGGACAAGCAGTTCGGTCTCGAGACGATGTGCGTCGGCGGCGGTCAGGGGATGGCGATCGTTCTCGAGCGCCTCAGCTGATGGCGCTGGACGGCCGAACGGCGATCGTCACCGGAGCGTCCCGCGGTATCGGGCTGGCGATCGCGCAGCGCCTGGTGGCCGACGGCGCTCGCGTCGTCATCACCGGCCGGACCCAGGAGACCCTCGACGAGGCGGTCAAGACCCTGGGCGGCCGGAAGCACGCGCTGGCCGTGGCCGGCAAGGCGGCCGACCCGACGCATCGGGGCACGGTCGTCGCCGCGGCGGTCGCGACGTACGGGTCGGTGGACCTGCTGGTCAACAACGCCGGCATCAACCCGATCTACGGGAAGCTGCTCGACGTCGACCAGACGGTCGCGGCCAAGATGGTGGACACCAACGTGCTGGCCACGATCGCCTGGGTGAAGGCCTGCCGGGACGCGTGGATGCGCGCCCACGGCGGGGCTGTGGTCAACCTGTCCTCGGTGGCCGGTCTGGGGCCGTCGCCGGGCATCGGGTGGTACGGCGCGACCAAGGCGATGCTGTCCCGGGTCACGCAGGAGCTGGCGGTCGAGCTGGCCCCGGAGATCCGGGTGAACGCCGTGGCTCCGGCGGTGGTCAAGACCAAGTTCGCCGGAGCGCTCTACGAAGGGCGTGAGGACAAGGTGGCGTCGACGTACCCGTTGCGTCGGCTGGGCCGGCCGGAGGACGTCGCCTCGCTGGTGTGGTTCCTGCTCTCCGACGAGGCGTCGTGGATCACCGGCCAGACCATCACCATCGACGGCGGCCTGATGCTGAACGGCGGGATCGCCTAGGGCCGGCGGCCCTGCCAGCCGGCCAGTTGGTCGTACGGCACGGCGTCGTCAGCCACTGGTACGACAGGAGCGAACGGAACGTGCCCGCCGCGTTGCTCGGCCGGGACGAACTGGCGCACCATCGGAAGCACCTGTGTCGCCAGAGCGTCGTCCAGCTCGTCCAGACGACCAGTGGCCTTCGCCAGGTCCCACGAGTGCGTGGTGAGCTCACCTGTGTACGCAGCGATCGCAGCTGCGCCGGGCAGAGTGCCCCACGGCAGCCTGCAGGTCCGGCCGAGTACGGCGTCGTCGGCGAGGGTGGCGTCCAGAGCGACGCGGCGTTCCTTCCAGGCAGCCGGTACGTCGTCGACTCCAGTGGTGACGACAGGGATGGTCAGCGGGTCGCCGCCGTTCAATGCGAGGTCGATGCGCGCGACGACGGTCAGCAGGTGGCCCAGCAGTGTGCGGACGTCGTACTCGTCGCAGGGGGTCGGTAGGACGAGGTCGTCGGGCCCGGTGGTGTCGACGAGTTGCTGGGTCTGGTCGAGTGCGCGGACGAACAGTGCGCGTGGGTCGTTGGTCATGGAGACAGCTTCCAGGGCTATATACGACATCTTCTGTCCCATATTGTTGGTGACATGCGAGCGGACCGGTTGTTGCAGATCATCCTGTTGCTGCAGCGGCACGAGCGGTTGAGTGCGCGGGACCTTGCCGAACGGTTGGAGGTGTCGACGCGGACGGTGATGCGCGACATGGAGGCGTTGTCCGCGGCCGGCGTACCGGTGTACTCCGAGCGGGGGCGCAACGGGGGCTGTGTGTTGCTGCCGGGGTACCGCGCCGACGTGAGTGAGCTGACACCGCGTGAGGCGCAGGCGTTGTTCGCGTGGTCCGGGCGGGCGGCGTTGTCGGAGGAGCTCGGGCTGCAGGATGCGTTGCACTCGGCGATGGGGAAGCTGTCCGCGACGTTGCCGGTGGAGTTGCAGGGGGACGCGGACGCGTTGTCCGGTGCGATCGTCGTGGACCGGCGACGGTGGTTCGCGGAGGCGGAGGACACCGGTGCGTTGCCCGTACTGCGGCAGGCCGTCGTCAAGCGGCGGCGGGTGCGACTGCGGTACGCATCGGCGAGTGAGGGCGTTCAGCAACGAACTGTGGACCCGTGGGGGCTCGTCGAGCAGGCAGGGCGGTGGTACCTGGTGGCGGCGCATCGCGGGGCGGCGCGGATGTACCGGGTGTCCCGGGTCGAGCAGGCCGACGTACTGGAAGAGGCGGCGGACCGGCCCGACGGGCTGGACGTTCGCGCCGAGTGGGAGCGGCTGCGGTCCGGCCTCGAGCGGCAGGCGCCCGTCGGGGTCGACGTACTGGTCCGGGTACGGCCGGAGAAGGTGGAACTGATCCGGCGGATCGCTTCGCCGATGCTCGCCAAAGGCGAGGTGGCGCGCGATGTCCCGTCGGACGACGAGTGGCCGCACTTGCGGTTGCACTTCCGGGTCCGGGAGGCGGCGTCCGGCGTACTGCTCGGATTCGCGGGCGACCTGGAGGTGCTCGAACCCGGCGACCTGCGCTCCCGGATGCTGGAGCTGGCCCAGGCCGCGCTGGCGACCTACGGCTGAAAGTCGGACGCCCCGCCGCCGGTGACCCCGTCGCGTGGAACCACGATGGCACTTCCGGCGGTCGGGGCGATCAGTCCGACAGCACCGCGCCACTTTAGTACGAGTCCGCTACACAGCCGAATCACAGGACTCTCGCCGCCGTTGCGATCGCGTTGCGCCTTGTTAATGCGTGGCGTGGGTACGGCGTGCTGGCTAGGGTCCGGGGCATGAGGACCCGGGCGGTGGTACGGCAGGCCGTGGCAGACGACGCCGAGGCAGTGGCGGCGGTACGGCGGGTGGTAGCGCCGTACAAGGTCATGTCGCCGGCGGCGACGCGGCACATGCTCACCGTCCAGTCGCCGGGGGAGCGGTTCCTGCCGTTGGTCGCCGAACGCGATGGCGAGGTCGTCGCGTGGGCGTCGGCCGGCCTGAACGTCTGGACGAGCGAGCCGGGCCAGGCCCACCTGAGCATCTACGTGCACCCGGACCACCGCAAGCAGGGCATCGGCAGCGAGCTCGCCGACAGACTGCACCAACACCTCACCGAGGTCGGAGCGGTCCGTGTGCGGACGTTCGTGCAGCCCGAGGGCCTCGAGTTCGCCCACAACCTCGGGTACGACGGGACACGACAGATGCACTTCTCCGGCGTCGAGCTGACGTCGTTGCCCGAACAGCCGGACACGCCCGAGGGGATCGAACTCGTCGCCTTCGACACCGTGGACCCGCACGCGGCGTACACGGCCGACGCGATCGCCTCGCTGGACGAGCCGAGTGATTCGCCGCTGGACTCGGTCGACTACGACCGGTGGCTGGAAGAGATCTGGAACGGCCCGGCACTGGACAAGTCGCTCAGTGTCGCGGCGATGGCCGGCGACGAGATGGCGTCGTTCACCGTCGTCGAGACGCACGGTGACCGGATGTGGTCGGGCATGACCGGCACGATTCCCGGGCACCGCGGGAGAGGGCTGGCGAAGCTGGTGAAGTCGGTCGCTCTGCGGCGGGCGGCGGCCGCCGGAATAAGCTCGGCGTATACCTCCAACGACGACGAGAACGGGCCGATGCTTGCCATCAACAACTGGCTCGGGTACCGACGGGTGCAGACTGAGTTGGGCCTGCTCAGAACCCTCTGAGACAGACCTGTAACGGGTTGCCTTCCGGTATGCACCTGAAATGGCGTTAGATTCCGGGGGACTTCGCTGTCGTTGGAGTGCCCAAGGAGTTTCAGATGGAGATCAGGGCGGCTGAACCGGGGGATGTGGACGGGGCCGTCGCGCTCCACGACGCGCTGGTGCCGTACCTGGTCGTCACCCGGAACTCGCTGGTCCGCAGACTCGCCGGGCCGACCGCGCCGGGGCGCGGAACGTTCGCGGCGCTGGGCGACGGTGAGCTGGTGGGCTGGGCGTCGTGCGGACTGATCGGCGGCTCGGACCCGCTGGGCGGCGAGCTGCGGTTGCTGGTGCGGCCGGAGGCCCGCGGCCAGGGGATCGGCACCCGGCTGCTCGAGGAGATTCACGCCGATCTGCGGTCGGCGGGAGCCACCTCGGCGCGGGTGTTCGCGGACCCGAACAGTGTGGAATGGGCGGCGCGATTCGGTTACCGGCAGACCCGGCAGGTGCACTACGCAGGGATCGATCCGCGCAAGGTGCCGGACCTTCCCGAGGTCCCGAGCGGGGTGGAGCTGGTCCCGTTCACCGCGGTCGATCCGCGGTTGCTGCACGCCGCCGATGAGGTTGCCCAGCGCACCAAGCCGGGTGACGCGAAGATCTCCTCCCAGCCGTACGACGGATGGCTCGCCGACATCTGGAACTCGCCGGACCTGATGCGCGCTGTGAGCGTGGCTGCCAGGTACGAGGGCCGGATCATCGCGTTCACCCGTAACCACGGCGACGGCACCAAGATGTGGTCGAGGATGACGTCGACGCTGCCGGAATACCGCGGTCGCGGGCTCGCCAAGCTGGTCAAGACCGCCGCGCTGCACCGCGCCGCCGAGGCCGGCGTGCAGGGCGCCTACACCGCCAACTACGACGGCAACACGCCGATGCTCGCCGTCAACGAATGGCTCGGCTACCACCGCATCGCCACCCACGCGGTGCTGATCTGCCCGCTCTAGGCACGAAAACTACGGCACGAGCAGTACGACGGTTTCCGCGACGCAGGCGGGCTTGGTGGAGCCTTCGAGCTCGATCACCCAGTTCAGTGAGACCTGGACGCCGGCGGCCGTCTCGACGGCATTGGAGATCGAGGCGCCGGCGCGGACCCGGCTGCCGACCGGGACCGGGGCGGGGAAGCGGACCTTGTTGACGCCGTAGTTGAGCTTCGCGGTCACGCCCTCGACCTTGAACAGCTCCTCGCCGAAGCGGGCGATCAAGCTCAGCGTGAGGTAGCCGTGTGCGATCGTTCCGCCGTACGGACCCTTGGCGGCCCGCTCGACGTCGACATGGATCCACTGGTGGTCACCGGTCGCCTCGGCGAACTGGTTCACCTGCTCCTGGGTGATCTCCAGCCACACGGTCTCGCCGAGCGGCGTGCCGACCGCGTGCACCACCTCGTCGACGCCGTCGAACGTCTGCGGCATGTCGGCTTCTCCTCAGTTCCCTGTTAGTTGCGGGGTCCGCCGGCGACGTACAGGACCTGGCCGGACACGAACCCGGCCTCCTCGCTGCAGAAGAACGAGGCCGCCGCGGCGATGTCCTCCGGCTTGCCGGTCCGCTGCACCGGGATGCTCGCGGCGGTGGCTTTCTTGAACTCCTCGAAGTCGACGCCGACCCGGGCCGCGGTGGCCGCGGTCATGTCGGTCTCGATGAAGCCCGGCGCGATCGCGTTCGCGGTGACGCCGAACTTGCCCAGCTCGATCGCGAGCGTCTTCGCCAGACCCTGCAGACCCGCCTTCGCGGACGCGTAGTTCGCCTGGCCGCGGTTGCCGAGCGCCGAGGTCGACGAGAGGAAGACGAGCCGTCCGTACTTGGCCTCGACCATGTGCGCCTGGCAGGCCTTCGACATCAGGAAGCTGCCCTTGAGGTGCACCGACATGACCGTGTCCCAGTCGTCCTCGGACATCTTGAACAGCAGGTTGTCCCGCAGTACGCCGGCGTTGTTGACCAGGATCGTCGGCGCGCCGAGCTCCGCGACCACCCGCTCGACCGCGGCCGTGACCTGGTCGGACTTGCTGACGTCGGCGCCGACCCCGATCGCCTTGCCGCCGGCCTCGGTGATCGCCTTGACAGTCGCGTCGCAGGCGCCCTCGTCGAGGTCGATGACCGCGACGGCGTTGCCGTCCGCGGCGAGCCGCTGCGCGACGGCCGCGCCGATTCCCCGGGCCGCCCCGGTCACGATCGCCACCCGCTGCTGCGTGCTCACGCCTCCACCTCGCTTCGCTCGGCTCCGGCGTGAGCACAGTGGGCTGCTCTGCTATTTGTTCGCTCGCTACGCTCGCTCACGCCACTCCAATCGGTGCACTGGTCTGCCGGGGATGACATTACCCACGGTCAGTCACCGGGGTAGTGCCCCGGATGACATGATCGTCGTGTGGATCATCACAACCGCCACGTCTACCACTGCCCGTTGCGCTGGGGCGACATGGACGCACTCGGACACGTGAACAACGGCCGGTACGTCGACTACCTCCAGGACGCCCGCGTCGATTTCCTGTTCCGGACCGCCAAGGAGCTCGGCGCCGACAACCTCGAGACCGGCCTGCTGGTGGCCCGGCACGAGGTGCAGTACCGCTCGCCGCTGCACTTCCGGCCCGAACCGGTGCGGATCGAGCTGTGGATCAGCGAGATCCGGGCCGCGTCGTTCACGGTCGACTACGAGATCCTCGACGCCGAACCGGACCGCCGTACCTATGTCGAGGCGAAGACCAAGCTGGTCCCGTTCGACTTCGCGGCCAACCGCCTGCGCCGGATCACCCCGGTCGAGCGGGTCGCCCTCGAGAAGTTGGTGGGCGCGTGATGTACACACACCCTGTTCTGGTGCGATGGTCGGACATCGACTCGTACGACCACGTGAACAACGTGCGGTACTTCGACTACCTGCAGGAGGCGCGGATCGCGTTCCTCGGGCAGGTGATGGAGACCACGGGCGACTTCTTCGCGCAGTACCCGTGTGTGCTGGTCAGCCAGACGGTGGACTACCTGCGGCCGATCCTGCTGCGGCACCCGCCGTACGACGTGGACGTGTGGATCGCATCCGTCGGTACGTCGTCGTACACGCTCGGCTCGCGGATCGTCGATCGCAGTGGCGAGTCGGAGGACGTGTATGCCAAGGCGGAGTCGGTGATCGTCGCCGTGGACGGTACGACGCATGCGAAACGACCCCTCGGAGACCCCGAACGGGCAGCCCTGCTCAAGCATCTTGTGACCACTTGAGAGACTAGATCCCGAGATGACTGAGCAGCAGAGCTTCTACGACGCCGTCGGTGGGGCGGAGACCTTCCACCGATTGGTGGCAGCGTTCTACCGTGGTGTTGCCGCCGACCCGGAACTGCGGGCGATGTACCCGGAGGAGGACCTCGGTCCGGCCGAGGTGCGCTTCCGGATGTTCCTGGAGCAGTACTGGGGCGGCCCCAAGACGTACTCCGAGCAGCGTGGGCACCCCCGGCTGCGGATGCGGCACGCCCCGTTCGCCGTCACCCCGACCGCGCGGGACCGCTGGCTCGGCCACATGCGGGCCGCGCTCGACGAGATCGGCCTGTCCCCGGAGCGGGACGAGGAGATCTGGCGCTACATGGTGATGGCCGCCCACAGCATGGTGAACACCGACGAACCGCAGTACCCGGGCGCGATCGACGTGTCCGGCCGCTGAACCTTCTTCTAAGGAGAAACACGAGCATGGCTGCTACCCGTACCGCCAAGGCCCACTGGGAAGGCTCGCTGCTGGAGGGCGGCGGTCAGGTCAACCTGGAGTCGTCCGGGCTGGGCTCCTTCGACGTGACCTGGGCCGCGCGCACCGAGCCGGAGGCGAGCGGCCGGACCAGCCCCGAGGAGCTGCTCGGCGCTGCTCACTCGGCGTGCTTCTCGATGGCGCTGTCGCACGCGCTCGCGCAGGCCGGCAACCCGCCGGCGTCGCTGGACACCCAGGCCGACGTGACCTTCCAGCCCGGTGAGGGCATCACCGGCATCAAGCTGTCCGTGAACGGCAACGTCCCCGGCCTGACCGCCGACGAGTTCGCCGAGTTCGCCGAGGGCGCGAAGAAGAACTGCCCGGTCTCGCAGGCACTGACCGGCACGACCATCACCCTGGACGTCACCTTCACCGCCTGAGCCTCCGGCCCCGAACGCCTCCCGCGCAGAGTCCTGCGCGGGAGGCGTTTTGTCGGTGGGGCGGTGCAGACTCCGCGCATGTTCGGCTCGTGCCCTGGAGTGGAGCGGGGTGGGAAGAGCGGTTGGCCGCGGCGGGGTTCGAGGCTGCCGAGGTGCTGGTGCACATGGAGGCGCCGGCCGGGTCAGCGGTTGGAGAGCCGGTGGCTGCGATCGACACGGAGGCGGACGCGGTGGCGTTCGCCGAGGTCCAGAGTGCGGTGTTTCTCGACGTGGGGGAGCCGGACTACGACTGGTGGCAGAAGATGTTCGTCCAGCAGGCCTTGCAGAACTACCGGCAGCCCGCCCAGTCGCTCTACCTGCTACGCGTGGACGGAGATCCAGCCTCGATCACGTTGGTACTGCGGACCGGGTCGGTCGCCGGCGTGTACGCGGTCGCGACCAAACCGCAGTACCGCGGCCGTGGTCTGGCGACGCGGCTGCTCGCGCAGGCGCGCCGGGACGCGGCCGGCGGGCGGCTCACCTTGCAGGTGGTCGAGGGTTCGGACGCCGAGCGCCTGTACCTCAGCGTCGGCTTTCGTCCTGCTTACCGCTCGCCACACCTTCGTCGGTCTTGACCTCTTCTTCCTTCTCGGTGGCGGAACCGACACCGGAGGAGGCGCCGCTGTTCGGGTCGCGGCTGGTCAGGTTGCCGACCCGGAGCACTTCGCCGTTGCGGACGTACCAGGTGGTGCCGTCCTCGCCGCGCAGGGTGGTGATCCGCAGGCCCACCGCGACCACGACGCCGGTCGCCTTCTCCATGTCGATCAGGTCGCCGACGCCGTACTGGTCCTCGAAGATCATGAACACGCCGGCCAGGAAGTCCTTCACGAGCGTCTGCGCGCCGAACCCGAGCGCCACGCCGATGATGCTCGCGGACGCGATCACCGGCATGATGTTGAAGCCGAGCTCGGCGAGCACCATCACCACCAGGACGGCACTCAGCACGATGGTGACCGCACTGCACAGCAGCGAGGCGATCGTCTCGGCGCGCTGGGACCGGCGCTCGGTGGCGAGCGTGCTCTCCACGAACCCCTGGCCGAGCTTCGACTTGGCCAGGACACCGGCCACGGTGCCGTTGCCGGTCCGCCGGGCGAACCGCCGGATCACCTTGTGCAGCAGCCAGCGGAGCACGAAGAAGCCGATGATCAGGCCGGCGATCCGGGCAGGCACGACGACGACCTGGTCGGTCACCTCCAGCTTGCCGTCGTTGCCGGTCCGGAAGAAGGTCGGGAAGGCATCTGGCAGGCTCAGCAACGGTGAAAGCAGGGGGTGACTGACTAAGGACACAAGGTAGCTGGTCAGAATAGGCATCTCGCCGCCTGATGTTAGTAGGGCAGACAAGGAGACGGAAAAGCATGTCGAGCCGGCTGGACGACGAGCTTTCCAGGCTCGTGAGTGCTGGTGTGCTGCGCCAGTACCAGGCCGACTCGATCCGGGATGCCGCCGACGCGGAGATCGACGCGGCACTCGCGGACCCAGGTCGGCCGCGCCCGCCGCAGGAGCCCGAGGGGCCTGAGTCGGCCGAGGCGGAGCCGCTGCCCGTTGCGGGCCACACCAGCGCGCTGGTCGAGGTGCTCGGCTACATCGGCGGTGCCCTGCTGCTCGGTGCGGTCGCGCTTCTGACCTTGGCGAACTGGGGCGAGATGGGGCGTGCCGCGCGGATCACCACCGGTTCGGCGGCCGCGGTCGCCCTGCTCGTTTCGGCCGTGGTGCTGGCGCTGCTGCGGCGCCGGGAGCAGCTGAGTTCGGCGCTCGCCGCCCTGGGGTGTTGTGTGGCCGGGTTCGCGACGTTCGTGGCGATCGAGGGGGAGGCCGGGCGGGTCGTCGGGGTGGCGGTCGCACTGGCGCTGGCCGCCGGTGGACTGTGGTGGCTCAAGGAGCCTTCGTTGCTTGTGGCAACGTTTGGGATCCTGGCCGTGGGTGTGTTGGTGATCACGGCAGATGTCCTCACTCCGGACACCGGATCGGCTGCCAACAGCGCAGGGATCGCCGGCACCGGGTTCATCCTCGTCGCGTTCGTGTTCGCGATGCTGGGTCTGGTCCGCGATCAGGTGACGTCGTGGTCACTGGCCGGAGCGGCGATGTTCAGTTCCTCGATCTGCTGGCTCGTGCAGGAGCGCGGCGAGATCATGGCGCTCGCTGTCGGTACGGCGGGACCCGCGGCGCTGCTGGTCGCGTACGGTCGGACACGGCGTTCGGCGTACGCTGTGGTGGGCTGCTCGATCCTCCTGGTCATCTGGCCGACCGCCCTGTACCAGCTGACCGACAACCTGGCCGGCGTGGCCATCGGCCTCGTCGTAGCCAGCGCGGTCCTCCTGCTCGCCGTACTGATGCTGAGCCGCCGCCGCTCGAACGAGTAGCGCAACGCGCGCCGTTTGGCCGTTGGTGGCGTTGATGCGGCAGACTCGCTGGGGTGACTGCTCCCACTCCGGACCTTGTCGAGCTAGCGGTCGCCCATGGCGTGGCGACGGAGTACTGGAACTGGCAGGGCGAGCATGTGATCGTCTCCAGTGAGGTCGTGGCCGACGTACTCGCGGCACTCGGTGTGGACGCGTCGACACCGGAGAAGGCAGCCCTGGCGTTGGCCGAGCACCAGCAGGCGCGCTGGCGTCGTACGTTGCCCGCCACTGTGGTGATGCGGGAGGGCTGGACCCCGTGGTTCGCCGTACACCTGCCGCACGGGTCGTCTGCGGAGGTGTGGGTCGACCTCGAGGACGGCGGTCAGCGGCGGGACATCCCGCAGCAGGACCACTGGGTCGAGCCGGAGTGGGTCGACGGCGTACAGGTCGGTGAGGCGACGTTACAGCTGCCGGGGGACCTTCCGCTCGGGTACCACCGGCTGTGCGCACGGATCGGTACCAACCCGGAGATCTCGGTCAGCACGCTGATCGTCACGCCGACGAAACTGGAGCCGGAGAAGCTGCACCGCACCTGGGGCTGGGTGCTGCAGCTGTACTCCGTTCGCTCCCGGCGCTCCTGGGGCATCGGTGATCTGCACGACCTGGCCGACCTGGCCGCGTGGTCGGCGCACGACCTGGGCGCCGGTTTCGTGCTGGTGAACCCGCTGCACGCTGCGGAGCTGGCGGGCCGCATGGAGCCCTCGCCGTACCTGCCGGCGTCGCGGCGCTTCGCGAACCCGATCTACCTGCGGATCGAGGACATCGAGGAGTACGGCGACCTGGCCCCGGCGGAGCGCGACCGGGTCCGGACGCTGGCCCTGCAGGCACGGGCACTCAGTGAGGACTCGACGGCACTCGACCGGGACACGGTGTGGGCGGCGAAGCGTGAGGCACTGCAGGTGTTGTTCCGCGTGCAGCCGTCGGTGGGGCGGATCGCGGAGTACGGCGCGTACTGCGACCGCGAGAGCCAGGGGCTGATCGACTTCGCCACCTGGGCCGCGATCGCCGACGTGCACGGGCCGGAGTGGAGCAAGTGGCCCGAGGAGCTTCAGGAACCGACGACACCGGAGGTCGTTGCCTTCCGCAACGAGAACCCGGATGCGGTGGAGTTCCACTGCTGGCTCCAGTGGCAGCTCGACGAGCAGCTCGCGCGGACACAGGCCCGTGCGAAGGCGGCCGGCATGTCGCTGGGCGTCGTACACGACCTGGCCGTCGGTGTTCATCCGGACGGTGCGGACGCGTGGGCTCTGCAGAACGTGCTGGCGCCGAACATCCACGTGGGTGCGCCGCCGGACGCGTTCAACCAGCAGGGGCAGGACTGGTCGCAGCCGCCGTGGCGGCCCAACGCGCTGGCTGAGACCGGGTACGCCGCTTGGCGGGACCTGGTGCGTGCGGTGATGCGGCACGGTGGCGGATTGCGGATCGACCACATCCTCGGGATGTTCCGGCTGTGGTGGGTGACGTCGCCGGAGCGGCCTACCGAGGGCACCTACGTGCGATACGACCATGAGGCGCTGATCGGCATCCTGGTGCTGGAGGCGCAGCGGTCCGGCGTGACGGTGATCGGCGAGGACCTGGGCACCGTAGAGCCCTGGGTGCGGGACTACCTGACCGAACGCGGCATTCTCGGTACGTCGGTGTTGTGGTTCGAGCGGGATGCCGACGGGAAGCCGCTGGCGCCGGAGCGGTGGCGGGAGCTGTGCCTGGCCACTGTCACGACCCACGACCTGCCGCCGACCGCCGGGTACCTCGCAGGCGATCACGTGGAGCTGCGGAACCGTCTTGGTCTGTTGACTCGCCCTGTGGAGGAAGAGCTCGCTGTCGACGAGGCGGACCGTGACGCCTGGCTCAACGCGCTCCGCGAACGTCATCTGCTCAGCAACACCGACGGCGACGTCGCGCGGATCATCGAGGCCCTGCACCGGTACGTCGCCCACACGCCGGCCAAGCTCGTCGGTGTCGCGCTGACGGATGCGGTCGGGGAGCGGCGTACCCAGAACCAGCCCGGCACCACGGACGAGTACCCGAACTGGCGGGTGCCGCTCGGCGGGCCGGAGGGCGAGGCCCTGCTGATCGAGGACCTGCCGAACAACCAGCGCCTCCGCCGGTTGATCGGCGCGCTGAACATCTAGCTTTCCGTATTCGCCTGCTCACGAACCGTTGACAATAGATTTGAACGGTTGTTTTCTATTGAGCAGGAGAGGCGCCCTTCCTTCACTGTCCACCGCCCCAACAGTGCAGGAGTTCGCATGCTGCGACAACGGAAACTCAGCATGGCCGGAATTGCCGTCGGAGCACTCGCTTTGACGGTGTGTACGTCGGTTCCGCTCGCCTACGGCCACGGGTACACCACCGGGCCGGTCAGCCGGGCCAAGAACTGTCAGAACGGGGTCGTCGCGAACTGCGGGCAGATCCAGTGGGAGCCGCAGAGCGTCGAAGGCCCCAAGGGCTTCCCGCAGAGTGGTCCGGCGGACGGGAAGCTCTGCTCGGCAGGGCTCGGTCAGTTCGCCGAGCTCGACGACCAGCGCGGCGGAGCCTGGCCGGCCACACAGCTCCAGGGTGGCCAGGGGTTCACGTTCTCGTGGCACCTGACTGCGGCGCACTCGACCACCGACTTCAAGTACTACATGACCAAGCAGGGCTGGGATCCGACGCAGCCGCTGACCCGGTCCGCGCTCGATCTGAATCCCTTCCTCACCGTCTCGATGAACGGTGCCCGGCCGCCGAGCGACGTGTCGCACCCGGGCACGATCCCGACCGGTCGGTCCGGACGGCACATGATCCTCGCGGTCTGGACCATCGCCGACACCGCGAACGCCTTCTACCAGTGCTCGGATGTTAGTTTCTAATTCAACCTGAGGTTTCGCCAATAACTTTCTTGGGCAGTGCACTCCTTGAAATAACCGCCCCATATTTCAAGGAGTGTCCCCATGAAGTCATTGCTCCGTCGCGTCGCCGTACCTCTCGTCGCCGTCGTCGTCGGCCTGCTGCCCGGCGTGGTGGCGGTCGAGCAGGCGTCCGCCCTGACCAAGCTGACGCACTCGCAGGCGACCTCGATCTTCCGGGCCGCCGGCATCACCTGGTCGTCCAGCGGTGGCTGCTCCGACCGCTACAACTCCACTTGCACGTCGTTCGAGCAGATCAACGACAGCACGGTGTACGGCGTGCGCACGCTGAAGACCGCCAGCGGGTGCGCGGTCAACATCACCGGTGGCACCGAGGTGGGCCACGCCAGCGGCACGTACAGCCACTGGAACGGGTACAAGGTCGACATCTCGAAGTACACGTGTGTCGGCAACTACATCCACAACACGTTCACCCGGATCGCGAACCGCGGCGACGGCGCCGCCCAGTGGCGCTCGGGCGCCGGCAACATCTACGCCGACGAAGGAAGCCACTGGGACATCACCTACTACAACTGCGGCGGCTGCTGACAAGAACAACAAGCAGCCGCGCTCCGCGCGGGTTGTGAAGGAGGACTGCGGCGGCTGTTGACAAGAACGACAAGCAGCCGCGCTTCGCGCGGGTTGTGGTGGAGGACTGCGGCGGCTGCTGACCGGTCGCTGGGCCTGGACGGGAGGGGTGTCGGCCCCTCCCGTGCAGGAGGTACTAGGCTTCAGGCCGTGATTGTCGAATTGTCCGGGCACTCGTTGCTGGTGTTCGTCGGGATTCCTGTGCTGGTCATCGCCGTGCTGGCGCTGCTGGTGTTCGCGTCGTCGATCGCGAACGGGCCGCGGTACCGCCCGGGCCTGTCCTGGTGGGCCCCGCCGGTCTGGATCAACGGACCGACGGCGACCAAGCCGGACCCGGCCAACCTGCCCGAGCTGCCTGAGCTGAACAGTGCGCCCGGTTCCACCGCGACTGCCGCCACCGGCGTCGCCCGCACGCTCGGAGGCGCAAGTGCCAGCTGGTGACGCATTCACCCCGGACCAGCTCTACGACATCGAGAAGGCCGTCCGGTACGCCGAGGAGACCTCCGGCCTGCACTTCTCGGTGTACGTCGGCGGCGCGGACTCGGAGACCCGTCCGTTCGCCATCGAGCTGCTGAACGAGCTGGACGACCCGGACCGCTCGGTCCTGGTGTACGTCGACCCTGCCGGCCGGCGTCTCGAGATCGTCATCGGCGAGCTGGCCAAGCGGCAGCTGTCGGACTCGTCCGCGGGTCTGGCCGCACTCACGATGCAGACGTCGTTCGCCACCGGCGACCTGACCGGCGGCCTGGTCACCGGCGTGCAGCAGCTGGGCACGCACGCGCATCAGCCGCCGATGCTGCACGCCAACGACGAGGCGCACAAGCTCTGACGTGCCTGCCCTGGAGCCGCATCGCATCGACCTGGGCGACGTAGTACTCCGCCCGTTCGTGGCGTCCGACGAGCCCGCGGTGGCGCTGGCCCTGCAGGACCCGGGGATCCTGCGCTGGACCGCGGGTACGGCAGTGATCAGCTCACCCGCCGACAAGCGTGCCCGCCGTTGGCTGGAGCCCCGCATCGACGGCTGGGCGCGCGGCAACGCGGTCTTCGCGATCGCCGACGCGGAGACCGATCAGGTGATCGGCAACGTGGCACTCCGGGACGTCCACCGCGTACCCGACCAGGCGGTCGCGGCGTACTGGGTGAGTCCGCTGGCCCGTGGCCGCCGGCTGGGCGCTCGCGCGCTCGACGCGGCCGCGCGGTGGGGCTTCACGAGCGGCCTCCGGCTGCACCGCATCTCGCTCGACCATTCACTGGTCAACGAGGGGTCGTGTCACGTCGCACAGCGCGCCGGATTCCAGCTCGAAGGCGTGATGCGCGACTACTACGTCGAGGTGACGGGGCAGCGCCATGACTCCCACCTGCACGCCCGGCTCGCGACGGACGCACCACCTGACCTAGGACCTCAGCCTGCTGGTTCGTAGGTCGGGCAGGCGCTCTGGTACGCCGCCTGCGTGCGCGGATCCAGGCACAGGTTGAGGATCTGCTCCGAGGACGTGCCCGGGCCGAGGTACACCACCCAGGTGCCGGTGACCGGTGCCAGTGAGCTGTTGGTGATGCCCGGGTACTGACCGTTGACCAGCATGGCCTTCGCCGGGATACCGGCCCGCGTGATCCTGGCTGCGGTGTCCTTGGCCATCTCACCCGCGTCGGCCGGGTACTTGTCCAGCATCGCGATCCACTGGCCGTGCTTGAACTTCGGCGAGGTCGGACCGGTGTTCACAGGTGGCGGTGTGGTCGTCTGGGCCTTCGGCGTCGGGTTCGGCGCCGCAGCGGACACCGGCGGCCTGCGATCCGCCTTCGTGGCGCTCCCAGTGGCGCTGGTGGTCGGCTCGGCCGGTGCAGCGGCGCCGTTGTCGGTGCCCGAACCCATCCGGAGCCCGTCGGCCGGCGAATCCGACGCCGTACCCCGGGTGAGGATGAACGCGAACACCGCGACCATCGCCAGGCCGGCCACGATGGCCGCTCCGATGGCACTGTGCGAACGCTGGGCGCGCGCGCGTGGCTTGCGGTGGTCGACGCGTGTCACGGCAAGGGCCCCTCCCCAGACACCCTGGATGGATATATCCGGTGCAGCTTAAACCCAACCACTGAGTAAATGAGCCTTTCTCAGGTGGCGATAATCTCTTTCTCCGCAACGGAATCGCGCACCGCGCACGTCGTTTCACGATCCGCCGACGAGCAAGCGTTTGAACCGCACCGAACGCAGTCGGGCGGGTACGAAATCGCGATGTCCCTAGGTGCCGGAGGGAATGCCGTTGGGGTGCGGTTCCGGGCGGGTGTCCAGGGCGTCGTCGAGCCAGGAATCGACGTCCACGTCGGCGGAGAGGATGTGCTTCACGTACGACGTGCGCTCGTGGCTGAGCACCTCCAACTCCCACACGCACGGAGCGGCGCCGATCGGAGCCGGCCGGAGGTCGTCGACGTCCATGCCGCTGAAGATGCTCAGGCGGGACTGGAAGTCCTTCGCCCAGCTCTGCACCACCAGGTAGATGCCGTCGTCGCCGAGGTGCAGTACGACGACGCCGAGTCCGACGGACCCCATCGCGTCGTCGAACTCGAGCTGCCGCGTGGCAGTCGTACGGGCGATATCGACCATCTGGTCGTCCCACTGCCGTCCGCGTGCTGTGACGACGTAGGGCTTCACGAGGCGGTTGGCGTAGCGCCAGGGCATCAGTGGGGTGACTGGGCGGGGTAGGTACGCGTCTGCGAGTCCGGTCAGCGCAACAGCTGCCGCACCGGCCAGGGCGGGGTCAGAGGCGGGCACCGGTCCAGTCTTACCGCACTGCGAGGTTCAACGCGACAGGGCCGGTCTCGGATGAGACCGGCCCTGTCGGAGACGTCGGTCAGGCGACGCTGTCCTGCGCCTGCGCGGCGATCGCGCGGGTCAGGTCCGCCTGGGCCTCGGTGACGTACCGGAGCGTCGGAGCGTCC
Source organism: Kribbella sp. VKM Ac-2566 (assembly GCF_004366005.1). Taxonomy (NCBI): domain Bacteria; kingdom Bacillati; phylum Actinomycetota; class Actinomycetes; order Propionibacteriales; family Kribbellaceae; genus Kribbella; species Kribbella sp. VKM Ac-2566. Next base: position 1,127,138 of record NZ_SODT01000008.1, on the reverse strand, counting down.
ACAGACGACGACTCCGCGGCCAGCCAGCCGGTCAGCGCGTCCAGCGCCGACTGGTCGGCCAGGTGCCGCGGCGACAGGTACACCAGCACGTTCTCGCCCATCGACGAGCCCAGCCGGGTGTACACGTCCTTGGCCGCGTTCAGGTACTTGTCGACGTACGGCCGCAACAGGTCCTCCTGGCCCGGCTGCTGGAAGCCGAGGATGGTCCGGAACTGGGTCTCGTTCGGAGTGTCCTCGGACTCGACCGCGATCCGCCAGGCCTCTTCCTTCGCCTCCGCGGTCGGCCGGGCGGCACGGGCCTGGGCGGCCCGCTCCTGACCGGTGATCGTGGTGTCGCGGGTCAGCTCGTCCTCGATCTCGTCCGCACCGATCCGGCCGAGCCGGGCCAGTGCGACGATCAGCGTCCAGCGCAGGTCGGTGTCGACGACCAGACCCTGCGGCAGATCACGGCCCTCCAGCCAGCCGGCGAGCCGGTCGGCGCCGCCGTCGGAGAACACCGCCGAGCTGTACGCCCGGACGAACGCCAGCTGGTGGTCGCTGCCCGGCTCGGAGTCGGCGACCAGTCCGGCCAGCGCCTCCTCGAACTGCGCGCGCAGGGCGGGCCGGTTCTGTGGAGCGGCGTACTGGTTGATCGCGCTGCTCGCCTGGTTGAGCAGGGAGCGGACACCGGTCAGGTCGGTCTCGGCCCGGATGCCGCGCAGCACGATGCCGACGTACTGGCTGGCCGGCATCTCCGCGTCCCGGGTCATGTCCCACGCCGAACCCCAGGCGAGCGCCCGCGGCAACGACTCGGTGAGCTGGTCGATCGACTCCACCAGCGTGGCCCGCGACCGCTCGTCCAACCGGATCTTCGCGTAGGTGAGGTCGTCGTCGTTCAGCAGCACCAGGTCCGGCTGGGTCGCGCCGGTCAGCTCCGGGAGCTCGGTGCGCGGCCCGTCGATGTCCACCTCGAAGCGCTCGGTCCGGACCAGGCCGGACTCGGTCCGCCGGTACAGGCCGACCGCGAGGCGGTGCGGCCGCAGGACCGGGAACTTCTCGGTCGCGGTCTGCTCGATCGCGAACGACGTGAACGCGCCCTGGTCGTCGACTGTGAAGTCGGCGCGCAGCGTGTTCACGCCGGCGGTCCGCAGCCAGCGCTCGGTCCAGTCGTCGAGGTCACGGCCGGACGCCTTCTCGAGCGGCTTCAGCAGGTCGGCGAGCTCGGTGTTGGAGAACGCGTGGTCGTGGAAGTACTCCTTCAGCGCGGTGACGAAGGTCTCCTCACCGACGAACGCGACCAGCTGCCGCAGCGTCGATGCGCCCTTGGCGTACGTGATGCCGTCGAAGTTCACCTCGACCGCGTGGAAGTCGATCATGTCAGCCGCGATCGGGTGCGTCGACGGCAGCTGGTCCTGCCGGTACGCCCAGTTCTTCCGGGCGTTGCAGAACGTCGTCCAGGCGTCGGAGTACTTCGTCGTCGCGACCACCTGGGCCCAGTGGCTGGCCCACTCGGCGAACGACTCGTTCAGCCACAGGTCGTCCCACCAGGTCATCGTCACCAGGTCGCCGAACCACATGTGCGCCAGCTCGTGCAGCACGGTGTTGGCGCGGGCCTCCAGCTCCGCGTGCGTCGTACGGCTGCGGAACAGGTACTCGTCCCGGAGCGTCACGCAGCCCGCGTTCTCCATCGCGCCCATGTTGTACTCCGGCACGAAGGCCTGGTCGTACTTGTGGAACGGGTACGGCGTACCGAACGCCTCCTCGAACAGCGCGAAGCCCTGCTTGGTGACCTCGAACAGGTCCTCGACGTCCAGCGCCTCCTTCAGCGACGGACGGCACAGCAGCGACAACGGGTACGTCCCGTGCGGACCCTCGTACACGTCCGTCACGACGTGGTACGGACCCGCTACGACCGCGGTGATGTACGTCGAGATCCGCTCGGTCGGCGGGAACTCCCAGCGAGCCAGCTCCTCGGCGTTCGGACCGGCGTACTGCGTGGGCTCGGGCGTCGGGGCGTTCGAGATGACGACCCAGCGGGCCGGTGCGGAGACGGTGAAGGTGAACGGGGCCTTGAGGTCGGGCTGCTCGAAGGTGGCGAACACCCGGCGGGCGTCCGGCACCTCGAACTGGGTGTAGAGGTAGGTCTCCTTGTCGGCCGGGTCGACCGAGCGGTGCAGCCCTTCACCGGTCCGTGAGTACAGGCAGTCGGCCACCACGGTGAGCTCGTTGCGCTCGGCCAGCCCGTCGAGCTGGATGCGGGCGCCGTCGTAGACCACCTCGGGGTCGAGGGCGACGCCGTTCAGCGTCACCTCGCGGACCTTGTCCGCGATCAGGTCGGCGAACGTGCTCGCGCCGGCGGTGGCCGCGAAGGTGATGGTGGTCACCGACGGGTACGTCGGGGCGCCACTCGGGGCGTTGGCCAGATCGAGCTCGACGGCGTAGCTCACGTCACTGACCACGCCCGCACGGGAACGCGCCTCGTCGCGCGTCAGGTTGGTTCCAGGCATGTCGGCATCCTATGCACCTGGCTGACGGCTTGGATGCGGGTTTCCCCCCGACATGGGGTATTGGATACCGAGTCGGTATAACCGTTCCTTCAACTTTGTATGATGGTGAATATGACTGCCTCTGCAGATTTCTGGTTCGACCCGGCCTGCCCCTGGGCCTGGATGACGTCCCGCTGGATGCTCGAGGTCGAGCAGGTCCGGGATGTGAAGACGACCTGGCACGTGATGAGCCTCGCCGTGCTGAACGACGGTCGCGACGAGCTCGACGAGAAGTACAAGGCCAACCTGCGCAACCTGTGGGGCCCGGTCCGGGTACTGATCGCCGCCGAGCAGGCGCACGGCAACGACGTCCTGCTGCCGCTCTACACCGCACTCGGCACCCGCATCCACGTCGACGGCCGCGGCGTCGGCGACGGCAAGGGTGACGTGGTGAAGGAAGCACTCGCCGAGGTCGGGCTGCCGGCGTCGCTGATCGAGGCGGCCGACACCGACCGCTATGACGACGCGCTGAAGAAGTCGCACCACGCCGGCATGGACCAGGTCGGTATGGAGGTCGGTACGCCGGTGATCTCGGTGGAAGGCACCGCGTTCTTCGGCCCGGTGGTGACCCCGGCGCCCAAGGGCGAGGCGGCCGGCAAGCTCTGGGACGGCGTTCGCCTGGTGGCCGGCACCGAGGGCTTCTTCGAGATCAAGCGCACCCGGGACCGCGGCCCGATCTTCGACTGACGGTTCAGGGGTTGAACTGGAGCCGCCCGGCCGGTGAAAGTTGCTCACTCAGGAATCCGTCCAGTTGTGAGTAGGTTTCAGATGACCTTGCCCCAGACCCTGACCGCCGGCATCGCCGTGTTCGATCGCGAGGCAGGGCAGTTCGTCCACCAGCAGGACGCCGACCGGCAGTTCCGGTCGGCGTCGGTGGTGAAGCTGCTGATCGCGCTGGACTTCCTCTGGGTCCGCGGTCCGGAGTACCACGTACCGCCCGCGGACCAGGAGCGGCTCGGCGTCATGCTGCGGAGCAGTGACGACGACGCGGCGAGCTACTACTGGGAGCAGCTCGGCGGCGCGGCCATTGTCGAGCGCATGGTCGAGCGGCTCGGTCTGACGCACACGGCCGGGCCGCCGGCCAGTCACCCGGGCTTCTGGGGGTACGTCGCGATCACGGCCGCTGACACCGTCCGGATCTACCGCTATCTGCTGGAGGAGGCTCCGGTGCCCGTGCGCGAGTACGTGATGGGACAGCTGCACCAGGCGACCCGCCACGGCACCGACGGCTTCGACCAGTACTTCGGGATCGCATCGGTCTTCGAGACGGGCTACAGCATCAAACAGGGCTGGTCCGGGTTCCACGGGTCCAGCGGCTACCGGTCCGACAAGGAGAAGCCGCAGTCAGTGGTGGACCTGGTCAACGACGCACTGCATACGACCGGGACGGTCGGAGCGGACGACCGGAGCATTGTCGCGGTGTTCACGTTGCACCCGAGCGGTACGCCGTACGACAAGGCCTATGCCGCTGTGACGCAGCTGACCGCGGGCCTGACGGTGCCGGGCGGCGTACGCGTGCCGACGGCCGACAAGTAGATTGCGGGCCATGCGAGTGCACATCGGCTCCGACCATGCCGGCTTCGAACTGAAGAACCACCTGGTGCAGCACCTGACCGCTGCCGGGCACGACGTCGTGGACCACGGTCCTGCCGTGTACGACGCCGTCGACGACTACCCGCCGTACTGCCTGCGCACCGGACAGGCGGTGGTCGACGAGCCGGGCAGTCTGGGCATCGTGGTCGGTGGCTCGGGCAACGGCGAGCAGATCGCCGCGAACAAGGTGAAGGGGGTCCGGGCAGTGCTGGCCTGGAGCACCGACACCGCACGCCTCGGCCGCGAGCACAACAACGCCAATGTCATCAGCGTCGGCGCCCGGATGCACTCCGAGAAGGAGGCCACCGGGTTCGTCGAGACGTTCCTGGCGACCGACTACTCCGGCGAGGAGCGGCACACCCGCCGGATCGAGATGCTGTCCGGTTACGAGTCGACCGGCGAGCTCCCGCCGTTGCCCTGATCGTCCTGCTCGTCCGCGTCGGTCTTGGGCAGCACCGGCCGCCGTACGACGGGCTGACGGGGCCGCGACACGTCACGAGCCCGCATACTCCGGCCGGTGCCGACCACGGCCGGAGTGGGTGCCTTGGAACCACCTGTCGTCCCCATAAGAGGAATCATGCCTGAAGGTCATACGCTGCATCGGCTGGCGAACGACGTCTGGGATGCGTTCGGCGGCCGTCCAGTACGGACGTCGAGTCCGCAGGGCCGGTTCGCCGAGGGCGCCGCGCTGCTCGACGGGCACCTGCTGCGTCAGACCGAGGCCCATGGGAAGCACTTCCTCGCCGACTTCGAGGGGGCGGGCTGGCTGCACATCCATCTCGGGCTGATCGGCAAGATGGACATCCGTCCGGCGCCGGTGCCGGAACCCGTCGGCCAGGTCCGGCTCAGGCTGCAGAACGCCACGTCGTACGCCGATCTGCGCGGCGCGACCGTGTGTGAGGTGATCACCGACGAGGAGCGCGACAAGCTGCTCGGGCGGCTCGGTCCGGACCCGCTGCGCGACGACGCGGATCCGGACCTGGCATGGAACCGCATCCACCGTAGCAAGCTGCCGATCGGTCAGCTGCTGATGAACCAGGACGTGCTGAGCGGTGTCGGCAACGTGTACCGCGCCGAGGTGCTGTTCCGGGCGAAGCTGAACCCGATGACCCCCGGGAACGTGGTGAAGAAGCGCGAGTGGCAGGGCATGTGGGACGACCTGCTCGCGCTCATGAAGTACGGCGTGGAGACCGGCCGGATCGACACCGTTGCCGACGACCACACCCCGGAGGCGATGGGCCGTGACCCGCGCCGGGACGACCACGGCGGTGAGGTGTACGTGTACCGGCGCCAAGGGCAACGGTGCTACGTCTGCCAGTCGGTGATCCGGACGAAGATCCTCGCGGGCCGTAACTTGTTCTGGTGTCCCAGATGCCAGCGAACCGGACTCACTCGCAAGAGCTGAAAGCCATCGGTTGTGTTGCGAATTGATGCGCGGACCGATCGGTACCGTTATGTTCTTCACACCATGAGGAAGCGCGGCGGTCTTGTGCTGGCACGACGCATCGGCCGCCGGGTCGAGGCGCTGGGCCGTCGTGCCCGCCGTTCTCACCGGGTGGCGTTCGTCGCCCTCGTGCTGGTGCAGCTGGTCGTCTCCGTCGCGAGCGGGATGTGGACGACCGTCGTCCCGGAGTCCTTCCTGATCGTCCCGCTGGTGGTCGGCGGCGTTCTGCTGCGGTTCGGCGAACTGGTGGCGCTGACCGGGATCACGACGGCGTTCGGTGCGTACGTCGTCCTGTCGCGGGGACTGACGATGCCCCGGATCGGTTTCCTGCTGGTGCTCCTGATCGTCGGCTGGATCATGATCACCAGCGCCAAGGTGCGCAGCCGGCTGGGCGTCGCCGGCACCCGGAGCGAGTCGATGCTGATGGAGTTGCGGGACACGCTCACCGCGCAGGGGGAGATCCCGCCGTTGCCGCCGGGCTGGCGGGTCGAGGTCGCGATCCAGTCCGCCGGCGGGTCGACGTTCTCCGGCGACTTCGTGGTGTCGACGATGCACGACGACCTGCTCGAGGTGGCGCTGGTCGATGTCTCCGGCAAGGGAATCGACGCGGGGACGCGCGCGCTGCTGCTGTCGGGTGCGTTCGGCGGTCTGCTGGGAGTCGTACCCGTCGAGGAGTTCCTGCCGTCGGCGAACCGGTATCTGCGGCGCCAGGACTGGGACGACGACTTCGCGACCGTGGTGCATGTCGTCGTGGACCTGCGGACCGGCGACTTCGACGTACGGACGGCCGGTCATCCGCCGGCGATCCAGTTCGACGCGTGGTCGGGGCGGTGGCAGACGCGGGACGCGGACGGTCCACTGCTCGGTCTGGTGGAGGCGCCGGAGTTCGAGGTGAACCACGGGCTGCTGCGGTTCGGGGACGCGTTGTTCCTCTACAGCGACGGGATGGTCGAAACGCCGCGGCAGGACATCGGTCGCGGCACGGACCGGCTGACCGGGTTCGCGGAACGGCTGGTCGGACAGGGGTTCGTTGGGGCGGCCGACAAGTTGGTCGCCTCGGCCGGCGGACCGGGAGACGACTCGGCGATCGTCATCATCCACCGCACAGCCCATGCCTGAGGCAACCAAGTCTCTCGTTGTCATTCCCCGGTTTTGTTGACTTGGGCAACGAGAGGGTCATACTGCAGATGAGAAGTCTGCCCGGCTGTGACCGCAGGTAGAACAGGGGACTGGGGATGCTCACCATGGGGGTTCGCGCTCAGGCTGCCGCAATTGTGGCGGCCGCTGGAGCGCTCACGATTCTGATCGGTGCCGGTGCGATGCTGGTCCGGCCGGACGAGGTCTTCGGGCCGGCCGGTGCGGCGATGGCCGCGCCGCCGGGGAACAACGGGACCATCAAGATCGACGGGGTGGAGGTCGGCGACAAGCCGCCGGAGAACAACCCGCACCAGGGATGTTCGTTCACCGTCGAGTTCTACAACTTCGACCAAGGGCCGTACAACGCGCAGGTGATCTTCCAGGACCAGGCGCCGACGGCCGACGGCGGGCTGCAGGTCGTGTCCGGTGACCTCACGCCGTTCATCGGCGGTGATCCGGCGGGTGGCGGCAACGATCTCGACGCTCGGCAGGTCTACACGCTGAAGTTCACCGGCGAGCCGCATCCTGTCCAGGGCTATCACGTCAAGGTGACCGTGCACGCCCCTGGCTCGCAGGGCAACGACACCAAACACAAGGTCTTCTGGGTCAAGGGTTGCGACACCCCACCCACCACGCCGCCGACCACGCCGCCGACCACGCCGCCGACGACACCGCCCACTACACCTCCGACGACGCCGCCGACGACACCGCCCACCACGCCGCCGACTACACCTCCGACGACGCCGCCGACCACGTCTACGACAGTGCCTCCGTCGAGCACGGTGCCGAGTAGCGCGCCGCCGACCACATCGCGTTCGAGTGCGCCGTCGACGAGTTCGACGCACCGCACGAGTTCGACGACCTCCGGCCTGCCGACTGCCGTGGATGCCGGTCTGCCCGGTCCGCCGACCCACGCGGTCGCGGCAACCAACGACAGCCGGCCCAGCGAAACCGGCGGCATTCTGATGACGCTCGGAGGCATGCTCCTCGCGGGTGGGGCGATCGCATCCCTCCGCCGCCACGGCCGCCACGCCAGGTAAGCCGAATCACGCCCGGCAGTCACAACGATCGACCGCGCGGTTGTCCACAGGCTTCATCGCGAAGGCCTGTGGACAACCGCACGGACACGACGCCAATCGTTACCGAACGACCTTGACTGCTGTAACGGAACCGAAATACTTCTCTAGGCTTACCCCCTGCACTCTCGTACGAGGACGGATATGACCCACACGGGCGTTCGCTCCAGGGCCGCCGGCATCTTTGCCGGCGCCGGAGCACTTTCCCTGCTTCTCGGCGCAACGGCACTGCTCGTCGCGCCCTCCGCCAACGCCGACCAGACCGGCCACACCGGCCAGACCGTCGCGACCGGCGGCCAGAAAGGCAACCCGCCGGGCAACAACGGCACGGTGAAGATCGAAGGCGCCGACATCCAGAGCGGCCCGCCGGACAACAACCCGCACCAGGGCTGCACGTTCACCGTCGAGTTCTACAACTACGACAAGGACGACTCGTACAAGGCCAAGGTGACCTTCGAGGACCAGGCCCCGACGGCCGACGCCGGACTGCAGGTTGTCTCCGGCAACCTCAACCCGTTCATCGGCGAGGACGCGGCCGGCGGCGGCACCGACCTGGACGCGCGCGAGGTCTACACGCTGAAGTTCACCGGTGAGCCGCACCCGAAACAGGGCTATCACGTGAAGCTCACCGTGAACGCGCCCGGCTCGATCGGCGCCGACAAGAAGCACAAGGTGTTCTGGGTCGAGGGTTGCGACACCACGCCGCCGACCACGCCGCCGACCACCCCGCCGACGTCGACGGACACTCCGCCCACCACGCCGCCGACGACGCCTCCGACGACCACGGACACTCCGCCGACGACTCCGCCGACCACGACGGACACTCCGCCGACCACTCCGCCCACGACGACGGACACTCCGCCGGTGAGCCCGTCGGAGAAGCCGTCCACGACGCCGACGTCGCCCGGTACTTCGACCAGCCCGTCGGACACGCCCCCGACGGTCACCGAGTCGACGCCGGCCTCCGACGTACCGAGTGACACCCCGACGGCCGGTGTGCCGACCGAGGTCGACGCCGGTGCGGCCGGACCGGGCTCCAACTCGGTTGCTGACAGCAACAGTCCGTTCGGTCTCGCGGGTGGTCTGCTGCTCGCGGCCGGCGGTGCGATGCTGGCCGGGGCCGGAATCGTGTCGCTCCGTCGACGCGGGACGCACAGCGCCTAGCCGGACCTTGTAGGACTCGGTATGACCTCTGCCCGTCGACGCGGCCGCCCTGCTCCACTTCGGTGGAGTGGGGTGGTCGCGCTCGTGGGTGTCGGCGTACTCGGGGTCGGCGCCTACCTGCAGTTCGGTGGTAACCAGCAAGCCGGGGCGACCCCGTCGGCGACATCCGCGTCGCCGTCAGCAGCGGCCTTGGGCAGGCCTGCGGTCGTTCCGAAGTCGTCGGCCGGCCGTACGTCGACAGCACGTGCCGGAAGGCCCACGCGCATCGACATCCCGCAGTTGGGCGTTGTCGCACCGGTCGTGGCGATCGACGCCGTACATGCCGCGTTGACCCCGCCTTCCGACGCATCCACGGTCGGCTGGTGGTCCGGAGGAGCGCAGCCCGGGAGCAAGCGCGGTTCCGCGGTCATCACCGGCCACACGGTTCACAACGGTGGCGGCGCGTTCGACAACCTCGGCAAGTTGGTGCCCGGATCCGTTGTGCGGGTGTCGACGGCTCGTGGCCAGTTGCCGTACCGGGTTGCCACTGTGACGACGTACCGGAAGGCCACGCTGGCGAAGCGTGCCGCGCAGTTGTTCGACCAGAGCGTTCGCGGCCGGCTCGTTCTCGTGACGTGCGAGGACTGGAACGGCGAGGTCTATCTCAGCAACGTGGTCGTCGTCGCCCTGCCGATGGCGTAGCCTGCTCCGTCGTGACGATCGATGGGCTGGGCGACACCTTCGGCGCTCGCGCGGATCGGGCGGCGCCGGACGTCTCGTTCGAGGAACTGGTCGCGATGATGCCGGAGGCGTTGCGGGAGGTGTTCCCGCCGTACCGCTGGCAACTCGCGAAGCTCTGGGAGCTCGATCTGAAGGTCGAGCCGGTGGAGATCGCGGACCTGGTCTGGATGTTCGACCTGCCGCTGTGGCAGCTCGAGGGTGAGCGGTTCAAGGTCACGCCGCATCAGGTCGCGGAGACGCCGATGAACTTCCGCGCGCACTACCAGCGGGTGATGGACGCGGATCTCGACTTCCCGATCAACCTGGTCGCCTACCGCGGCCGGCTGGTCGTGCTGGACGGCGTACACCGGCTCCTGAAGGCGCACTTCCTGCGCCGCCGGTGGGTCGAGGCGACCATCGCGACCGCGACGCAACTCAAGTCGTGCGCCGTTTGAGGGGCAGGATGGTCGGCATGGACAGCGTTGAGCGTGAGGTGTACGTCGAGGCCCGGCCGGAGACGGTATGGGCCGCCGTGACGCAGCCCGAGGTGTTCGCCCGGTGGTACGCGTTCGGCGGCGCGGAGATCGACCTGCGGCCGGGCGGGCGGCTGGTGATGCGGTGGGACGAGCACGGGGAGTTCTTCGGATTCGTGGAGAAGGTCGAGCCGGGCCGGCGGTTCGCCTACCGGTACGCCGTCGATCCCGGAGTGGAACCGGCGCCGGGTAACGCGAACCTGGTCGAGTTCACCCTCACCCCGGAAGCCGAAGGCACCCGCCTGCTGGTCGTCGAATCGGGCTTCGACCGCCTGGACGACGAACAGAACCCCGACCGGTCCGCGCAGGCCTGGGACAACGCCCTCACTGCCCTGACCGCCGTGGCCCCGACACTCTGACCACGCCGGGAGGTGTCGATGTTGATGTGTCACCATTATCATTGGTGACATGACATCGAACAATGACGACTACGCTCCGAGCCCCACCGGCTGGGTGCGGGACCAGGTCGAGAAGGTCGCCGCGGCCGGGACCACCGAAGCGGTCGACATCATGGGTATGAAGGTGGTGCTGCTGACCATGCGCGGCGCCAAGTCCGGCAAGATCCGGAAGGTCCCGCTGATGCGCGTCGAGCACGACGGCGTGTACGCCGCGGTCGCCTCGCTGGGCGGCGCTCCCAAGAACCCCGTCTGGTACTACAACTTGAAGGCCGACCCGAAGCTCACCCTGCAGGACGGCGAGACCACCAAGGAGTACGTGGCCCGCGAGATCGAGGGCGAGGAGTACGACGAGTGGTGGCAGCGGGCCGTCGCCGCCTACCCGCCGTACGCCGAGTACCAGACGAAGACCACCCGGAAGATCCCGCTCTTCGTGCTCGACCCCGTCACGTAGTTCCCCGGGCCCCGTGACTGACCCAGAGGTCCCGCGGACCTCTGGTCCTTGCAAAGATCTGCGGGAGATGACGGTCGGTCACTGGGGCGGGACCAGGCTTGTGAGACGCTGGCGGAGGCTGGGTCCACCTCGACCCGGCCCGACGCGCTGCGTCGCCTGAGTTCTGGGAGTTGTCCTGACCACACACGACGCGGTGCGGGAACCGTTCGTCGGGTCGACGCGGCTGCGTCTGGCCGGACTTGCACTGCATGCCTATACCGCGAGCGGAACGGTGCTCGCGTTGCTGATCGTGATCGCCGCTATCGACGGCGACGCCGTCCGGGCGCTCTGGCTCGGGCTGGCGGCCCTGGTGATCGACGGAACCGACGGGATGCTCGCACGCCGGCTGCGGGTGAAGGAGACCATCCCGTGGTTCGACGGCGCGATGCTGGACAACATCGTCGACTACCTGACGTACGCGTTCGCGCCGATCGTGCTGCTGTGGACCGGTGGCTATCTCCCGTCCGGGAGTTGGGGTGCGGTCCTCGGTGCACTGCCGCTGCTTGCGTCCAGCTATCAGTTCTGCCGGGTCGACGCGAAGACCGAGGACCACTTCTTCCTCGGCTTCCCGAGCTACTGGAACGTAGTTGCGTTCTATGTGGTGGTGCTCGGCCTCAGCCCGGTCAGCACCGGCATCATCCTGGTGGTCTGCTCGGTGCTCGTCTTCATCCCGGTGAAGTACGTGTACCCGTCGCGCACGAGGGCATTCCGCTCACTCAACCTGTTGACGACCGCGATCTGGCTCGCGTCGTACGCCGTACTGCTCGCGCAGATGCCGAACCCGAACGCGATCGTGGTCGCGATCTCGCTGGCCTACCTCGTCTACTACGGCGGCCTCAGCCTCTACCTCACCTGGCGCCGTAGGATCGTTTCGTAGTGGTTCTCGGTCTCGGCGCGGCGCTCGGCGCCGCGGTGCTGTTCGGTGTCGGGGCGATCCTGCAGGCCGTCGGTTCGCGGAAGGTGCCGACCGAGTCGGAGCTGGATCCACGGCGGCTCGGTGGGTTCGTGGTCGCGCTGCTCAGGCAACCGGCGTTCCTTGGTGCGCTGGCGCTGAACCTGGCTGGTTTCGGGCTGCACTTCGTCGCGCTGCGGTTGCTGCCGTTGTATCTGGCGCAGGCGGGGATCGCGGTCAGTCTGGTCGTGACCGCGTTGCTCGCGACCCGGTTGATGTCGGACAAGCTGAGTACGCTCGAGTGGTCCGCGGTGATCGGTGTCTGCGTCGGGCTCGGTCTGCTCGCGGTGGCGGCGGGCGATGCGGGCGCCAGCGCGCAGCATCACGGCCTCACGATCGGCATCATCGTGGGACTCGTCGTCATCGCCGTACTCGGTGCCGTTGCCAGTCGTTCGCAGCACGGTGTCTCCACGGCGCTGCTCGGGATGCTCGCAGGACTCGGGTACGCCGGGGTTGCGATCTCGGCGCGCTTGTTGCAGGACGGGTCGATGAGCGAACTCGTCCGGAGCCCAACGCTGTACACGCTGCCGATCAGCGGAGCGCTCGCGTTCATCCTCTACTCGTTGGCCCTGCAGCGTGGTTCGGTGACGCTGGCCACCACGCCGATGATCGCGTTGCAGACCATCACCCCGGCCGCGGTCGGCGTGTTCGTCCTCGACGACGCCGTACGCGCCGGATGGTGGCCGGCCGCGATCGCCGGCTTCGTCCTGTCCGCGGCCGGATCCGTGATCCTCGTCCGCTTCGAGAGCGTCAAGCCTCCCGACGACAAGCCCTAGCGGGTCGGCCATTTCCACGGCGGCTCGTCCAAGGGGCCTTGGCCGGTGATGGTGGTCGCGCCTTTCTCCTTCACGAGTTCGATCGTCGAGAGGTCGGGGGAGAGGGCCTCGATCGACGCGATGAACGGGCGGGAGTGGGTGACGACGATGACCTGGGTCTCCTTCGCCGCGGTGATCACCAGGTTGGCCAGCGCCGGGAGGAGATCGGGGTGCAGGCTCGTCTCGGGCTCGTTGAGGACGAGGAGTTCGGGTGGTCTCGGCGTGAGCAAAGCGGCGACCCACAGGAGATATCTGAGGGTGCCGTCGGAAAGCTCGGCGCCGGAGAGCGGACGCAGCAACCCGTGCTGGTGAAAGGCGATCTCGAAACGCCCTGCGGTGTTGGTGATCTGGACGCGGCTGCCGGGGAACGCGAGCTCGATCGCCTCGTCCAAAGCTCCTCGAGGACCTAGCTCCCGCACCGTCTGCAGGGCCGCAGCCACGTCCGCGCCGTCCGCGGAGAGTACGGGGGTGCGCGTACCGACCTGAACTCGGCGAGCGGGCGCTGTCGCGTCGGTGCGGAAGTGGTCGTAGAACCGCCAGCCCCGCAGGCGTTCCCGCACCAGGAGCAGTTCGGGCGCGCGCTCCGGGTCCGCGAACTCGCTCAGCATGCTGTCGAACGTCTGCAGCTGGTGCCCGCCCCGCTGCCATTCGCCACTCGCCGTACGGATCCGCACCTCGTGGTTGGTGCGCTCGACCAGCAACGCCGCCGGCCGCAGGAACGGCCCCGCCCACAAGGCTTCCCGCTTGATCTCCGGATCCAGATCGAACTCCGATCCGTTCGGGATCGGCAGCCCGAGATCCATCAGATAGCCGTAGTCGTCCCCCGCGAACCCCATCCGCAACGTCACCGGACCGGTCCTCCGGGTGCCTTGCGTGGGCCGGTCCTTCCGGACATGCTCAGGTCCCGCCCACAGCGTCGACTGCAGACCGCCCTCCCGAGCCAGCGCCGCCACCGCACCGTTGCGCGAAGCATCAGCCAGCAACCGAAGAGCCCGGTAGAGACTCGACTTCCCCGTCCCGTTCGCGCCGGTCACGACATTCAGACCACGCAACGGCATGACCACCCGCCGCAGCGACCGGTAGTTCTCCACCGCCAGCGTCGTCAACATGCCCTTCACGGTACCGACGCCCTGCGACAGTTCTGCGCCGTTGTCATGTCACAGGCGGCGGTGCTGTCTCGTCTCGGGAGCGAAGCCGAACGAGGAGCGTGTTGAAGATGCGGGTGTTCGTGGCAGGTGGAAGCGGTGTGCTCGGGCGGCGGCTGGTGCCGCAGTTGGTGGCTCGTGGGCATCAGGTGACGGCTAGTACGACGAGTGCGGCGAAGCTGGAGCTGATCGCGGCGGCAGGTGCTGAAGGTGTGGTGATGGACGGGCTGGACGGGGCCGCGGTCGGCGAGGCGGTCGCGCTGGCGAGGCCGGACGTGATCGTGCATCAGATGACCGCGATCTCGATGACGCACGCGGGGAAGCCGGACATCAAGCATCCGGACCGCTGGTTCGCGAAGACGAACAGACTGCGTACCGAGGGCACTGACCACCTGCTGGCCGCAGCCGAGGCAGTAGGCGTCCCGCACTTCGTTGCGCAGGGCTACGCGAGCTGGAACGGCATCCGCGGGGGCGGCTGGGTCAAGACCGAGGAGGACCCGCTGGATCTCCTGGAGGGAACAGCGGCGTACGTCGGCCTCAAGGCACTCAGCCGCATCGAGGACCTGGTGCTGAGGATCGGCGGGGCTGTGATGAGGTACGGCGCCTTCTACGGGCCGGGCGCCATCGACGACCAGGTGGAGCTGGTGCGCAAACGCCAGTACCCGCTGGTGGGCCGCGGGACTGGCTACAGTTCCTGGGTGCATCTCGATGACGCTGCTAGCGCTACCGTGCTGGCTGTCGAACAGAAGGTCACTGGTGTGTTCAACATCGTCGACGACGACCCGGCGCCGGCCAGCGACTGGCTGCCGTACCTGGCGGAGTGCGCGGGTGCGAAGCGGCCGCTGCGCGTGCCGGTGTGGCTGGCGCGGCGGCTGGCGGGGGACCAGGCTGTGGTGATGATGACCGAGGGACGCGGCTTCTCCAACGCCAAGGCGAAGCGGGAGCTCGGCTGGGAGCTGCAGTACCCGTCGTGGCGGCAGGGCTTCAAGGCAGAGCTGGCGTGATGCGCACGCGCGACGAGGAGTTCGAGGAGCTGCGACCGCTGCTGTTCTCGATCGCCTACCGGATCCTCGGCAGCGTCAGCGAGGCAGAGGACGCCGTACAGGACACGTGGCTCCGGTACGCCGGGTCGCGAACGGAGCCGGTGTCACCGAAGGCCTTCCTGTCCGCGGTCGTCACCCGCATCTCTGTCGACGTACTGCGGTCTGCTCGTCGCCGGCGGGAGGAGTACGTCGGGCCGTGGCTCCCGGAGCCGTTGCTGTCCGACCCGTACGAGGACCCGGAGCGGGCGGCTGAGCTGGCTGACTCGGTGTCGATGGCCGCGCTGCTCCTGCTGGAGCGGTTGTCCCCGCTGGAGAGGGCGGCCTTCGTGCTGCGGGAGGTGTTCGGGTTCGGCTTCGCGGAGGTGGCCTCGGCCTTGGGACGCTCGGAGGCGGCGTGCCGTCAACTGGTGGTCCGTGCCCGTCGGCACATGGATGCGGGACGGCCGAGGTTCGCAGCTGACCAGCGAGAGCGGGAGGAGCTGGCAGTGCGGTTCTTCGAGGCGTTCAAAGAGGGTGCTGTCGGCAACTTGATGGAATTCCTGGCCGCGGACGTGCAGCTGGTCGGCGACGCGGGCGGCAAGGCGCCGCAGTGGGGCCGAGGTGTCGTTGCCGGCGCCCGCAACGTGGCAGGACTGCTGGCTGCGCTGGCCGGGCCGTTCGCGCAGATCGGCGGCGTCGTGGAGCCGCAGTTGGTGAACGGTCAGCCGGGAGCGGTCTTCCGCGACAGCGACGGCAGAGTGGTCAACACGTGGACGCTCGACATCGCCGACGGGCAGATCCAGGAGATCCGCGCGGTCGTGAACCCGGACAAGCTCCGGCACGTCGGACCGGTCGCCGACGCGTGGGCCGTCGTACAGGAGACGAATGCGGCCCGCCGTAGAACGTAGAACGGACCGGGCGCATGGGGAGAACCCCACGCGCCCGGTGCCGTCAGGCCAGTGAGTCTTCCCAGGCCTGGTGGAGTCCGGCGTAGTGGCCGTCGTCCATGGTGATGAGGTGGTCGGGAGGGCCGTCCTCGATGATCCGGCCGTGTTCCAGGACCAGGACGCGGTCGGCGGTCTCGACGGTGGACAACCGGTGCGCGATGACGATCGCCGTACGGTCGGCCAGGATCGTCTTCAGCGCCCGCTGGATGAGGCGTTCGCTGGGGATGTCCAGGCTCGACGTCGCCTCGTCCAGGATCAGTACGGCGGGGTTGGCCAGGAACGCCCGCGCGAACGCGACCAGCTGCCGCTGACCCGCCGAGAGCCGGGAACCGCGCTTCTCGACCGCGGTCTCGTACCCGTTGGGCAGCGCCATGATGAAGTCGTGCGCGCCGATCACCTTCGCGGCCTCGACGACCTCCTCCATCGTCGCGTCCGGTTTGCCGAACCGGATGTTGTCGGCGACCGAGCCGGTGAACAGGAAGTTCTCCTGCGTCACCATCACGACCCGCTCGCGCAGGTCGTCCTCGGCCAGGTCCCGGAGGTCGACGCCGTCGAGCAGCAGATGCCCGCTCGTCGGGTCGTAGAACCGCGCCACCAGTTTGGCGATCGTGGTCTTGCCGGCACCCGTCGTACCGACCAGGGCGAGGGTCTGACCGGCCGGCACGTCCAGCTGCAGACCGGGCAGCACCGGTACGCCGTCGACGTACTCGAAGCGCACGTTCCGCAGCTCCAGGTGACCGTGGGCCGGGCCTGGCTTGGCCGGCTTGATCGGCTCCGGGACGTCCGGCGTCTCGTTCAGCACGCCGGACAGCTTCTCCAGCGCCGCCGACGCGGACAGGAACGTGTTGTAGAACTGCGAGATGTCCTGCAGCGGCTCGAAGAACTGCCGCAGGTACAGCAGGAACGCGGTCAGGACGCCGACCGTCACGTGACCGTGGTACGCCTGGTAACCGCCGTACGCCAGGATCGCGACGATGGTGATGTTGCCGACGCCCTTGATCGACGGCATGAAGATCGCGTTCAGCCGGAACGCCTCGAGGTTCGCCTTCCGGTAGCGGTCGTTGACGCCGTGGAAGATCTCCTCGTTGCGCGGCTCCCGGCGGAACGCCTGCACCGCGCGGATGCCGGTCATCGACTCGACGAAGTGCACGATGACCAGTACGACGGCCTCACGCGTCTGCCGGTAGACGGCCCCGGACCGCTTCCGGAACCACGCCGTCAGCACCATCAGCGCCGGGAACGACAGCAGCGCGATCAGACCGAGCTTGACGTCCAGCGTGAGCAGGATGATCGCCGTACCCACCAGCGTCAGGAGCGCGGTCACCAGACCGTCGAACCCGTTCGCCAGCATCTCGTCGATGACCTGTACGTCGGACGTCAGCCGGGAGATCACCCGGCCCGACGTGAACTTGTCGTGGAACGCCGGGCTGAGCCGCTGGAAGTGGTCGAACACCCGGCGCCGCAGACCGAGCAGGATGGTCTGGCCGAGCCGGCCGGAGCGCATCAGGAACAGCTGCCGCGCCCAGGCCTGCAGGAGCGCCGACGCCAGCACGGCGATGACGATCGTGATCAGCTCCTGGGAGCCCTTGCCCGCCAGGATCGGCGGGATGCCGTTGTCGATGCCCAGGTGGACCAGGTACGGCACGGCGAGCCGGGCGCCGTTCTCGACGATCACGATCACCACGAGCAGCCAGATCAGCTTCTGGTAGGGCCGGAGCAGCTCACCGAGCAGCTTCCGGGAGTCCTCCTTCAGCCGGATGCTGGTCGCGCGCGAGACCTCCCGGTCGGGGTCGTCCTCGAAGACGCCCCGCCACTTCTGCTCTTTCGGTTGCTGCTCGTCCTCCTTCGCCTCAGAGGCCTCCGGAGGTGTCTGCTGGGTCTGGGTCGTCATGCGTGCACCTCCTCTTCCTCCGCTGCGAGCAGGTGCCGGTACGCCGGGACCGTTGTCAGCAGCTCGTGATGGGTTCCTACGTGGGTGACCGTGCCGTTCTGCAGCAGAGCGACCTGGTCGGCCAGCATCACCGTCGACGCGCGGTGCGCGACCACGATGCCAGTGGTCTCGGACAGCACGTTCCGTAGTGCTTCCTCGACCAATGCCTCGGTGTGTACGTCGAGAGCCGACAGGGTGTCGTCCAGCACCAGTACGGCGGGCTTGGCGAGCACTGCACGGGCCAGTGCGAGCCGCTGCCGCTGACCACCCGACAGCGACATGCCCTGCTCACCGACGCGTGTCTCCAGGCCCCACGGGAGGTCGTTGGCGAACTGCGCCTGAGCGACCTCCAGCGCCTGCTGGACGTCTGCCTCGGATGCGTCCGGACGGCCGAGGGTCAGGTTCTCCCGGACGCTCATGGAGAACAGCGTGGGGTCGTCGAACGCGGACGCGACAGCCGTCCGCAGCGACACCAGGGACAGGTCCCGGATGTCGTGCCCGTCGATGGTGATCCGCCCGGCGGTCACGTCGTACAGCCGGGGGACCAGTGCGGTCAGGGTGGTTTTCCCGGACCCGGTGGCGCCGACCAGTGCGAGCGTCGTACCAGGGGTCAGGTCCAGGTTGATGTCGTGCAGCACCTCGGTGGAGTCGTCGGAGAACCGGAACCCGACGTGCTCGAAGCGCAGGTGGCCCCGCGGGTTCGTGAGCTCCTCCGAGCCGTCCTTGATCACCGAATGGGTGTCCAGGATCTCGCTGATCCGGTCCGCCGCGGTCATCGACTCCTGCGCCATCGCCAGGATCGCGCCGAGCGAGGTGACCGGCCAGACCAGGGACAGCATCAGCGTGATGAACGCGACCAGGGTGCCGAGCGTGATCGCCTCCCGGCCGACGGCGAGCGCGCCGAGCAGCAGCACGATCACCAGGGTCAGGTTCGGGATGACGCCGAGGAAGCTCCAGAACCGCGACGCGAGCCGGACCTTCTCGACCTCGGTGTCGTACAGCCTGGTCGCCTCGTCGTCGAACTGGCCCTGGACGTGCGGCCGCCGGCCGAACGACTTGATCACCCGGAAGCCGAGCGCCGACTCCTCGATCCGGGTGGCCAGGTCACCTTGCTGGTCCTGGACCTTGCGGGAGATCCGCAGGTACTTCTTCTCGAACTTCAGCGACACCATGACGATCGGCACGGCGGCCACCAGGACCACAAGGCCGAGCGGCCAGTACAGCTGGAGCAGCAGGACCGTGACCACGGCCAGCTGCAGGATGTTCATCACCAGGAACAGCAGGCCGAACCCCATGAACCGGCGGATCGTGGACAGGTCGGTGGTGACGCGGGAGAGCAGCTGACCGCTCTGCCAGCGGGTGTGGAACTCCATCGGCAGTGACTGCAGACGGACGTACAGGTCGTGCCGGAGCGTGGCCTCGAGGTCGCTGACGGTCCGGGACTGCGCCCAGCGGCGCATCCAGACCAGGATGACCTCGGAGATGCTGAGCCCGAGGGCCAGCAGTGCGAGCGGGACCAGCATGCTCAGCTCGCGGCGGGTGACCGGACCGTCGATGATGGCTCGGGTGACCAGCGGAACGGCGAGGCTGACGCCGACGCCCAGCATGGCGGTGGAGAACATCACCGCGAGGCGCCAGCGGTGTGGCTTCAGGTAGGGACGGAGCCGCCACAGGTTGCGGCTGCGTTCTGGGGCACGGGTGGTAGGGGCTGCGATCGACGGCGCTTGGACAGTGTGCTCTGAGGGCATCTGGACGGGCGCACTTCCCATCTACTTCGACTCAAAAGGGCTTTGACGACCGGAAAACGGCGCACTTTCCAGTATCGCTCAGTAGGTAAGCGCTTGTCGCGCGAATTCCATTCCCTGCCAATGAAACGCAATAGCCCACCCGATGCCCAGGCGGGCATCCCCTCTCGACCTATCACGATCCGCGATCAGTCCTACGCCATCGATCGCCCGACCGGTTCCCCTTCGGGCAGATCCTGCAGCCCGCGGAGCGAGGAGAAGGCGGCGACCAGGAGGCCGGCGAGCATGCCGGCGGTGCCGATCAGGAGGGTGGGGCGGATGTCGAGGGCGGTGGCGAGCACGCCGGAGGCAGCCGCGCCGACCGTCTGGCCGCCGATGACCAAGGTGCGCCAGGACGCGGTGACCTGCCCCACGAGGTGCGGCGGCGCGAGCGCCTGGCGCAGGGTGCGTTGCGGGACGCCGAACAGGGACATACCGAGTCCGGCGAGTACCTGCCCGAGGAGGATCACCGGCGTCACACCGGTGAACAGAGCGACGCCGTTGAACGACGCGAGGAACACGCCGGTCAGATAGGAGCGGCCGAGGCCGACCCGGCGGCACCAGGCGGGAGCGATGAAGGTACCGGCCACGGCAGCGGCTCCGAACGCGGTCATGGTCAGCCCCACGAACGCCGGTGACTTGTCGAGCTCGCGGATCAGGAAGAGAACCACCAGCGGGCCTTGCATCGATCCGGCCATGGCAGCGATACCTGCCGAGAGCACGAGCGGCCTGAGCATCCGGTGGCCGAAGAGCACCCGCAGTCCCGCCGAAAGTCGTACCTCGGACCGCTCGGGTGCAGGTGCGCGGGTGGGCTCGCGGAGCAGGTACGCCGCGATCGTGGACACGACGTACGACGCCGCGTCGACGAGGATCGCGAACGGTGCTGTGAGCACCTGGACGAGGAACCCGGCTACGGACGGTCCGAGCGTGGAGGCCAGGTTGAGATTGAGCAGGGCCGCGCTGTTCGCCCGCATCAGGTCCTCACGTGGCACCAGCCACGGGATCATCGTCTGCGACGCGGTGTCCGACAGCAGAGTCAGCACTCCGGTCAGTACGGCGACGGCGTACAGCTGCTCGATGTGCAGCCACCCCAGTGCGGCCGCAGCAGGCACCGAGCCGAGCAGGACGAGCCGTCCGACGTCGGACCAGATCAGCACGCGACGCAGGGGCCACCTGTCGACCCAGACGCCGGCCAACAGCCCGAGCACCAGATGCGGTGCGATCGTCAACGCTGACAACGCACCCATCTCCACAGCCGACGCCTGCAGCGTCACCACAGCCACCAGCGGCAGCGCGACAGTGGTGACCGCGCTGCCCGACGCGGACACCAGCTGCCCGATCCACAGCTTCCGGAACTCGCCCCTCACAACCCATGCCATCCCGTGAACCTGTCACTCAGCAGAGCCACCCAACTACACCTGTTCGCCCGCAGCAGACGCTGTTCACTCGACGCGAAATACAGGACCCCTGGCGGTGAAGGGGAGGGATGTGCTGCGGGGGATCAGCCAGGCGTGTTCGCGCCGTACGCGGACGACGTCGCACTGGCCGTCTGTGATGAGAAGGATGGGGCCGTGGGCCGGGAAGTCGTCTGCTCGCTCCAGCAGGTCCACGCCGGGCTGTAGAACGGTCCCACCGCGACCG
This sequence comes from Kribbella sp. VKM Ac-2566, assembly GCF_004366005.1. Classification (NCBI taxonomy): domain Bacteria; kingdom Bacillati; phylum Actinomycetota; class Actinomycetes; order Propionibacteriales; family Kribbellaceae; genus Kribbella; species Kribbella sp. VKM Ac-2566. The sequence goes on along the minus strand of NZ_SODT01000008.1, from coordinate 1,105,843 downwards.
TGGATCTTCACGCGTCCGGCGATGTCGTCCACCGGCACGTAGCCGGCGTCGTACGCCGCGGCGTCGCAGTAGACCACTCGCGCGGCCGGTACGTCGCGAGCGCGTGAGTACGACGCGATCGCTCCGAGTGCCTTGCCGAGCAGCTCGCGGTCCATGGAACCCGAGGTGTCCAGGACGACGCCGTACGTCGGGAGTCGTTCCAGCTCGACCGGGCGGATCCAGCCGGGGCGCGGGATGTCCGGCGTACCGGATTGGCGTCGGGAGGCGCGTGCGTACGTGCGGGCCTTCTCGACCGCGGGGACGTGCTCCTCGAACCAGCGCGCCAGCTGTGCGTCCCAGGCGAGTGGCGGGTGGTCCAGCGCGCGGATCTCCTCGACCAGTCCGGCAGGCAGTGTGCCGCGTGCTGGGTCGTGGTACGCCAACCCGGTGCTCAGGGCACGTCGGTAGATGTCGTCGAGACCGGCTGCCCGTGCGGCCTCACCGGAGTGTGGGAGCGGGTGGCCGAGTACGTCACCCAGACCGACGCCGCGCAGCGTCGCCAGCTTGCGGTAGCGCCGCAGGTCCGTAGCGATGCGGTCGTAGACCTCCTCCGCGGACATGCCCTTCAGCGCCGGGTCGTAGAGCCCGCCGTCGGGCAGGGTGCCGACACCCATCTCCACGAGCCAGCCGTTGATCACCAGATCGGCGGCGACGTTCCACAGGTACGGGTCACGGCCGCCGACGCGCTCGCCGTGCCGCAGCGCGGCGTGCAGCATCTCGTGCGCCATGACGAACCGCCACTCGCTCAACGTCAGGCTGGTCAGCGGGTTCACGTAGATCTCGCCGGCGGACGCGTTGACCGCCGCGACCCGGATGTCCCAGCCGCGGGCGAGCTCGGCGTCGGCGACGACCGTCATGCTCGCAGCGATAGCACCGAGCAGCGGGTACGACGAGACGAACCAGCCGAGGGCCAGGTCCCACTTGTCCCGGCCGCCGCTGCCTGCACTCAGCGACGAGCGTGCGCCACCAGCAACCTCGACAGCCGCAGCAGCCGCGGCGGACAGACCTGCGGCGAACAGTTCGCCCCAGTTCGGCGGCGTGCCCCAACCGTTCCAGCGGGCGGTGTGGACATCAGGCACGTGACCTGCCACGCCCAGTCGCTCGTACTCCGCCGGTACGCCGGCGCGCCGCCACAGTCGCGCCAGCGCGTCTTCGTCCATCGCGGGGAAGTCTGACGGCAGTTCAACGACCGGCGTACCCAGTTTGAGCGACTGGAGGTAGCGGTTGACCGCCACGTCGTTTGCGGTGCTGGTGGCCTGGTCAGGTGCTGGCAGATCCCGTTCGGCGTGGCCGAGGCCCAGGTGGATCAGGAGGTGCGCGAAGACCCACGCCCACTCCTCTGGTGTGGCGCGACGCGTCCGGTGCGTGTGGATCTGCCCGTTCGAGTCGATCGTGGCCCAGCCGTCCGCCGGGCAGCTGTCGTCCCTGAGCGGGGTGTGCGCCCAGTCCGCCATCGGTGCGAACAGCGGGTGCCGCACGATGACGCCCCAGCCGGAGTGGATCGCCTCCCACGCCGGGTCCCGGTGCGAATTCTTCCGCTTAGGCACGGGCCGCCACCAGCCGCGGCAGGTCGCGGCTGACTTCGACCAGGAACCACGTCGGAAGCACCGGGCGGCCGTCGTCGTCGGCCGCGATCACCACCTGCGCCACCTCGAGCGAGATCTCCGCGAGCTCGACCAGCAGCGCCTTGCCACGATGGGCGAGCTGACGAGCCGCAGGGCTCGCCGACGCCTTGTCCGCGGCCAGCTCCTTGATCAGGCGGGCACGGAACGTCTCGGCCAGGAAGTACAGCAGGTCCCGGTCCTCCGGGGCGGACGGCCAGCCGGTCTCACCCTTCAGCACGGCATCCAGCCCGAACGCGTGCCGGACCGTCTTCACGTACGCGCGGAACGCCGACGCGTGCGCCGCGGACAAGGTGCCGAAGGCAAGGACCCGGAGCGTCTCGTCGGACACGTCGGCGCCGTACGAGTGCAGGGCGTCCGACAGCATGTGCCAGCTGCGCGGCGTCGAGAACGGCTCCTCGGTCTTCGGCGGCGCGGTCCACAGGTGGTCTGGTCGGTTGCGCAGGTAGTCGAGGACCCACGGGTGGATCCCAGCCGTAACGGCCCATTGCAGCCAGTCGGTCGCGGACGCGCGCAGGTGGATGTGCACGAGCCGGTTCACCAGGGCGCTCGCCATCGGTCGGGCCAGGGCGTTGTCCGTAGCCCGGTTGCCGGCGCCGATCACGACAGACCCCGCGGGCAGCTCGTACTCGCCGATGCGGCGGTCCAGGATGAGCGAGTAGAACGCCTTCTGCACCTCGGCCGAGGAGGCGTTCAGCTCGTCGAGGAACAGGCAGTACGGCTCGTCGCGGGCGATCGCCACGGGTGGTGCGAACCGGCTGCGGCCGTCGACGATCTGCGGTACGCCGATGAGGTCCTCCGGCGCGAGCTGCGTGCCCAGGAGCGTGACGCACTCCAGACCGAGCGATTCCGCGAACGCCCGCACCAGGCTGCTCTTCCCGATCCCCGGTGCGCCCCAGAGGAAGACCGGGCGTACCACTGCCACGTGCAGCAGTACCTCGGGCAGTTCGGCCGCCGATACCGTGATTCCCGCTTGCATCCGTCCCTTTCGTTGCTGGTCAGCCTTTCAGGATCCTCTTGAGGTCTCGGGGTGTCACCCGGTTTTCCACGGCGCTTCCGTTACTGGTGGTTACTGACTAGGGTGCGGCGCGAAGTCATCGGTGTACTGGGGGTCTCTCGTGCTGGGCTTACGTGTCAAGGCGGCCGTGGTGTGTGCCGTCGTACTGCTGCCGTTGACGGCGTCACAGGTGATGGCTGCCGATCCACCGCAGCACCTGGGGGAGGGCGTCCTCGTTCCCGGGCGTACGGCGGTCGACGTCGGCATGTCGGGCGCCCGCGTGGTCGTTTCGAACCCTGTCTACGAGACGAGCAACAACGGGACCACGTGGACAGCCTCCGGCGGCTCGAACGACGGCAAGCCGATCCAGGTCGAGGGGCCTTCGCTACTGACATTCGACGGGAGTACGGCGAAGGTCGGTGGGCTCACGTTCCCCGCTGCGGACGAAGTGGTGCTCGGGAAGGGCGGCAAGCTCGTCTCGCATCGTGCACCGGCTGCTGCGACCGCTGAGGTGTACAACGTCGCCAGTAAGACCAAGGTGGCCGACGTCGCCCCGCCGTTCGCGCTGTCCGGTGACACGGTGTGGAAAGTGACCGAGCCGGGCCACCTGGACGGTAAGAACCTGACCACCGGTGTCGTGAAGACCGTACTGGTCGCCAGTGCGTGCACCGTCGGCCCGGACGACGTCAACGGCCGTTGGGCGCTACTAAGCGGCTGCAACCAGGTTGTAGACGTCAACGGGCCGCAGCCGCCGCGGAACCTGACCGTGGCCGCGGACGCCCAGCTGGGCAACGGATTCACCGTGCAGGCCTCCGGCTCAGACCTGCTGGTCACGGACCTCAACGACCCAGCACTGGGACAGCGCCGCTACGGGCCGATCCGCACCACCACCCCCAGCTTCCGGGCAGACGGATCCGGCCTGGCGAAGATCGTGTACGCCGACGCGACCAGCAAGCCCCGCGTGATCAGCCTGACCTGGCTGACCGCCGACCCGCAGCAGCACCCGGACACCGTCGCGCCCGTACTGACCAACGCGTCCGCGGGCGATCGCATCCGCGACAACACCAGCCTGTCCTTCGAGTGGGCGTACGACGACCCGCAGGACCCGAACTCACCTGCGACCGGTGTGGACAGCTACGACCTGCGAATCCAGCAACGCCCCAACCGCACGTCGCCGTACGGCGCCTGGAACCAGGTGCCCGCGTGGCAGGGGCTCAAGACCACTGGAGCGAGTCTGACGGCACCGATCGGCACGGACACCTGCTGGCAGGTGCGTGCGCGCGACTACGCCGGCAACCTGAGCGCCTGGAGTACGTCGTACTGCAGTGAAGTGGACGGTACGGCGCCCTCACTGGTCACGTGGCGCATCGGCGACCGCGTGCAGCTGAGCGGGTCCGCGACAGTCCGCTGGGCCTACAAGGACGACACCGACATTGCGTCGTACGACGTGGTCTACAAGGTGGCCGCAACAGGTGCCGCGTTCGGCAAGTGGATCTACCCGGCTGTCTGGCAGAACACGCGCATCACCGGGATCACCTGGTCGCCGCGACTCGGCTGGGACGAGTGTTTCATGGTGCGCGCCCGCGACTACCTGGGGAACCTGTCCGCCTGGTCCGCACCGATCTGCTCGGTCGCGCCGGAGGACGACCGTGCTCTGACCTCTGCCGGTACTGTCACGCGTTCCACCAGCACGCTGGCCTTCCAAGGCACCACGACCATCCTCAAAGCGAACGGCGCGTACCTGACCAAGGCCACCGAGTCCGGCCTGCGCATCGCCCTGGTAGCGATTCACGGCCCGGGCCAAGGCCGCGTGGACATCTACCACGCGAACATCAGGATCGGCACGGTCTCTCTGGCCGCAACCACCACCAGCCGCGCCGTCACCTACCTCCCCACAACCCCCTTCCGTACAGGGGCTCTCAAGATCATCTCTACCTCCACTGCGCCCGCCAGTGTCGACGGCATCGCATTTCTGAGAGCCCCGTAGGAATTTCGGCACGTATCGGTCCGGTTCGCGGTTTCAAGCCGTTGGGCGCGGGTAGGTTGCGGGCGGGAGACACCACGAAGGACCGACTCGGGGACTGGACTGGGAGGGAACCCTTGTCAACGCAGTGTCCGTCGGCCGCCTGGGCCGACGACAGGCAATACCTGCTGCCCGCTGACGGGCCGATCGCTTCACTCGAGGAGCTGCCTTCTCGAGCCGGATAGCGACTTCCTATGGATGCCAACGCCCTCCAGCGCAGCTGGGACCGGGTGACAGAGCACGGAGAACAGGTGCCGCTGTACTTCTACTCGCACTTGTTCGTGTCCTATCCCGAGGTGCGGTCTATGTTTCCGCTCTCCATGTCGCACCAGCGGGACAAGTTCGTCGGCGCCCTCGGCCGGATCGTCAGCCATGCCGATCAGATCGAGAACGATGCGGCGTTCCTGCAGCATCTCGGCCGCGATCATCGCAAGTACGCCGTACTCGCGGAGCACTACGACGCGGTCGGAGCCTCGTTGTGCGCGACCCTGAAACACTTCCTCGGATCCGAGTGGGACGAGGAGCTGGCCGGCCATTGGACGGCGGCCTACCAGGTGATCGCGCGGATGATGGTCGAGGCCGCGGAGACCTCCTCGGAGTCCACTCCTGACTGGTGGGACGCCGACGTGGTCGCGGTCGAGCGGCGGACCATGGACCTCACGCTGCTGACGATCCGGCCGCGGCGCGAGTTCCAGTTCCTCCCGGGCCAGTCGGTCTCCATGGAGATCCCGCAACGGCCCCGGGCGTGGCGGTACTTCAGTCCGGCCAACGCCCCGCGCCGGGACGGCTCGATCGACCTGCACGTGCAGCAGATCGACGGCGGCCAGGTGAGCCCGGCCGTGGTGCGGTCGCTGAAGGTCGGCGACGTCGTGAAACTGGGCGCCCCGGTCGGTGAACGGCTGACTCGGCGCACAGACGACGTACGGGACGTGCTGATGGTCGCCGGCGGAACCGGTCTCGCCCCACTGCTCGCGGTGCTCGAACAGATAGACAACGAGTGGGCGCGGTCGCGCACCGCTCCACGGGTCCATCTGCTCCACGGGGTCCGGATGCCCTGGCACCTCTACGACCGGCCGCAGTTGCGGGAAATGGCGCAGAAGCGGCCCTGGTTCGAATACACCGAAGTTGTGTCCGACGACGCGTCCTATCCCGGGACGCGCGGGAAGGTCGGCATGGTCGCGGCCCGGCAGGACCTGTACGGGCGGACGGCGATGGTGTGCGGCGGCCCGCAGATGGTCGCGCACACGCTGGAGCGACTGGCCGGCGCCGGCATGGACCCCGAGCACATCAAGTACGAGCACTTCTACTACGCGCCCGTGGACGAGCACAGGGCCGATCCAGCGCTCACCAGGTCAGGAGACAACCAGTGACTAACGGAAAGCACCGCCACGGCTCTCCGCACTACCAGACCCCCGATGCGATCCGGGGCGAGACGTTCCGGCGCAGACTCCGGGGGCTCGATTCGGACCAGGTGTACGGGTACATCGACCTGCTCGCCGACCAGGTGCACGCGACCGCGAGAGAGGTCAGCGAGTGCCGCGCCGAGAACGAACGGCTCCAGGCGGAGCTGCGGCGAGCCCGGGCGGAGGTGAAGCGTGTGCAGAGTGAGCTGGACGAGTACGAGCAGGTCGGCGAGCGTGTCAACGACCAGATCGTCCAGCTGTTCAGCCAGGCGCAGCTGGTGGCCGAGGAGATGGTCGAGGACGTCAGCCGCGACACCCGCGAGCGCATCGGCCAGGCGCGCGCCCACGAGCGCAGGATCGTCGAGGAGGCCATGGACACGGCCGGGCAGCAGGTCCGGTCGTACGCCCAGAACGCGCAGAGCCGGATGCAGTCGATCGTGGACTCGTTCTCGACCGAGGTCGAGCGGCTCGGGAGCACGGGACAGGCCGGCGAACAGGCGTCCCGCGAGAAGAAGGACGCCTGGTTCGACGACCTGAGCGATTGGCAGGTCCGCCTGCAGAACGGGCATGCGAACGGGAACGGGCACGGGGGAGCGAACGGTCGCGGTCCGGGGTCTCCGGGCTCGGAGTGACCCGTGCGAACTCTTCCGAACCCCGCCCGGACGGAGGAACACCGCGCGGAAGCTCCGACAAGCCGGCAGCCTGCCCGTAGCCGTCGGCCCTTGGCGCTGCCACTCGCAGTCCTCGGACTGGCCGTGGCAGGCGCCGCCCTCGGCGCGCTCCAACTCGGCCGGAGGGCGCCCATCGGTGTCTCGACCGAGCTGGCGATCGCGCTCAGCCTCGCAGGTCTTCTGCTCGCCGTAGGAATCTGCGTCCGACAGGTCGTCTCGGCCGGCGCCGGGGAGCAGCTGCTCCAGGTCGCCGGCACGCGGTGGGGCACAGCCCGGCGTGCCCGCCGTACGGCGTCTCGGTACGCCGTGAGGGTCACACCGCCGCCTGATCACCCGCCGGTGCCTGATCATCCGCCAGTGTCCGGTCACCCGCCGGTGAGCCGGTCCGAGCCGGAACTCGACGTCGAGACGGTCCGTGCCGCGGCGAAGGAGTTCCTCGAGCTCTACCACGGCGAGGACCCGCACGCCGGGCCGCTGGAGCCCCGGCTGACCGAGGTCATGCGCGAGATCGACACGACCGGCACCTACTGGCACACCGCCGAGGAGTTGGCGTTCGGTGCGCGCGTCGCCTGGCGCAACAACAAACGCTGCATCGGCCGCCTGTACTGGCACAGCCTGCAGGTGCGCGACCTGAGAACGGTCTCCGACGCCGGCAGCGTCGCCGCGCACTGCTTCGAGCATCTGAGCACGGCGTACAACGGCGGCAAGATCCGGCCGATGATCAGCGTCTTCGCTCCCGAGACGCCGTCGCGGCCCGCTCCGAGGATCTGGAACGAACTGCTCATCCGGTACGCCGGGTACGAGCAAGCGGACGGTCGCACGCTCGGGGATCCGCGGTACCGCGCTTTCACGAGCAAACTGATCCAACGCGGGTGGCGACCGCCTGAGCGGCCGGGAGCGTTCGATGTGCTCCCGCTGGTCGTGGAGACGGTCGAGGAGGGGCCGCGGATGTTCCAGTTGCCCGACCAGGTGGTCCACGAGGTTCCGCTCGAGCACCCGGAGCTGAAGTGGTTCGCGGACCTGGAACTGCGGTGGCACGCGGTCCCGGTGATCAGTAACAACCGGCTGGAGATCGGCGGTGTCTCCTACCCGGCCGCGCCGTTCAACGGCTGGTACATGGGCACCGAGATCGGGGCCCGCAACCTGGGCGACAGCGACCGCTACGACATGGTCCCGGTGGTCGCGGAGCGGATGAGGCTCGACACCTCGCACGAGGCGACCCTGTGGCGGGACCAGGCCCTGGTCGAGATCAACCGGGCGGTCCTGCACTCGTTCACCACGAACGGCGTGACGGTCACCGACCACCACACCGAGTCCCGCAGGTTCCTCATCCACCTCGAGAAGGAGCAACGCGCCGGCCGCGGCTGCCCCGCCGACTGGAGCTGGATCGTCCCTCCCATGTCCGGCTCCCAGACCCCGGTCTTCCACCGCTACTACGAAGCCGACAACCAGGTCCCCAACTTCGTCAACGACCCCGAATCCACCTGCCGAGCCCTAAGAGGCGGCCCCCCAGCATTCCCCTGAATCAACACCTTGTTCAACCGCCACCCAGCCCAAGCCCCGCGCCCGACCACCCAACCCAACCCCAACGCCCGCGCCCGACCGCACAACCCGAGCCCAACGCCCGCGCCCGACCGCACAACCCGAGCCCAACGCCCGCGCCCGACCGCACAACCCGAGC